>NZ_CYZU01000027.1:41108-71574 GCF_001404335.1 Faecalicatena contorta
CCTCATCCCGCACTTCCTTAAAGCACTTCACAATATAATCAATATCATCTTTCGTATGTCCCGCACTAACCTGTGTCCTGATCCGCGCCTTCCCCTTAGGCACAACCGGATAAGAAAATGCCACGACATAAATCCCTTTCTCCATCATCTTAGCAGCCATCTCCCCCGCCAGTTTCTCATCATAAAGCATCACCGGCACAATCGGATGCGTACTCTCGATAATATCGAACCCCGCCTCTGTCATCTCTTTTCTGTAATAGGCCGTGGTCTCTTCCAGGTGATCCCTCAGAGAAGTATCGCTCTCCAGTATCCGGAACACTTCCAGGCTGGCCCTGGCAATAGCCGGTGCAAGCGTATTCGAAAAAAGATAAGGGCGGCTGCGCTGGCGCAGTAGGTCTATGATCTCTTTTCTTCCGGTGGTATACCCGCCGGATGCTCCGCCCAAAGCCTTTCCAAGGGTCCCTGTGATCACATCCACTCTGCCTTCGGTTCCACAGTGTTGTGCTGTCCCGCGCCCTGTCCTGCCCACAAAACCGGCCGAATGGCTGTCATCCACCATTACAAGCGCCTGATATTCGTCCGCCAGATCGCAGATCCCCTTCAGGTCCGCGATGATACCATCCATAGAAAATACGCCGTCCGTGGCAATCAGTTTGATTCTTGCCCCCGCTTCATCCGCCGCTTTCAGCTGTTCCCGCAGGTCTTCCATATCGTTGTTCTTATACCGGAACCGTTTTGCCTTGCACAGACGCACGCCGTCGATGATACTGGCGTGGTTCAGCTCATCACTGATCACCGCGTCATCCGATGTCAGAATTGTTTCAAACAGCCCGCCGTTAGCATCAAAACAAGATGAATACAAAATTGTATCCTCCGTTCCGAAAAAGCGGCTGATGGCAGCCTCCAGTTCTTTGTGCACATCCTGCGTCCCGCAGATAAATCTTACAGAAGAAAGCCCATATCCCCTTTCCTCATAGGATTTGGCAGCAGCTGCCATGACCCTGGAGTCATTGGCAAGTCCAAGATAATTATTTGCACACATATTCAGAAGCTCCCGGCCGTCCTCCAGTTTTACTTTAGCCCCCTGCGGTGATGTGATCAGCTTTTCGCCCTTAAACAGGCCGGCTTCTTTTATAGCATCCACTTCTTTTTTATAGTATGCAAGAGCGTCCTCTCTTTTCATTTCAGTCTTCCTCCCAATATCAATATATTCTATACCGCTAAAACGTGTATAATCGTAACAGTTCATGCAAGAATGAACTGTTATTAAATGAGCATTCCCGCTTACCGGACAACCGGCAGGGCAAATGAATTGTCAGACACGCTCTAATACAAGGATGTCCAATCCAATACTACTTTGCCGGAATTTCCGCTGTTCATAACGGCAAATCCCTCTTCGTAGTCCTTAATATTGAACCTATGAGTAATAATTCGCTCAATATCCAGCCCGCTCTGAAGCATAGTATCCATCTTGTACCATGTCTCCCACATTTCTCTTCCGTAAATCCCCTTGATGGTCAGACCGTTGAAGATCACCTTGCTCCAGTCGATCCGGGCATTGGATTTCTGAAGTCCGAGAAGCGCAATCTTTCCGCCGTTTTTCATATTATTTACCATATCGTTAAAGCCGGCTTCATTTCCGGACATTTCCAGCCCCACATCGAAGCCTTCCTTCATCCCCAGCTCATACATCACGTCTTTCAGATTCACTTTTGCGATATTGACGGCACGGGTGGCCCCCATTTCCCTGGCAAGCGCAAGACGGTATTCATTCACATCCGTAATCACCACATACCTGGCCCCCACATGCTTACTGATCGCAGCCGCCATAATTCCGATGGGGCCCGCCCCTGTTATCAGGACATCTTCGCCGATTTCGTTAAAGGACAGGGCCGTATGCACCGCATTCCCCAGCGGATCAAAGCAGGAATACAATTCTTCTTTGATCTGAGGAGAACACTTCCACACATTCGTTGCAGGGATTACAAGATACTCCGCAAACGCCCCGTTCCGGTTTACTCCAACTCCCTGCGTGTTCCTGCAGAGGTGGGGAAGTCCTGCCAGGCAGTTCCTGCATTTGCCGCAGACAATGTGGCCCTCCCCGGATACCTTTTCTCCGACATAGAATCCCTCTACATTTTCACCGGTTTCAACAATCTCGCCGACATACTCATGTCCTGCCGTCAGGCCGATGGGGATTGTCTCCTGCGCCCATTTGTTCCAGTTGTATATATGTACATCCGTTCCGCAGATGGAAGTTTTCAGGATCTTGATCTTTACCTCGTTCTTACCGACCTGCGGAATCTCCACGCGTCTCATCCAAAGCCCCGGTTCCGGTTTCTCCTTCACCAGCGCCCACATTGTATTCTGCTCTGCCATACCAACCACTCCTTTTCACCTCTGCCCCGGAGAGTGTTTCAAATCTCAATGCAGCAACATCCAGTTTCCTGCACTTTACACAGCTCCCGGCAGTGTATTCTATACCTAATTCTGCAGCTATGCTGCAGGCCAGCCCGCAGGGCATGAATTACGAGGTGCCCTTTGGGTATACCTTATTCCGCAGCTTGCTGCGGATCCGCCCGCAGGGCATGTATTACGGAGTACCCTGCGGGTATACATAATGCTTCTGTCTCAGGCCCATGATCTTAATCTTCCCCCAAAGCCCGGATGGAAGCGGTTCCTTGATCATCTCTCTCTCCCGCCAGTTAAAAAGCCTTTCTTTTCTGCACTGATCCAGCCCGCCGGTCGCATATGGCCACTGGGGGATCATCTTTTCGAGCTCTTTTTCCGGATACCCCGGATCTATCATCCTGTTAATCAATAGGTTTGCAGCGACAATTTCAATTTTGTTCTCTCCCGCCTGTAACAATCCGGTAATATCCGTCTGATAAGGACGCTTGATCAGGGTATCTGCCAGTTGACCATTCACATAGATTTCGGCTGTTTCCCCAACATGCTCAAGCTGCAGCAGAATCCTGTCCTGACCCGAAAATTTCTCCCACTGACCTTCCTCAATCCGGAACTCTTTCACATATTTGCCGCTTCCGGAATAATACTTAAGCTCCGGCTCCTGTTCCCAGCTTTCCAGCTGGTCATAGCTTCTCTGTACAGATCTCTCCGGTACTTCCAACGTCCATCCGCAGGAAATATCCAGAAGTCCGCTCTCCTCAGGCTTCGTCTCAGTCAGAGGCTGTTCCATCCCGCTGCCAAATACAAAGATCAGGGATTGAAATGCTTCCAGATATAATTTAACTTCTATTCCGTCCACCTCTTCCGATACAGACCGTATCGCTTTTTCCTGACCGCTCATGGGATCAAATACGCAGAATCCGTTCCTCTTATTTGTAAATTTAATAGTTTCTTCATAACCTTTTTTATTGATATTAGATATAAAATAAATATCCTCCGTCTCTGTTCTGCGATGCACATATCCCACCATATCAGGGTGCATTCCGATCCTGACATCCGGTACTTTCACCCTGCGCAGTTCCGCGATGAGGCTGCCATATTTATCTTCCGTAACCACCACTCTGCCGCAGCTTTGCAGTTCATGTCCAATCTTCAGGACCTCTTCTGTATTTTCCTCGTACCCAATGCGTCCGCAGGATTTCTTCGGAAGCCGGCCTGCTGCAATCACCTTACCGCCATGCTCCGCGAATTCCCGGATTCTTCTCATTGTACTGATCGGAATTCTGTCACATTCTATAAGGAGCAGGGTGTCGTACAGATATGCATCCCAATGTTCCAATACATCGTCATTTACATAGTCAAACCAGTAGCCCGCTTTATGGACCGCATCTACACAGGCCGCATCCAGTCTCTCATCCAGCTTCATGCACATATGCGTATCCGCAAGGGGGGTCTCTGCCCAGATATCATGCTGGGGCAGATAGACCGCCGTCGTAACAACTGGCTCGCCGCGCTGCATGAAGTCACATACCCGGTTGATATAAACGCTGATATTTTTATAGTATTTCCACCATGTATTGGTATGGTTGATGTTGGTAGATGCATAAAAAGCCAGCATCTCATCACCGTCCGCCCGGCTATAGCTATAGCCGTGATTGACAATCTGGTTGATTCCATCCAGGAATATGCTGTCTGCGGCCGCCTTGATATTCTCAAGTGATACCACAAAGCGCGGAAAACGGAGCCATGTGAAGGATTCATTGGATATAACCGGCCTGTGATATACATGGCCTGCGGAAACAGCCAGCCTTCTGTGCACCGTATTGACTTCATATCTGTCAAAGGCCGAGAAGGTCTCTCCCTCCGGTATATCTGCCGCGCCATATGCCTGCAGGATATCCCCCCAGGTTCCATGCGCCTGGATTCTGGAGAGCGCGCCTTTCTCATGGCACCAATCCGTCAGTTCCCGGAAGAAATTCTCCACCGTCAGCTCTGCCATGGTCTTCTGAAAATCATATCTTACCTGCTCTGTCATCCCGCGGATTTCTCCCCAGAGCGCATAGATATACGGCCTGAGTTCATATCCGCGCCTCTTTTTGAATTCTTCATAGAGAATATCCGTCCAGTTATGCCCGAATACTTCGATGGAATCACAGAAAAAGTTCCCGATCTTCCCCTCTCCCACTGCTTCCACAATCGGGTCTCCGCCGTATTCCAAAAATGCCCGCAGAGACTCTTTTCTGTTGTGGTCAATAATCAGCCCGTCACCTCCGCGCAGGGGTTTGAGCACCCGCTGTTTCTTATCACTGGAAACAAACAGTACGATCTTATGCAGTCCTTCCGGCACCTGGATCTCGCCAATCTCTGTTCCCCAGGGCCAGTTAAACAGGTACTTATCCACCACCCGCTCCGTAATATCCACAATGGTTTCCGGAAGCATACGGGCTCCTTCCATCTTGCCAAGCACGGCCCCGACTACTTTTCCATAGATAACCGTAGTCAGATCTTTATAAAAGGTGCAAGGCCCTTCTACATCAATCGTAAACGGCAGAACGCTCTGTCCGCTTAACTCTTCCTTAAGGAACGGGCCTCCAAAAGGCCAGGACGAACCAAGGGTCAGATCAAACTGCATGTCTCGCTTTGCCGCCTCATCCGCCGCAAACCGTATCATATCCATAAATCCCGGCGACAGATATTCGTAATTATGTATGCCTTTCTCCTCATCATCCGGCTGCAGTGGATAAAGTATCTGAAGCTCCACTCCGCCAATCCGGGCCTCCTGCATCAGATCCAGTTCCCGTACAATTTCTTCTTTATCTGCCGCACAGCCGTACCACCACCATCGCGTCCTGCCCCTTGTCTCGCTGCGGGGATGGCACAGCTGGTCTCTAATCTCCTTTTTATTCAATGATTCAACCTCCCTGCCTGTTTCATAACTTCCTGCAGCCTGCTGATATAGTATCTGTAATGATCCAGAGAAGTAGAAGGCGCCACCTGATGGTCGGCCCCGGGTATATACCCGCCCTGCCTGATCACCGGCAGAATCCGTTCGAATTCCCTGTCTATTGCCTCCGGCCCTTCTGCAATGCAGAGCTTATTAAAACCGCCCACGAACTTCAGGTTTGGGAAGCTGCCGCGCACAGCAGCAATATCCATGCCCGCGTTCACATCCATGGGAAGAAATCCGTCTACACCTGCGTCAATGAATTCAGGAATCAGCTTCATAAAATCCCCGTCCGTATCCACAAACACATTGCCGCAGCCGTGTTTTTTCAACAAAGGAATTAATTTTCTGTAATAATTACCCACAAACTCCCTGAAACAGTCCGGCGATATCATCGGGCCGTTCTTCCCGCTCAGGTCTTCCTGAATATAGATCAGATCGGGCTGTATCACAGACAGCACTTTTGGAAGATATGTTTCATATATCTCCAGGGTAAAACTGTTAATTTCATGAATGAGTTCCGGTTCGTCATAAAAAGCATACAGATGCTCTTCCACGCCCAGCAGTTCCCGGGGTACCCAGAAAAAGCCCTCTATATTCATGCGCACAGAATAATCCCCGTCTTTATGCCCTTTCGCAAGGCTTCCATATACCTTGCCTATGTTTTCATCGGTAAACCAGCGCGCGACTTCTTTTTCAGAGGTCTCCCGAACCGCCTCCCAATCGCTTGAGGACGCAATCCGCAGTCCGGAATCACCGCCATGGGGAAGCAGAAACTTCGCCCGCCTGACCGGATCAAACCCGAGATAAGATTCGTACGCCAGCACCGGCTCTCCAAAACTCACTTTAAAATACTTTTCACAGGCTTCCTCTTCCTGCTGTATAAGCCCTTTCCAGATTGCTTCGGGAAGGCCCTCCCCGTGAAATCTGCCGACAGTCAGATCCCATGGATAGAATGTCTCCTCCACAGATCCGCGCCCCTGGGGCCGGCCGAAATTCAAAGTTGCCTGTTCTCTCTCTCGATTTGTCATAGATTCCCTCTCTAAATACCGTTACCTCGCCTGCAGCGCCTGCTCCAGATCCTCGATCAGCACATCTGCGCCTTCCAGCCCGCAATGAATGCGGATCAGACCGCTGTCATGTGCATGCAGATTTAAAAATTCCAATTCTTCCTGGCTGTAGTGCAGCAGAGGGCACAGCGCCAGACTCTCAAACCCGCCCCAGGAACATCCGATCTCAAATACCCTCAGACGGTTGACTGTCTCCGCCGCCTTTTCGGGCGCCTCCCTCAGTACAAAACTCATAAGGCCTGTGTGTCCCGTCTGCTGCCTTTGAATCAGTTCAGCCTGCGGATGCGACGCCAGTCCCGTATAATATACTTTTTCTACCTTCGGATGCTTCTCCAGATACTGAGCCACAGCCATGGCGGTCCTCTGGTGTTCTTCCACCCTCACCTGCAGAGTACGCAGCCCGCGAATCCCCAGCCACGCCTCCATCGGCCCGAGAATGCCCCCGAAAAGCGCTCTGACGGTTTCCTTCAGATATTTCCCCAAATTCTCATCTTTTACAACGAGGATACCTCCGATAATATCACTGTGCCCGCCAATGTATTTTGACATCGTATGCATCACGATATCAATGCCCATTGTCAGCGGTTTCTGAAACAGCGGCGTACAGAATGTATTATCAATATAAGTTCTGATTCCATGTGCCCTGGCGATTTCCGCCGTCTTCGCTATATCTGTTACCGTAAATACGAAGGTTGCCGGGCTTTCCAGCAGAATCATATCCGTATTGTCCTGAATCATCCCCTCCAGCACATCCATATCGGTTCCGTCCCAGTACGAAACCGACATGCCCATGCGCGGGATAAAATAGGTGTTCAGTATATTTTTTACCGGCTGGTAGACATCCCGCATACATATAATATGGCTGCCTGCACGGCACACGGCCAGGATTGCCGCCGATGCCGCCGCCATTCCGCTGGAAAATGCAATCCCTCTGCTGCCCTGCTCCAGGGCAGCCACCTTTTCTTCCAGGATGTTCACCGTTGGATTCGCCGCCCTGCCGTAAACATAGGCCTCGTTCTCCCCATGAGCCGCATAGGATTCCAGGCTGTCAAATATATGCAGAGAATTCATAAAGACCGGAGGAACCACCGCATTTAAATACTGGCTCTGGTCTTCCCCCAGATGTGTCACTGCCAATCTGTCTTCTCTCATAGATTCCACCTATTCTTTCACGGCTCCGGCCGTCATACCTTCCACAATAAATTTCTGCATGGCCGCAAACATGACCGCAGTAGGAAGCAGCGCCATAACACCGCCGGCCATCAAAAGGCCCCATTCTACATTGTATTTTCCGATCAACGTCTTCAATCCCACCGGAATCGTCCACATCTCCGGGGTGCTGATAAAGATAGAACCGGCAATCAGCTCGTTCCATGCTCCGATGAATCCGAATACAAATACGGACACAATTCCCGGGAACATGATTGGAAATACAATCTTAAACAGCGACTGCATCTTTGTGCATCCGTCTACTCTGGCGGCTTCCTCCAGGGTTACCGGTATCCGTTCAAAGAAACTCCGCATCGTAATGACACAGAACGGAAGATTCGCCGTCACGTAAAAGATAAACAATCCAATATGGGTATTGATCAGCCCCATCTTTGAGAAAATGATGTACAGCGGGATTATAACCAGAATCCCGGGGATCATCTGTGTTACCAGGAAAAAGAGGATGACTGTCTGTTTTCCTTTAAACTTATAACGAGCCAGTGAATATCCGCCCAACATGGAAAATACAGTTACGACCAGTGCGGAAGCCACAGATACCAGGAGGCTGTTTTTCAGCAGAACACCATAGTTAAACTGCTCAAACAGATCCGTATAGTTTTTCCACGTAAATGCCTTTGGAAAATAGGTGATGTTATTCAGGTCCAGTATTTCGCCGCTGGATTTAAAGGAGGTAACCACGATCCAGTAAATGGGCAGCACAACCAGTAAGAAGAAGAAAATTAAAATCAATACACGTATGGTTCCGCCAATTGCATTCTTTGTTTTTCTGCTCATTTAAAAATCACCTGCCTTATCATATTTGGTAACCTTGAGGAATACCATCGCATAGATTCCCAGTATCAGCATCAGAATCACACCCAGCGCCGCCGCAAATCCAAAGTCATAGGATCCAAACGCCTTTGAATACATGTACGCCGGAAGCGTCTGCGAGGTGTTTGCGGGTCCGCCGTCCGTGATAATCACCACCAGGTCCAGGGAATTGAAGATCCAGATCGTCCGCAAAAGAACCGTCGTAATCAGTGTCGGCTTTATGTATGGGAGCGTAATCTGGAAAAACTGCCGTATCGTCCCGCAGCCGTCTACATCCGCCGCCTCATATACATCGGAAGGGATCGACTGCAGCGCCGCCAGTATCATAATGGCAAAGAACGGAATTCCCATCCAGATCATGGCCATAATGACAACCGCCAATGAGAATCCCGGCGTGCCCAGCCATGCGATGTTATGATCGGTCAAGCCGAATTTCATAAGAAGGTTATTCACAACACCATATTCCCCATTAAAGGACCAGCGGAAGATCAGGCCGACTACAAACCCTGAAAAAGCCCAGGGAAGAAAAACGATGGACTGGTAAATCCCTCTGCCGCGGAACTGTTTTTTCAGCGCCAGCGCCAGCATCATCCCAAGCAGGAACTGCCCGAGAACGGATACAATCACATATATGAAGGAATTTTTCAGGATCATCATGCTGTCCGGATCACCAAACAACTTGGCAAAGTTCTCAAGCCCGTTAAACTGGATATCATTCGGCGCAGTCAGCTTATAATTTTGAAACGCCATAATAATACTGTTAATCAGCGGATAGCCAAACAGCAGAAGCAAAATAACTAGTACTGGAAGTAAAAATAACCACGGTTCCATTTTCTTTTTCATGCAGGTATCACTCTCCTTTGTCGGTTCGTTTTCATGTATGCCCCGATACTCCCGCTGCGAGGCGCAGCCCAAATGGTTTTAACTATGAAGCTAAAACAGGGGGATTAATGTTTTTAAGTTTCCACATTAAATCCCCCTTTTAACTCTTATCTGTAACAGTTCAGGCAGGCCTGAGCTGTTACTCATATCTCACTTTACGATTAATTATTTCCTTTCCAATGCCTACTGCATCGTCTTGGGTGATTCAATCGTAGATCCTTCATTATCTGCCAGGTATTGTTTCATTCTGGTTGTAAGCTCATCTCCGATGTGGTTCAGCACATCTTCTGCTGACTGCTGTCCAAGCAGGTACTTCTGCAGTTCAGTATGGAACATATCCTGGTGCAGGTCTGTATAGTTGAATGGGCCATACATCGGCGGAACTGTAAAGTTCGGGTCATTCAGCTCGTCTAAGAATACTGCATAAGGTCCGTCTTCACCATATGTATCATCGTCGCCGACATCATTTTTGATCGGAATCAGGCCGCCCATCTTGCAGTACTCAATGTTATTGTCAGGTCTAACCAAGAAATCAATCAGTTCCAGCGCCTCATCCGGATATTCAGAGGTCTTTGCAATCGTGTAGGAATATGGGCTTCCTGCTGTGTTCATCATCTTTCCGTCTACGGTTGATACCGGCATCGGAAGTACGCCCCACTGTTCCGGATCCATCTTCTCTTCACAAGCCATTGCCACTTCTGAGTCATTGGAAATTGTACCTGTCAGGCCGCCGGTAAAGTTATCGACCATCTCAACAAATCCCCAGTTAACAGAATCTTCCGGCACATAGCCGTCTGTATAGATCTCACACCATTTTTCTACTGCTTCTACGCATTCTGGTGTGTTCAGTATGAAGTTTCCTTCCTCATCGTATACATAACCGCCCGTAAATGACTGTAAGTAAGCAAGCAGCGGATCAAATGCGCCCCTGGCGCCTCTGAAAGAGTTGCCATAACGCTTCTGGTCTTTGTCCGTCAGAGCCTTGATCAGATCAAAATATGCATCGTATGTCCACTTATCCCCTGTTGGGATCTCATATCCAATCTCTTTTACCCAGTCTTTTCTGTAGAAGATACCCTTAACCATAAAACCATCCGGTACGGAGTATACATGTCCGTATCTCTCTTTTTCCTGCGCCCAGTTGATCTTCTGTACTGCCTCTACGAACTGGTCGCCGTTTTCCTCTACATAATCATCAATCGGAATTACCCAGTCAGCCTCGGTGAACTGTCCCAGCCAGAGCGGGTGTGTTGTAATAACATCCGGCAGCTGTCCGGATGTTCCAAGCACGGTCAGTTTATCTGCCGCATCATCCCACGGAACACTCTCATACTTAACCGTAATGCCTTTCTCCTCTTTGAACTTCTCAAATACGCCTTCGTAATACTTCTGACGCTGAGGGCTGGGGCTGACATCGATGAAACGCAGTGTTACTTCCGATTCTGTTTTTGCCGTATCTGAGTCGGTCTTTTCCTTCTTCTCGGATGAACCGCATCCTGCAAGCAGACCGCCTACCATTACCGCTGCCATGAGTGCCGCCAATAATCTCTTTTTCATACTTTCCTCTCCTTTTTCTGTTTTTTCAGACCACAATACCAAATGATCCGAACTCTTTTCCTTTTTTGTAACACTTCTCCCTTACCTGGTCCTGCCGGTCACTGGTGTGAGGTATTTCCGGTCTGACCACTTATGCAATTATACTAACATCTCACCAATTAATTGTCAATAAATTTGTAATTTTTATACTTTTTATCTAATTTATCCGCATCATTTTTGGTTATTTTTTATTACTCATCTTCTAAAATGCGCTTGACAACCCTGTTTAATTTTTATATTCTTAGCTTAATATACTTCCCCTTATCTGCTCTCACTTCTTAAGTTTTTTAGCACTGCTATTTTCCAAATTTCAGAAAGGAGCAGGCAATACACAGTTTTTACTGTCTATTGCTTAATAAAAGATGAGTAAAAAATACACTGCCACAAGGCGATGCTACCTGATTGACCATCATTCTCCGCAGCCCCCCGATGTTTTACTTAACCATCTGGATATCAAAGAATACGAGGATTTTTTTGAGACTGCACATATAGACTCTCTTATGGTATACTGCAAGGACCACTGGGGGGTAACTTATTATCCAAGTAATATCAAAGGAGCCCAGAAGCATCAAGGGATCAAAGGAGACTGGATCCGCGAGGTCAGTACTCTTTTGAAAGAAAAAGACATTGAATTTGTCGCCTACTATTGTATTGAATATGATGAGGGTGCTGCCCGAAGATTTCCAGAATGGCGTGTAAGGCAGCCGGACGGCTCTCCGCTGATCCGGGACGATGAATTCGCCAAATGGAGCCTCTGCTGCTATCAGACCGGGTACAGAGAATACTGCCTCGCGCAGCTGGAAGAAATCGTTAAAAATTACACACCGGACGCTCTGTTTCTCGATATTTTCGGCGCTTCACTCTGTTATTGTGATGCCTGCCGCAGTAAATTTGCTTCTGTTTACCACTATCCGCTTCCTGAAACCACCGAAGATATTCTGGCACACAAGGCCGATATCGTACAGTTTTTAAATCAAAACGCAAAAGATTTTCTGGAGGAACTAAAGCAGCGGGTTAAGGCCATTGATCCGGGACTTGCTGTTACGATCAATTTTTCCTGCCACTATCCGCAGGAAATCCGTGACATGCTGGACTATCAGTTTTCCGAGCCTCTGCTCAAGGACAACTGGTTTTCCTCCGCCTACGCGAGGGACACTGCCATCGGACAGTATCCGATCCTGGTGCCCGGGGAAGCGTCCCAGGTCTACAACTACAGTTCCGTTAACGAATACATCTGTGACCTTTCTTCGATCGCAGCCCAGGGCTGCCGCGTCGGAATGTACAGCGGCTCCCAGCACATTGACGGCACCCTGGATTTTGAGGAAGCCCGCCGCCTGGGAAAAGCATTTACCGAGATCGAAAAAATGGAGCCCTATCTGACGGGACGCAGCCCTGTTAAGTGTGCCGGCATCCTGCAGAGCGATCTGTCCATGACCGTGAACCTGCCCGCGCTTCATCCGGATGCCATTATCCGCATGAAGCGGCACAACCCGCACCAGAATGCCGTACTGGGTGCAATGCAGTTGTGCGAACATGCCAAGGTTCCCTACATGGTTCTGCCGGAGCGGACATTAACCCCGTCACTCCTGGCGCAGTACGATGTGCTTCTCTTGCCGGAAGTTTACGTCATAGAAGAAGACACCGCCGCACTGTTAAAAGAGTATGTGGCAAACGGCGGCCTTCTCATCAGTTCAGGCCAAAGCGGCCTCTGGAACGCCGATTCCACGAAGCGTCCCGCATCCTCCATCAGTGAGCTGTTTGGAACGGGAAATGCTGCTATTAATACCGAATATACCGCGAACCGCTGGTCCGCTTACCTGAAAAACACAGAAACCAGAAGTTTTTCGGGCCTGCTGTCCTGCACCACTCCACCGGTGAGCGAACACTTTATAGAAACAGAACCGGCTGCAGCAGCAGAGACACTTTTAACTTTCGTGCTCCCCTGTGTTGCCTGTGACGCAGAGCACTGGGTAAACTGGTGGAGCCCGCCGCCGGGAAAAGATGCAGGACTTCCGGCCCTGCTCTGCAACAGCATAGAGAAAGGCCGAACCTACTACATGGCCTTTGACTTTTTCACCATGGCATCCCTGGAGAGCTTCCAATATCCACATGAACTATTCCGGGATCTTCTGGAAATGGAAGAAATCACCCCCGCAGTCCGGAACCGAACTGACCTCCCCGAGGTCATAAGGACCGCTTATTTCGAGACCAAAGACAGCTGGATCATCCACCAGATTTCCATGGTTCCCAAGCGTTTCCACGGGGATGCCTATCCCTTAAGCGGAGGAACCCTTGAGATCACACAGCCTGTTGGACAGATCGAAATGGTATATCCTGAGACCCGGATTCTGGAAACAGAAAAACAGGATGGAAAAACAATCGTCAAACTTCCAGAATTCACCCTTCAGCAGATCATTATATGCGGGAAGGGGGGCAAAGGAGTGAGTGCGTAGGGGGGGACGCGAAATAAAGGGATGGCCGCAATCCTCCCAAGTGCACACATGCCGTTTTGATGCGCGGACACGGACCTAAGAAATTCTAGGAAGCCGCCAGCCAAAAAAGCAGGGCACATGCGGCACATCACGAGAAATCGGATGATTTCTCGCGCTGGGCCGCATGATTTTGTGATTTGGTGATCACAAAATCTCCCTGCTTTTT
Organism: Faecalicatena contorta; assembly: GCF_001404335.1. Classification (GTDB taxonomy): domain Bacteria; phylum Bacillota; class Clostridia; order Lachnospirales; family Lachnospiraceae; genus Faecalicatena; species Faecalicatena contortus_B. Next base: position 54,708 of record NZ_CYZU01000027.1, read on the forward strand.
TGGCTGTCGGATTCCAAGAATTTCTAAGGTCCGCTTTAGCGCTTCAAAACGGCATGTGTGCACTTGGGAGGATTGCGGCCATCCCTTCATTTCGCTGGTGCATCCAGACGGCAGGGATAACTCGTTGCCCGGGGGGCTTCTTTACGGGGGCAGTGGATGGATTCGTTTTTTTGGAGCTGCGTAGCCCCGGTTGAAAAAAGATTCTCCCAACACGATCCCTGGCGCCCCTCCCCCTACCGGCTCGTTCCACCCAGGAGGCACCTAGCCTGTCGGGAACGGGACTTCTGCCGCGGCCCGGGAAACTTCTGTGTCCCTTTCCGGATGCATAGAGTGCGCCGTAGGCTCTCTTAATAAAAACTACATCCGATTGGGAGGCTAAATGCTGCTTCCGAAGCAGCATTTAAGGCGGCCTGAGCCGCGCAATTCATCAGAATTGCGGGGTGAATGCCGCCGGTGCCTCCCAATCGGATGTAGTTTTTATTTAGAGAGCCTAGGCAAACGTCCCGCAGCCGGAAAGGGACACAGAAGTTTCCCGGGCCGCGGCAGAAGTCCCGCGCCCGACAGGCGACCTCCCCCCTTAAACCGCCTTCTTCCGATACCTTAGCGGTGTTGTCCCCACGCATTGTTTGAAGTTTTGGATATAGATATTTACATTTTTATATCCCGTCATGTCTGCGATCTGGCCCACGGAATAGGCCGTTTCTTTTAACAGCCGCTTGGATTCATTGATACGGCAGCATTTCAGATACTCATAGGGGGATATCCCCGTTGCTTTCTTGAAGACTCTTATAAAATAATACTTGCTCATGGATACTTTATCTGCCAGTAGATCTACTGTCAGGTCTTCCTGATAATGTTCCTGTATATAATCGGTTATTTCCATAATCGCTTTTCTGTGAAGGATATATGCTTTATCCTGTTTGGGATTCAGCTGTTCTACCAGAAGTTCTGCAAAAATATTTTCCATGGTACTGGCTGTCCTGATGTCCGCGGATCCTCCGCTCTTGGCCGCCCAGCTCTTTAGTTCTTTCAGGAGTTCATTCATCCTGATGGGATCCGAAATATTCAGAAATACTGCTCCCTGGGTTCGCAGCATCTCATAGTATTTATCGGCGGAGCTGCCATAAAAATGGATATATTTGAATTCCCAATCCTCAGACTCTGTGCGGTAAAACTGATGTTCGCTGCAGCTGATCAGCGCCGCAGTATCCTTCGTCAGAAAATATTCCCGCTCCTGATATTCCAGATACCCCTGACCGGATAAAGTAAATAAAAGCAGATAGGTATCGAGCCCTTCTCTGTCGGTGTAGTATCCCGGATATGCATGGTAATGCCCCAGCGAATCCACATGAAAATTCAGGTTCTTTGCAATCGCGCCAGACGTATGCCTCACATCGTAGGAATCTCCCGACAATGCATAATGATATTGTAGTTTCATCCCGTCTCCTTTATAGCAATTTTCCTATATTTTAAAGCAACAATCCAAAACATTTCCTTTGTTATAGATGATATTATTATATAAAATGATAGTGCATAAATCAATTATTTTATAGGAGGTCATTATGAACAACCGTGAACGTCTGCACGCAATTATGAATTATGAAAAACCGGACCGCATGCCCGCTGTACACTTTGGATTTACGCCGGAGGTCGTTGAAAAATGGGTCCGGGAGGGACATGTCAGCAAAGACATACTGGATCTCGAAGAGTACTCCTTTGAGGCCGAGGCCATTCTCTCCGAAAAGCTGGGGTTTGATTTCGGATGGCATGCAAACCGTATAACCACGACGGAATTATTTCCTTTCTTTGAGGAAAAAGTAGTAGAACACCTGGACAATGGCTTTGACAAATATCTGAACTGTGACGGCGTCTATGTCCTCCAGAGAACCGGTGCAAAATCTATTCCCGCCGAAGTAGACCATCTCTTAACCGACAGAGACTCCTGGGAAAAACATTATCTTCCCAGGCTCACCTACACAGAGGAGCGATTTTCTCAGGCCGAATTAGAATATGCAAAGACAGAGCAGGCCAAGGGGCGCCCCATCGGTCTCCACTGCGGCAGCCTCTGCGGCCGGATCCGGGATTATCTTGGAATCGTAGGCCTCAGTTATCTGATGGCCGATGACGAAGAGCTGCTGGAGGAAATGTTCCGCACCGTGGGCGATCTCTGCTATCAGTCCGTAAAGCGTACACTGGAAACAGGCGTGCAGTTCGATTATGCACATTTCTGGGAAGATGTCTGCTACAAAAACGGCCCCCTGCTCTCTCCCATGATGTTTGAAGAATACACCGCCCCCTATTACAAAAAGATCACAGATCTTTTATACACGCATCATATCCGCATCGTCAGCGTAGACTGTGACGGCCTGGTAGATTCCCTCCTCCCCGCCTGGCTGGAAAACGGAGTCAACACCATGTTTCCCATCGAAGTAGGTACCTGGGACGCCAGCATATCCCCTTGGCGTGCCAAGTATGGAAAACAAGTGAAAGGAATCGGCGGTATGCGCAAACACCTCCTGTCCCTTGATTATGCCGCCATCGACGAAGAAATCCAAAGGCTAAAACCAATGGCAGAAGAATTGGGCTATATCCCCTGTCCGGATCACAGAATTCCCGAAGACGCAAAGTGGGAAATTGTACAGTACTACTGTGAGCGGGTGAAAGATATCGTTTAGGTGTGCTATAGAATCAGTAACAGAAAAAAATAGAGGGCAATATTTGATGACCGCATCAAATATTGCCCTCTATTTTTTTCTGTTACTGATTCTAAACACACAGTGCGGGTTCTGAAATAACATACACAGATCCGGCCGGAATCTGGTCTCCTTTTGCTCAGCGCCCCTCCCCCTACTCGATCCGCTTATAAATCTCCAAATCCAGTGCCACTATTTTATCGTATCGTTTCAGTGCTTCTTCCACGTTTCTTTCTTTCATCATCTGAACCATTTCCAGGTGGTAAGGGAACGTCTTTAGAAGGATCTGGAAGTAATCAAAGTCTTTTTCTTCAAAATATCCGTACAATTCATCATCAAAAGTCTCGTACATCTCGATCATATTACAGACCAGATTGGTCATCTCCTGGTTACCGTAGCACTCGAGAATATATCTGTGAAAATGATGGTCCATCTCTTTGGGCATGATTCCGGTGGACGCTATGGCATTCATTTGGACAGCCATATCTTCCAGCTGGTTCAGGCGCTCTTCTGATATGTTGGGAATCGCTTTCTCCAGGCTGTAACGCTCTAATACCGTCTTTACTTCAAACAATTCCAGAAAATTCTTTAAAGCCAGGTGGATGCTGAATTGTCTGCCTTCCACATAGTCTGTGACGAATGTCCCTTTTCCCACTTCCGCATGGACAATTCCCTGGTTCTCCAGCTCCCTGATCGCTTCGCGCAGGCTGGGACGGCTTACTTTCCATTCTGCCGCAAGCTTCCGCTCCCCGGGCAGTTTGTCTCCGGGACGCAGGTTCTCATCTTTTATATATTGATAAATTTTATCTGACAATTTAGAATATAGTAATCTTTTGTTTTCTGTTTCTCTATTGTAATCCATATTGCTCCTTACCGGTCTGACCGCTTTTTATTTGATTATAAGTCAGCATCGGAGCCGAGTCAAGTCATATTCATTTAAATTCTTTTGGTATATCCCGCCAAATATCAGTTTGGCAGGACGGGAGAAAAGCCTGATACTGCAAAAAAGATTTATGACAATGAAAGGGCAGTGCCGGTTCATTGTAGATTGCCGCGGCACTGCCATATAGGGAAAAGAATTTGTCTCTGTTCAGAACCAGGAACGGTTCCATGAATTTTCCTTTTACTCAATTAATAATACACTTTACCGCATAGGATTCCAATATATCCGCAATGCAGCGCATTTCTTCATCCCCCGGCGCCTGCACATCCGGAAGAAGATACGTACTTCCCAGCCGTTCATGTTTCGACGAGCCCAGTTTATGATATGGCAGAATATTCACCCGGCTGAAGCCATTATCCCTGCAGAACTTTCCTATTGCATGAACATTGTCCTCACAGTCCGTACAGCCTGGTATGATCGGATAGCGGAGACATGCCTTTTCCGGACAGGTATGCCCGATGAAACGGAGATTCTCCAGGATCTGCTTATTGCTGACTCCGGTCATCTCTATATGTTTCTGCTCGTCTATAATTTTAATATCTGTCAGATACAGATCAATATACGGCATGACTAGTTCCAGGTTCCGGCACGGCACACACAGTTCGGACTCAAGAGCCGTATTGATTCCTTCATTCTTGCAGCGCCGCAGAAGTTCTGTCACAAATTCGGGATAGATCAGAGGATCCCCTCCGGATAGTGTAATTCCGCCTTTTCCCGCATAGTAAGAAGCGTCTCTGTGTACCTTTTCCATAATGTCATCAACCGTCATCCATTTTCCGGTAATCTCCAGAGCATTCTGAAGGCACATTTCCACACAGTTATGCGTCTTACATTTATCGCATTTTTCCCTGTCATGACGGACAAAACCATATTTTTCGATGTCTTCAGGCGTCTTATATGCCGTAACTGCATCATGGGGGCATACTTTTGCGCAGAACATGCATCCTGCACATTTCATCTTTGTGTAGAATAATTGCGGTACTGCCTTCTGCCCCTCCGGATTGGCACACCACAGGCAGGTGAGCGGACATCCCTTAAAGAAAATATTAGTTCGGATTCCCGGTCCATCATGGGTCGAAAAGCTCTGAATATCAAAAACCAATGCCTTCATCTCATCTTTATTTTCCATATCTATACATACCATCCTGCTATCCTCTTTCGAGTCCGGCGGACGGCTCTCCTTTCTACCAGCTTAGTACAAAATTTTCAAATTATAAACCAGAGCGTCTAAAGTTGAGCAGGTTATTCACGTTAAGTATTCTTTTTTATTAAAATCATGCTCTAAGCCGCGCCGCAGGGGGGGCATCGGGGAATCCGAATTCCCCGCCCCTGCTGTCTAATCCCAGGAATCTAATTGTCTACTTATCGCCCCACACCTCTTCACTCGACGGCTGTTTTGCTATATTAACAAATACACACGCTACAAGGTAGAATATTACGGAAATCCAGATCGCTACAAAGTAGCTTCCTGTCGCATCACGAAGGGCGCCTGCAACGTAAGGACCCATGCCTGCTCCGCCTGCCATTCCGACCAGTGAGATAAGCCCCCAAGCAGGCGGCATCTCTTTTCGGCCAAGGATAACTCCGACGTAGCCTGCTACTGTCGGAATGTACATTCCATATACAAGACCGAAGAGAATTGCATAGGCCAGGAACGCCCAGTGACTTTGTCCGCCATTTGCAGTAAGCCTGACTCCATAATTCAGCCACAGCGCCATAATTGCACATCCGACATAGGAGAATGTAAGAACTCTCTTACGCGCCTTAACCGGATCACTCATCTTCTTCGTCAGTTTATCAACATAACCGCCTACCACTACTGCTGAGATAATGAACATCAGACCGATGATGCAGTATATATAGGTTGCAGAAAGTTTATCATAACCAAGGTCCCTTGTAACATAGTTAATAGAATGTGAAAATACGATAAATTCAGCAAAGTTAGAGAAGAACCATAACAATGCAAGTGTCCAGAAAGATTTGTGTTTTACTGCCCATTTAAATGGGACATAGAACTCTTCTTTTTTCTTGCCGGTATCTGCTTTTGCCATCTTTGCCATGAAGTTGTCATATCCCAGCGGTTTCTGGCCAAAGGCCTCTGGTTTACTCTTGGTAAACTGTGCCGCAATTGTAATACCTATCATCAGGACAATACCGAATACTCTCATCATGATCTGCCATGAAGCCGTTGAAATCAGAATCATGGACAGAAGAGGCCCGATACTCATGGCAACACCGGCAGCGGCTGTTGTAAGGCCCATTGCAAGACCTAACTTATCCATGAACCACTGACGAACCATAGAGGTAATAGGAGCCCAGAACGCACCAGAACCGATACCGGCAATTACACCGTAGAATAACCAGTACTGCCATGGCTCTTTTGCGAAACTGCAAAGGAATAAACCAACTCCCATGATAATACCATGCATCGTGTAGGTAACACGGCAGCCAAGCTTATCAATATATGTCCCAACGAAAAAAGCAAAGAGCCCGTACATCACCATGAAGATTGAACTGCCTGCTGAAACAGCAGCGGTTGACCAGCCGGTTGCTTCAACCATTCCATTGATTAACGTTGCAAATGAACCGCGAATTGTCATATGGAACAATACAATCACAAATGCCGCCCCCGTCACTGACCAGCCAGAGAATTTTACACTTTTTTCACTCATTTTCATTCCTCCTCACCGATATTTTAAAGAGGAGGAGAAACCACTCCCCTCCTCCAGGCTGAAAGACTTATCTAAATTAGCTGATGAATCATCTGGTTTATACCTGATTGTATTCCGTACGGGCAATAACTTCATCCTGAATAGGTTTCCCAAGCTCGCACCAATAAGCACTGAATCCGGCAACACGAACCATCAGTTCACGGTAGTTTTCGGGATGCTTCTGGGCATCGCGGAGCATATTCGAGTCAACGATATTGAACTGTACGTGATAGCCGCCATTATTGAAGTATGATTTAATAAAGTCTACAAAGTTTCGGCTTCCTTCGTCCCCGCGGATCGCATTCGGATGAATCTTCATGTTGAGCTGAACACTGCGATACTCTGTAGGATCCAGTTTCACTCCGGAATTGAGAAGCGCTATCGGCCCGTTTGTATCTGTTCCGGGCGATGCGGAGAGAATACCATCACAAAGAGTAACTCCTGACAGACGGCCATCTGCCGTAGCCCCGGTAACCCTGCCATGAGGCCCATGAGCAGATATAGATAATGCCGCCGTCAGCCAACGATATCCAAGATATGTAATCTCTGATGCACAGACTCTGTCATAGTCGTGCCACAGATCTACAAAGATATTGTCTACATAATCATCATCATTGCCGAACTTCGGCGCCTCCAGGATATCCTTATGGATCTTCGCATATTTCATGTGTAATGAAGGTTCGATTTCCTGATTAAGCATAGAGAAGTTACCTGCAACAGCACCAACCTTATAACCAAAATTGTTGTCAATCGCCTCTTTAAATTCTTCAAATGTATATTTCTTTTCATCCCAGATCAGCTTCTTCATTGCCGCAAGACCATTGCAGACATTTACTGTTCCGGAATCAAGCAGTGTGACTGACTTATTGTAACGGCATCCATTGTCGTCCTGCGGACGTCCAACCGCTACACAGTCATGCATCAGTACAGAACCTGCGATCTTCGGATGAATCCCGCGGCAGATACCGATTACGAAATCCCAGTAACGCATGTAAACTCTCATATAATGCTCACGGATCATAATAAAGTTATCCCAGACATCCTGATAACAGGTGATCGGTTTACAGCCTGTGAAACAGACTTCGCCGGTTCTCGGGTCAACCCCATTATTTAATGCCAGTTCGAATGTTTTTCCTTCATTATAGAATGCAGGATGGTTAATGCCATGTGTGGTACCCTGCATACCAATCTCAACACATCCGGCAATACTAACGTCTCGTGCATCCTCCAGCGTAATGTTCTCCTCCGCATGGCACCAGAGAAGGTGCTGAACCTGCATATCATAATTGAACCATGCGGGATATCCGCACCCGGCCTTCGTTGTCTCTGCCGCTTTCAAAAGCAGATGTTCCGAAGTCTTGGAGCTTACGAGAATACCCAGGGTCGGCTGCGGTGTCGGAATATTCACCCCTGCCTCAAGAATCATATCCTCTAATTCATTATCAATACACTGTCCAGTCTTCGGATCCAGTCCGCCTACCGTCATATGCTGGAAGGAATTGGAGGATGCCATAGCAGCCCATGCTGATGGCGTGATATATTCTTCCGAACTGAACTTAATTCTCATGATTTCCCAAAGCTCAAGAGCCTCTTCTTTTGTGATGCGTCCTGCTTCAAGATCTGCCGCATATAACGGATATAATAGCTTCCCCCAGTGAGCCGGTGACAGTCCAAGAGAAATGGAATCGTTCCAAACCATCAGATGTCCGAGCCATGCAGCCTGCAGCCCTTCTCTAAATGTACGGGCCGGTTTGGCCGGAGCCCATTCAAGACCTTCCGCCATCAGAAGCAGCTCGCTCTTACGGGGCTCAGCTGCAGTCTCCGCCTGGCGGCGTGCGTCCTCGGCATAATGTTTTGCCCATGTAATGATTGCCTCACAAGTATAAATACAAGCCTGCCAGAAATAGATTTTCTCTGCTCCCTCTTTTTTGATCGGCTGTTCTTCTTCCAGATGACGCTTACATTCAGCAATCACATCTTCCAGGCCGCGCTCAACGATAATGTCATATGCCGGTGTCCAGCGTCCGTCACATCCGGATGCAAGACCGGAGCCAGGGAATATCCCCACTTTCTGTGCCAGTTTCAAATCTTTATAATATGGGAAGGATTCTTCCATTACTTTCTCAGATACATCTTCTATAGAACGTGTGCTCCAATACTCGAGGCACTCTTTCATCGGCGCTACTTCTTCTTCACGGATAGAGAACAACTGACCCAGTTTGATCCAGCCCTCTTCTTTGATATTGTGAGCCTCATCATCACCGCTCACAGAAAAGAGTTTTGCTTCCTCATCTTCCGCCATATTCAGGAAATCAATCATAAATTTTGTAGAGAACTGAGGATACATCGTTGCACCACGCGTAAAACGTGTCTTTGAGCCAACGATTACTTCGTCTTCTTTTACGGTAGCGTCCATATTCTCAATCATATACTTATATGAAAGACCTCTGCGGATATACAGCGGCATGCCGTCATACTTTTTCCACGCTTCGGTATATAACAATGGCATCTGTCCGTCAAAACGGCATTTTGAATTCAGAAAATGGTCGAACAGCCTCTGTGTACGATCAGTAGACGGCTTTCCTACCACTTCTTTTTGGACAAAGTCCGTCAATTCCCTATCTGCATTTGCTGTAGGCGGCCATGCTACCGTTTTCCCCGTTTCCAGCATTTCAAGAACGCGAGATTTTGTTTTTTCCATACTTTGTAATACCTCCTCTTATTTTCTCTTTTTTTCACTCGAAAGTCCGGATTCTTTCTATGCGATAATCTATATTTTCAGTATAATTCAAAATAATATATTTGAAAATTAGGATATTTACCTATTTTTTTCTGATAACTTCCACAAATAGTCTTATTTATCTATGCTTTTTCTCTATATAGCTATAATGTGCTATTCCCCTCCTGTATCTGGTCAAAAGTATTAGATTTAGCCCAATCTAATACTTATTTCTAATTTTTTTTTAACCGTATCTATGGTATTGTATGATTGATGGAGTATTGATCCAAAGACGTAATGTTTTTCCTGAACCCCTGAATTTTCCGGATTAAAGACATGAAACAGCACAGGCAAGCATTACGGATTGCTTTTACTCTGAAGATCCCGTAAACGACTCATTTTGAAAGAGGAGGACTCCCAATGACACCCAAACAGACAAGTTTTGCATACGCCCTGGCAAAAATACAACAGCTGCAGGATATGTATTCCAAATACTTTCAGGTGTCGATCACCATTTACAATGTGGATAACCAGCCTGTCACAATTCCCTCCAACCAGATCCCTTTCTGCAACAGTAAACTCACGGATACCGACAGCGTATGTCAAGTTTTTTCCAAACGGCTGACACAGCGGCCTCCCGAAGCATTAACCGTTACCACCTGTCCTTATCAGTGTTTTTATGCGATTGCCCCTCTGGGTCTTCCACTGGACATCTCCGATACGGATAACGCAAATTTTTACATTATCATTACACAGCCGCAGCATCAGAATACGGAAGCACTTTTTACTTCATTTCATGATATCGAATCCTTCTCTTCCGATCCGGAAACCACCGATTTCTACGAGCTTTCCAATCTGATCGTGTCCGGTTTTGATATCATATTCTCCCTGATGTCTTCCAACGACCTGGCACTGACATTCCACAAAAAGGACAAAATCAAGATTAATAAAGAAGCTCTCAGTGAACTGACTTCCCGGGAACAGGAAATTATCCATCTTGTAAGTATCGGTATGTCTAACCAGCAGATCGCGGGCCATCTGCAGATCAGTGAGCATACGGTAAAAGCACATATTAGCAACATTCTAAAAAAACTGAGTCTCAGTAACCGAACACAGCTCGCAGTTTACGAAATGCTGAATTAGCTGCCCTGTCGGAAAGAGAGGTATTATGAGGAAAAAACCGATTGCATTCTACATCTATATAGCATTTTTATTTATCCTTGTCCTGACACTCGGAACTCTTGGCAGTATCATCGCTTACCATAATTATAAGACAGCCAATAAAGGAGTCCTGTCCCGCCTGGATGTGGCCCTCAGCGTAGCCAAAGACCAGATGCTTATCCACGAGACAGCCATTGAGCAGACCTTAGCCGGAATCTGCAATTACAATGACCTGAATGCACTGATTGCCGGCAAAGACTATCAGGCCTTAGATGAACTCCTTAAGCTCGCAGATAAGCAGGAACCCGGTTATTACCTTGTAGTAGATGAACATGGCAGAATTCTGTGCAGTGCGGACCACCAGACAGGTACAGAATGGGAACTGGATTATCTGCTTCAATTTTTTGAAAACGATACTGCCCCCATACATACAACGGAGATACTATCGGCAGAGTCTGTCAATCAGGCTTCTCCTTCCTTCAGGCAAAGCGTTCGGCTAAATGCTAATACAGAAAACATCCCGGCAATGCTGCACCTGGTCCTCTTTCCGCTCTATGATGGAACAAGGCTGCACGGAGCCATTGTCGGCGGCTTCCTTATTAATAACAATAATACCCTGGCACACAATTATACTTCCGCAGTCCCCGGTACATACTTGTCTGTCAGCGCAGAAAAAGGGCTTCGAATCTGTTCCAATATCGATATCGATGACTTTTCTTACCTGGAAGGCTCCTTTCAGAACAGTGAACTCTACGAAACAACAAATGCAGGGAAACGCTGGCAGGGAAAGATCCTAATGGATGAAAGGAATGGATATGGAATCATTGTGGCCGATCCGCTGTATAACATAAAAAATGAAGTAATCGGGAATATCGGGGTCGGCGCACCTACTTACCTGTTTGCCGATCTTGGTTACGGTGATCTGCTGTTTATCAGCATAATAACCCTGCTGTTAATCCTCATTGCAGCTTTTGTCCTCCGCGTTCTCTGCGGCCGTATTACAGCTCCCCTGCATAAGCTGCAGAGATTCTCACGCTCGATTGCCAAAGACAGCACACCCCCGGAAAATATCTCCTGGGATAACTGGTTTGTTCCAATAGAGATTCAGGAACTTACGGATGACCTGCTCACGATGTCCCAAAAATTAATTGCGGAAAATTTGATTCTTGAAAAACGTGTTCTGGAACGGACTGAGTATCTTATACATACGATTGACGAGTTAAAAGAAGCTAACAAGTGCAAATCCGCGTTTCTTGCCAATATGTCCCATGAGCTTAGAACACCGCTCAACTCCATCATCGGTTTCGCCTCTATTCTTCATGACGAATTATTTGGGGAGCTCAACGAAAAGCAGAAACAGTACATATTTGTTATACTGGACAGCGGCAATCATCTGCTCGCATTAATAGACGATATATTACATTTTGTTAAACTGGACAGACATGTTGAGACCCTTTCCCTGGAAGAGGTAAATGTGGCTGACATCATAGAAAGCGTTTCCGTATCAGTCATGCCATTAATCCAGAGCAAGGACCAGCAGCTTGTAATCGATATAAAATCGGAGGATACCGGCCTCACAGCCATGTGGGATATACAAAAGATCCGTCAGCTGCTGTTAAATATGTTATCAAATGCGATCAAATTCACTCCAGAAAATAAAGAAATCTGCATTCGGTTCCGCCCCGTTAATGAAACCATCTACTCGATCAGCGTAATTGATCATGGTATTGGAATAGAAGACGAATTTAAAGAAAAAGTTTTTTATCCATTTGAGCAGGTAAATTCAAGTTTTACCCGCAATTATCAAGGTGTGGGCCTGGGGCTGGCCATATGCAGGAGTCTTGTTGAGATGCATATGGGTAAAATCTGGCTGGAAGATAATCCCCCCAATGGGCTGGTTGTCCAAGTTGTGCTGCCTGTCTGTCCATCTATACCTGAGAATAACAGTCCTGCAGAGTCCTAAAAATTCATACATGCCATCTTTTGAAATACTCGCGGAAGTTTTTTCTTATCTTATAGGCAGACTTCCTTATAAGATAAGAAAAAGCGCTGCAGTATATTCACTACAGCGCATCTTCCGTGGTCAGCCATTCCATGCTTACCCCAAGAACCTTTGAAAATGTTTTCAGCTCATAATCTGTTACAAACCGTGTTCCTTTCTCTATGCGGCTTATGCTGTCTCTTTCCAGTGTGATCCCCTCGAGCTGAACCCTGGCAGCTAAGTTGCTTTGTGTAATCCGCCTTTTTAATCGTGCCATTCGAATTCTTTCACCGCACAAATTTTTCTTTCCCCTGTACATGTAAATTTTCATCACCCACAGAATGTGTTAATAATCAGAATTTTTCTTGACTTTAACACATATTACACTCATAATTGTGTTAAAGGTCAGAATTGCTCGTTTTTATTTATGGAAGTTATGAAGGAGGACTTATATGTCTAAAATATTAGTTGTCGAAGATGACATAGCCAGTCAGATGCTAATGACAGATATCTTAGAAAAGTACGGATATACCGCCGTAGTTGCGACGGATGGCCTGGAAGCGATCAGCCTCGCAGAGAAAGAAAAACCAGATCTGGCAATTGTGGATATTATGCTCCCCACTCTTAATGGTTATCAGGTATGCGAGCGTCTGCGATGTCTGCCACAGTGCAGAGAACTTCCGGTCATCATATTGACCGCTCTGAATGAAGACCAGCATAGAATCCGCGCACTTGAAGCCGGAGCCATTGATTTCCTGAGCAAGCCCTTCAAACGCATCGAACTTCTGACCAAGATCAAAGCCGTACTGCTCATGCAGGAGGATAAGATGAACATGATCTCTTTCGAAAAGATTACGCAGGGATTTTTATGTGCCCTTTCACAGCGTAAACCCGATATCCAGATCAGTAATCTGCGGTGTGCCTACTTTACAAAACGTCTTGGCATAACGCTGGGGCTCTCAACTAAAGATCTGCTGACCCTGCATTATGCGGTTCTTCTGAGAGATATCGGATACTTATCGCTTCCCGGTGAGATAACCGATCTGGGAAATGACAGCGACAGACATAATATACTGGGCGCTGAAATCGCAGAAAAATTCCTGCCGGAAGATATACATACGATTATTCTCTGTCATCACAGTAATCTGAAAGATACGGCCTTTCCCAAGAACCTTTCCGAACCATCTGCAACACTGCTTAACATTGCAATTGTATGTACTCGTTTTGAATACTTAATGAAGTCTGGAAATGCTTCACTGGATGAGGTGCATCATATTCTGCGCCACGAAGGCGGTCTTGGACTGTGGCCTCAAAAGGAACTGGATCTGCTGCTTCAGTTGACGCAGTAAATCCTGTTTTAACCTGTAAAAGCAAAACGGGCAGAACCCTCATTCCTGAAGGTTCTGCCCGTTTTACGGGTATATACCATGTCCATCAGACGTGTATCACGAATGATCAAACACTTATTAAGCCATATCCAATATAATCTGTCTGCGCAGTTCTCTGGCATAGGATAACTTTCTCTTCCTCTCCATACGGATATGGAAAAGAAAAAAAACAAATCCGATAACCATGCATGCCCCAGCCGCGGAACCTGCTGCAGCCGGTGCCGGTATCCTTATGTGGGTACCGCCGGAATTTTCCTTTGGCACTGCTGCCGGCTGAATCTTTGTAAAAGAGACCTGGATCTCACAATCTTCTCGTATATCGGTGAGTGAATACCCATCCTGATATTTTGCAATATCCTCTTCCACTCCATTGACCAGGAGTGAGGATAATTCATACCCCTCCTCTGCCTGGTAGGTAACGGGGAAACTTTCCCCTCTCAAAACCTTACCGCTCTCGCTGACCGTTCCGTTTTCGCCCTTAACAGTAACCTGAAAATAGTAGGGCATCTCCGTCTTGTAAAACCGTATCTTTCTCTCACCGGCAGTGTTCGTAACATTGACCGCAGCAAGAAATACGCCTGGTTCGATCTCGCACAAAGATTCAGGCTCATCGTGTGTAATATTATCAAAACGAAAATCCAGCTGCGGCGCAGTTACCATCGTTCTTCTTGATATGGAATAAACGTGCAGAAAATCGCCGGTTCCCCAATCAAGTGTCAGCGGGAAATTAAAAATGTAATCGCCGCACACGGCCAGATCCTGAAAATTATAGCCCTTAGCAGATTCCGGGAAACTTCCCAGCTCGTCCACAACCTGAAACTCCGAATTCAGAATCTTAAAACTATATCCGTCATCCACATTCGTCTGGATGATATACTGATCCGTATCCTCTTTATAATCGATCCCAAGGATATTATAATTGTCACTGATCTTTATCTTGCCCTTATATCCAAGTGTATCCGGATCCATTACATAAAGGCATCCCCTGTTCTCGGGATCAATATTAGTATACAATGCAACATAAATCTCATTCTTACCCGGGTTGTAGGCCATTCCATTGCCATGCTCCCAGTTCATGTCGTTTACCCGTTTTGCCAGTGAATACTGTTCCACCGGGTTGCCATCCTTGTCCACTTTATTCTTATAATAAGCCGACACGACATCCGGATCCTGATTCTCTCCCGTGTTCTCAATACAGATGATATAATCATCCGTAGCACAAATAGACTGGACCACTCCCACAGACCCAATCAGATTCTCCTCAAATACCTGCTCCCAGGCAAGATTGGAAAATGCATCGTCCCCTGCAATCTCCGCCTTACATTCCATACCAGAAAAAGTAAGGAGGGCGGCAAGCGCAAGAAACCCCTTAATTAATTTTTCTTTCATTCAGTTGTACTCCCCTTTGTAACTATTTCTCCCGTTAATTTATAATTATACCAAAAATGCAAAAAAATGGCTACTCTTTTTTTAATAAAATCGGCGATAAAACCGGCAATACAAACAGCAATCATACTGGACTACAACTTCAATAAAAACGAAGATCAACTTCGTATCAAATGCCCTATTTGCAGTTATGGCTGTGGCAGGCTTTGTTTTATATAGCTGCTCTACATTTTTTCCACATCTATATCACTTTTCCCTCATTAACTTTGCAGCCCTTCGTTGCGAAGTATGTCGCCCGCACCGCCCCCTGTATGAATCAGATAGAATTCCTCCTTTGTATAGCCCGTCTTTTCCATTACCGAGAAGGCGATGGCATCAAATGCCGAGATAAAGGCAAGTGTACTGGCGGAGGAAATAATTCCCCATTTATCTGGTTCTCTTTCCACTGCAATTTTTAATGTAATATCTGCATTTTTTCCCAATTTGGAGTCTGCATTTTCTGTAACAGCAATGATAGTCAGTCCCTTTTGCTTTGCTGCCGGGATATAGTTTAAAATTTCCTTGGTATTACCGCTCTTACTAATCAATACCAGCACATCACCTTTCTGCATTGCCCCCATTCCGCCATGAACGGAATCTGCGGGTGACAGAAAAAAAGACGGAATTTCAACTACACAGAGTGTATGGGAAATTCTTTTTGCGGCCATACCTGCAGTCCCGCATCCTGCTAAAATTACTTTCTTACTGTTTTCCTTCACATGACAAAATATCTCTGCAATCCGGCATAAGACATCGTAATCAATCTCCTCCGCCATCTTTTGTATGACATGCGCCTCTGCTGCCATTACTTGTTTTAATCTTTCTTTCAAAACGGCCCTCCTGCTTAATTTATTTTCATTTATATAATGATGCCTGACAATTATTGACGCATCACTTGCTTTTAATAAAAAACTGGGTGTAGCCATCCTTATGAGCAGTTTCTTTATTGGACGCATCCACTATTGAACGTTTACGTATACTATTCTTGTTTATTTTTCAAATAGTTTTACAAACAAAACTCTGATACTCTAACGTAAGCATATTACACTCAAATGCTTTACTCCTATAATCTTCAATCCAATAGTCTATTTCTCTGCTATTACACATTATGTCAGGATCTATTGATCTATATATAATATCGCTAATTAAATTAGAACATTAGTGAAAAAACGGTTCTTTTTGTTAAGACTGCCCTAATTAAATAAAATGCTTCTTATATAGTCCTGTTTCATGCAGATCCCTTTACATTGAAAATTTCGTTTCACGTTCTGATACAGGGAGTGACATATTTGAAAAAGGGATAAATGTGGTGGTCTTTATTGCAAACTGCGCTCCCATGCAGGGAGTGACATGCTACCGACTATGACGGGAATGCAGCAGCACAATTTCAATCCACACTCCCACGCAGGGAGTGACAACTCATAATGATATATACGCTCTGGTATATGATATTTCAATCCACACTCCCACGCAGGGAGTGACGTGACCAAGCCATTAGCGGAAATATCAGAGAACATAATTTCAATCCACACTCCCACGCAGGGAGTGACACTGGCGTTTTCATTCTCTTTGAAAATAGATATCATTTCAATCCACACTCCCACGCAGGGAGTGACATTCTGCCAATAATTACACAGATTCAAAAGTGTCAATTTCAATCCACACTCCCACGCAGGGAGTGACTGGAGATCAGCCAGTATGTGGCCAACCTCTGGGGATTTCAATCCACACTCCCACGCAGGGAGTGACGCCCGGAACCGTATAGACGTATACGGTAAATCACTAGTACCGTGCTAGTTTTATCTATCTATGAGATAATAACTCCAGAAAACTACAAGTTTTTTAA
>NZ_CYZU01000028.1 GCF_001404335.1 Faecalicatena contorta
GCTAACGGTGGCTCGCTACACCTTGCCGTATGGGATTTCCACCCACTAAACCAACCGCCCTTTTCTGGACGCGCTTACCCTTTTACCGCGCCCACCGTCAGTCCGCCCACAAACTGCTTCTGCAGGAAAGCGTAGGCAAGCAGCATCGGTAGAGCGCTCAGGAAACATGCGGCAAACAGCATGGTCCACTGCGTCGGCTTCTGCATATCCCCGAGGAAAGACAGCATCACCAGTGGCAGCGTCTTTTTCGTGGATGAGGATAAAAACAGCATAGATAAGAAAAAGTCATTCCAGATCGGCACACCCTGGGTAATAATAATGGATGCCAATACCGGTTTGGTCAGCGGTATCACGATCTTAAAGAATGTTCCAAGCCTGCCCGCCCCATCGATTCTGGCGGCTTCCTCCAGTGCTATAGGCACTCCCGATTTCACGAAATTTGTATAAACAAAGATGGAAAACGGTATCGAAATGGTAACGTACATTACAATCGGTGCTATATAGCTGTTGTTAATTTTAAAATAGCGCATGATATTATAAATCGGTATAATGGACATCTGCGCGGAAATCATCATCCCTGCAAGGAAGAAGATCTGCAGGAACCCTCCTATTCTCGTCTTAAGGCGTGCCAGTGCATATCCCGCCAGAGCCGCCACTACAAGCAGGATTGCCACGCTGCTGAAGGTCGTAATCACGCTGTTCTTCAGGGAACGGAAATAATGCATCTTCTCAAAGGCTTCTTTGTAACTCTCCAGAGAGAACTCATTAAACAGCTGTAAGAAAGACGTTCCATTATCCGGTGAACGAAAAGACCCGGACAGTGCTATTAAAAGCGGAGACAACATAATGGCAAAGAATATTACTATGATTATGCTGAATATAATTTCTTTTTTTACTGACTTTTTCATTATGCTTCCACCTCCCTCTTCTTAAAGAAAAACAGAACCACGCACGATATAACCAGAATCAGGACAAAGGCCGAGGCCGCCAGCGCTTCCGCCAGGCCGTACTGGTATTCCACAAATGCCAGTTTGTAGACACTGTACATCAAAGTGCTCGTCGATGAGCCCGGTCCGCCTCCCGTCAATGTAAATACATAGTCGAAAGATTTAAATCCATTGATTAGCCCAAGCATCACATTAACAGCAATCGTATTCGCCAGCATGGGGATCTTCACACGGAACATTTCCTGATGCCATTTGCATCCGTCGATCTTACAGGACTCAATCACTTCACCCGGAAGGTTCTGAAGTCCCGCCAGATAGATCAGGGTCATGGTTCCGGAAGTCTTCCACTGTTCCACAAATGCACAGGCAATCAACGCCGTCTTTGTACTTCCCAGCAGATTTGGCGCTGCTTCCGCTGCTCCGAAGATATCAAAAACATTGTAAATCATTCCATAATATGGCGCGTAAACATAACTCCATATAAAAGCCACAACCACCGTACTAAATAGCGCGGGTATGTAGAACACCGTCCGGAAAGCCCCCTTCATACGCATCTTCATGTTCAGAATAAATGCCAGCGTCAACGCCAGGACGTTGCCAAACACCACCGTAAAAATCGTATAAACCCCCGTATTTTTCAACGTATTGATCAGCGTTCCGTCTTTTAATAGGTACTTAAAATTCTTCAGTCCCACAAAATTGTAATCCCCCACACCGGACCAATCCGTAAGTCCGTAAAAAAATGACATCAGAACCGGCAGTACCCAGAAAATCACGTACAATAAAAGTGCCGGTATAAGAAAATAGTATAAAGTTCTGTTTGTTTTTCTTTTCACCTCTTGAAACCCCTTCCTATATGAAATTTGGCCCGCATTTCATATGAACTTGTCATTTGCAGTAGCCTTTTGTAAGATAATCCTAGCATAGGGGAAGTAACTTTTTCTTTTCAAGTAAGTAACTTTTTGTGGAAGAGGGGGGACGCCTGTCCAAAGAGGGAGCTGTACCGCTGCGGGGGAGACAAAAACGGCAGGAGATTCCGGGATGCGGAGGTCTCCTGCCATTCTTTTGTGTTTGATGAGTTATTTTATTATGATATGTCCGTCAAGCCTTGGTGCGGTTCTTCTGTATGTAACTGCGGGATAGCCCAGGAGCATGCAGCCTGCTACTCCTTTTTCTTCGATTCCAAGCCATTTTTTCAGAATCGGGCTTGTGCTGATTACGCGCATCATGTAACCGCTGTAAAGGGCGCCCAGACCATGGGCAACGGCCATGTTCTCGATGTTGGCGGCAGCCAGGCCTCCGTCCAGCGGGTGGTTGTCCGCTGATATTACCAGGAAGGCCGGGGTGTTGTAAAAGAAATTATCGTCCGTGGAATCCGCTTTCCACTTTTCGTAAAAACGTTCAAAGATTCCGGCATACCGGGGCACATCTTTTTGCAATGTACGGATAATATCCGGCATATTTTTCCATACCAATGTCTTGAATTCCTCTAACTGATCCTGTATAAAGATAAATGTGCATGCCTGTTTATTTCTTGCTGTAGCAGTATAACGGCCAGCATTCAGGATATCCTCCACCTTTTCCCGTTCGATTTTTTCCGGCCTGAAATTGCGGATGCTTCTCCTGAATTTGATTGCATGCAGCATATTTTCAGGATTCACATCAAATGTCTTTGGCACATAATCCTCCACATCGTCCATATCATATTCCGGTATCGCAGCAGCGCGAACCGGACAGACCGCCACACAGTGTCCGCACTGGAAGCACGGTCCCGAAACGTCTGCTTTTCCTTCTATAATATGCAGCACATTCACCGGGCAGTCAGCCGCACATTCCCCGCACCCAATACACAAATCACGATTTATTTTTACCATATTTTATCTCCTTTCATCCTTTTATTTTCTTGTATTATACACCAAATAAAAACTAGTACATCAAATAATAAGTAATTTGCTGTTAAACTGAGATAAATTTTCGAGAGTGCTGCTTCACAAACGTAGGCGTAGCGGGCTACGCTGAGGCTTGTGGAGTAGTGCTATCGGAAATTTAGGTCAGTTTAACAGTAAGTTAATTATTATTCGAGGTACTAGACACCATCCCGGACGGTATCCAAAAACCGCACTTTTCTGTAATAATTTTCCTGCAAACACTGTATTACTTCCAATAACAGGGCAATACTATATTCATGCACGTCCGCTGGACTACCCCACCATTATTCCAGAGGGCGCCATGCAGACTGACAATGAAAGGAGCCTTATTTACATGAAAGCAGAAATTGACAGAGAAGGATGTATATCATGCGGACTCTGCGCCGCTACCTGCCCGGAGGTATTCCGCATGGCAGATGACGACCTGGCAGAAGTCTATAGCGAAATAACCCCGGAAACAGAAGATACCGCAGAAGAAGCGGCAGAAAACTGCCCCGTCAGCGTTATCAAGGTTGATTAGGGGGGAGGTTGTTTTGGCAGGGGGGACGCTGTGCGGAATTGGAACAGGCATCTCCTGGATACGGAATTAGGGCATAAGCGCCGCTAATCAAAATCGGAGCCGGCATGGTGAACACCGCAGACACTCACGAGAATTCTGATGAATTCTCGCTGCGGGTCTGCTTGCCTTCAGGCCTTGTAGGCCTGAAGGAAGTTCACATGCCAGCTCCGATTTTGATGAAGCGGCGCTAATGCCCTAAAAGACGCATCCAGGAGATGCCTGTTCCAATTCCGCACAGCTGGACTCATCCAGTCAGAAGTCAAAAACTCCCTCACGTGAGGAATCAAGGCGGGAGCAGCGTATGAAACAGTACTGGTGATACAAAGGTTGCTCCAGAACAATCCCTTTCGTAATAACAGACACTGCCTTTAAGTCAGAACATTAAATTAACCTGTTTATAATCTCATCCCGGCCCAGCCAGTTCCCATCCGCCTCACCCGTCGGAATCCCCACCGAGGCAGTATCGTGACCGTCTTGATGCGCCCAGCCTGCCGGAAGGTGGATGCTCCGATGCCGTCCGGGGAGGCTTATGCTGATTTTGGAAGCCTTTAGCGTGCCGTACAATTTCTTACTGCGAAAAAGCCGCATCTTATGGAGGAAAACTGATTCCGAATCAGTTTTCCAGAGCGTCTGAGCTTAGAAAGCATCGGCTTTCTAAGTGAATACGCTCGGTTCCATAAGATGCGGCTTTTTCGCAGTTAGAAATTGTAGGCTAAGCGGCCGGTTTCCAAAATCAGCATAAGCCTCCCCGGACGGCATCGGAGCATCCACCTTCCGGCAGGCGCCCCTCATCCGCTCCCCCACTGCCCCAAAAATTCCTACTTCTTGCTATGTGTATCTGCAAGTACAGATATTACGATTATGACTCCCTTGAACACCTGCTGCCAATATGTATTCATTCCCACCAGTGTCATTCCATTTGTCAGAACGGTAAGCAGAAGTACTCCCACGATTGTCCCCATGACTTTTCCCCGTCCGCCGGACATGCTTGTTCCCCCGACTACGGCTGCCGTGATGCAGTCCATCTCGAAGTTCAGGCCGGCTGAGGGCTGTCCGGAACCGAGGCGGGTGGTGATGATCAGACCTGCTATGGCGGTCAGGACTCCCATGATCATATAGACAAGGATTTTTACTTTTTCTACTGCGATTCCTGACCAGCGGCTTGCCTCCATATTTCCGCCTACGGAGTAGATGTAGCGTCCGAAACGGGTCTTCGATGTCAGAATGACGCCGAATATGATAACGATTACCATAATGATGACGGGGACGGGAATTCCAGCGATGTATCCGGTTCCTATCATCGTAAAACTTTCATTGCTCCATACTACGGAATTACCGCCGGTGACGATGTAGGCCAGGCCCCGCAGTACGGTCATGCTTGCAAGGGATGCGATGAATCCCGGCAGCTTTCCTATTGCGCAGAGCACTCCGTTAACGGTTCCGATTACCGCGCCAACTGCAATTGCCGTAATCACGGAAAAGAATACATTGTCCGTATTCTTGCAGACTACGGCTCCTACCAGGCCTGCGGCACATACGAGGGAACCTGCCGATAGGTCAATCTCACCTATGATGATAACCATGGTCATCCCCACCGCCGCGATCGCCGTATAGGAAGCCTGCCTCAGAATATTAGATATATTGTTGGCGGACAGAAACTGTGAGTTCATGATCGTCCAGATCATACATAATACGATTACTACGCCAACTAAAAGCAGTTCCCTGAAGGATCTGAGATTTATCTTTTTTGTTTTATTCATTTTCCATACCTCCGCCAAATGCAGCCTGCATTATGCTATTCTTTGAAACTTCCTCCGCAGCGATTTCGCCGGAAATGCTGCCCTCATGCATGACGATAATCCTGTCGCTTACCTGCATGACTTCTGCGATTTCCGATGAAATCATGATGATGCTTTTTCCTGACTGGGTCAGCTTACGCATCAATGCATAGATCTCACTCTTTGCGCCGATGTCAATTCCTCTTGTGGGCTCATCCATAATCAGGATATCCGGCGTCATGGCCAGCCACTTTGCAATCACCACTTTCTGCTGGTTGCCTCCGCTCAGCTCTTTGACCTCCTGCTCCTCGTTTCTCAGGGATATGCCAAGATCGCTGATGTAGTTTCCCGTGATCTGCTTAAGCACCCGGCGATTCAGCCAGAAGCTTTTCAGCTGTCCAAGCTTGGAGATGAGCATATTATCCCGGATACTCATTCCCAGGATGAGGCCCAGCCCCTTTCTGTCCTCGGGGACAAGGCCGATTCCTGCGCCGATTGCATCCTTTGGAGAAGAGACGCAGACTTTTCCCCCTTTTATATATATTTCACCTTCCCCAATGGGGTCAATGCCAAACAGCTTCCTCATCAATTCCGTTCTCCCCGCGCCTACCAGGCCAAAGAATCCCAGAATCTCCTTTTCATAGAGCTTAAAACTAACCGGGCTGCTTTTGGGATATACCTGCACGTTCTTCACTTCCATGATTACATGCTCCCGATTCACAAATTCACTTCCGCATGCCTTGCGCCCATCTAACTCATGCCCTATCATCATTTTAATCAGGTCGGGTTCTGTCACCCGCTTTGTCTCTACCGTATCTATGTATGTACCATTTCGAAAAACCGTAATACGATCGGATAGCTGGAACACCTCTTCCATTCTGTGGGAAATGTATACGATGCACACGCCCTGTTTTCTCAGATCCTCTATGATCTGGAACAGCACCTGAGATTCCTTTTCCGACAGACTGGCCGTAGGTTCGTCAAACACCACCACTCTGGCCTGAAAGGACAATGCCTTCGCAATCTCCACGCACTGCATCTGTCCGCAGCTCAGCTCGGATACCGGGGTGCCCGGATCGATGTCCAGGTTTACCTTTTGAAGTTCTGCCTTTGCCTTTTTATTCAGTGTGTCCCTGTCCAGCAGCCTGCTTTTTCCGACCGGCTCTCTGCCGATGAAAATATTTTCTGCTATATTCATATTTTCCAAGAGGTTCAGTTCCTGAAAAACCATGCTTAATCCTGCTTTCTGTGCCATTAGCGGTGATTTCATCTCTGCCTCTTCCATCTGTCCGTTTTCTTCGTTCAAAAGATACATGCTGCCTTCGTCTTTTGAGTATACCCCTGTCATGATTTTCATCAAAGTAGATTTCCCTGCCCCATTCTCTCCCATGAGTGCATGGACTTCTCCTTTTCGCAGCTCGATCTGTACATGATCCAGTGCCTTAATTCCTGCAAATGCCTTCGATATTCCTTCCATTTTTACTATTACATCGGACATATCTTCACCTCTTCATTTATGATAGGAACCATCCACATACGCAGATGGTTCCAATTCAGGTACGCCAGGGCGTACCTGCGGCTTTCAAGGTTAATACTTATTCTACCTCAACGCCATATCCTTTTTCTCTGTCGATAAATTCCTGGATATTGTCTTTGTCCATGTACTCAACAGGAACTTCAATAAATTTCTCAACGTCTTTTCCTTCACACCATGCCAATGCCTGTTCTACAGCCTTGTATCCCATCTGATATGGATCCTGTGATACGCCTACTGCCACTTTCCCGTCCCGGATAGCCGCCATATTCTCGGATGTTGCATCCACAGTGGTAATCAATAGGTCTTTCAGATTCGCGGAGGTAGCCGCGCTTAAGATTGCCATACCTGAATTTTCATTAATTCCTACAAACGCATCGATGTCCGGATTTGCCTGCAGAATATTCTCTGCGGAAGCCAGGGCCGTATCTCTTGCATGCGCAGTCTGCTGCTCTGCCACAATTTCAATCCCGCTCTCTTTGATTACTTCCATGAAACCTTCGGTCCTGTCCTTCAATGAGCTGACCGTAATCCCATCGATGATAGCGATTTTCCCTTTGCCGTCGAGTTTTTCTATTACGTATTCTGCCAGCATTTTTCCGATTTCTTTATTATCGGAGGCAACGAATGCAAGGGAACCTTCGCAGTCCACATCCATTGTAAATACGCCGACGCCTCCATTCACGGCATCGCTGACGGCATTGACCACGCCCTCCGAATCATAAGGGTTCAGCAGGATTGCATCGCATCCCATAGTCACCAGGTTCTCGAGCTGGGAATTCTGCGTTTCCAGAGAACTGTCGGCTGACAGGACGTTACATTTTTTCACGTTGTAATCTTCACATGCCTTCTCAATCCCCTTTTGCATTGCTACGAAGAAGGGGTGCACATTCTGTCCGAATGAAACTCCAAGTGTGATTTCTTCCGCTGACTTTCCTTCCTCTGTTTTTGCCTGCCCGGAATCTGCGGCCGGTTCAGAAGCTTCTTTCCCTGGTCCCTCACTTGTACATGCAGCCAGTGTGACTGCCATCATTGCTGCGCAAAGCAGAGCTGCTATTCTTTTTTTCATAATCTATTCCCTCCATTATAACTGGCATTTTATATGTTTTCATGGTATATTTATATCGTATTCAATTAGATCTGCGGGCCGCCTGCTATATTGCGGGGAGCCAGAGCAATCTTGCCAAGGATTGAGTACTGTGACGCATGACCTGCTGCTGGAATATTTCCCGGTATCCGGTGGATAGTTGAATAAGCGATGGTCGCAAACTTAATCGCTTCTTTATATTCCGGCGGGATGCCGATTTCAGCAGAGGTCGTCACTTTGATATTTCCCGGAATTCGTTCCCGGATCTCTTTCATAATCTGAGGATTCTTTACTCCCCCGCCGCTTGCATACAGCTTGTCCGTCTTCTCTATGATCTCCGAAGGTATATTGTCAATCATACTTTTCGCAACAGCCTCCCCTGTAAATGCGCATGACGTTGCAAGAATATCTTCCGCCGGCAGATGTCCGAATTTGTCCAAAACACTGTCTATGTACTGTTCGTTGTAATCTCCTACCCATCCTGATCTTGGTACCGGCCTGTCCCAGAACGGATGCTGCATAAAGAAGTCCAGCATCTCTTCATTGATGTTTCCTCTGGAGGCAAGCTCACCGTCTTTGTCGTAATCCTTCCCGGTCAGTTTCTTGCACAGGTAGTTGGATACCGCATTCCCCGGACCAGTGTCAAATCCAAACATGTCTCTTCTGTCTTTACCTGCCACATGCAGGTTTGCAATTCCGCCGATATTCAGCGTCATGACCGGCTTCTCCTCGTTCCGGAATAAAATGTAATCCAGATATGGCATCAACGGAGCCGCCGCACCTCCCCATACGTGATCTGCGGGACGGAAATGTGTCACCGTGTCAATATTCGTCAGGTTTGCGATTACAGAGCTCTCGCCCATCTGAAGTCCGGCCGGATACGGCCCGTCCAGCCATCTGTGGAGCCAATCCCCCTTTTCCTCCTCAGACATGGACGCGATCTTCGCGTGGTCAGGCTGCTCCTGGTATATGGTCTGTGTATCCAGCCCCAGCACTTTGATATCCAGCGGATTGATATGATTCTCTTTCATAAACTGTACTGCTTTTTCAGCAAATACTGCTCCGCAGATATAATTGAGCCTGTTGATCCCCACCATATCCACGCGGTTCTCAAAGGCATCCCTCACGATCGGCGTTACCTCCTCGGGCCAGTCGTAGGAACCTCCGCAGATAAAGCGGGGCGCTTTGGGAAAACCATCGCTGTCCATCTCGATCTCTGCCAGAATCACGTCGATTCCGTCAAAGGACGAACCACTGTTCATACCCATAATTAAATCCATTTTGTTCCCTCCTTGAATTGATATTTATAGAACACCCTCCGGTGCTGCTACCAGTTTAGTCGGCTTTTCTGCAGGATTTCCGAAATACAATGGAGGCCTCCAGTACCTCTCGTTTCTCCCCCTGCTCTCCGGGGGCTTTTTCTTTTTGTGCGATCAGCTCCTGCACCGCTGCCTTTCCGATCGCTTCGATGGGCTGAACCACGGTTGTAATATCCAGCAATTCATTTAGTTCTTCATCATCCCATACGAGAAGCGAAATATCCTGGGGAATGTGCATCTTTCTTTTCTTCAGTTCCATGAGCACACCGATGCACAGGCTGTTATTCAGCACATAAAGAGCTGTGGGGCCTTCCACGTCCAGCAGCTCCGCCGTCTTCTCCCGGATCTTTTCCTTATCATTATGTGCGGCAAACATCACCAGGTCTTCCCGGTATTCGGCGCCGTACTCTTCCAGTGCTTTTTTATAGCCTTTGATTCTTTCATTTACAGTAGAATAATCGTCAGTTGCGAGCACCCCGATCTTTCTGTGTCCCAATTCCAGAAGATACCTGGCCGCCTGACAGGATGCCTCCGCGTTATTGCTCTGAATTACCCTGGAATCCAGTCCGCGGATTCTTCTGTCCACAAACACAACCGGTACGCTGCCCTGATACAGTTCTCTGTATTGTTCCCGGATCTCCTCTTCCCTTTTTACCGTAGACATCAGGATCACGCCGTCCACCTGTCTGCCATACATGTTCTGGAGATGCCCGATTTCCTGCGCCACATTCTCATGGGTGTTGCAGACAATGACATTGTACCCCTGCTTTTGTGCTTCTTTTTCAACTGCATAGATCAGTTTATTGCAGTAATTATTTTTAATGCTGCCCAGTATTACGGCAATTGTCTTTGTGCTCTGGCCCCTTAGTCCCTGCGCTACCAGATTGGGCCTGTAGTTTAAAGCTTCCACAGCCTGCATGACTTTTTCCCTGCTCTTTTCCGATACGTTGCCGTAACCGCCGACCACACGCCCCGCCGTTGCTCTGGACACGCCTGCCAGCTTCGCCACATCTGTAATCGTAATATTCTGTTCCATCCTTCCACCTCCGCTCTCACATTTTTGAGAACGATCTCATTTCTGTGAATTTAAAAACTTGAGAACGTTCTCAAGTTGTAACTGTATTATACTCACACCATTTTCTATTTGTCAATTGCTTTTGGTCAACATGCTTTATTTTATTAGTTTTCACTAATTATTGTTAGCTATTTTTATCAGTATTTCACAAAGTTTTATTTTCATATCGCTGAAACCATTTCCCAAATTCTTCCGCTGGCAAAGGCCTGGAAATCACGTATCCCTGCACCATATCGCAGTGAAGTGAGCGCAGATATTCCAGCTGTGCAGTATCTTCAATCCCCTCCGCCACCGTTTTCACATGCAGCCTTTTGGCTAGTTCAAGCAGGCAGGCAATTACAGCCTTTGCCTTGTCACTGGACATATCCAGGAAGAACAGGCGGTCCAGCTTGATCACGTCCACATCAAATTCTTTCAACAGCCCAAGTGAAGAGAATCCGGAACCGAAATCATCCAGGGAGCAGCTGAAGCCGTGCTCATGCATCTGGCGTATCACATTTATAACCCTGCTGATCTGTCCGTCGTCAAAGAAAATAGATTCCGTGAGTTCGAATTCGATCATCTCATGTGCAATGCCATATTTATCTGCAGTTTCAATAAAAGGCTCCAAACATTGGCTGCCCTGAAAATGGAGCCTGGAAAGATTCACCGAAACCGGCACCGGATTCTTCCCCTCTGCGGTCCATTGCTTCAGCAATTTACAGACTTCTTCAAACATATACAGATCCAGCTGGCAGATCCTGCCATTTTTTTCAAACAGCGGGATGAAGTCCGATGGAAAAATCATCCCCTTCTTTGGATGGTTCCAGCGCACCAGAGCCTCTGCGCCCTCAATCCGTCCGCTTTCAAGCCCTGCTTTGGGTTGAAGATACACCTGAAAATCATGATTGATCAAGGACTCTTGAAACAAAGCGTTCAGCTCCTGCTCTCTCTTCACCTGTTTTACAATAGCGCCGCTGTAAAACGCACAGACATTCTCCGATCCCTGCTCTGCATATTGATATGCCAGGCGGGCACGGTCCTGCAGAATCGTAATATCCATGAACGGATCGTCTAACATACAGGCACCCTGCTGAAAGATCAGCTCGCAGTGCGGTACATCTGTGTCTTTAAAGGAATGAATATCTTCGAGTATTTTATCAAGCCGCATTTGTACATCTTCACGACGGCTTTCTTTCAGGCAGAGCGTAAAGTGATCGGATCCGCTTCTGGCGGCAAACTCATTCTTATGCCTGTCAATGTTCCTGTCCAGAACCCGATATATATAACGGAGTATCTCGTCCGCCTCTTCACTGCCATAACGCTCGTTAATCAATTTAAATCCCTTCACGTTCAGCTGCACTAAGTAGTAATCAGACAACCTATGTCCGGCCCTATTTCGGTAAATTTCAAGCGAAGAGCCGCCTGATTCATGCCGCCGGTCACTTCATCCATAAATGCAAAACGCTCCAGCTTCCTTCTGCTCTCATGAAACAGACGGTAAACATTCAGCAAAAGCACGAAACAGGCGGCGGCGACAAACCCCAGGATCAGAAATGAACGGAATACATACCGGTCCAGCCCCTCTGATATGATGTCTGCCGGTATCAGCGTGAGAAGAAACCAGTCGTTTATATTCAGAGAATTGTATGACAGATACAGCTCCTCTTGCTTGATGGACGTAAATTCCAGCATCCCGTTTTTACCGCTCTTTAAATCGGCCTTCATCTCGTAAATATCATCGACAACCTCGGAGTCCCTGTCGTTTTTGAAGATATCATCCAGCTGCATAAAGGTCTCTACATCAGTTGGGGAGAGAATCACCTCCCCGCTGCTGTCGATAATGCAGCTAAGACTGTTTCCGCTAAAGCTTTTGGAGGCAATCATTTCCTGCATCTTTTCCTTATTCCTGATGCCTACTGCCACTTCCTGTATCTCTTGATTGATGGTAACCGGCACCGTATAGATGATCTCCTGTCCGCCAAGGTAACTTGCCCCTGCCTTGCCTTCAAATGCTTCCTTTACGACAGGAAGGCGGCTGAGCCGTTTCTCTTCCTGCTCATTGAGACTGCGGCTCTGGCTGGATGAGACCAGTTTTCCCTCATTGCCAATGACAAAAAGAGAAGAAAATTCGAGTATGTCCGCCTTTCTCTTTAAAAGTTCCGGCAATTTTGCAATCCCGGCATCCTCCTGCAGCCTGGCTGCGGAATCTGCGACTGCTTTCAGATCCTCCATTCTATGATTCATGGTATCGCTAATTTCTCTTGTTGTCTGTATGGTTACATCGTATAGATACTGCTTCGTACTGCGGTCCAATACGCTCCTCAGATCTGCTGCATTCCATATGGAAATAAGTAATGTAATGATAACAACAGCAGAGATAAAAACGATCTGGACTCCTCTTAACATCAACGGCCGCCGATAATTCGGAACAGCTTTCACTTTTTTCTTCATGGCAAATGCTCCTGTTTACAAAAATAAATATTTGTACCTTTGTTATTCATTTTACTATGAAGCATTTTTACCGTGCAAACCAATATTTGTGTACGTATACAGATAGTGGCTTTAAGAAATAATATGATTTATGATATACTGTTGCAAAAATTAAAAAGGAGTCCCGGCTATGGAGCAGAAAAAGACGTTATATGATTACTTATATCAGAACCTAAGGGAGCAGATACTGACAGGTATCCTGACTTACGGCGCTCATATTCCTTCCATAACGCAGCTCTGCGATATATACAATGTCGGCGTAAGAACCGCAAAAGATGTGGTCAAGGCCCTGAAGAAGGAGGGGCTGATCCATACAGAGCAAAGGCGCCCGTCTATTGTGATATACCGTCATCCGCAGGCCGCCACAGACAATCCCATCTATGCTATCCTGGGACAGCGCAGCTCTATTCTCACGGTTTATCAAACCATGTCCATACTGATGCCGCTGCTTCTTTCATTTTCAGCCAGCCTGTGCAGCCCCCGGAAACTGGAGCAGTGCTTCTGGCCGCTTATCCATGAGCGTCGTGAGAAGCGGGAATTGTGGCAGAGCCATTCGGACTTTCTCCATGGTCTGCTGGCAGCTTCGCACCACCTGCTATTCAGAGATCTGTACACCAGTCTCGAAATCTATGCACAGGTTCCCTTCTTCTGGGAGCACAGGGCAGAATTCCCAACCACCCCTGCATATGAGGCCTGCAGACGCAAATTCTGGGACATAGAAACTTTAAAAACCAGAAATCACGAAGAAATATGCCGTCATTTTACCCATTCCTACCGGCTGTCGGCAGAGATCATCAGCCAGTACCTTGACCAGCTTGCCAGAGAATATCCGATGGTTTCGGACCACAGTGAGGATATCTACACATGGCGTGCCGAGCTTGGCAGGGACCACTATTATATGCAGATTGTCCGGGATCTGATTGACAAAATCGGCCTGGGGACATACAAAGACGGGGATTATCTGCCCTCCAAAAAAGTGCTTGCAGACCAGTACGGCGCTTCCCGCTCCACAATCCGCAAAGCCATTGCCACCCTGAACCAGCTTGGTTTCGGACAGACATTCACCCCCAAAGGCACCCGTGTCATACTTGCTACGGATGAGGCGACTTATGCCTGTATGAAAACAAAAATGTACAAACGAGATACCCTGCTCTACTTAAGCGGCCTGCAGTTCATGGCCCTCGCCGCGCCATCCGCCGCAGCCCTGGCATTTCCCAACATTACGCCCTCTGTACAGGACCGTATGCGCAGCAGGTTCCGTGAGCCAGGGGCGATTCCCCTGGACATTATCATGGACGAGGTGATAAGCCTGCTGCCTCTTCGTCCCCACAGAATTATTCTGCAGGAAGTCCGCAGCATCCTCCACTGGGGCTATTATTTTTCCTTTTATCCTGAGGGAAATCAATTATCCAATCCGTTAAACCAGATGGGATTAAAAGCATTTGAAGGCCTGGAGGCCCAGGACTGCGAGGCCTTCTCTATGCATCTTGCCCAATGTTACTGCCATGTCCTGAATGTGGTCCGGGAATTCATGGTCACGTGCGGACTGCCGGAGGCCGCAGAGATTGTAACACCCAAAAAACGGTTTTTGCAGTGCACCATATATAAATGAAAGATACAAAATCAAGGCTGATGGACGGTTCCTCCCGTCCATCAGCCTTATCTTCTATATACCTGCCCAGAGGTACTTTCCGCGTTCTCCAACCTGATAGAAATCCCCATAGTTAATATGGAATACATCTTTTTCTATTCCGCTTATATCCGCCTTATTCTTGATCAGATACTGCCAGATTCCCGCGTTGGAGATGTCCCCCTGAAGGAGAATCCCCTCTATTTTGCCATCCCGCAGAATCACTCTGTTATAATGCCCGCGGTCTTCTCTGACCTGAACTTCGTCTCCCTCTTCTGCACGGATTTTCCCGATGCAGAGCGTGACAAGCCCAAAGAAATTGATTGTATTTTTAGCCGCATATGTATCCGTATATTCTGTTTCAATGCCGCACATATTTTTTCCGGCTATACGCCCCTGGTCCGCCGCATTTGGCCAGATTCCTGAGAGACCCGTCATGTCTCCTGCCGCATAGACATCCGCCGCAGTGGTCTGCAGATAGCTGTCTACCACGATCCCCCGTTCACAGGCAATGCCGCTGCCTTCCAGATATGCTGTACATGGGCGCACACCCGCCGCAGCAATAATCATGTCGCAGGCCACTTCTTCCCCGTTATCGAGTGTCACCTTATGAATCCTGCCATCGGCTTCACATACAGCCTGGTCCGCCTTTCTTCCAAGGAGAAAACGTACCCCTGCCTTTTCAAATAATTCCTGATAAGCAGCCGCCCCGTGTTCATCCAGCTGAACCGGCAGGATCTGAGGCGCCATCTCTACGATGGTCACTTTCTTTCCCAGTTCCAGAAGTCCATATGCTGCATCCAGGCCTACCAGGCCGGAACCGATAATCAGGATTTCCTGCGCCTGCGCCGCTTCCCTCACAATCGCCCGCGCATCCGGCAGATCTCTGAGCCCGAATACATTGGACGCTTTTCTGAGTTCCCCGACAGGAGGAATCAGGCTGTTCGCCCCGGTTGCAAGCAAAAGTTTGTCGTAACGGACGGTTTCTCCGTTATCCAGAACGGCTTCCTTTTGGTTCGGACAGACTTTGGACAGCCTCACGCCGCTCATCCAACGGACGTTGTATTTGGCAAAGAAGTCTTCCTCTGTAAAATCCAGACCCTTCTCGTCTCTTTCCCCGGCAATATATTTATGCAGCATACAGCGGGAATGAATCTGTGTGTCTGCAGAAATCATGACAATCTCCGCTGATTCTTCCTGCGCTCTTATGACCTTTGCAGCTTCTACGCCTGCAACTCCGGCGCCGATTATTACATACTTCATCCGCTATACCTCCTCCACATAAATCGCCTTCGTTGGACAGGCCGCCACACAGGATGGCTCGCCCCCTGCATTTACACAGAAATCGCACTTGATGACTTTGCTGTTCGTAACACTGTCAGGCTTCAGTACTCCAAAAGGACAGTTCATCACGCACATGAAACAGGAACCGCAACGGTCCTCGTCATAGAACACATGACCGCTTTCGGGATCTTTTCTGAGCGCACCACTCATACAGGATTTGACGCACTCCGGGTTGTCACAGTGACGGCAGAACAGCGGTTTATATCTTCCTTTGGAATCCTTCAATATAAAGTTTCTGGACTCATTTTCCGGGTCTGTCAGATTCAAGTCATAGACCGTACCCTCGCCTTCTCTGTGAGCCTGCATGCAGGCTACGGAGCAGTTCTTACATCCATCGCATTTTTCATACTCAATCATGATACGCTTCATAAAATAAGGCTCCTCTCTTAAATATTCAGTCCCTGGCGTTTTTCCAGTACAATCTTCTCTAAAATGTCTGCGGATTCTTTTGCATCTCCGTTGATGATGACCTGTCCTCCGGTCAGAGTCTTCATATCTTCTGTCAGTACCTGAACCGCTACCGGGCTTCCGGTTACAAACGGCGGCAGTCCCAGATGAAGCGGAAGTCCTAAAGCCAGGCCGTAGCATCCGTCTGCCAGCGCCTGTTCTTCCAGCCACTGTGCCGCAGAAAGCACAAGCGGAAGCTGAGGCAGGTCGACTCCCAGTGCCTCTGCCAGCTCGGTTGCCACGATTTCCAGACGTCCGATTGCCAGACACGGTCCAAAGTTCAGCACCGGCGGAATTCCCAGTGATTCACAGACTGCACGCAGTTTCGGGCCTGCATATTTGGCTGCTTCCGGTGTCATCAGCCCGCAGTTTTCGATACCGCCTGAAGAACATCCTGCAGTCAGTACGATGATATCTCTTGAAATCAGTTCTTTTACCAGGTCGACTGTAAGTATGTCATGGCCTCCTGCAGTCAGGTTTGAACATCCGACTACTCCTGCAACTCCCTTGATATCGCCTGATACGATCAGATCGATCAATGGTTTCCAGCTTCCGCCGAGGAATTTTTTCAGGGAAACTTCGCTGACTCCGGTCAGTGTATTCTCGTAACCGTGTTCTTCCATCAGATTCATAGGCACATTGCCTCTGCGTGCACTGTAAGCCTCGATTACTTCGTCAATAATCTCTTCCGTAACAGCCGGACGGTTTTCAAAATCAAATTCTTTTAATTCCGCATTGGCTTTTTTCGCTATATTATCAATGCAGATCTGCTTAATCTGCAGTTCATCACAGATCGGCTCGATTCCCGGCAGAGTACAGTTAAACTCTGAGATAACGGCATCAATTCCTCCGGTTGCCAGAATAGCTTCACTTGTGAAGTTATTGCCGGCATGGCCGTCAAAGATCTCCGTGTAGTGTGCGCCCCTCAGCTGCAGATCCTGCCCCACGCAGGTACATCCAACCAGCTTGAATCCTTTTGCGCCGGCTTTTTTTGCTTTTGCAATCACGTCCTCATCGGTCAGCCTGTTCTGCAGGAAGGTAAACATGGAGTGCTGATGTCCGGTAATCATGATATTGATATAATCCGGGTCAATGACTCTAAGCCCCACAGGTGCAAAACGGATTTCCGGTTCTCCGAGCACAATATCGTTGAGTAAATTCGTAAGCACAAGCCCGTACATTCCTGTGGATATCCCCAGCTTGAGACAGTCAAGGAGCATATTGACAGGGTCGGAATTCAGATTGGTTGAACATTTTACGACTCCGTGGAACACTTCAGACTTCGCGCCTCCGGGAAGAATTCCCAGCTCTTTCCATTTCTCAAAGCGTGGTTTATATGCCATCTTCTCTGTAAGCTGCATCTTTTCATACTCCGGCAGGTATAGATCTCTCAGAACCGCGTCTGCGACTGCTTCTGCCTTTTTATGTACGTCTGTCTCCTCAATGCCGAAAAGGGTAGCCAGACGGTCCAGTGTCTCAACACCTTTGATCTCGCCTTTGCTCTTTGCCACATTCTTCACGTTCAGAGCTGTATTCTCCACCACATGGATGTAGCAGCCGGAACCGGAAGCTACGGCCCTTAAAAGATTTCTCGTTACGATCGTATCTGCGTTCGCTCCGCAGATTCCGCGCGGCGCTTTTGGTGTAATACGGCAGGGGCCGTTCGCACACAGGCGGCAGCACACACCCTGCAGTCCGAAGCCACACTTTGTGCTCTGTGCATCCACTCTGTGATGGGATGTCTCCACGGGCAGTTTTGCAATAAAGTCCTCCAGCGGCTTGTCAGCACTTTTGCAGGTATTGCATCCATAACATTGATTCATAATCTTTTCCTCCTTAATACATGACTATTTTAGTCTAGTTTTGTTTTATAAAAAAATCCCTTTCCTTCTGAAAGGAATATTTTTCAGAGTATATCTAAAGATTCTAGTTACCTGATATATCAGAATAAATCATACAATGTGGTTGATTTGAGCGCATCAACAAGTACTTTCTGCACTTTTCTCAGTTCCGCATGTACTCTGCAGGCATCTCCGCCTGTATTCCTGCTGCATGACTGGCTCATACACGGCGTAATCATAGGTTCCTCATCCACTGCTGTCACTACATCATAGAGCGTAAGGGCTTTCAATTCCACTGCCAGCCGACACCCTCCGGCCACGCCCCGTTCCACGATAATATATCCGGCCCTCTGCAGCTTGCCGATAATCTTGTATGCAAATGACTCCGGCACTTCCTCCGCCTGGCATATATCCTTCACTGTATGCTTCTCCTTATCCTTCAGAGAACGCATAATACGAATCGCATAATCAGCTTCCTTTGTGATAAGCATTGCAACACCTCTTTTCTATAGTGATAGACTAACATACTGGAGTAAAAAAGTCAAGTTTAAAATTAAAGAAAAAAGCGGCCAGGCCCACTTCAACTCCCCCTCACTCATGAGGGGCTTGCACACTTTGGCGCCGCCGCAATGCCGCCTTGCGGCTATTTACCTTATCGCGCCGTGTGCATCCCCCGGAGGGTTGCAATGCCGGCTTTCCTCTTTACTCCTGATATCCGCAGCAGCATCCTCAGATTTTTACTGCGGGAACGGAAAGTTTTGCCCCCATATCTGTATCAGCTCCAAAATTAAAGCTGGGCGCTTTATCATAAGCCATCCTGTAGCCGTATACTTCAGGATGATATCTTTCCACCGCCGCATATGCACTCTCGATTGCCGCGCAGAAGTCTTCCTCATCCTCATATGGCTCCGTCTGGAAATACAGCATAACACATGGCTCCAGCACTGCGGTTTTATACTCCGCAGGCAGCGGTTTGTTAAAGTCCAGGGGAACTTCTATTCCAGCCGCCATTTTCGAAAAGCCTTCCTCTACCAAAAAACCGGGCAGTTCCATCAGGGCGGCTGTATCGAATTTCTCTCCGATGCTGTTTAACAGCCCTTCCCACTCACATCCCATTTCTTCGCAGTAAGAAAAATAGTCTTCTGCGCTTCGGGAGGGAAGCCAGATCAATTTCCTTTGGGGCCTTTCTTTCGCAGTTATCATGCACAGACTCAGATCTTTACTCATAATTGTTTCCTCCATATATTTCAGTAATGCATAGTAATGATTAACCGGGTATTGGACAAACAGAGGAATCGGGATCAATCTTTCCCTGTATTCAGAGGGAGTTACGTGAAAACGCCTGCTGAAAGAGCGGGTAAAGCCTTCATGTGAGGAGAAATGGCTGTTCAGCGCAACCTGAAGCACACTGTTACCTGTGCCTGCCAGTTCGTTGGCGCTCTCGGTCAGACATACCGCATTCACATATTCCTGCAGCGTCCTGCCTGTCTGATGCTTGAAAATACGGTCGGCATGGCGCCTGGAATATCCGGCTGCCCTGCATACCTTTTCCACGGTAAAGCCGTCCTCCTGAAAATGTTCCTTTATATAATCCTGCATGCTTCTTACTGCCTCAATTTCATCCATACTATGCTGTATCCTTTACTTCATTATCATACTGTGTCTATAAGGAATCTGTCTTGATAAATCCGGACATGATTTTTACTTAAAAAGCCCTATTCAGTTCTTTCTATAAATATTATAACCGGCAGCTGTCCATTAAAACGCCTTACTCAAAATAATATCTGCTGCCTCCACATATGCCCGCTAAATCTTTTGAGCATAAAAATACCTCAAAGCCTTCTTGATGGCTCTGAGGCATCTCTTTTCTATATTCAGTTGTATTTACCAGCTCCGGAAGAATAAGTTATTGCCGATATTCACCCCGGGCCTGTCCGTTGATCCGGCATAGAGGAAATAATAACAATCCGCCACCGCTGCCAGCCTGACTCCGCTCAGCGCTTCTTTTGCCACCTGACAGGAAAGCGCCCTCGGCCCCCTGGACAGGGCCGCATCCAGGCTCCCCTTAGTTACCGGTTCAAACTGATTGGATGCATAAACTACTTCTGTAATGCTATTGGGGAAGCGGGGATCATTCACCCGGTTCAGAATCACCGTGGCAACCGCCAGCAATGAATTGTAATCCTGATACGCTTCACACTCTATAATCGCCGCCAGCAGCCTTTCCTCATCCTCGGATACCTGAAGCGCCTCCGCACGCACGGTTGATCCGTCCGTACCGCTCGGGTACCCCAGTGCCGCCGTCTCCTGGGCGCGCACCTGCTGAAGCCTTACTGTATATGCCTCCAGATCCGTTGACGTAGCTTCCGCTTTCATCCTCAGCTCATCCTGCTGCGCCGTCAGCCTGCCCTGGAGATCGCCCAACGCCTTCTGCTGGTTCTGCAGTGTCTCCTGCTTTGTGGCAATGTCTTCCCTGACTGCGCTTAAGGATTCCAGCATCTCTCTGTCATAATCACTGATATTCTGGATAAATTCCGCTTTGTTCAGGAAGTCGGTCATGCTCTCTGCTGAGAAAAGCAATTCCAACAAGGACGCATTGCCTGTCTCATATAAATACTTAATGCGCGCTTTCATATCCTCGTACTGCTGTTCCTCGTTGGCTTTCGCACTAGAAAGAGCTTCTTCCGTACGGAGGATCTCGCCTGACATAATGGCTGACTGCATCTCGATGGACTGAATCTCATCGCTGATCGACAGCATCTCCTGGTTGATCCCCTCCAGCTCGGTCTGCAGCTCAGCGGTCTTCTGGCTTAAAGATGCGGAATCTTCCGCCCGGACAGGGATCAGAGGACATACCACTGCAAGAGCGCATGCAATTGCAAGTCCCTTATGTAACCTTCGTCTTAAGTACAAATTCATAATCTTAATTCCCTCCTGGAATAGTATCTGTTCAGACATTATACTATATAATGTCTTATTTCGCAATTTAAGATTTTCCACAATCTTCTGCGAGGCGATTCGAATGCAGTGTTTCTGTGGGTTGCTGCCGCAAATTTTTTTCATGTCGGGCGGGATGTTTTAAAGGATTTTGCATATGGAAGTTCCAAAACAATGTTGTTTTGATTATTGGAAAGGTTTATAATAATTAACATACCACAACGTGAAACTAGAATACTATTAAAAAAGACTTTGTAACTATGTAGAGAGATTAGAAAGGAAAGGATACTGTTATGAGTACATATTCTATTTATTTCAGCCCCACACAGGGAACCAAAAAGGTTACAAATGCATTAGCCAGCGCCTTCGAGGACTATAAGGAGATTGAATTATGCAAGGCAGATGACGGCAGCTTGCTGCCTGCATTTACGGAACAGGATGTGTGTATTATTGGAGCTCCTGCTTTTGGGGGAAGAGTGCCGGCGTTTGCAATTGAACAGATTAAAAAGCTGGAGGGCCATCAAGCAAGGGCGGTATTAGCGGCTGTATATGGCAACAGAGCCTATGAAGATACGCTCATCGAATTATACGATACCTTAAAAGAATGCGGTTTTCGATGCGTCGGCGCCGTTGCTGCAATCGCGGAACATTCCATTATGCGCCAGTTTGCTGCAGGCAGGCCCGATGAACAGGACATAGCAGAATTAGAAGAATTTTCAAGAGAGCTTTCCGAAAAATTAGCCGGCCCAAAAGGCGGTGAAGAGATTCAGGTACCGGGAAACCGTCCTTATAAAGTATTCAACGGTTCGCCGATGAAACCTTTCACGACCGAAGCATGCAATAATTGCGGCACATGTGTAAAAGCCTGTCCGGCAGAAGCCATCTCAGCAGAAGCTCCGTATACCACGGATCCGATAAAGTGTTTCTCATGTATGCGCTGTATCCAGGTCTGTCCTGAGAATGCAAGGCAGGTAAACCCGGATATGGTAAATGGGCTCGTACAAAAGATGCAAAAAATGTTGGAAGTACCGAAGAAAAACGAATTATTTATTTAAGCAGTATATAAAATGGCTCCGGGGGCTTTGCCCCTGAGCCATTTTACGAATGCAGCATAGCTGCTTCTGCATCAGATAACACCATGTACTTCTTTTCATATCCCTTTCCTTTTGTCCCTAAGTGTTCTTAAACATGCCCATAGTAATCTCTATGGTTTACAACAGAGTAAGCATAATCCAGCAATGTCCCCCAGCTATATACCGGCAGATCCAGCTCCCGCTGAATTGCTCTGGCAAAAGGCTGCATCCCCGTACATTCCAGCATAATGGCTCCCATATCCGGATGTTTATCCACCAGGTCCCTGCACATGGCAATCATCTGCTTCTCTGCTTTTGAATAATACGCCTCCGGAACCTCCTTGCGCACCTGTGCATTCCAGAGATTATCAAATTCCGTGCAGCCATATTCGTCCTGTGCACCGGCGATAAAATAATTACTGTCCGGGGCAATGCCCACATTTTTCAGATGTGTCTCTGTCAGGAATTTGCCCATAGCGGCAACAATCCCCACGCTTCTATTCTTGCCGATCGTCTGCTGGATCATTGGAACCTGCAGCAGACTTGACATGAATACCGGGATATCCACATAGCCGGCAACCTCCTGCTGGAAATATGCAAAATATCCGCATTCCGCTGCGATTGCGCGGCACCCCATTTTTTCCAGCCGTTTCGCCGCCGCCAATATCGGCTCCCTGCACTGTGTTTTATCTTCCTCCCACACCAGCTTATAAATATCTATATCCTGAACAATGTCATATTGTATAGGATACGGAAAAGCACTCGCGTTTCTGACATCTCCCGGGAACCCCGGATAGACTTCATCCAGAATCATGATCCCAAGCCCCATCCCGTAACAGCTGTGCTGCTTTCTTGCACGTATCAGCTCTATATTTGTATCATGTGGCAAATAGTACATATTTTCCCTCCTATACTTTTAAGTATGAATCCAATCGTTTCAGTTTATCCTCTGGCAATGCACCGCATCCTAAGATAACCGCCGCTTGGGCACATCGTCGGCTTACTGCCATATTTGAGGCATGTTGCAAGCTGATACATCAGTACCTTCTCGCCAGGCACATCAAAGGGGGGGATTACATATGGATTCAGCATCTGAATCGTATCGCTGGTTTGAAGCAGCTTGACGCATTTCACCATATCTTCCAGCTTCGCCTCACGCCGCACATTATTTTCCTGCACATATACCGGGCCGTACGCCGGGCAGAATACAGTCGTTCCTCAGCCCACCTCGACATCATTCTTTCGGTCACTTCCCCGTATTACGAAACGTTCCGGGACAAGCTGAAGTGCCTTGCGCACATCGTCCTCTTTAAAATGTACAATTTTTCCTTCTATATAAAAGCCATTTTCCCGAAAGATATCCAATGCTCTCTCGCTCTCGAAAAGTATTCCCTGCTGTTCCATTGTCTCAATTCACAAGCGCCGAGGAGCTTTTGTCTCTTTGCCAGCAGACGGGCAGACCTTTATGGGAATATGGAATCGATTATGAGATGGCACGAAGCGGCTGGAGCAGAAATGAGGTCATTGATTATATGACCCATGTAATAGAAATCATGGAGCAGAGCGCCAGGAAGGACTTGAAGGGCGATATAGATATGAACGGGATTATCTACCCAACCGCTGGAAAAGTGGAAGCTCACTTGAAGTATAACAAAAAAGCATTGGATATGGAGAAGAAAGTGGAATTGATGCTGACCACCTCGGTTATCGGAATTGTGATGTCCAAAGACTGCAATTACTCAGCGGAATTATACGGCTGCCAGGTGGAACCGGAAGCCGCCTCAGCCATGGCCGCCGCACTGGTTTTCCTGATGGACGGAAGTTAATGAAGCCGCATCCACGTATATAATCAGCTTAAAAGAATTTTACCAGACAGCATGAAGGAAGGATTTCCTAAAAACGAAATCCTTCCTTCATGTTTCTATGCAGCCTTTCTATTCATCGCATTTTCCAAAGTCCCTTCCGGCCTGTACAAAAGCCTTCAGGTTCTCCGGAGGAGTCGTTGCCGTCACCTCGCACCCGCTTCCCAGGATAAAGTTTCCGCCCTTTTTCCCTTCCTGTACAACTTTTGCCGTCTGGTCATAGACCTCCTGCGGTGTTCCGTTCGCCAGCAGCGAGGGATCAATGTTGCCCCTGAGTACCTTATCCGTCTGTGTTTTCAGTCTGCTGACATCACACAAATGGTCAAAGTCAATGATATCGCTGCCGTTTCTTGTAATAAGTTCCACAATCCCATGGATGTCCCCGCAGATATGTGTAATTGCCCTGACCCCGTTTTCATGAATCGCAGATACGAGCCTGGTTTCATACGGCAGCGCAAAATCTTTGTAATTTTGTGCAGAAATCACCGTATTAGAAGCCATTGCATGCCCAAAGGAAATGGCATCCACCCCTGTCTCCGCCAGATATTTCACATAGTTCACCGTATAGGCCAGACACCGTTCCAGCAGTTCATGCACCGTTTCAGGGTCTGTCAGCATCCCTATCAGCAGCTCTTCCATGGGGATCAGCTGACTTGCCACGTTCAGCGGGGCGTTGCACCACGCGGTTACGTAAATCCGGTCCCCAACCTCACTCTTTACAATCTCTGACGCGCGCAGAATTGTTTTCGTCGGCTCAGTATCCCATGGATTCGTTACCCGAACCCGCTCATAATCATCCAGCTCTTCCAGATAATATTCGATCAGCTTGGACGTTTCCTCCTCCGGCCTGATATAGTTACTGCCTATCGCCATGCCTTCATTTGCAATATCCGTGGTAATTCCGACTGCATCCCACTGGTACTTTTCAGCTGCTGCAATAATCGCTTTCGCCATATTTTCCGGATCCGTCATATAATCCCGCATCGTCATTCCCTCCACCGCACGGCACGTTGCGTGGCTGATCTTTGGGAAAATCGGGATGTAATCCGGTTCTTTTCCTTCGAGCACCCTTTCCATTCTTTCTCTTGACAACATATTTCCACCTCCTAAAACTGAAGCCCCAAACTAGCCAATATTACCATGATTACAGTTACACACATCGGAATAATAACAGATACTACACACATATCTTTATAGGATTGCTTATGGGTCATCCCGCATAACGCAAGCGTAGTGAGTACCGCTCCGTTAAACGGAAGCGTATCCAGTCCCCCGGATGCAAGCGAGGCAATTCTGTGCAGCACCTCCGGTGATATGCCGGCGGATGCAGCCATCTGCATATAATTGTCTGCAAATCCGCTGATCGCCGCACCCAGACCGCCCGAAGCCGAGCCGGTAATTCCACAGAGTATATTTACCGACAGAGCCTCCGATATCAGTGGATTCTGTGAACTTCCGACCAAAAGCTGCTGAAGTCCGGTGTAAAGCGGCAGAGAAGTAATGACTGTTCCGAATCCAACAATCGCACAGGCATTTACGATTGGACCGAAAGTTGTTGTCACGCCGTCTTTTAAGACGGTATTAATCCCCATCCCCTTTAGTTTTTTAATATTCATTAGTAAAATCACAACGATGGAGATTACAATGGCAATAATTACGCTCCAATTTCCGGCAACCGCCGGCAAGCTGGTTCCGTACTCCTCCAGATATCCACCGTTTACCCGTGGGTAATACACTTTTGATAAAAACAGATTCAATCCGAACATCAGGACAATCGGAAGTACCGCCAGACAGACCGGAGGCACATCCGTGCTATCAGCCATATCGACTGCAGATGCTTCATCCTGGTGTTCTCCATACCCTTCTCCCAGCGCCTTTGCCTTTTTCGCCCTTGCCGACAGCCACAGATACCCCAGTCCGAAGAGCAGGATACTTGCTATGATTCCCAGACCCGGAGCCGCGAAGGAATCCGTGCCGAATACGGACATGGGAATGGTATTCTGTACCTGCGGCGTGCCCGGCAGAGCCGTCATGGTAAATGTAAACGCACCCAGAGCGATAGTTCCTGGTATCAGCCTTTTAGGGATGTCCGCTTCCCGGAACAAAGAAATCGCAATCGGATACACGACAAATGCCACAACAAACAGTGACACGCCTCCATATGTCAGGATCGCTCCCGCAAGCACTACGGACATGATTGCCTTGCCTTTTCCCAGCCGCCGTGCCACAAACCTGGCAATTGATTTGGTATAACCTACACTGTCCATCATTTTGGCAAATAATGCACCCGTAACAAACAACGGGAAGAAATTTTTAGCGAAATTCCCAAAGCCTTTCATATATACTTCCGTATATGCAGCCATTACTTTGGCATCCAGCCCGCTTGCAAACAATATCAATATGATCGCGCCTATAGGAGCTATAATCACGATCGGTGCGCCTTTATAAGAGAAATAAATCAGAAATATCAGTACCGCTATCAAACCTATAACTGCTGAAATCGTCATAAATCTACCTCTTTTCTATT
Organism: Faecalicatena contorta; assembly: GCF_001404335.1. Taxonomy (GTDB): domain Bacteria; phylum Bacillota; class Clostridia; order Lachnospirales; family Lachnospiraceae; genus Faecalicatena; species Faecalicatena contortus_B. Next base: position 26,361 of record NZ_CYZU01000028.1, read on the forward strand.
AATTTTTGAACCTCCCGTATGCAAAGGCCAATACAGGCGTCATCATTAATATTTCCTTCCACCTCCAGCACACGGATGTTTTTATCCAGTTTCGACTTCAGCGCTTCCGTAAACGCCTGATCTGCAGCCGGATCACAGAGCGCCTGCCCTTTTCTCCCCGCCTCGCAGAAGCCATCATCCGGAAGCACTACGGTCACCTTTCCCTTCGCACGGTTCAGCCGCTTCGCAGTCTCTTCCCCCAGCTGCCGCATTTCTTCGGGAAATGCTTTTGTATGGCATATATTCGCATTATGAAATACATGCTTCCGTTCCAGAAATCTTTCAGGACGCTCAGTCACTCCATCCTCAAAATAATAATCAATGACATCAACCGCCCCTGGAACGCAGAGTATCGGAATCCCTGAATCAGCAGCCGCACGAAGACGCCCTGGCGCCCCTTCGCAAAAGCCGCCCAGCATTTCACAGGTAAGTTCGTGGAGATTCGCATCCAAAGACACATCAAATACGCCCTGCCTCATCATCTCCTCATAGCATCTTCCACCGGTGCCGTTGGCATGAAAGCAGACAACCTCTTCCCCCATGCCCTTCACAATTCCATCCGCAAATCTGGTGGTAACGCCAAGCATTGTCATGCCAATTTTAACCCCCCCTGCATCCTCTCTGCTATAAGGATGCACTACCATCCCAACCACAGCCTGCACACATTGATAAATCACCTTCCTGCTGATCGAGTTCAGCCCGGAGAAATCTACCACGGAATGCCTGAGAATAATATCGCTCGCCCCCATAAACTGTTCGATCGTTCTTTTCCCCGATATGAGAGGCGATACGATCATCTTAGGCACCCCAAGGGGCAGTTCTCTCATTACCTCTGCCGCCATCCTGGCATTTTGACCTCCCCCAATACAGAGAATCCCCTGGAACCGGCCATCAGCATATGCCGTTTGAACGGCAGTTTTGGCCGCATTCTCCATGGCACTGATACAGTCCGCCTTATCCATAGCCCGGATTTGTTCCTCCCCAATCCCTGCGGCTCCCAGAATCTCCTTCGCTTTTAAATCAGCATGGGCATTCTCCAGCCTGCGCGTGCTCAGATCAATTAGAAAGGTAAACAGGCCTCGTTTTTCTATCAGTTCTTTTGCATACAGTATTTCCTCTTCTTTTGTATCCAGTGAAGAAATCAGCGCTATTGTCTTCATATTTTATCCCCGCCTATACGCCAAGTATTTTTCCCGATTCTACCAGTTCAATCATTTCCGGCGCATGGGTCGGCAGAATAAAGTCCGGTGATTTCGCTCTTCTTTTCAATTCAACAATGCTGTTCCAGGAATCAACTATGTCCAGGAATCTGCCGGGAGGGGTGATGTCATAATGCGCTTCCGGCACCTCTTTTATATTGTCATAAGTAAAGATCAGGTCACCGCAGCAATGGTACTCCCCGTCTTTCGTATTGACCACCACCGTCTGATGGCCAACGGAATGTCCTGTGCTCGGGTACACATAGATTCCGTCCATAACCTCACATTCCCCGTCCAGAAGCGTAATTTCCATATCCGCAAACTGGGGCCGGATTCCCAGCGCCGGGTACTCGTAAGACTTATAGTAAAGCGGGATCGGGTTCATGGCAAATTCATATTCTTTTCGCTGTGCATACATCTTCGCATTTGTAAACCGGTCCGTATAATAGACATGATCCCAATGTAAATGTGTAAAAATGATAGTATCAATCTCCCCGCATCCAATCCCCAGCTTATCCAGCTGTTCGTATACTGCATGCCCTTCCGGCTGCACAGATCCCGGGTGATGATATTTTCCCGCCCTGTCTGTATCAGACATTCCCGTATCAATCAGGATCTTGCGGCCGTTTCCCTGCACCAGAAAAATGGTAACCGGCAAATCTACAAACCCCTCTGTATCATAGTACTTATGTATACTGTGATGGTAGAGGTATGTAGCCTTGTTTGTATGTGTATAACCTGTAATAATTGGGGTAATTGTATAGTTCTGCATAGGTATCCTCCTGATTTTAATTCAACTGTTTTTCATATATTTCATTTTTTCGTCTTCCCAGAAAATCATCGCGGTTTCTTCAATAAGTTCTGCAGTCTGTCCCGCTTTTTCCGCGGTTTTCCCGATTGCAACGATCCCGTGTCCCCTGAGAATAAAAGCGGACAGGGACGGATTGTTTTCAAAAGCGTGAAACACTTTATATAGCTCCTGTGCTTCTACCGCCTGTGTTTTTACATCAATGACAGGGATGGACTCCCTCAGTTTCAAGGCTGAGTGCATCGTGACGAGCTCAACCTGGTCATAATGCAGCGATGCCAGGATTGCATATGGAGAATGGACATGGACAATCCCCCCAATATCCGGAAACCTGTTATATAGATTTCCATGCAGAACAGATTCTCTTGTGGGCTGATAGATACCATGCATGAGTTTTCCGCTAAAATCTGTAACTGTCAAATTTTCTTCCGAACACGCTCCGTACGAAAAACCGCTCGGCTTTACGAGCATACAATGATCATCCAGTCTCACGCTCAGGTTTCCACCCGTTCCGGTTTGTATGCCGCTTTCATATGTACGTCTGGCTGCACGGAGGAAATCGTTCTTTTTTTCTATAAAATTAAGATACATAAATTTTCCTTTCCTCATTGTTTTTGGTTATTTTTTATACCAACTATTTTTCTTTTAACAGGCCCTGTTTATATTAAAATAGTATAACCTTTATCTCTTTTAGTCAATATCACTTTCATTTCTTTTTATTATTCGTTTAATATGCACTATTTTCAACAGTTGTTTTTATACAATAGGTTTATTTTTTATTCCATATTGGTATTTTTATATACCATTTTTTCAAAACCATTGCTTTATGTTCTTGCTTTTGGTATAATTTATTTACAAGATATATTTGCGGAGGAAGAGACATGAAGAAGAAATCCCTTGGAGAAATCATTTCAGAAGATATAAAAAAAGAGATTATATCCGGCAAATATCAGGCCGGAGACAAACTGCCCACTGAGCGGGAGCTTGCAGAATATTATAAAGTCAGCCGTGTACCGGTAAGAGAGGCAATTTCTTTGCTTACCCAGGAAGATATCGTTTCTGTCAAAAGAAGTTCTGGCATATTTGTAACCAATGTCCCGCCATCTTTTATCTCTTCCGGAAAAAATACGCCCTATCTGAAAAATGAAGTAATCTTACAGGAGTCCGTGCAGCTCCGCTGCCTGATTGAATCCGAGGGGAGCCGGCAGGCCGCTGTCCATGCCAATGCAGAAGATATTATCCAGATACAGGAAAGCCTGTTCCGATCCATTGATGAAATCCGTAAATTAAAGGCAGGGCAGGATCATTATTTTTTTCAGGCGGACGCCGACTTCCATCTGGCCGTGGCTAATGCTTCACATTCAGACTTTTTTACCAACTGCCTTTCCGCCATGCCCCAGATCATATCTAATCATCAGTATTGGAGCCTGAAAAACACGACGCCTATGGATGAAGTTGTTTCCTATCATACCTCGATATTTGAGGCTATACTGACAAAAAATCCCGACCGGGCATATGAGGCAATGTACCAGCATCTGAGCAGGGTGAAAAAGCTTCTGACCAGCAAGACCCCGGAAAACACAGGCAAATAAAGGTATCCAAAAACATTATAGGACAAAGTGCGAATCCCAACGGGAAGGCTTTTTCTATAAAAGAAAAGTTCTTTCCCCTTATATAACAAAGTATGCAAGCTTTATCCTTGTCGACGGACGGGGACGCTTCATGACAGGGAGGATCCCTGACCGGGGCAGCGGACGTATGAAAGTACCGCCAATTCAATACCATACGCTGCCCCCCGTATGAAGCTCTACCTTAGGGACGAACTTTACCTACCGGCCGGATGCGCCAGCTCCATGAAGGGATAGCCGAAAGCCTTCCGGAGAACATCCATGTCCTTTCAAAAACGCTCAAAGCGGGGCTTAGAAATTCTTGGTGGGAAACAGCCGCAAAAATGGAGAGATTTTTGGATACCGAATCCAAAAATCGGCTGACCCAGCGCGAGAAATCATCGGATTTCTCGTGATGTGTCAGCTGTGCTCCATTTTTGCGGCTGTTTCCCGCCTAGAATTTCTTAGGCCCATGGCCGCATTTTTGAAAGGACATGGATGTTCTCCGGAAGGCTTTCGGCTATCCCTTCATGGAGCGTCCCCGTCCGTCGACAAGTCTAAAGCTTGCTGCCTAAATCCCCGATACAAACTCTTTTACATGCATGAGCGCCGCCCCGACCGCAGAGGATTCATACTGATAATAGCAGGTTTTGATAAAGTTCACTTCTTCGCAAAACAGGCTGTTCTTTTGCACCTCAGCCGCTATTTCCTCCACATAATCTCCGAGAAAACTTCCCACATATCCGCCCAGAATGATATCGCAGTCAAAGGATGTCCTAAGGTTTAATATAGTCAGTACCAGATATTCTTTATATTCATCCCACACTTTCTTTTGTATCTCTTCGCCTTTTGCAAGCTTTCTGAAAAAATCTTCCAGAGTCTCCTCCCCCAAGCGCAGGTTCGTAGCAGAGCAATATGCATTCACACAGCCCCTGCGTCCGCAGTAGCACGCCTTCCCCCCCGGCTTTATGATGAGATGTCCGAATTCACCGCCTTTTTGCGTCTCTCCGTAGTAATTCTGCCCGTTGATCAGAATCGCCCCACCCACCGTATTACTAAGCGATAGGTAAATCACATTTTCCAAATTACCGGCCCGCCAAAGCTCTGCAAATCCACCCGCATTAGCGTCATTGCTGAACAGGCAGGGATAGGGAATCCTGCTCCGGAATTCATCCAGGTCTCCGCCGTCAAAGTCCAGCACCTTGCCGACCATCATGTACTTTGAGTCCGCATCAATGATGCCCGGCAGAGAGATTCCCACCCCGAGAATTGTGCTGCGCTCTACATCCCATTCTTCCAAAAAATCTTCTAATTTGATCACAAGATTGTCAAAATATTCTTTTTCGTTTTTAAATGTATAACGTATTCTTCTGTATTGAAGTATATTGCCCTTCAGGTCAATCAACATGAATACTGCGTGATTCCTTGTAATGTCCAGACCAACCGAGACCTTCGCAGCAAAATTACAGCCAATAACCTTTGGCCTCCGCCCTCCTGTAGATTCTTTAACCCCTGAATCCATGATCAGATTCTCTGCCTTCAGCTCTTTCACATTCTGCAGCAGCGTCGGCATACTCATGTCCAATATTCCCGCAATATTCTTTAGTGATTCTGGCCCATGTTCATAAAGGAGGTGATAAACCCTGCTCCTGTTATTCCGCTTAACATCCATATTATTCAGCTTATTTTCCGTCATATCTTCCCTCGTTTTATAAAAGTATTTTATTAATGTATTAATTTTAACACATATTCCTTACCAATACAATCATTTTCCCACAACAGAACCATTCACAATTACGCTGTAAGCACATAATGATCTCCTTTTGCAAAAAACAAGGCTCCTTCTGTGTCCCGGGACTATGCCATACCAGCAAAAGGAAGGGATAGCCGCAAGCCGCCCAAGTGCAGCTATGCCGTTGTGAAACGCTAAAGCGGACCTTAGTAATTCTTGGAAGCCGACAGCCGGGAAAGTGGGGAGATTTTGTGATCTCCGAATCACAAAATCGGCTGACCCAGCGCGAGAAATCATCCGATTTCTCGTGATGTGTCAGCCCGTGCCCCACTTTCACGGCTGTCGGATTCCTAGAATTTCTTAGGTTCGTGTCCGCATATCACAACGGCATAGCTGCACTTGGGCGGCTTGCGGCTATCCCTTCCTTTTGCGCCCCGCCCCCATCTACTACGAAAATGCAATCACAGACTTCACCATTTCGGACTTATGGTTGATGCTGTCATCGAGAGCCTGGCTCGTCTGCTCAAAAGTATACGTATTTGTTACAATCTTTTTCAGCGGCAGGTGGTAATCGGATACCGTATGTATCGCCGCCTCGTACAGATTTTGATAACGGAACACCGTATGCAGCTTTACTTCTTTATTCATAATCTTCCCGAAATCATACTGGAAAACCGGATCTGCCGCCATCCCTACCATAACTATAGTCCCGCCTCTTGCCACCAGTTCCGATGTCTGCTGTGCTGTCTGCTGGCTCCCTGCAGTTTCAAAGACCAAATCCGCACCTCTGCCGTTTGTGGCATCCATGACTGCCTGTACCGCATCTTCCTGATCAGCCCGGATCACTTTCACTGCTCCCAGTTCTTTTGCCATGTCAAGACGGCTTTGGATCACATCCACCATGTATACGTTTTTCACGCCCATCGTCGACAGCGCCATCAGTGTACACAAACCTATGCATCCGGCCCCCAGGATCACTGCACTCTGTCCCACTCTGGCTTCCGCCTGCATGGCTGCATGCATTCCCACACAGAACGGTTCGATCAGCGCTCCCTCTATTGTATCCATCCCTTTTGGAAGTTTAAAAACCATATCAGACGGATATTTTATATACTCCGCAAAGGCCCCGTCATAAGGAGGCGTTGCCAGAAACACGACATCCGGGCATAAATTATATCTTCCGCTTTTACAGAATTCGCACTTTCCGCATGTATAACCAGGTTCCACAGCCACGATATCCCCGCTTTCCAGATTCTTTACCGAAGATCCGACTTTACAGATTTCCCCTGCGCATTCATGGCCTAATACCATCGGCTGGTTCACTACAAAATCCCCGATTCTTCCATGCTCATAATAATGGATGTCGGAACCGCAGATCCCGCAGTGTTTTACTTTAATCAGAACCTCGTCATCCCCGATCTGCGGAATATCCCTCTCTTCCATCACAACTTCTTTTATTTTCGTCATTACCGCTGCCTTCATAGCTGCCTCCTATCCTGATCAGTTACCCTATTCGTTACTATTCACGGCCTATGGGCGTGCATAGTAACCCCTATTCCCTCTTGTTTGATGCCAGGGCAAGAATTTTTTCATCGCTGACATCCTTATGCATAAGCTCACCGGTGATCTGCCCCTCATACATGACAATCACTCTGTCGCAGAGCGAGATAGTCTCCTGCATCTCGGACGATACCATTACGATACTGACGCCCTCTTTTACAAGCTCATTCATAATCTGATAGATCTCTTCTTTGGCTCCCACGTCTATCCCCTGGGTCGGCTCATCCATGAATAATATTTTAGGATGGTTCATCAGACATCTTGCAATTACAACTTTCTGCTGGTTACCGCCGCTTAAGTTTTCAATCAGCTGTCCCTGTGAAGGAGTCTTGATGTTCAGCTTCTTAATATACTGCTCCGTCAGGCTCCTGCATTTGCGGGTGTTTAAAAGCCCCGCCTTAGACCTCAGTTTCCTGAGATACATGACCGATGCATTATCCCGGACACTCAGCTTCAGGAACAGCCCCTGGGTCTTCCGTCCTTCCGGCACCAGCCCCATTCCCTGTTCAATCGCCTCTCCTGTCCTCTGCAGATGGCATTCTTTTCCCAGGATTTTTATAGTTCCGCTCTGTCTTGGGTCAGCACCATACACTGCCTGCAGCACTTCACTTCTGCCTGCCCCTACAAGCCCTGTAATACCCAGAATTTCCCCCTCGTACAGTTTAAATCCTACATGTTTCACTTTGTTGCCCACGCACAAATCCTCCACTTCCAGTATCACACGGCGGTTCTCATAATCATCAAGGAAGCTTTCTCTCACCGTTATCTTGCTGTATTCCCTGCCCACCATATAGGAAATCATCTTCTCAATTGTCATATTGCTTTTGTCGTCAGTCACAATATGGCAGCCGTCTCTCAGCACCGTGATTTTATCCGCCAGCCGCATGATTTCATCGAGTTTGTGCGAAATGTAAAGAATTGTCACTCCTGATTTTTTCAGTCCCAATATGATCTCTTCCAGAAAGTTTGCTTCACTGGCCGTAAGAGAACTTGTGGGTTCATCCATAATAATCAGTTTTGATTTCAGTGCCAGCGCCTTTGCAATCTCCACTAACTGCTGCTGAGAAGTGCTGATATCCCGGATCAGTGTATGGGCATTTAAATAATCCAGCCCAACTTCTTTCAGCGCCTCCTCCGTTTTAGCATACAGTTTCCGGATATTCAGGAAGCCGCCCTTCCCTTTTGGAAGTCTGCCCGCAAATATATTTTCGGCAATATCCAGCGCCGGGGACAGGGAAAGTTCCTGATGAATCATCGAAATCCCCATATCCTGTGCGTGACTTACACTCTTTAGCTCAAGCCTCTCCCCTTCGAACACCAGGCTGCCCGATGAGGGCTGGTAAACGCCTGATATGATATTCATCAGTGTAGACTTACCCGCCCCATTTTCTCCGACAATTGCGTGAATCTCCCCCTCCATGATATCGAAGCTGACATCATCCAATGCCTTGACACCTGGAAAATATTTGCAGATATTCTGAAATTTATAGATTGCTTTCCGCTCCATATGCGCTCCTTTTGCCTTGCAGCATTCTTATCACCTGCAGTCATTATTTATTCCGGAAAATATTCATTTACATTTTCTGGTGTTATCACGTCTAAAGCAGTAAACACATTACCGGTTACTTCCGGCTTTCCTGTAATCACCTGATTGTATCCATAAACGATCGGATTTGCGCCCTGGTCAAATGGTCCCTGGCTTATAGTTGCATTGATTGTTCCCTTTCTGAGAAATTCAATGACTTCATCCATATAGTCGTAGCAGACAATTTTCACTTTTCCTTCCAGCCCTAAGTCTTCAATTGCCTGAGCCGTTCCAATCTGGCCGTTTGCAGTACAGATAATCCCGCTCAGATCGGGATTGCCGGTCAGAAGGTCTGTTGCCACATTATAGGCTACCTGGTCATTATCACTGCACTCTATGGTTTCCAGTAATTTGATATCCGGGTATTTTTCTTTAAACTGGTCTTCGCTTCCTGTCCTGCGCAGTTCATGGGCATTGACGCTGAAGAGACCTGTAATGATACCCACCGTGCCTTTTCCGCCAAGTATATCTGTCATCAGGTCAGCCGCTTTCTGTCCCGCTGCATATAAATCCTGGCCGATAAACGCTACTCTTGAACATTCCTGGGCCGTGTCTGAATTGTAGTAATAAACCGCAATACCAGCGTCCGTTGCTTCGTCTACGATGGGGCAGATGGAATCGGATACGCCGAATGTGCTGATCACATCGTATTCCTTTACGATACAGGTCTGGATTGCGTCATAGAACAGCTGGCCGTCCAGGGATTCCAACGGGATCAGGTCTACCGTACAATTATAGTCCGCAAGCAGTTTCTTTGCGGATTCCATTCCGTTTACGACTTCCAGCCAGAATGGGCCGTAAGGTACACATAAAGCTGCAATTCTGATCTCTTCCCCGGAAGTATTTTCAGCCGGTTTCACCGTGATTCTGGAGGTATCCACCACGACATCGTCCAGAATATTGTCGTCTCCAGCCTCTTCCTCTGCATCATCCTGCTTCGTTTCCCCGGTTGTCTCCGTTTTCGCCGCCTTTTCTTCTGGCGCATTGTCTGCTCCGCATCCTGCACAAAGGCAGATTACCATTGCTGCACTTAAAATAAATCCCAACACTCTTTTTTTCATAAAATAATTCCTCCCTTTTTAAATTCCTTTGTTGATTTTCCGCTGTTTAAAAAATGCCTTGACCGGATCAATTGACACCGCAATAATGATTACGATTCCAATGCTTGCCGTCTGCCAGTAAGAAGGTAACCCCAGGAGCACAAAAGCATTTTTCAGTACCCCCATGATTGCCGCCCCGACCATGACGCTCCAGATCTTTCCTTCACCTCCGCTCATACTGAAGCCTCCGATTACAACGGCAGCAATGACATCCATCTCATACCCGTTTCCAAGCTGGGAATCCGCGCTTCTGAGTTTACCTGTCGCAATCACCCCGCATAATGCGGCCAGAAACCCCTGGATAACATAGACCAGCACCTTAATACGCTCTACTTTGATTCCCGAGATCTTTGCTGATCTTTCGTTATTTCCCACGGCATAGATGTTCCTTCCGGACAATGTATACTTGGAAAAGACTGTTCCTATTATAATCACCAGCGCCATAATAATAACGGCAACCGGGATCTGTCCTACTTTTCCATTTCCCAGCCAGTTCAGGGGCGTATTTACACTGATCGGCATTCCATTTGTAATCAGCAGGATTAACCCCTGCATAATCTTCCCTGTGCCCAATGTGACAATAAATGGGGCAAGTTTCATATATGTAACCAGCACACCGTTCACTGCACCAATAAAAACCCCCATCAGCAGGACACCGATAAACGTCAGCCACATATTGCTGCCCTTACTTATCATGCTTGCAAGCATACAGCCGCAGATCCCTACCGTGTAACCGACCGACAGGTCAATTCCGCCGGTCAGTATGACAAAGCCCATGCCGATTGCCAATATGGCATACTGGGAAACCTGATACAGGATATTTATAATGTTAGAGCTTTTTAAAAAATAGGGACTTAGGAATGACATCGCTATACACAATAATGCCAGTGCAATGATCACGCCAAACTCGCTGGTACTTGTAAACTTATTGATGGATTCTTTATTTTGAACCTTTGCCTGCTCTCCCATGCGCCGTCCCCTCCCTATTTTGCCATCCGGTTATAATCCCGGACAGCCTCAAACATCGCATTTATATTTTCTGGTTTGGTCGGACCCTGGATGTTATGGATTGCATTAAATACAAAGCCTCCGCCCGGCGCAAATATTTTCAGACGTTCCAGCACTTCCGTATAAACCTCTTCCGGTGTCCCGAAAGGAAGCGTCCTCTGCGTATCTACTCCCCCGCCCCAGAAAACAAACTTGTCTCCCCATTTTTCTTTCAGCATCCTTGGATCCATGCCGTCCGCGGAACATTGTACCGGATTCAGGATATCAACGCCCGCCTCATATAGTTCGGGCATTAGTTTTTCGATCGCCCCGCAAGAGTGGAAAAAGACTTTCCAGTCTGTATTCCGGTGGATCCAGTCATTCAGTTTTTTATGGCGGGGAAGGTAAAATTCGCGGTACATATCGTTGGATATATACTGTGACCGCTGTGTCCCCAGATCTGTACCGCTGACAAATACGGCCTGGATTTTATTCCCCGCTATTTCTTTTAAGAGCTTCACGTTTTTCATCGCTGTTTCTAACTGCATCTCATAGCATTCATGGACATATTCCGGAACCGTGTAATGCGCTACCAGCCAGTCTTCCGGAGAACGGATTCCCTTTGGAAGCTTCTGTGCCGGTCCCGGTATATAAGCCATATCCCCCATAGCCGTCAGTGCAGCCGCACCAAAGATTGCGTAATCCGTATTGTTGTAATAATAATCAATCTGTTCTTCCATGAAGCGAAGCTGTTTGTCTGTGTAGACCTGATAATCGTTCTTATAATCTTCTCTGGCATTGGCATTATCTTCGTCGAACTCTCCCACTGTGTGATCCACGTTGTCGAAAAAAAACCCCCCAGCCGGCAGCTTAGCGACAGGCTTTGCGTGTCTGTCTCCGCACGGGTACATGTATGTATTATTCTTTTCGTCAACTGAGCAGACAAAACCGGCCGGCACCTCTACCTCCAGTCCCTGAGGAAGATGCCAGGACTTCCAGCCTGCATTTTCGAAACCATAGATCGTCGTGTTTGTGCCGATTCCCACAATATCAATTCCAAGAGCCTTCCTGATCTCCTCATCTACCTCGCCCAGCAGCTGAAAGGGTTCGCTGATCCGCTCCCTTTTAGGAGTCAAACCCAGATAATTGCGCAGATTAGACAGAGCTTCTGCATGAATGCCGGTTGTAGAAGCAGCACCCAGGTCCACCACTACTTGTCCAGGGTCCTGATGATGAATCGTTTGAATAAATCTTTCTCTCGATGTACCGCCCATTTTGCACTCCGAATAAAGTAAAATACTTTATTTAAATTATTTTATAAATGTATTATATTGAATAAGTGTAGATTTGTCAATTCGTGTTTTTTACTAATCTTTTCTTTTGATTTTTTGCTATTTCTACCAAAAAAAATGCCATTCGATAAAAATCGAATGACACTTCAAAGCTTTTCTTTATATCGTTTTTTCCACAAACTCAAATTCTTCCTGCATAACCAGCGCCGCCGCACCTATGGCACCCAGATCCGGGCCAAACTCAGAACCAAGTATCTGCAGCCCTTTGTAATTTTCTTTTAACGAGTTTTCTTTTACACATTTTCGCAATATTTCAAAAAATGGCTCACCAATCCTGACCATCTCGCCGTAGAATACAATTTTCCTGGGGGCAAATATATTCACAAGCATACTGAACGTCTCGCCCAAATACCCTGCCACCTGTTTCATCAGATTCTGTGAATCAGGATGCTTCAAAAGTACGGAATCCACAAAGGTCACGATTGTAATTTCACTCAGATCGCCGTTCACCATATCCACAATTTCCCGAAACCGACCTACTTTGATACCATCTTTAATCTTACTCACGATTGCAAAGTCCGATACTTCTGTGTTCAGGCAGCCGTAACGCCCGCATGAACAGATCCGGCTCCCTCCGCTTACCTTTACATGGCCAATCTCCCCCGGAAAGCCATTAATGCTGCTGACCGGCATATTATTGATAATCGGCATAACCCGTGCACCGGTACGGACAGAAAAAAACAGCATATCTTCACATTTCCCATTGTATACCAGACATTTATATGCATAAATCATACCGCTTACATTGTTCTCCATGTAACACGGAAGCCCAAACTCCTCTTCGATCATCCTCTTCAGGGGTATATTATCCCAATCCCTGATGTGGCTGTACGAAATGGCGATTCCCTTCTTTTTATTGCTGTACCCGGGTACACCCAAACCAATACCCAGCACTTTCCCCTTTTTTCCATGCAAAATATCCATAGCACGGTAAATATTCTCTTTCAACATTGTCAGAACTGCATCCGCATGGGTTTGTGACTCTGCTATTACACTTTCTCTTGAGTATACAACATTGCCGGCAAAATCCAGAACAACACAATGCATAATCCGACCGTTGAATTCCAGGCCGATAAAATACCCGCCATCCGGATTGATCCGCAGCCACACCGGTTTTCTCCCCACTCTTGCTTCCGCGCATTCTTCCTCATAAATCAAACCTTCGCCAAGCATCTCTTCAATCGTATTCAATACGGTCGTCATACTATATGCTGTTGCTTTTTTCACATCATATCTGGAAACATCCTTCTGATACCGAATAATACTCAGCATTTTATTTCGCTGATAGTATTTTCGACTTTCCATGATGGATTCCCTGCTCATAGCCTTAACCTCTCGGATTCATGAATTTTATATATATTCTTCATATATCATACTCTTAATCCATCCGGCATGCAAGCTTTGGCGCCCATTTTCAGGGGCTTTCCTATCCTTTTGCAAACAGTTCGGTCCCGTCTGGACTGTTACCCCTTTACTGCCCCTGCGGTCAGCCCCTTAACAAATTGTTTCTGAACGATAATATAGAATACAAGCATTGGTATCGTAATCAAAGTCAGCGCCGCAAATAAAGTCCCCGGCTGGCTGAAATAAGCTCCATTGTACTGCTGTGCGATCAGCGGCAGTGTTTTCACAGACTCCTTGGTCAGCGTACACATGGCAAGGAAGAACTCATTCCATGAAGTCAGAAACTGCCAGATGACAATGACCACAATACCCGGCTTCAGAAGAGGACATACAATCTGCAGGAATAGCCGGATAATCCCGCACCCGTCAATCACCGCGGCTTCCTCCAATTCTTCCGGAATTCCTACCATAAAGCCTTGAAGAATCGTAATGGCAAAAGGGATTCCGAGCGCTGCATATGGAAAAATCAACCCTAAGTAATTATTAATCCAGCCCAGTCTGCTGTTCAGCTGCGTAATCGGAACAACAAGCCCCGCTATCGGCACCATCAGAGTACATAAAAGAATATTGTATATCAGAACCTTTCCATGCACATTCTTTCTGGAAAAGCCGAACACAGCCATACTGGCACAAATTGTAACAAGTGCCACCGATGTGACCGTAACGATCACACTTCCCATAAAATTCTTCCATAGATCAGGATTCTGTCTCAGCACGTTTGCATAGTTTTTAAACGTCACGTCCGAAATAAACAGCTGCGGTAACCCGATTGTATCCGGTGTCCGTAGAGACATGCTTACCATGAAGATCAGCGGAACCATAAAAATCAATGTCACGATTATGAGAACTATACTCCAGATTATCTGCTTTTGCTTCTCTTTGGCTGTCATGGTTTAGTCTGCCTCCTTCCTCATAAAATCGCCCGCTCCAAGCCCCTTCACCTGGAATACAGTAAGCACCAGTGCGAATAGTAATATTACCACGGATAAGGCGGACGCATATCCCATCTGCTGATTTGTGAACCCAGACTGGAAAATGTAAGTTCCCGGCATCTCTGACGCATGATTCGGCCCTCCTCCTGTCATGGTATAGATCAGCCCGAATGTCTGAAGTGAGCCGATGATGCCGAGCATCAAAAGGGATTTATGTGTGGATGACAGTGAGGGAATATAAATATATAAAATTTCCTTCCACCGCGTCGCCCCGTCTATTTTTGCCGCTTCTTTCATATCCTCCGGGATTTGGGACATTCCTGCCACATACATGATCATGGACCATCCCGTCCATTCCCATATGTTTGCGATAATACATCCAAAAATTGCAGTATTGGGCATTCCCAGGATATTTACCTGTCCTCCGATACCAAGAGACGACAAATAATGTGTAATGATCCCCTGATATGGCTGCAGCATTTTTCCCCAAACAATAGCTACAACTACTACAGACGTAACTACCGGAAGGAAAAATACTGTCCTGAATATACCTTTTCCTTTTTGAAGCTGCTCTTCTATTATATATGCCAGGAAAAATCCGACTCCTGCCTGAATCGGCACTGTCGTGATAATCCAGAAAAGAGAATTTCTCATAGTCGTGAGGAATACTTTATCCTGAAAAATTCTGATATAATTCTCCATTCCGACAAAAGTCATATTTTTCAGAGTAGACCAACTGAACAAACTGCTCCAGCCTACAAACCCTATCGGATATAAAATATAAAACAGGAAGAACAGTACAGACGGAAGAATAAACAAATACCCTGGGATATTATGTTTTTTCTTTCCCTTTGCCTTTACTGCTATGTTACTCATCTTTTATCCTCCTTCCAGCCGCATTACTGTATATGTTCACACTGCCGTGTTCAAATATGGGAGAACCTCTGCCTCATAAAAAGGGGTTGGTTCTCCCAGTTAAGTTCACCTAAGACTTATCTGTTTGGGATTATAAACATTGTCTCCGCCGCCTATAATGCGTCCTGCGCATCCTGTACTGCCTGGCATCCCTGCTCTGGCGTAAGTTCGCCGGAACCAACGCCTGCAAGTGCATTCTGCAGTGCTGTTTCAATCGTAGGCTCGCCGATTCTTTGATTCATTGCGCTGTTCAAATCTTCTGAGAAGCTGTTATACTGTTCAACCAGGTCTTTGTTCAGTTCTGTATTCTTAGGTTCAATCCCTTTGAACGCCGGAAGGTTGTTTACATCATCCACACATGCCTGGATACCTGCACCTGCGCTGAATGATTTGAGTGCTTTCCATGCAGCATCCGGATTTTTACAATTCTTTGTGATTCCATAACCAAAGTCTATACCGCCTACAGGAGTTGCCGGATTTTTAGCCGTTCCTACAGCCGGCAGATAGAAGAACCCAAAATCCCAGTCAGCAATCGTTGTTGCCGGATCTTCCGCGGTAAATTCCTGACACCACCAGGAACCAAGCGCCATCATCGCCGCTGAATCAGATACAAAAGCAGGAGTTCCGTTCGTATTTGCATCTGCAGACATCGCTCCCGTCTGAACGATCCCATCATCAAACATCAGTTTAAAGTTGCTCATTGCCTCCACCATAGCAGGATCTGTCCATTTAATTTCGCCGGATTGTGCTTTGTCAAATATCGTTGTGTCCAGCTGTGAACACAGCATAGTAAAGAGATTTACACACTGCCATCCATTGGCTCCGCCAAAGAACAAAGGCGCCACGCCATTATCATTAAGTGTCTTGCAAACCGCTTTAAATTCGTCATATGTTTTCGGAATATCAAGGCCGTATTTTTTGAATACGTTCTTATTGTAAACTATAGAAATCACCTGTGCCTCTACGGGAAGTATGTAATTGCCTTCATCTCCCGGCTTATTCCCCATCTGAATCTGGTCTGCAATCATATCCGGGTAATTATCTTTCCAGTTATCGCCCCACTCCTCCTGTGCATAAGAAGAATAATCCATAAGGTAATCCGCATACTGCGCGGTCAGGGAACCTGGCTGAAGGCCAATAATGTCCGGAAGATTGTCCGATGCGGCTGCTGCAGACAATGCTGAGAGATATTCCGGATCATAATTATAATAGGTAAACTCAATCTTAATATCCGGATTTTCTTTTTCAAAAGCCTCAATCATCTTGTCACATGTACGTGTGATCGGTGACCATGACCACATGGTCAATGTCGTCTTTTCTGTTCCGTTTCCACTGCTTTCACTGGTTTTTGCATCACCGCTCTTACTGTCTCCGTCTGAAGAGCTGCCGCAGGCTGCCAGGCCTGCAGCCATTGTCAATGCTAATACTACACTTACCACTTTTTTCAACTTCATACTGTTTTCCTCCATCTTTTTCTACGTGTTTTCACTTTGTTTTGCTGCTTTACCGCAAAACGGTTCCCTCCGGGCTTTAATGTCCGTTTGCCCTTCGGTTATATTACTCTCCCACTAGTGGAAGTAGGATTCTGCCCTGTTATTTCACTCTGCCTAAACGGTTCTCCTTATATATGTCAAAGAATCTTGCTATTTCATCCACATCCAATGAAGCTTCTCCGCCAAGAATATATTTTGTAATCAAAATCTGTTCTGCTATTGATTCGGATGCTTCCACTACATTCATGGCTTCCTCCACAGTCCTGCCTACCGCAAGGCTTCCGTGGTTTCCCAGGAGTACGATTCTGTATCCCTCCGCAAAATAAGGCTCTGCCATCGTCATAATGAACTTTGTTCCCGGCGCCCCATATGGCGCACATGGGATCTTATGGAAGTTTCCCATCATCTCCGGAAGCGCTGTTGTCTCAACATCCAGCCCCGCCATAGAAAATGCAGTAAGTACTTTCGAGTGGCTGTGAACAACGCCTCCCACATCCCAGCCATTCTCTTCGCAGATATCATAGGCCATACTGTGCATGATTATTTCCGAAGTTTCCTTCATCCCAAAGATGCGCTCCCCATCCTGATTCACAACAGCAATCTTCTCCGGTGTGAGAAGGCCTTTATTTTGTCCGGTTGGCGTAATATAAATTTTGCCATCCACTTTTGCAGAAATATTCCCTGCAAAGGAATTGACCAGCCCTTTGTCGTCCATGCGCTTAGCTACAGCCAGCACCTGATTTACCACCTCCTCAGATATTCCCAGTTCTTTCATTTTTTCCATGTAATTTTCGCTCATCTTTCTCCTCCTTTTTATTTACATGTACAATACTTTCCGTACTACTTGCAGATCCCTTTTTCTGTCATTTTCTGCAAATCCGCTTTCCATCTTTCTTTTTCTTCTGTATGAGGCTGGTATTCCTTCATTTCGAATGAATTTGTGGCTAATTCCCTGATCTGGCTAACCGATGCCACCTCCCTCATCGAATACATCTGTGTCATCACATTACCGGCCAGTGTTGCATATGGCATCCCCCCATAGACAGGCATTCCCAGCGCATCGCTGATAAACTGCATCAGCACATAATTTCTGCTCCCGCCATTTACTCCCGACACCTTCTCTACCGGAATCGCAAGCTCCTTTTTCAAGTACTCAACACAATACATGACTTTCAACGCAATGCTTTCCAATATACAGCGGACAAATTCTGCATCCGTTTGTAGTGTCTGCTGCCCGGTCCGTTCCAGATAGGCATTTATTTTTTCTTTTGCATTGCCGCCCGCATTATTTAGATGTGTATCATCGGCATCCACATACACACGCTTTGATTTACATGAAAGAGCCATTTCCATAATTGTGTCATACTCATAATCATGTCCCTCGGCCTTCCAGGTTCTTCTCAGTTCATTCAGGAGCCAGAATGCTGCAAAATCCCGATATAGTATCTTCCGGTCTTCTATGATTCCCGCATTTTTAAATCCGCCTTCATAGGCCTTATCACTGACAATGCAGCGGGAAAGTTCGATTCCCATATTAATATTGGTTCCAATGCTCATGTAAACCTGGTTTATGCCGAAGCCCGGGATTCCAACCACCGCCGACGCTGTATCATGTCCCGGAACTGCAATAACCTTCGTATCCCCGTTTCTTGTGACAGAAGCAATCTCAGGGAGAACGCAGCCTTTTACCGACCCTGTATCCACAATGCCCGTCAGCATCCTTTCCTGTATGCCAAGCCTTCGGAACACCTCCCGCGCCCAGTCATCCTGCTCCGGCTTCATGAGCCCTGATGTTCCCGCAATCGAACGCTCGGTTGACATCTCCCCACAGAGAAAATATGCCAGCAGATCCGGCAGAAAAAGCATCTTATCTGCCAACTCTATGATCTTATCCCCATGTTCTATGTACGAGTAAAGCTGAGGCAATGTATAAGAACGATTAGGCTGGCATCCGGTGAGTTCAAACAGTTTTCTCTTTGGAAGCACTTCGTAAGATTTCTCCAAAGACTGTTCTGTGCGCAGATCCCGGTAATGATAAACCGGCTCCAAAAGCCTTCCTCTTTTATCCAGAAATCCGTAGCTTGCCCCCCACGTATCAATACCAATCGTGGCTGCCCCCTGCTCCCCGGAGTAAAAGTCAAGACCTTTTAATATGCTATTGTAAAGCGCAAACAAATCCCAGTATAGATTTCCGTTCAAGGATAAAGGCTGGTTTGGAAAGTCAAAATAGTCTCCAATCTCGACGTGATCCCCGTCAAAATATCCTTTTGCCATCTTACCTCCGCTGGCTCCCAGGTCTGCCGCAATAGATATCTGCTTCTTCATTGCTTTCCTCCCATTTTTTCTTTTTCGATAATATTATTCTAGCTAATAACAACTTAAATGTCAATATTTAAATTCTGTATGGATTATTTTTAGTATTTTCGCCCAATATTATTATTGTTTTCGATACAAATACCCTCTAAAATCTTATTATTTCTCTATAAAAACGCACAAATGATACAATGCCCTTTTGCGGCCAAATATAAATGGCATTAAAAAATAGGAATATGCCGTGATAAATCATGTGCTGGAAAGCACTCAATTCCACGGCATATTCCTATTCTTTGGTAAAGGACTTAAAACATATCTGTTCAGTACAAAGTCCCCACATATCCATCTGCTTTCTGCTGCATATAACATTCGCAGAACTGACTCGATTCTATGATCTTCAGTGCATACTCCATCCCTGCTGCAAGTTCTTTCTCCTTTAATTCGTCCATCGGGATCCAGTAGACCCGGCCTTCTTCTGAGCTTTTTAATTCTCCTGCATATTTATCTGCCTTATACAGGAAAATCACATTACGAATCCCCGCTTTCTTCCAATGATAGACTCCACAGAGACGGGGATTTTCTATATCCAATCCCGTTTCCTCATGAATCTCACGAACTATAGAATCATGAAAATTTTCTTCCTGTTCAACATGCCCTCCTGGAAAGGTTGTTCCTGTATAACTGTCATTGACTTTATCCAACGCAAGTACATTCCCTTTTCCATCCTGGATCATGCACATATTCATAAAACAAACGGTTTCTGTCTTATTTTCCGATTTTACATTCAGTGATCGCTTTACTCTCTTTGTCTGCAACAATTTCCCCCCTAACATTTTATGATTTTTTTGTGGCACCGGGATCATCTCCTTCCTTCAACAAATTGTATATACTAAAATAATTGTACCCCCAGCAGCTCCAGTATTTCATCATGTGGGGCGTCTGCGTCCGCCTGGAACACATCAATATGATTCAGATCCCCGCATCTGTCTGTGAACGCAGGGAATAAGAAGCCGCACTCCGGATTCCCGGGATTGTATTCCCCAAGAAGCGGGCATACAGCGCAGATAATATATTCAAATACTTCCTCGGACTCCCACAGGCGTTCATGATCAGATGCCTTTGCCGGAATGTCATAGCGGTCATGAAATAGTAGAACAGCGTAATCCGATTTTGCGTGGTATTGTTCCATCACAGTTTCATAAAATGTGTCCAGCAGGGCATCATTTTTCAACCCGCATTCTTTTATTGCCATAAGCATCTGCCACATACTGCCTGGTTTTTGCTGTTCCTGCGGAAATTCATATTTTTTCAGATTTACATTCGTAGGGGAGTAAGGAATTGCCTTCGCCAGCGCCAGCTTATTTGTCCGCTCCGCCGGGGACAGTTTTAAAAAATTTATATTAAAACTTCCGTCGAATATTCCTTCTCTGTCTGCATAGCACCCGGCAATTCTTGTAACCGAATTACGGGCGAGGGTCATACGTCTGGTCAGTTCCAACATGTCTTCTCTGTTTATTATGCTATTTGTGTTTTTTGTTTTTATCATTATTATTCTCGCTTTGATTAGTCACTATATTTCTGTTGAATCCGGGGGCAGGTTTCTTATATGCACCAAGAATGCTCTTGCAGCTTTGCCTTCATCCTGATTATAAACGTAACCGCTATGTTCTGCTACCCAAAGAGCTGTGTTTTCGAAAAGATCACACATTAACATAACAGATTTCCACGCTTCATCAACACGCCCCCCGAAATAGGTATCTAAGTATAGCTGATATTCTTCGCCCGAAAGCCACCGGTACATGTATTTTGCTGATTTTCCCACGCTTACCTGATAATCCGTCATATATCCTATTTTCCAGGACAGCATCTTTTCCAGCTGCTTACGCACAACGTAATTTGCCATATCCTGCACATAAGGAATTTCTTTGCGCCATAACCCCTTTGCTATATTATTACTGCACCACCAGAATTCATTACAGCACGCAGTATATTGTTCTGCTGTGGGTTTTTGTACCCAATACTGCTGATCGGTGGGTTCCCCTATCAGCGGCAGTATACCCTTTTTATCTAATAAGATTTGACACAGCTTGTCTTTTTCAATATTCTGCAGTGCATGTTCTGTTGATTCGACGTGTAAGTCCACGCGGATGCCATCTTTGAACTGCATAAGCCAGCCATAAAAATTTTCCTTATCGTTAGGGTAATCCGGGCTTTCATCCGGATACTGCATGTACATGATATCCCCAAATTGGGTTATCCACAGGAGGTCATTTATGAAATCGGCAGTTTTTTCTACAACATATACGATATCATAGTCCTGAAAGATATCCTTCGGCGCATTTTTATTTGTGCGAGAGCCGTTCATATATACCGCTAATATTCTGTCATCATTGTTTGCTATGTCTAAAAAGAGTTGGTACATTTCCTGTTCGTTTCGCATAGGTATCGTTCGATTTTCCTTTTCCATTTTATTAAAGATGTGTACGGCACGGTCTAAACTATAACCATTGCTCCCAGACAGAACACCCTGACAAAAGCAGTTTCTTGTTTATTGCCGAATCAGTCTGATAATGATATAATCGTTCAAGAGTACCGTGTACAGGGTAGGATCCTCCCAACTTCACAGAAGAGGGGAGGTGGTGCGGATGGACGCTTATGAAGTGTTGTCGTTGCTGTTTTTAGGCGGCGGTTTTCTGCTCGCATTACTTACCTACATAGATAGGCATAATAAGCGAAAATAAAAAATGCCTACCCTGTTCGGCAATAACGGGGTAGGCGCGTCCTTATGTAGGACGTAATCCTAAACTGTGAGGCTCCCACCACTGTGGGCGGTGCTCTCCTTATTTCTAAATATAACACATCTTACATCTGATATCAAGTTTCTATTCCTTAAAAATCCACAAAAGACAATCTATGAAACCTTTCTAAGCCCCAGTCCTAAATATCAACCAAACCATACTTAAAGATAAAACATAAAAAAATACACTATCTCCTATTTTAAATTTTTCTAAATTCTTTCAAAATTATTATCCCCCAGTATCACCTGTCACAAAAAAATTCTTAACAAAATTCTTAATTATCGGTATTTTCATTAAAAAGAAAGAGACCGCAGAAATCTGCAATCCCTTATGTCTCCAGCCTTGTAACCAATCGGAGTGACGTGATTCGAACACGCGACCTCTACGTCCCGAACGTAGCGCTCTACCAAGCTGAGCCACACTCCGATATGTATAAACCTCTGCTTCTCTTAAAGAGAAAATTAAGAATCTGCTTTCGCAGATTCTCAACTACGGATGAAGGACTCGAACCTTCACAAACAGAGTCAGAGTCTGTTGTGCTGCCATTACACCAATCCGCATTATCCTGTCTTGTCCTTGTCAGACGCAACATGGTTATTATAGCAGACTCCCCGGAAAAATCAAGCCCTTTTTGTAATTTCCATCAAAAAGTTTTTTGAGACTCTTTTTTCTGAATATTCTGAATACGGTGTGCAATGGGGTCAGACCCCTCTGAAGAGGGGTCTGACCCCATTGCACTGCCCCCTTACCATTTTACAATGCTTTTATTCTTTCTATTGCCTCCACCGTTTTCTCATGACTGCCGAACGCAGTCAGACGGAAGTATCCTTCTCCGCTTGGACCAAACCCTGATCCCGGTGTTCCGACTACACCTGCCTTCTCAAGCAGATGATCAAAGAAATCCCAGGAGCTCATTCCTTTCGGGGTCTGCAGCCATATATATGGCGCGTTTACTCCCCCGGACACGGTGTATCCGGCATCCTTCAGGCCCTGATATATGACTTTCGCATTGTTCATGTAATATGCGACCTGTTTTTTCAGCTGTTCTTTGCCTGCTTCGGAGTATACGGCTTCCCCGGCACGCTGTACAATGTAAGGTGCTCCGTTGTATTTTGTGCCGTGGCGTCTGGCCCACAGTGAATGCAGGGTTACCCCATCGCATTTTATGTCTTTCGGTATGATCGCCGCTCCGAGACGCACGCCTGTGAAGCCCGCGTTTTTGGAGAAGCTTCTGAGTTCGATTGCACAGGTTCTGGCGCCTTCACATTCATAGATTGTATGTGGGACGTCCTCCTCTGAGATATAAGCCTCATAAGCAGCATCGTAAATGATGACTGCCCCTGCCTTGTTTGCATAGTCTACCCAATCCTGGAGCTGCGCCCTGGTTATCGTTGAACCGGTCGGGTTGTTGGGGAAACACAGATAGATGATATCGGGTGTCTCTTTTGGGAGCTCCGGTGCAAAGTTCGTTTCTGCTGTGCAGGGCATGTAGATCACATCGCTCCATGTCTCTGTCTTCGCATCATAGACGCCTGTCCTGCCGGCCATGACATTGGTGTCTACATAGACCGGATATACGGGGTCACATACAGCGATTTTGTTGTCTGTGCTGAAGATTTCCTGGATATTTCCGGAATCGCATTTTGCACCGTCCGAAATGAAGACTTCATCCGCGGAAATATCGCAGCCGCGGGCCTGATAGTCGTCTTCCGCCATGGCTTTCCGCAGGAATTCATAGCCCAGATCCGGTGCATACCCGTGAAATGTCTCTGCTTTTCCCATCTCATCCACAGCGCTGTGCAGGGATTCGATGATGGCCGGAGCCAATGGCTGTGTGACATCCCCGATGCCAAGGCGTATGATCGTTTTTTCCGGGTGCTCTTCGGTAAAGGCATTCACCTTTTTCGCAATTGTAGAAAATAAATAGCTTCCCGGCAGTTTTAAATAATTGTCGTTTATTTTGAACATGCTAGTTCTCCTTTGCTGATGATTGATTCCATTCCCCGTCAAAAACAACTTCCGCGGGGCCCGTCATATATACGGTATCCTTTTCCCGGTCCCATTTGATCAGCAGGTCGCCTCCCAGCAGCCTGACTGTCACTTCGTCCTCTGTCAGGCCGTTTAAGATACTGGAAACAGCTACTGCGCATGCTCCCGTACCGCAGGCAAGCGTCTCCCCGGAACCCCGTTCCCACACGCGCATGCTGACCGTATGTCTGTCGAGGACAGCCGCAAACTCTGTATTGATCCGTTTGGGGAAACGCTCATGGTGTTCAAATTTGGGACCTGTCTTTTCTATATCCAGATGCTCGATATCCTCCATGTAGACAACCGTATGGGGATTGCCCATAGACACACCCGTCATCTTATATTCTGTTCCGTCTACTATAATCGGTTCATTGATTACCAGCTCTTCCTCTGAGATAATCGGAATCAATGCGGCCTTAAGCTCTGGTTTTCCCATGTCTACCTTCACCTGCACTACTTTTCCGTCCTCCACGGAAAGCTCCAGATATTTGATGCCGCCCAGCGTCTCCACCGATATCGCAGTCTTGTCCGTGAGCCCGTAATCGTAAACATATTTTCCCACGCAGCGGATACCATTTCCGCACATCTCCCCCCTGGAGCCGTCCGCATTGTACATTTCCATCTCAAAATCAGCCACTGCAGACGGATTGATCAGAATCAGACCGTCAGAACCGATTCCAAAATGCCTGTCGCTGACCTGTACGGCCACTTCGGACGGATTTTCTATTTTCTCGGTAAAGCCATTTACATAAACATAATCATTTCCCAGTCCCTGCATCTTTGTAAACTTCATTCTTGTCTCTCCTTTTCGCATCTTCTATTCTGACATGATCGTCAGTACCATCTGCGCAGTCTCCAGCATATTGTTCCCGCTGTCCATGCTGCACTTCTGCAGATAGCGGTGCGCCTCTTCTTCCGTCATATGATTGCGCTCCATCAAAAGCGCTTTTGCCTGCCCTATGAGCGCCCGCTGCCCGGGATCCCTGTTCCTGGCTGCCTCTCTTCTCTTCCTGCGTCTTCTCTGCATGGTCTGCATCATCATTTGCAATGTGTTCAGCAGATCATAGCCTTTGACCGGCGTCGGAAGCCCTATCACGCCCTTCACCAGATCCTGGCTCCACTTATCAGGCGAGGCAATCAGGAGCATTTCGAAGGATTCGGGCAGGCATTCCCTTAGTTCTGAATATAACATATCCTGCATTTTATATCCACAGATCATAATGCCTTCCCCAAAATTATCTGCATATTGAAGCGCCTGGGCCCCGGTGGTACAGATACCGGATATGTCAATGCCGCCCCGTACTAACAGGTTGCGAATATTTGCCGCAGTCTCTTTTTTGGGAAATACTACCACAATACTGCTCATACCCGCTTACACCTCCTGCCCATTTTCATTCCAAGCCACACTGTTTTCGTTCCCCATACAGGACGTTTACATTTTATGAAGATAATTCGCAAGTTCCCAGTCCGTCACCTGCATACAATAATCATGGTATTCCTTTTTATGTGAGGCAATCGTTTTAGCTGTCAGGTCCGCTCCCAGCACTTCACGGATGAGTGCGTCTCCCTCCAGTTCGCGAACCGCCTCCATCAGGTTCCATGGAAGAGCTTCAATATGGAGCTCACGGCGCTGTTCCTCTGACATTGCCTGAATGTCTTCATCCACACTGTCCGGCGGCAGAATCTGATTTTTAATGCCGTCCAGCCCGGCAGCAAGCAGAACTGCCAGTGCCAGGTACGGATTCGCAGAAGGGTCGGGGCTTCTGAGCTCTATCCGCGTCTTCTCCCCGCGGACAGACGGAATGCGGATCAGCGGCCCCCTTGTTCTTGCTGACCAGGATATATATACCGGCGCCTCATATCCCGGCACAAAGCGTTTGTAGGAATTCACAGTCGGGTTCGTGATGCAGGTAATGGCCTTCATATGTTTCAGCAGGCCGCCCATAAAATAATACCCGTCCCGGCTCAGGCCGTTTTTATCATTGCTATCCTGGAATATATTCGTGCCGTCTTTTGAAAGTGACAGGTTCAGATGCATTCCGGATCCATAGGTTTCGGATTTGGGTTTAGGCATAAATGTAGCATGCAGTCCGTGGCGTTTTGCAATGGTCTTCACAACCAGCTTAAATGTCATAATATTATCCGCCGTGGCCAGGGCTTCATCATACCGGAAATCAATTTCATGCTGCGCAGGGGCGATTTCGTGGTGGGATGTCTCAATCTCAAATCCCATTTCCTCCAGGGTAAGCACCATATCCCGCCGCGCATTTTCACCGTAGTCCAGCGGCCCGACATCAAAATAACTTCCTCTTTCATGTGTGATCGTGGTCGGAAGACCGTCATCATCCGTATGAAAAAGGAAAAACTCGCACTCCGGGCCGGCATTCATAGTATATCCCATTTCCCGGGCTTCACGTATGACTTTTTTCAGCACGCAGCGGGGATCACTTTCATAGGGTGTGCCGTCCGGGCGGTATACGTCGCATATGAACCGCGCCACCTTTCCCTGCTGCGGCCTCCAGGGGAAGATCTCAAACGTATTTAAATCAGGATATAAGTACATATCTGATTCTTCTGTCCTGGAAAACCCCTCAATAGATGAGCCGTCAAACATGCACTCGTTATTCAGCACCTTCTCCAGCTGGCTCACCGTAACGGCCATATTTTTCATGGTGCCGTAGATGTCTGTAAACTGAAGGCGGATAAAGCCGACGTCCTCTTCCTCTACCATTTCTAAAATATCTTCTCTCGTGTAATCATTCATAAATTACCCTCCTGACTGTTATCTGACATATTTATATCTTTTATACTTCTCACGTGCTTATTTTGTTTCTGTTTACAGGCTTGCCTGCGGAAAAGTTTTCTGGAATTTAAAAATGGGCGTTCTCTCCCCTGAAGAAAACGCCCTTGTTTCGTCTTATTATAACGACCCTGTGAAAAAATGTCAAACTTTCTTATCCGACTTTTTTCATTTTTTTATTTTATGAATTTGCGTATTTTACTTTTGAGTTTTTCAAACTCTCCGCTGTGTACCTGGAGTTCCATTTCGTCATGCATATTAAGGCTGCAGATTCCTAAAATTGACTTGGCATCCACGGTCATTCTTCCCTGCGCCATATCAAGATCTCCTTTATATTCCTTGATAAGCTGTACAAATTCCTGAATCTCGTTAACAGTTGCAAATCCCACTCTTACTGCGTTCGCTGTTAATATTTCCCCCGCCATGGTTCTTACCTCCTGATTGCTATAGAGTACACCCATCCATTGACATTTGATGGAACCGCTTGTTACGTGGCAATATTTCATCACCAATTCAATATTGTACA
The DNA here is from genome assembly GCF_001404335.1 of Faecalicatena contorta. Lineage (GTDB taxonomy): Bacteria > Bacillota > Clostridia > Lachnospirales > Lachnospiraceae > Faecalicatena > Faecalicatena contortus_B. The sequence continues at coordinate 53,539 of NZ_CYZU01000028.1, forward strand.
CTATCTTGTACAAAAAGGAAAGTCCTAATGTTAAATTTTTATCTGCTTTTAATCTGCCTTCCGGATGCATCCATATGATAGTCTTCCTTATAGATCAGCTCCGAAACCGGTACAATCTGGTACCCTTTTTCCTGAAGTCCTGTAATCACCTTTTCCAACGCGTCCGCCGTATACTTTGCGCCATTATGGCAGAGGATAATGGAGCCGTTCTGCAGGGATTTGTTATCCAGAACTGTATCAATGATGTTCTGTTCGCCATAATCCTTCCAGTCCAGACTGTCCACGTCCCACTGAATCGCATAATATCCGCATTTCGCGGCAGTCCGGATCACCGTATCATTGTAATCCCCGTAGGGAGCGCGGAACAGCTGCATATCATAGCCTGTAAGCTTCTTTACCTTGTCGTGCACGCCCATGATTTCCGCTTCCTGTTCCGCCTCGGAAAGCTGGCTCATATTCGGGTGTGTCTCACTGTGGTTTCCCAGGTCATGTCCCGCCGCCAGTATGGCTTTCACATCCTCCGGGTATTTCTCCACCCATCCCCCCGTCGTAAAGAAAGTCGCATGGATCTTGTATTTTGCCAGAATCTCCAGAAGCTTCTGCATAGACTCATTGCCCCATGCGGCATCAAAGGTGAGCGCAGCCTTCTTCTCAGGTGTGTCCACGGAATAGATGGGAAGCTCCCTTCCGCTTACATTACTCGCCACCTTGGCATGACCCGCCATATACTTCACCGAACATCCTAAAATCATAATAACCAGAAACGCACTAAAACTGACCTTGAACAGCCTTTGTCTCATAAAAAACTCCAGAGTATATTTGCTTAAAATAAGTATATGCTGTGTGGGCACAAAAATAGAAGCAAAGGGGTCAGCCCCCTATGCACCTCTCTCCCCCGTTTCCATCCCCTGTACACAGCTCCGGAACATCCGGGCCATGAACTCTGCGATCTCTTCCGGTTCTGCCTCAAATCCGTTCAATGCCCATTTCCGTATAATTCCCTCACAGCCATTTACGATAAATTCATACAGCCACTCCAGCCGTTCCTCTTCCATTCCCGGATACAGCCTTTTCCAGGCGACGAGAGAATCTGCCTTTGCAAAATACATCATCCTGGCAAGAAATTCTTTATCTCCATATTTGCTGAACATAGCTTTGCACAGCTCTTCATTCTCTCTGATTTTTTTTAATATTTCAGCCGGCAGAATTCCTGTAAGATTTTCCTGACCCATATCCCCCGCAAATGAGAGTACCTCCTGATAAAATTCCTCCTCAATCTTGCAGAGAAGGTCATACACGTCCTCATAATGAGCATAAAAAGTGGCCCTGTTGATGTCGGCCTTTTCGCAGATCTCCTTAACTGTGATTTTTCCCAGCGGTTTTTCCTCCAGCAGCTGCAGAAAACTGTGCCTGATCATTTTTCTTGTATACTTGATCCTGCGGTCTAAATTTGAATTTTTCATAAACAATCAACACTTCTTTCGTTTTTGTTGTATTACTTACAGATACACCTAATCTGGTGGTTGCCATTTTCTGATACCTCTATTATATTTAAAATAAGAACAAAAAGCAACGCTGTGTCGTATATCTTTCACCGGATTTACCCAGACGTTACTATTCACGGCCCAGGGGCCGCGCATAATAACGGCATCTGGGCCATTTAAAGTCGCCTGGGGCGAGGGCCCAGATGCCCGGCTCCATTACTTTAATGGCTCGGATGCCGTGCAGCGGGGTGCACGGCCCCGTGAATAGTAACACCCAGACAGCAGAATATTCCTGCCCCTGGCGGTATGTATTTCACGGCTGAACATCAGGGATGTTCCATCATGATCGGGAGGTGTTGATTATGAAAAATACAATATATATCGTTACCGGAGCCGCCGGCCATCTTGGCAGCCATATCGTTTCGGAACTGGTCAGAGAGGGGAATACAGTGCGGGCATTTATACTGCCCTCCGAAGCCGGACTGATCCGTACTTCTTCCCCAAACCTCACCTGGATCACAGGGGACGTCTGCCTCCCGGATACGCTGGAACCTCTTTTTCTGCAGGAAGATTCCGGCCCGGCAGAGGATCTCATCCTGATCCACTGTGCCGGCCTGATCTCCATCTACGGCGGGAAAACACCGGGTGTATACGCCGCCAATGTGGAGGGCACGAAAAATGTGGTGGACGCCTGTATCCGACACCATATCAAACGCCTGGTATATGTAAGCAGCGTCCATGCAATCCCCGAGGCGCCGCAGCATAAGGTTATTTCCGAGATCCGGACCTTTTCCCCCGGACACGTCACGGGATATTACGCAAAGACCAAGGCAGAGGCCACCCAGTATGTTCTGGACAGTGCCGCACGCGGGCTGGATGCAGTCGTCGTACATCCGTCCGGGATTATAGGCCCCGCAGAGCGCCCGGCGGGAAGCCTGATGCATATGATATCCAATTATACGAAAAAGGGCATGCCGGTGGCCGTACACGGCGGGTACGACTTCGTGGACGTAAGAGATGTGGCTTCCGGGGCCATTAAGGCCGCCCAAAAAGGCAGAAGCGGGGAATGCTATATACTCTCCAACCGCTTTATCTCACTGAAAGAATTATTCACAGAAATGTCAAAAGCAGCCGGACAGAAAAAACCCCGTCTCTTCCTGCCAGCCTGGACTGCCAAATGTGCGGCCCCTTTTGCACAGCTCCACTATAAATGCTGGAAGAAAACCCCCGTGTTCACCCCCTATGCCATGTATACCCTGACTTCCAACGGAAACTTTTCACATGAGAAGGCCAGCCGTGAACTTGGATACCACCCCAGGCCTCTGCATCAGACCATCGCTGATATGATACGGCAGCTCCGGGAACATTCCGTCAAAAAATAGAACCGGCTGGGGTGTCAACAGTAAAGAATTGTATTCCGTTTTTTTAGATCCTTCAGAATATAGGACAATCCCTGGTGATTATAATATATATAAGAAGCAAACACAGCGGTGTACAATGGCAGAAAATGGCAGAGACAGCAGATATAGGAGGCAGCGGCTCAGAATCATACTGATCGGAGGCATTGCGGCCGCCAGCATTTTGTATACAAAGGCAGGGCAAAGGGGCACGGCTGCTGCAGGAAATGAAGAAACGGCAATCGAGGAGAGCCGGGCGGGAGAAAGCGATAAGCAGGATCCGTCCGGCTCTTTAGAAACACAGCCAGAGAAAAAGATCCTGCCAGTTCCATTTCTGAGCCAGAACGATTATCCAACGGGCTGTGAGAGCGTGACCGCTGTCATGGCGCTTCAATATGCCGGGGTTGATGTTTCTGTGGATGACTTTATTGACAAGTACCTGAGAATCGGGACTTATTATGAAAAGGACGGCGAGTATTACGGCAACAGCCCCTACTATTATTTTATCGGAGATCCAAGGACCGGCAGTGGATTTGGCTGTTTTGCACCGGTGATTCATGATGCGCTTGCAGCGGCAGCAGGAGCGGACCGGGTGAAAGATCTGACCGGAACGCGCCTTAAGCAGATTACGGAGAAATACATCGGACAGGAGATACCGGTGATCATCTGGGCGACCATTGATATGCAGCCAACCTACGAAGGAAATGGGTGGACCATACTGGAAACGGGGAAGTATTTTACGTGGCCGGCGGAGGAACATTGTCTGCTGCTGGTGGGATGGGATGAGGAGTACTACTATTTTAACGATCCAAACCAGGACGGGGGTGTGACAGGATATGAGAAGGCGGTGGCAGAACAGCGTTATCTCGAGATGGGAAGCCAGGCGCTGGCTGTGCTGCCTGCGGACAGCGGCAGCCCGGAAAAGTAATCCTGCTCTGCGAGCGGAACCTAATGTGGAATTAACTATACCCAAAGGGCACCCCGTAATACCTGCCCCTTCGGGGCAGGTCTGCAGCAGAGCTGCAGAATAAAATATAACTTTCTTTTTCTATGTACCGTTGCTATTCTATAACACCAAACGACTCAATACGCTGCCCCCGTTACGAAGCCACCCCCAGTTGACAACCTTTACTGCCGATTGGATGCACCCAGCAAAATGAAGGGATAGCCGTCAGCCTCCTAAGGGCACACATGCCGTTCCGAATTGCTAAAGCAGGCCTTAGAAATTCTTAGAAGCAGCCAGCCGCGAAAGTGGGGAGCTTTTATGATTCCGAATCATAAAAGCGGATGGCCCAGCGCGAGAAATCATCCGATTTCTCGTGATGTGCCATCCCGTGCCCCACTTTCGCGGCTGGCTGCTTCTTAGAATTTCTTAGGTCTGTGTCCGCAAATCGGAACGGCATGTGTGCCCTTAGGAGGCTGACGGCTATCCCTTCATTTTGCGCCTCCATCCGCCGACAATACGAAAGCTCGCCAACTGCCTCCTTACCGTCCTATTACTTCCAGAACGTCCTCTTTTTCAGGCATAGAACGGATAGCTCCCTTCCGCGTCGTTATCAAAGCTGCCGCAGCATTTGCAAAGGTCATCATCTCACCCAGCTGTTCCTCCGTCAGATCCTCCATACCATGCTCAAGCACATAATTCAGCGAACTTCCGCAGAACGTATCTCCTGCGCCCGTCGTCTCAATCGTATCCATCTTAAACCCGCTTCTCTCTACACGCATGTCTTTATAGTAGGCACGGCTTCCGTCTTTGCCGAGCGTCAGCAGGATCAGCGGAATATGATATTTCTCCTGCAGATACTGGATTCCCTCATCATAATCCTCTTTGCCGGACACGAACTGAATCTCATTGTCAGAGATCTTCAGGATATCGCAGAACTGGAAACCATATTCCATCTGTTCCTTTGCAAGCTCCAGGGAACTCCAGAGCGGCGGGCGCAGATTCGGGTCAAATGAAATCAAAAGCCCGTTCTCTTTCGCGATATCCAGCGCCTTTTTCGTGGCCTCACGGACGCCGTCATGCGTCATGGACAGGGTGCCAAAATGGAACAGCTTTGCTTTCTTTAAAAATTCTGCGTCAATCTCGTCCGCCGTCAGCTTCATATCTGCACCCGGATTGCGGTAGAAAGAAAACTCCCGGTCCCCGTCAGGAAAGGTATGTACAAAAGCAAGCGTCGTATTGACATCCGCATCCATCTTTAAATTAGAAGTATCGATCCCCGCCTCATCCAGCGTATTTTTCAGCAGAACCCCGAACTGGTCCTGCCCCACTTTTCCAAGAAATGCCGTCTTTTTTCCCAGTTTATTCAACATGGCAAGCACATTGCAGGGAGCGCCGCCGGGACATGCTTCGAACATGTTGTTTCCCTGTTCGCTCTCACCATTCATTGTAAAATCAATCAGCAGTTCTCCCATTGCGATTACATCAAATTGCTTTTCCATAGACCTATCTCCTTATTCCTGTATTTGTTATAATTTTAACGCAAATCAAATCTTTCTGCAATCCTTTTATAAAACTCCAGCGTGCATTTCATGTTACTGTGCACGCCCAAAGGGTGTGTACAGTAACCATTTAATTGAAATAAACCAGTTCCTCAATTGCCTCATCGTCCTCTATGTGCTCTGCCTCCAGAACCGGACCAACACCGCCGTATACAGACACTCTTGCGAACCCGATCTTAGCCCGGATCTTCACCCACTGTCCTTTCTTAAGCTTAGGGGCATAGGGGCTTTTACACACATATCCGAGAAATGTCGTATCATCTGCGCAGCAGGTCATTGCCATACGCCCCGGCATGAATACTTTTGACGGAAATCCCTTCGGCTTAAGTACCCGCGCCGTATATTCCACCGTCTTGCCCTTATACCGTTCCGGATGCTCCATCACATCCACATACCAGATCCCGTAGTCTTCCCGGCGCACCTCGATAACCGGGGCGTCCAGATCATAGGGGACATCATCCAGGAAAATATTTTCCACTTCCCCGTTCTCATCCTCGAATATTACTTCCGCCCGGGGACTCACAACCTTGACGCTCCGCCGATACCCAGCCAGAGGCTTTCTGTCCGTGCATCGGTTGAATACCACCATCTCAGAATCCCGCACCATTTCCACAAACAGCGGCTTCAGGTTCGTTAGATACATCTGGAAGGTGCTGGCATCCACAGTTGTCAGCTTCTGCTCAATCCCCCAGCCTTCGGGAAGTTTCATCTGCTCAAAGTCACTGACCTTCCACATCCCGTTATACTCAATCACAACACGCTCCGGATGATACTTACCGTCCATTTCCTCCAGCCATGCTTCCGTCAGGTCTGTCTGTTCCTGTACACGCTCAATTCTCACGTTGTACTCCAGCATTTCCTGCGGATCGTACTCCACCTCGCCCTCCTCGCATAGAATCAGAAGTGTGGTTCCCTCGATCTGGAAATAATCCTGTGAAAGTGTAAACTTTAAAAATTCCGTTTTGCCGCTGTCCAGAAATCCGGTCATCAAATATACCATTACATCAGGTTCGTTCATTTTTTAATCTCTCCAATCTTTACAGCAGCCTGTTCCTTCACAGGCCGCCGTCAGGCTGCTGCTTATTTTATTCCAAACAGATCCGCCAGTTTTTCTTCATTCAGGTTCGAACCGATCACACAGAGTCTGCCGGTATACTCGGCAGCACCGCTGCGCACCTCGTGCTCTTCGGGAACCATATCAAAATAGATCCAGTCATTTTCCCCGGCAACCATCCCCTTTGCCCTCAGAATAACTCCGAATGATTCATCGGATTCGAGAGCCTTCAGAATATGCTCAATTTCCTCTTTTGTGTAGGTCTTAATCGTCTCTCTTCCCCAGCTTGAGAACACATCATCCGCATGATGGTGCCCGTGATCATGGTGATGGTGGTCATGGCCGCAGGAATCTGCATGCTCCTCATGACTGTGCTCATGCTCTTCATGATGATGGCCGCAGCCTTCTCCATGGCTATGCCCATGTTCCTCATGATGATGGCCGCAGCCTTCTCCATGACTATGCCCCTCTTCTTCATGATGGTGCCCGTCCCCTTCATGGCAGCACCCCTGTCCTTCATGGTGATGGTCATGCCCGCATCCGCAGCTCTCACTATGCTTATGATGTCCTCCGCATTCGGGACACATGATCTCCGCCAGCAGTTCTTCCTCCAACGTTTTACTGTGTTCCATTGTCTCCAGCAGCTTATCCCCCGGCAGTTCTGCAATCGGCGTAGTAATAATCGGAGCCTTCTCATTCAATTCCCGAAGGATCTGATAACTCTCCTCCACTTTCTCCGGTTTAGCCTTATCTGTACGGCTCAAAATAATAGCCCCGGCATATTCCACCTGATTGCTGAAAAATTCCCCGAAATTATTTCTGTACAGCCGGCACTTCATAGCATCAACCACGGTCGTAAAACTGTTCAGCTCCGCGTCGATCTCCTCTTGGACATCCTGCACGGCTTTGATCACATCTGAAAGCTTCCCAACGCCGGACGGCTCAATCAGAATACGGTCCGGGTGATAAGTTCCCACCACTTCCTTCAGGGATTTTCCGAAATCACCGACCAGTGAACAGCAGATACATCCCGAATTCATCTCCCGGATCTCAATCCCGGATTCCTTCAGAAAGCCTCCGTCAATCCCGATCTCGCCGAATTCATTTTCAATCAGCACGACCTGTTCACCGCGAAACGCCTCTTTCAGCATCTTCTTGATAAATGTAGTCTTTCCGGCGCCCAAAAAGCCGGATATAATGTCTATTTTCGTCACAATAACTGCCTCCTAATCTCTCAGTGATTACTTTTCGTTCATTTCCAGCATGACAGGGCAGTGATCCGACCCCATAATGTCTGTCAGTATCCCCGCATCTACCAGCCTGTCTTTCAGGCACTCGGACACACAGAAATAGTCGATGCGCCACCCCGCATTCTTCTCGCGGGCACGGAAACGGTAGGACCACCAGGAGTATACCCCCTCCTGCTCCGGATAAAAATACCGGTACGTATCAATAAACCCTGCCTCCAAAAGCTCCGTGAACTTCTGCCGCTCCTCATCCGTAAAACCGGCATTCTTCCGGTTCGTTTTGGGATTCTTCAGATCGATTTCTTTGTGCGCCACATTCATATCGCCCGTCACGACAACCGGTTTCTTCTCTTCCAGCTTTTTCAGCCAGGCGCGGAAGTCGTCTTCCCATTTCATCCGGTAATCCAGGCGTGCAAGCTCATTCTGGGAGTTTGGCGTATAAACCGTAACAAAGTAGAAATCATCATACTCCAGAGTGATCACGCGCCCCTCCTGATCGTGTTCCTCAATTCCGATACCATTTACCACGGAAAGCGGCTCTATCTTTGAAAATACTGCCGTCCCCGAATATCCTTTCTTCACCGCATAGTTCCAGTATTGGTGGTAGCCGTCCAGTTCCAGCTCAAGCTGCCCTTCCTGCATTTTAGTCTCCTGTATGCAGAAGATGTCCGCGTCCGCCTGGCTGAAGAATTCCAGAAACCCTTTCTGCACACATGCACGGATTCCATTCACATTCCACGAAACAAACTTCATATAAACCTCCTTATCTCTTATGGAGCAGACTTATTGTAAATATACAAAAAGCCGAACCACCGGAACAAAGAACTCTCTCCTTCCCCGTAATCCGACTCCATCCAAATTAATACACATTTTTATCTGCCCTTGTTATAGTAAACTTCCTTCAGAAACAGTCCCCTGGCCGGAGCCAGAAATCCCGCATACTCCCGGTTTCCCGCTTCCAGCGCCGCGGCAGCCTCCTCGGGTCTTTTCTCACCCGTGCCAACCTCCAGCAGCGTTCCTGTTAAAATACGGACCATATGGTATAAAAAGCCTGTCCCATAATATTCCATCCTTATTTTGGTGTCCTGTTTCTCAATGATTATATCATAAATTGTCCGTATTGTGGTTATTTCATCTTTTTTATCTGTAAATCCCGCAAAATCATGGGTGCCGATCAGGTACCCCGCAGCTTCCTCCATTGCTGGAATATTCAGCTCATACGGATAATGAAAACAGTATTTTCTGGTAAAAACATCAGGTTTTTCCCTGGTATCAATAAAATATTCATAACGTTTCCCTTTCGCGTTGAACCGCGCATGGAACCCGTTTTTTACGAGCGTCATCTCCTTCACACGGATATCCTCGGGCAGCGCTTCGTTCAGACTCGCGCAGAATCCAGTTTCTTCCACTTTGCCGGGCAGCACCATACTGGCGGTCTGCCCTTTCGCATGCACGCCCCCGTCGGTTCTGCCGGAACCGTTAATCTCCGTTTCACGTCCTGTGACCTCAGAGACTGCCCTTTCCAGAATTCCCTGAATGGTTCTCTCCGTGCTTTTCTGCCTCTGCCAGCCCTGGTACCGGCTGCCGTCATATACTACCGTCAATTTATATGTCCGCATATTCCTCCACTTTCCGGTCTTTTAAAAAGAGCACCCTGCTGCACAGCATGCTGACCACATCCAAATCATGAGATACAAACAAGTAACATATCTTTTCTTTTTTCTGCAGTTCTTTCAACAGCTCTATGATCTGCGCCTGTACCGTCACGTCCAGCGCAGACAGAGGCTCATCGGCAAGAATGAATCTGGTTCCGGTAATGAGTGCCAGCGCAATGCTTACCCGCTGGCGCTGCCCTCCGCTCAATTCCCGCGGATAGCGCCGGTAAAACTCCTGCGGAAGGTGCACCTGCATCAGTATTTCCTCCGCCCTTTTTCTGCGCTCTTCTTTGGTATATCCCCCTCTGCATTTAAGCGGCTCTTCCAGAATCCAGCCGATGGTCTTCTTCGGATTCAGGGAACCAAACGGATCCTGAAATATCATCTGGGGGTGTTCGGTATAATGAATGATCTCGCCCTCGTATTCCCTGAGCAGTCCCAGAACACATTTGCACAATGTAGACTTGCCGCTGCCGCTTTCGCCGACCAGTCCGACAAGCTCTCCTTCATACAGTGTAAATGTTATGTCTTCCAGTACCTGTTTTTTTCGTTTTCCTTCTTTATAAAATGCATTTACAGCTTTCAGCTCCAGTACCTTCTCCGCCATTTCACTCACCTGCCTTTGCTCTCAGGAGTTTATAAAAAGCAGTGCTCTTTGTCCTGCCCGGAATCGCTGCAACCAGTTCTTTTGTATAAGGCGTTCCGGGATGTTCAAAGATATCTCCGGCTGCCCCCTCCTCCACGATCACCCCGTCTTTCATGACCAGCACACGGCGGCACAGCTCGTTGACCACCCGGAGATTATGTGAGATGAACAGGATCCCCATATGATATTTCTGATTCAGCTTTTTCAGCAATTTTAAAATGCTGTCCTGTGTCCCCACATCCAGCGCCGTTGTCGGCTCATCCGCGATCAGCACCCTGGGCCTGCATACAATAGCAGCTGCAATCATAACCCTCTGCCGCATGCCCCCGGACAGTTCGTGGGGATACTTCCCGTACAGGGCCTCCGGATCTTCCAGCTCCACATCCTGAAGCGCCCGCACCGCCTTTTGCCTGCGTTCTTCCTTTGAAAGCTTCGTATGCAGCACAAGCGCTTCCTCCACTTGTCTGCCGATCTTCATCGTAGGATTCAGGGCTGTCATCGGCTCCTGGAATATCATGCTGATGTCCCTGCCCTGGATGTCTCTCATCTGTCTTGGAGACAGCTTCAGCAGATCTGTATCATCCAGAAAAATACTGCCGCAATCCAGTACTGCCTGCTCCTTCAAAAGCCCCGCAATTGTCAGCGCTGTCATGGTTTTTCCGGACCCGGATTCTCCGACGATCCCGAGGATTTCACCATCCTGGAGGCAGAAAGAAATGCCCCGCACAACCTCCTGCGTTTCACCGCCCTCTCCAAAATGGATGGACAAGTTCTCTACTCTCATCATGATCTTCCACCTCCGAACCTGTCCAGAATCCCTTCTCCGAGCATTCCTGCCCCCAGCACTATAAGTACCAGGAACAGCCCGGGAAATACCGCGCACCACGGTCCGCTTGCCAGATACGTCTGGGATTCCGACAACATTCTTCCCAGGCTGGCATCCGGCGGCTGCACGCCGATTCCCAGATAGCTTAAGCCCGCTTCCGCAAGCACTGCGTTATTAAATCCGATCGTCAGTGCAGAAAGCAGCGCCGGCAGAATATTCGGAAGGATGTGCACAAATAGGATTCTCGGGGCAGATACCCCGATCAGCCTGGCGCTGGTTACATAGTCCGCCTCCCGGCAGCGCATGAATTCTCCCCGCACAATTCTGGCAAAGCTGGGGATAAATGCAATTCCAAGAGCCAGCATAACCTTATATTTCCCGGTTCCCCACACGGTAATGATGACCAGTGCAAGCAGCACGCTTGGAAAAGCCGCCACGGCATCATTAACCCGCATCAGCCCCTCGTCCAGCCAGCCCCCGAAATACCCGGTTACCGCTCCCACGATAATCCCGATCCCGCCGCCGATCAATATCGTGCCGGCTGCAATCAAAAAAGTACTGCCTGCTCCCGCAAGTACTCGGCTGAATATGTCACGGCCAAACTGATCTGTTCCGAAAATGTGCAAAAGCGACGGCGCATTCAGTTTCACGGACCCCTGCATAGCTTCTGTATCATAAGGGGTCCAGAAAAAGCCGAGCACAATCAGGGCTGCCATGATGATGGTAAGCACTATGCCAAATGTAAAGTTATATCCAGTTTTTCCCATTTTCCCATTTTTTATTCGCTGCTTCTTCACTTTCATACCCCTAAATCTCAATCCGTTTATCCAGTTTCCGGTACAGCAGATCCACAATCACATTGACCACCAGTATAATAACTGCTATCAGGACAATCACCGCTTCCACCACCGGATAGTCCCGCGATGAAATTGAGGAAATCAGAGTCCGGCCAAGCCCCGGTATCCCAAAGACCTGCTCGATCACAATGCTGTTGGCTATCATATCTGCAATTGCCATCCCCAGAAACGTAACAACGGGAAGTATCCCGTTACGGAACGCATGCCTGACCAGCATTCTCCACGGACTGTTGCCCCGGCTCATGGCTGTACGTATATAGTCCTTGTGCATTTCCTCCAACAGAGAATTCCTCAGCATCTTGGTTGTCATTGCCGCCTTTGGAAGCGCTATTGCAATGGACGGCAGAACCAGATAACCCAGAAAGCCGCCCACACTCTCCGTATAAGGCACATATCCCCCAGGTGTAAAGAGCCGAAACGTAAGCCCGAATAATACAGTAAAGATAATGCCAACAAAAAATGGCGGAACCGACATGGTAATCTGATTTAAAACCAAAAACAGCCTGTCCGCAAATTTATTCGCATATCTCACACTCAGCAGGCTGACCGGTATGGAAAACAACAGGATAAAGACAAATGCCATCGAAGTCATTGCTGCCGTAATGGGTACTTTATCCCCAATCATTTCTCTGACCGGAACCTGGTAAGAATAAGACGTTCCCATATCTCCTGTGACAAAATCCTTCACCCACTGTCCATAACGCTGCGGCAGGGGACGGTTCAGTCCCATCTCCTCCCGCAGAGCCTGGACTTTGCTCTCCGTAGCTTCCGTACCCAGAATCGACCTGGCCGGATCCCCGGGAATTACTTCAAACGCGAGGAAGGCAAGTACGCTGACAATTAATAATGCGATTATAAGACCTGCTATTTTTTTTAAAACAAATTTCATACTTACCTCCCCGGAGCTTAAAAGACTTTCATCCTATTATGCCCCATTTGCATCTGAATGTGTATTTTCCGTAACAATTCTATCTATTCCACCATATAAATTGACGCCATATCCTGCACATACAGCGGATAGAATGTATATCCGTCGTATTTATCACTGATGGCCACAAGATTAGCCAGATCCTGGATATATACATTGGCAGCCTTCTCAGCCAGAATCCCCTCCAGCTCCTTATAAAGCGCCGTCTGTTTTTCTTCCTCAACGGCAGAGATGGCTTCTTTGAATTTGCTGTCATACTCCGCATCCTTAAAGTTAATGAAGTTGCCGCTGTTGTCGGATGTAAATCTTTCCAACATCGCGCGGGCGGACAGATTGGATGCGTCGACCCCCACTACGGTGGACTGGAAATCGCGGTTTGCATAGACATCTTCCAGCCATGCCTCCCACTCAATCGGCTTAATCGTCACATTGACACCGATGTTCTTCAATTCTTCCGCAATAATCTGAGCCGTATCTACATGCGGCTGGTCCGCAGAGCTGACGGTAATCTCCAGATCAAATCCATCCGGATATCCCGCCTCTTTGAGCAGTTCTTTTGCCTTCTCATAATCCTGCTCATAATAGTGCGCGTATTCTTCATCATAATACTTCTTCAATCCGGGATACATGCTCGTACCGATGCGCACGCCTTTTCCGTCGGCCATCATATCCATGATTTCATCCGGATTAACAGCATAACACAGCGCCTGCCTCACCTTCTCATTGTCCAGGGGTTTGGCATCGTTATTCAGATACAGCGCCTGCACCAGGTTCATGGTGCCCTCTTCTATATGAAAACCATCCGTCAGCTCCGCCGCCTGGCTGGAAGTCAGACGCATTGCCATGTCAATAGAACCGCCCTTGAGATTTGTCACCAGCATGTCCGCATCCGCCACAATCTTAAACTCCACCTTGTCCAGATGCGCCTTCTCTCCCCAGTAATCCTCATTTTTCTCCAGAACCACATTTTCCTGAGGGCTGCGTGACACATACTTAAACGGCCCCGTTCCCACCGGAGCTGTCTCCAGGGCATCATAATCCTTCGGGATCACCGCAGTCGTCATATAGGCAAGAAATTCCGTATTCGGTTCGTTGAGGCGGATTTCCACGGTCTTATCATCCAGAATATTCACACTCTCTATAATAGAATACGCCGATACCAATGGATCACCATTTGACGTATCAGCGCATCTGTCTATCGAATATTTTACATCTTCCGCCGTCACGTCATTCCCATTATGGAACTTCACCCCATCACGCAAAGTAAATGTATACACCTTTGCATCATCCGAAATTGCATAATCGCTCGCCACGGCCTCAATTAAATTACCATCTTTGTCCGGCTTAACCAAGCCTTCATAAATGTTAAATAAAACCTCTTTTGTTCCTGCCGCAACTGCTTTATGTGGGTCAAGACTGTCTAAATCCTGGGATATACCTACCTTGATACTCCCGCCCTCGACTGGGTTTCCTGAAAGTTTATTCTCCGTCGTTGACTTCTGCTTCTCCTTGTCACCTGAACATCCGCTCAGTGCAACAGTTACAGCCATAGTGAGCACTAAAAGAATCCCTGTTACTCTTCTCTTCATGTTTGTCTCCTTCTTCAAATAACCTTCATTATTAAATTGTCGACTTAATTGTAAAGGATTTGGGGCAATTTGGCAAGCCTTTAAATCGGGATTTAGTTGGCTAGTTTTAGACTTGTCGACGGATGGGGACGCTTCATGACAGGGAGGCCGGGGAGGCGCTGGGGCTATATATGCCGTTGCGATATGCACCCGTGCTGCTAAGTGTTTCTAGAACAGCCGCTGCCGGCTAGGCGGGTACGCTGAACACATCACGGGAAATC
>NZ_CYZU01000029.1 GCF_001404335.1 Faecalicatena contorta
TCGCAACGGCATATACAGCCCCAGCACCTCCCCGGCCTCCCTGTCATAAAGCTGGCTCATCCAATCGGCAGGAAAGCCCGCCAACTGGGTGGGATCCCGGACCAGGGCAGCGGATGTGGATTGGCTATGCGTGTCTTTTCATCTTCCAGATGTGTATGAACTGTAAGTCGCATCACCTTGTTTATGTACACCTACTGGGGACATAAAAGAACCGACAATTCTATATCCATACGCTGCCCCCGTTTGAGGCCCCACCTTAGAAACGAGCTTTTTCCTGCCGGTTGGATGCGCCAGCTCCATGAAGGGATAGCCGAAAGCCTCCCGGAGAACATCCATGCCCTTTCAAAAACGCTCAAAGCGAACCTTAGAAATTCTTGGTGGGAAACAGCCCTGAAAATGGAGAGATTTTTGGATTCCGAATCCAAAAATCAGCTGACCCATCGCGAGAAATCATCTATTTCTCGTGATGTGTCAGTGATGCTCCATTTTCAGGGCTGTTTCCCGCCTAGAATTTCTTAGGTCCGCGGCCGCATTTTTGAAAGGACATGGATGTTCTCCGGGAGGTTTTCGGCTATCCCTTCATGGAGCGTCCCCATCCGTGCCGCGACTAAAGCGCGTCACTAACTCCCGATTTTCTTGTGATATATTTCATGCAGCTTTTCGTATAGCGGCACCAGCTTCCCGTATATATTTTGATACACATCATGATAAAGATCGTGATATATTTGGTGTTGATTCATATCCGGTTCAAATACATCTTTCAGGTGCACCATAGACTCCTGCGCTTCCTCGTAATTTATAAACTCTCCCATGCCTACGAATGCCGCCATAGCACTCCCTATTCCAGTGGCCTCATGGCTCTGCATTCGTTTGACCGGTATGCCGAACATGTCGGCCGTGATCTGGCATATTTCATCGCTTTGGGATCCTCCGCCTCCCAGCCTGATCTCTTTGAATGTGTGGCCGGAACGTTTTTCCAGTAAGCGCATGCCGTCCATCAGGGCGAAGTTGATGCCTTCTATGATTGCGCGGTACAGATGAATCCTTGTGTGCTGGTCGGAGAATCCTATGATGGCTCCTCTGGCTACCGGCATCGTCACGTTTGGTGTGAAGTAGGGCTGGAAGAGGAGGCCACCGCAGCCTGCCGGAACCTCTTTCAGACGCTTGTTCAGCAGCTGTTCTGCAGTTACGCCCAGCAGCTCCGCCTGTTTTACCTCTTTTTCGGCAAATTCTTTTTTGAACCAGGATATCAGCCAGTATCCCCTGTAAATCTCGATTTCCGGGTTGTACCAGCCAGGGATTACGGACGGATAAGGCGGAATAAAACGCTCCGGTTCGAGATAGCGGCTGATGTTGAATGTGATTGTGGCTGTGGTGCCGAACCCAATGGCGGCTTTCTCCTTGGAAATGCAGCCCAGGCCCAGTATTTCACAGGCTTTATCTGAGCCGGATGCCAGCACCGGAAGACCTTCCCTGAGGCCGGTATCCTCCGCCGCCTTCCTCGTGATATTCCCCAATAGCTCCCCGGATTCCCTGACCTCGCAAAGCTTATCCGGTTCCACATCGAATACCGGGCGGGTCAGAGCCCCTTTCCGCTGCCAGTTCCTGCACTGGCTGTCTATCGGTAGGCGCCCCACCAGGCAGGCTGCTGCATCCGTCATATTGCCCGTCAGGAGAAATGTCAGATAACCGCTGAGCAGAAGATATTTCTCTGTCCTGGCCCAGATATCCGCCTCTTTCTGCATGATCCAGTTGCAGTGTGCTTTCTGGTACTGGACTTTTGCAGTCTCTTCCATCCCTACGGCCTTAAGCATCATCCGTGTGACCTGTGAAAACTTGGGGCCGCCTTCCGCTTTTCTTTTGTCCAGCCAGACGATTGCAGGGCGCAGGGGCTTTCCCACTTTATCCACACAAATAACCGTGTCGCGGATCGTCGTCACAGAAACGGCTTCAATCCGATCCCACAGGCTGGTTTCAGCCTTTAATTTCTGCGCAGCTTCACAGATACTGCGGTAATAAAAGTCCGCATCCTGCTCGGCCCAGTCAGGTTCTCTGGAAATGTAGGGCGGATCATGCCTGATCTGTCCCTTTCCCAGTATCTCCCCCCGGTTGTTGATCAACAGAGCGCGGGAACTCTGGGTTCCCACATCAAAGGTCAGTACGATCCTTTCTTCTTTTACTCCCATGGTCTTCCCTCCATAAGGATACGCTTATTTCACCAGTCCCGGATGTCCTAATGAATATCCTCTCTCAAAAAGCGCTTTTCCTCTTCCGGCAGATCCAGCCCCAGCGTCCCGCCCGGATTCATGTTATATCCGGGGTCAAAATAATTCTTCAGGGCGCGGATGACGCCATACTCATTGCGTCCAATCTGGCCTTCCAGCCACGGTGCGAACATCTTTCCGATGCCATGATGATGGCTCATGGCTGCCCCGGACTTCTGAATTGCATCCAGAATAGTTGCATGATATGCCTTAAATGCCTCTGCATCGTCCATTCGTGTGATGAAAATAAAATACAGATTGGCCCCCTGCGGATAACAGTGGGACATATGCGTTGTTACAATCGTATTAGGCAGGGCATGGCAGACCTTGCGCACCTCTTCATGCACTCTGCCCATATTGGACCAGTTCACGGAGCACTCCAGCGTGTCTGTCATAATGCCAAAGTCCAGCAGCGTATCTCTGAGATACGGATCTGTAAACCTGCCCTTTTCCCAGCTCTTTGTCACGAAAGAAGTCAGGCTCATTCCGCCGTACTCCTTTGCGATTCTGCGGGTATTTTTAGCCACATTTTCGGAAAATCCCTTCTCCCCATCCGTAAATCCCAGGAACAGGCAGCGCTCCATGTCCGCATATCCGCGGGTATCCAGCAGTTTCCACAGGGGCGTCTCGTCTACATTATAGAGCCGGAGCATCAGATTCGTTTCTTCCGGGTCAGACAGTCGGAATACAGAGGAGTATCCGGCCTCGCACTGCATCATTTCCCTTGCCGCCTCCTGGGCGGTCTTCCAGTCTTTGAATATATAAGAAAACCGTTTTCTGTTCTCTGGCATATACCGGAACACTTTCAGCGTCACCTCTGTCAGTACGCCGAAAGTCCCCTCGCTTCCCATCATAATCTCATTCAGGTTCGGGCCGGTTGCCTCCCGTGGATAATGACTGGTCTGCATATTTCCGATTGGCGTCGCATATTTCTGTGAAAGCACAATATCGGTAATACATCCATAATAGGTACTGTTCTGCCCTGCCCCCCTGGTAACGACCCAGCCGCCCACGCTGCTGTACTCAAAGGACTGCGGAAAATGGCCGCAAGTATAGGCGCGTTTTGCACCCATGAGTTTCTGGGCATGATTCAGCGCTCTTTCCAGTTTCGGTCCGGACATGCCGCTCTGCACGGTGATTGTCTGGTCCTTCTCATTGAAAGAGACGATCTTGTTATAGCGTTTTCGCATATCCAGGGAAACTCCGCCCTTTACCGGTTCCACGCCGCGGGTCACACTGCTTCCTCCTCCGTACACATAAAGAGGGATACTGTGTTTTGTGCAGTATGCTACGATCTCTTCGATCTGCTTCGTGGTGCCCGGATATACAACCACATCGGGCAGATTTTCAATCTTGCGCTGTCTCAGCCTGGCCGCATCATAACCGGTCTTCCCGTATGCCACTGCAAGCCTTGGGTAATCCTCCGCGGTAACGAATTCCTCTCCCACAATTTTCTTCAGCGCTTCCATATGCTCCTGCGCCAGATCACACGGAACGTCCAGCTTCACCGGATCCATCCCAATGTCTCCGTCATAAGAACTGAAATCCTCATCCGTCATATTAAATATCTGTTTCATCATTTTATAAAGGGATTCCTTCGGATACTTCACATATTCCGGATCCCCCCACCGGAAAATAGATCTGTAACTATCCTTTGGCGCAGGTGTTTTCACCCATTTTGGTTCAAAATCTTTGTACGGCTTGCTCATAGCTGCTCTTCTCCCTTCTGGCATATACTGTTCTCTTCTTTTAGAATACCGCTCGTCACGATCACGTCCACACCAAGTCCCAGCACATTTCTAATGACCGGAGTGCCCGCTGCAAATCTGTCCCGGACCGTCACTTTATTAATTTCCCTCATCACATCAAAAATCCGTTCTTTCGGAATCTCCGCCGAAACCCGCACGGAGATCACAGGCGCTTCCGGAAAAACCGTACTCACAGTGGTGCTGATTGTGCGCATGGGATGCGTCATTTCTTCTATGGCAAAGTGTTCTCCCCTTTTACACTGGTTGCCCCGGACAATCCATTTTCCGTCTTTCTCCTCTGCTTCAAGGCGGCATCCGTTCGGGCATACAATACAGGTTAACTCTTTCATGCTCCCGCCTCCTTTCGGACTGCAGCTTCAATCCTGCTGCCCGGCGCTGCCCCGAACAGGCTCAGCTCCAATTCCAGCCGTTCCATCTCCGGCGGCTTCAGATTCCGGTACTTTTTGATAAAAACCTCTTTTCCATTCACGGTGAACACAAAGTTTCCAACTGCAACACTCTCCCTGCTGCGGAAATAGAAAACCACCTTCTCACCGCCTGTACCTATGCGCAGCTTCTGTGGAACAATATACTGCAGGGAAGAATCCACGGACAGCTCCAGCTCCGCTGCCTTTTCGGCTGTACCGCTGCCGCCGCAGGATGCTTCAAATGCGTATTTTGCGGCGGCAGTTCCAGCCAGTTCGCCGCTCTCAGACACATAGTCCACCAGATCATTGACATGCAGTGCGTTCCCACAGGAGAAAGCGCCTGCAGTCTCCGTCATGAAATGATTATCGCAGAAAGGACCCTTTGTACGGCTGTCCAGCCTGATCCCCAGTTTTTCCGCCATTTCATTCTCTGGTATCAAACCCACAGACAAAATTAATGCATCGCATGCTATTCTTTTTTTGGTGGATTCTATTGGGTTCATATGCTCATCCACTTCCGCCACCTCTACTGCCGTCAGTCGTTCCTCCCCGAATACTCTTGTGACCGTATGGGACAAATGAAGAGGAATATCGTAATCCTCCAGGCATTGTATAATATTTCTCGTAAGTCCCGAGGGCTGCGGCTTCACCTCGTAGACTCCCAGCACCCGGGCGCCTTCCAGCGTCAGCCGCCTTGCCATGATCAGTCCGATATCACCGCTGCCCAGAATCACACAGCGCTCTGTCGGCATCTTCCCCTGCAGATTCACAAAGTGCTGGGCCGTTCCAGCCGTCATAATTCCAGCCGGGCGGGTACCGTGAATCTGCACCTGCTTTGCCGTTCTCTCCCTGCAGCCCGTGGCAAGTACCAGCGCTTTTGCCATGTACTGCTGCACACCCCGCCGGTTTACAGCTGTCAGCGCAAACACTCCGTCCTTCTTTTCCATCTTTGTTACAAAGGTCAGAAGCTCTGCTTCTATTTTCCTTTCCCGGAATTCGCCTAGAAAACGTTCCACATATTCCGGCCCGGAGAGCTTCTCTCCAAAGCGAACCAGCCCAAAGCCATCATGGATGCACTGCTTCAAAATACCGCCCAGCCTTGCCTCTCTCTCTAGCAGCAGAACTTTTGCCCCCTGCTTATCCGCCGATATGGCTGCCGCCAGACCTGCGGGGCCGCCGCCGATTATTATGACATCATACGCTTTCATATCTCTGCCGCCTCCCCCGACTTTTGTATTTTCTTCGTATCGCGCAGAAGGATTTCGGTTCCCTCCCCTGCTTTTCTCACCTGCTCTTCCGGAACCCGCAGATATTCACTGATGATCTTCGTCACAAGAGGCATGCAGAATCCTCCCTGGCATCTCCCCATCCCCGGTCGGACCCTTTTTTTAATCCCATCAACCGTAGGTACACATATCGGAGACTTCAGGGCATCCAGTATTTCCCCTTTACTGATTTCTTCACAACGGCAGACGATCTCTCCATAATCAGGATTTTCCCGAATTAGGTGGTTCCTTTCTTCATCAGAAAGCCTGCTCAGAACCGGAGGCGCCTTGCGCACGGGATCAAAATCCGGATTGGGCTCTACTTTCCTCTTCTTTTCCAGTGCTTCCACTACCATCTTTTCGACGTCCAGCGCCACTGCCGGCGCCGTCGTCAGCCCCGGTGACTGTATGCCGGCACAGTGGATCAGGTTCCGGGTTTTATGTCCCTTTTCAATAATAAAATCTTCCTCAAAGGTCGCGGCCCTGACGCCGGTAAAATAGGTAATAATATCCCGTTCACTCAGTGCTTTCGCAGTCATTTTCTGTTTTGCAAAAACGGCATCAATGCTGTTTTTGCTTGTGGCATAATTCTCTTTTTCCGGCGTCTCTACCGCATTGGGCCCGACCAGCAGATTATCATGTACTGTGTGGAGGATTCCGCCTCCCTTTGTGTGAGAGGCGTTCGTCTTCCATGTTTTTATGGATGAGATCCCCATCACAAGAGAGCCGGCCTTCTTATCCAGTATGGAGTTCGTTCCCCGCCTCGGGTGAATCGAATAAAACCTGTCGCCCGCCATTTCCGCAATGTCTTCGGCAAGCACTCCTGCCGCGTTGACCACGATTTCAGGATAAATCCTGCCTCTGTTTGTCTCCACGGAAACGATCTTTCCATCTGTCAGTTCCATTCCCAGCACCGCCGTGTTCAAAGATATCCTGGCTCCGTTCTCAACCGCATTTTCCCCATAGGCGATCGTGAGTCCGTACGGGCAGACACAGCCAGCCGAGGAATTGTACATGGCAAACTTAAATTCCGGATTCAGATTCGGCTCTCTGTCTGCCAGTTCTTTTCTGCTCATCATGCGGGTATCCGTCACTTTACATATGTGTTTTCTCTGCCAGGCATAGGCCCATACGGCAGGATACATCCACCAGTCTGTGAAACCGACATACTGCCCGCAGCGCTCGAAAGGAACACTTAAGTCTCTGCAGACCCTGTCATACATCTTATTGCCAAGCAGGACATAATGCTGCTTTAGGCTGCCCTTATTCAAATCCACTCCCGGGTGGACCTCCCCGTCATTCCTGCCGGACGCCTGCACAGCCAGATCCGCCTCTTTGTCTACAAGCAGAATGTCCAGTTTCCATTTAGACAGTTCTCTTGCAATACTCGTTCCCGAAATACCGCCCCCGATGATCAGGACATCCGGACGGCTCCCCTCCAGCGACTGGTCCCGAAACGACGGAAGCCGCACAGGAGGTCTTTCTGCTCCCTCCAGACAGATATCATTTACCACATGCATGCCGGACTTTTTGTCCACACACATACAGCATGCCGCCACGATATCATCCCAGCTCTTCAACTGCCCGGAGACGACGATACATCCATCCTCCACCCGAACCGTGACGGCGGAACCATAACGGCTGCCAAGCTTCTTTCGAAGCGATTTAACATTCATGAAATCCCTTCCTTCCCCTTTTATTCCGATATCTCCGGACGCCCACCCGAAGTCATGTTATTTTCTGTATGATAGCACTTCAATGTATGTATTTTCATACTATTTATACCATATTGACATTATACGTCAAATTATCAGACATTTCCACCCCCACTTTTGTTGGGGACGCCAGTGCAAAGAGGAAGTTCTGCCGCGGAGTGGGGAGGAAAGAAGGCCGGCTTACTGAAAGCTGATCATTTGCGGAGAACGGCTAAATAAAACGCGGATATTCTGCGTAATGTTGTTATCCCAATTATCGACTACTAAGCTCTCTATGGGTCGTGTATAGCAATGGCATCTAAGTCATTTAAAGTCGCCTATGGGGAGGAGACAAATGCCCGTCCATGTGTAATTCTACAGCATAACTCTGCAAATAAATCTTCACCTAACACGATAGTAGCACCTATCACACATACAACCTCATCCTTGCCGATTGTTATTCCAATTGTAGATAAATTGGACTCTAACGGTGATGTAGTATTAGACGGCAATGTACTCCTAGGTAATATTGTATGTATCAGCAAAGCACGGCTTGGTGATTATGTAGTAAATCTTACTCCTGATGAAATGAAAAAAATTGATTATGCAATTTCATTATCCCTCGACTTAAATCATTACTATCAAACCATGCAGAATACCTTTAACGATAAACTTCAATACATAGAAAAGTTGAAAAATATAAGAAACGATTTAAATAAAGAGATAGCCAGTTACCAACTAATTCTAGCTAACTATCAGGCTCTTTTAGATAAATTCGATTTTTCAGATATTAAGGCTCTGGAAAACTTTTTAGAAAAACATTCAAAAAATACGTAGACAAAACATCTAGTTCATGCTAATATAAGAATACAAGAAGATTACTCACGGGCGGGGTAATATTATTATTTTTCAAATAAGGTGACTACGAGTGAGTTTCCTTTATTATTATAATTTAAGTATATTTTTCATTAGTTATACATATGAATATTATTACAATAATCTTCGGACGGGTGCCGAAGATACTATTGTATCAAGTAAGGGAGTCACGGGCGGGCTCCCATTTTTTAATGGTACATTTAAATCAATATACTAATTGAACTATATCCCCTTACACTTACATAGGTTAAGTATTCGTTAACTTGTATTGAGTTTGGCCTCTTAGTATATCTTTTTCCAAATAATAAGGGTTTTGTTTGATTGCGTCTTTTATTCAACAAAGCCCTTATTTTTGAGCGATCTGGCATTACCTCATCCCACTAACTGCGGAAACTTATCCATCTCACCTTCCCCAAAACACAACATCATATCTCTCTAAAGATCCCGTAAACGCCCGTAATAACAAGGCTTCCACACAAGAAGCACGGCGGTTTCAACATAATCGCTCTGGGTAAATCTTTAGAAAGAACAGGCGGTCGAATGCGGCACCTTATAAAATACGCACATATTGCTATAAAACTTTTTCATTTTATATCCGTTATTTATGGAACAGTGACCAGTATCCTTGTACGAAAATGAACAGTACCACCAGGGGCAGGATATAGGAAACATAGATTCTGGCCCATTTTGGAAATTTAATTCCGGCGCCTGTGTTGGCTTCTTTACAGAAGTTTTTCCATCCCCATCCGATGCGGCTGGTGCAGAACAGGAGGTAGATCAGGCTGCCCAGAGGGAGGAGATTGTTGCTTACGAGGAAGTCTTCAAAGTCCAGTACGTTTGTGCCTGCACCCATGGGGGCGAAGCCGCTCCAGATGTTGAAGCCCAGTACACATGGTAGGGAGAGGACGATAATCGCTCCCAAGTTGGTGAGCACTGCTTTCCCACGGCTGCATCCCGTCAGATCCATGGCAAAGGATATGATATTTTCAAATACTGCAATGATTGTCGAGGCGGCTGCGAAAAACATGCAGAGGAAAAATAAAGTTCCCCAGATCCGCCCTCCGCTCATGGAATTGAAAATGTTGGGAAGGGTAATGAAGATCAGGCTTGGCCCGCTGTCCGGCTTTACCCCAAATGCAAAACACGCAGGGAAGATAATCAGGCCTGCAACCAGGGCCACACATGTATCCAGAACCGTAACGCAGACAGCCTCTCCTGTCAGGGTTCTCTTCTTATCTATATAACTTCCAAATATGGCGATCGCTCCAATACCAAGGCTCAGGGTAAAAAACGCCTGTCCCATGGCCGCGAATACCACATCCATAATCCCGGCTTCTTTTACCTTTGAAAAGTCAGGGGACAGATAGAAACGCAGACCCTCTCCTGCACCCTCAAGAGTTGCGGAACGTACTGCCAGTATAATCATCAGCGCCAGCAGAATCAGCATCATCACTTTCGTGATTTTTTCCACGCCTTTCTGCAGGCCCTTGCTGCAGATTCCAAAGCAAAGTGCTACTACAATGATCATGCAGACAGCCATAAGAACCGGACGGGCGGTCAGCGCGCCGAACTCACCGGCAATCTCTTCTGCGTTCAGACCCTCGAATCTGCCGCCTGCCATTTTAATAAAATACAGCAGCATCCAGCCTCCGATTGTCGTATAGAACATCATCAGAAGATAGTTGCCTGCCATTGCACCGTACTTATACCAGTGCCACTTTGTCCCTTCAGGCTCCAGCCTGTCAAAGGATAAGGCAGCGCTCACCTGGCTTGCTCTCCCTACGGCAAACTCCATTACCATAATCGGCAGCCCCAGAACCAATAGGAAAAACAGATAAATCAATACAAACGCAGCCCCTCCGTACTGCCCCGTAATGAAGGGGAACCGCCAGACATTACCCAGACCGATGGCGCATCCTGCTGATATCAGGATAAATCCCAGCCTGGAACCAAACTTTTCTCTTTTCATTTCACTCTCAAACCTCTCTTTAGTTTTGCTTGCCTCAAATCTGCTTTTTCTCTGCAATGCGCTGAAATGCAGACTTTTCAATACATCAAGAATAATCTTACGGCATTGGGTTTTGTATGTCAAGCGGGATGTTTTTAGGAAAAGGAGGCGAAATGAAAGGATAGACAGGAAAGACTGCCAAATGCTGAATCAGATCATCTTCTCTTTAAACCGGAATTGAAAGTGCTGTTAAATCAATTCTAAAGCTCTTTTATACATTGGGTCTAATTCGCAACCGCAGCTTCCATATTCTTCGTCTGCCTGTTTGATTGGCATTGACATTTGAGTGAGATACTCTGCTTCTGGCCGTTCAGTATCATTCAAATAATAATAGTAAATTGAGCCTTGCGGTTCATACCCATTTTCTTTTACCCATTCAAATATATCCATCAGCGTAGGGTCTTGCTTCTCATAAGGGCCTAAATCAATTGCCGATACGACCTTTCGGGTTGGTATCATATTGCATAGCATAATATCTCTATTCTCAATTTTTTGAGCAATTTGCCAACCCATTTCCACATCAAGGCTTTCCAGCTCTTGATTATGGAAGCAGACAACGGGGCCGCTTATGGGATATACATTCATTTCATTCAAGTAATCGCCAGTCAACGCAAACGCCTGCATTGCAAAATCTGAATAGTCTTTCATAAAATTAATCGTCTTACGAATTGTTAGCGTGTAATGCTCCGGCTCTTGTTTAATTTCAATGTTTGATATTCGTGACATATAATTATCCTCCTGCTTTTATCAACTATTTTCCGATCTAACCGGCGTTTCTCCATAAAATGCCGCAAAATATAATCGCCTGATTTACCCGTTACAGGTTATTCTCAATTCTGCATTGTTCATGCAAGGTATCGCCTAACAGCGTAATCGCCTGATGCTGACAATGACTGATGCAGCGATAACACATGGTGCATCGATTGTGATGTACCGCCATTTGATTTTCAACTGACAAATTGCCCATTGGACACAGCGTCGTGCATACACTGCAGCCCACGCATTTTATTTCTTTATACCAACAATTTTCAGTTTTTTTCCGCCAAACTGGAATTTGTTTACTCATGTTCCATAAATCCAATGAGTGAAAAAATCAATCCTACAATACCAATCCCCATAGTAAGCAATCCCATTCCTGATGAAGAAAGAGAGATTACGATAGCGAAGAGTAATATTGAAATCCCTAATCCGATTTTTTTCATTGTTAATTCTCCTTTGCAATTCTGATTTGTCAACTTCTCTATAATTCTCAGCTTCCTGTTATATTGAGAAGTTAACTGTTCAGCAGCGTTGTTAAATCCTCTATAGAAACGTCCATTTTTGCAGAAGTTTCTTTCATAGTCATACCAGAAGTAAGAAAGCAATTTACAACCATTTTCATAGCTTTGCCTAATTTAGATACCGCTGCATTGTTCAATGCGCTTATTATAGCACACCAAGCACGACATATAGGCGTCATGTTTGATGTGACTGTAAGTTCAACTAAACCCTTCTGGCCATTGTACTCCTTAATCAAAATTGTTCATATCCACCAATCGGGAGTAAGTTCCCCAAGTGTAACAACCTTTTCTGTTTCAAAGTCAAGGAAAATTTCAATCTCCCGATAGTTTTCAGGCATAAGCTGAACCATCAGTTCTCTACAAGCACCACATGATGGAACCGGATGGTGCCGTCAGGCCGTAGAGCGCACAACCCTCGTTTTTCAGCACCTCCCGTCTCACAATCTCCATGAAGCGCTCCGGCTCTTCCAGAAATGGGCTGTGGGCGGATTCTTCAAAACTATAAAACGCCTTATGCGGCGCTTGCAACTGTTCAAAATATGCCTTTGACAAGTCGAAGGATACCTGCCTGTCATAGGACCCGTGGAAGATATACACGGGAATCTCCAGGGCCGGAACTGTTTCGTTCAAATCAGTGGTATACTGCGCTTGATTCATTGGCTGTTCCAGACTGAGCAATGCCCCCATTGCATAGCCGTATTTATCCTTTATCGTATATTCCTTCGCGCTCATAACAGGCATCAGCAGTTCCATTTTGGATTTGGCAATGTGGTATACACCATATCCATATTTACTCAGCAAATCTGAGCGGAGCATAAGATACTCCGTCGTTACATCGGAGGGGACCGTCAATGTATACTTTTTCAGCTTGTCTATGGCCTGCTGGTCATTTTTTTCCTCTGCGGCTGCAAGCAGAACATCATAGCTCAATTTTTCAGATTCAAATTGATTGACGACCTGCCCGATTCCCAGGTAAGCCTTATATAGTTCAGGATGTTCATATGCAGCATGGATTCCCAGGAAGGACCCCCATGAGTGACCCATGATATATATTTTTTCTTTGCCAAACCGCTCCCGCAGGTAATTCGTAACCTCTATGGTGTCGGACACCATCTGCTCCAGCGTGATGCTGCCCTTGGGAATCGAGGAGGAGTATGACATGCCGCTTCCTCTCTGCTCCCAATAACAAACTGTGAACGCTTCCTCCAGCTTTACCCCCGCCTCTTTTGCCATGACATATTCGGGGTTTCCCGGCCCGCCGTGCAAAAACAGCAGTATGGGGTTATCTTGATTTATCCCCTGGATGATCATGCCCTGCTCCACGCCGCCAATAGGCATCCGCACGATCTCCGATATACTGCCTTCTATGGGCTTTCCGTTTGTATGAGCCTGCGGCTCGATCCTGCCCGGACTATTGAGCCACAACAATATGAACAACAGGACAATGAATGCGACAAGCGTGCCCAACAGAATCACTGTCACCCTTAAAACCTTCTTTCCTTTTAAATTCAATTCCGTTCACCTCTTCTTAGTCTCAGCGCTGTTTCCTCCTAATTTCTTGAGTACTTTTTTCGAATATATCGCAATCCCCATTGAAACCATTCCCGCGCCAATGACCGGGATGGGTTTCCCTCAGCAGATATAAAGGCAGGGAAAATCGCAGAATTGCATTGCCAAATAACGAGACGATTTGGCCCACAACTACAAGCGTATAATCCCTGCCATAGCTTCTGATCTTCACCGCACCACCACCTTTCATAAAATAGTATAAAGGTGGTGGAAGCCCCCAAGTCAATAGGCTTTTTATTTATTTCAGCGGAATCCAAACCTCGTAAAAATTGCGCTCCCCCAATTCAGCCATTTCCACAAATCGGACAAAAATATAGACAACGCCCCGGAAGCTCTCCTGATGATCAGCGGCCCATGTATGGCTTTCAAAAAACATTTTCTCCATCAGAGAATCGTCATGGCTGTCCGCGTCAAAAACCGTATGCAGACACCTGCCGTATTCCAAAGTCAATCTTCCCGCCGCTTTTCTTTCATTAGAAGCCTTACTTACCAGACACATCTTCGTGCCTTTATATCCGGCTGAATCAAAGGTAACGACACGCACCAGGTTCGATAAAATATCTTCTTCCTGTAAATCCAGCGATACTAGTACCCGCTCCTGATACTCTTTCAGAGAGGATACCGCGTCAAAGGTTTCCAAAACCCAATAGGGCGGAAGTTCCTTCACTGAGAATACTTTTTTAGACTGTGCGGCATATTCACAGAACGCTTTTGTCTCTGCCAGCCGCCCCAGAATCCGCTGTCCGGCTCGAATCGTTTCTTCTATATCGCTGATTTTTTTATCCAGCACGTCTAAATCGCTATGCTTCCCGGCTGCTGTCAACTCTCGGATTTCTAACGGCGAAAACCCACGTTTCTTATAAAAGTCAATGGACATCAGGCGGGAAACATCTTCAAAGGTAAATTCCCGGTATTGGCTGCTCTGATTCCGTTCCGGTGCAATCAATCCAATCTCTTCGTAGTAACGCAGGGTTTCCCTCGTAAGGCCAAGATTTTGATATAAATCCTTTGCTCTGTAAACAGTGCTGTTATCTGAATCCAGCTTGTTAATGCTCTGCAAGGCGCCTTGAAGTTCTGGATTGTCCTGAACCATCATCTTATTTTTTCGATAACGGTGGTCACTCGGCTTTTCTGCGTGAGCAGGAATCAGCCATGTTTTCCCCCTCATAATTGCGCCCACAATTTTTCCTGCTTTACAATAGTAAGCAACCATTCTGCTGCTGACATTCCATTTTTTTGCGATTTCATTTGATGTTAAATACTCCAATTCCATTCCCTCCTTCGTCAATTATACTTCGTATATCTGAAATATACAATCAAATCGTTTCCTTGTAGGTTATCCTTTGGGGTGATTTTATAAATATTTTATTTGTAACAGAATAGAAAATAATGAAAAAGGATTTAAAAGAATCAGCTGAATTTCTTTCCGGGCTGAAAAAAATGGATTTATTATCGCCAGTCCTGAATATTGTTTTTTACTACGGCGAAGAGGACTGGGATGGCAGCCTGGATCTGCACGGACTCCTTGGGATAGACAGGAAAGACTGCCAAATGCTGAAGAAGTATGTCCCAAATTACAGAATCAACCTGATAGATCCGAAAAAATTAGAAAACCTGGAGTGTTTTCAAACTGATTTACAGATCATATTTGGCATGTTAAAATATAGAAAAAATAAAGAGGATATGAAAGATTATGTGCTGAATCATAACTCATATTTCGCACAAATCGATCAGGATTCCTATAAAGCCGTTCGCACAATGCTGGGATCAGCGCAACATCTAAAAGCATCAATTACGGAAAAAGGAGGAACCATAACTATATGTAAAGCATTGGATGACTTATATCAAGAAGGAATTGGGAAGGGGCTTGAGAAAGGAATCAAAGTACTAGTAAAAGATTATACAGAAGAAGGATACAGTAAGGAAACCATCTTGACCAAACTGTCAAAAGGCTTCTCCTTAACCCCTGAAGATTCCATGAGGTACTATAACAAGTTCGCTTCCTCAACAGATCCACACTCCCTCCAAGGAAAAAATAAAAACTAACCAAAATACCACCTATTATAATCAAGACCCAACGTGCAGCCCTTCCATAGTCTGCCCCCGACAGAACTCTCTAAAAATGAAAGAACCATCCTCTCCTCCCGCCAGGATGCACCAGCTCTGCGCCAGGCTTGCCGGGAAGGTTGCGGGACTGTGTATGTCCTTTCCGTATGCTAGAGTGCGCTTACTGATTCTTAGAGAAAATAATGCCGGGAATGTGGGAGGAAACATGATTCCGAATCATGTTTCCGGATGACCCAGTGAGAGAAATTATCAAATTTCTCTCGCTGTGTCATCCCGTGCCCACATTCCCGGCATTATTATCTCTTAGAATCAGTTGGCAGCACGGGTGCATACGGAAAGGACATACACAGCCCCGCAGCCTTCCCGGCAAGCCTGGCGCAGAGCGTCCCATCTCACTCCCGCCCCCGCTTTCTTCCCCCAATCTGCCCAATTACTATGACTACTATAAGTATCACCCCCCAGACAAATGTTTTCAAAGAGGAATCGACACGCATGATATTGAACGCACTGGACACCAGCTGCAGCACGATTACAGACAGCAGCACTCCAACTGCGCTGCCCTTTCCCCCATCCGGGTTTGTTCCGCCCAGAACGACAATCAGCAGGGAAAGCAGTGTATAAGAACTGCCATAATCTGTTTTTGCAGAATTGTATCTGGACACCATGATCAATCCGGCCAGGCTTCCCAGCACACCGGATACGGCATACGTCTTGATCGTAACCGCCAGATTATTGATCCCGCTGTACCGTGACGCCATAGAGTTGGTTCCCATATACCGCACATGCTGTCCATATACGGTTGAACGGAGCAGGAAGGAAACCAGCAGGGCGCCCAGGATAAAGAGAATAAATGCAATCGGTACCCCAGCCAGTGTGCCGTTTCCCAGAATGCTGTAGCCTTCCGGAAGCCCAGTGATTGCGGGACCCTTTGTAATCATCAGCCCACAGCCCGTGTACAGCTGCAGTCCGCACAGAGTTACCAGCATGGCGGGGATCTGAAGGTATCCGATCATAAAGCCGTTAAAACAGCCGCAAAGCGCCCCCACTATAACAGCAGCAATGCACCCGAGGAGAATAGACACAGGGCCTCCGCCCATTTTCACCATGATATAGGCTGCAGTGATCCCGGAAAAATTCGCGATTCCAACCAGCGACAGGTCAATCCCGCCCGAGATCATAGCCAGCATCATGCCAAATGAAATCAAGCCGAATTCCGGAAACTGTGTGCACATTCCCTGGATATTTTTTATGCCAAGAAAGGAAGAAGGCGCCAGGACTGCCATGACTCCAAAAATAAGGACGGCAATCAGCAATAGCATCATGCTGTTTTTATCTGAATTTTTCAGTCTGCTTTTTATATTTTCCATCGTGCCACCTTCCTATATTTTCACACTATTTTGTATTTTCTTAGTTCTCAGTGAGGTGATGGATGTACCGGCTACGATCAAAAGCCCTACCACAAATGTCTGTGCATAGGTCGGAACCCCCAGCATGATCAGGTTGTTCTGAATCAGGGCTATCAGCGTGACGCCCAGTATCGTCCCAGATATGGAACCGTGCCCGCCTGTGATTCTCGTGCCGCCCATGACAACCGCCGCAATCACCATCATCTCTGTTCCCATCAAAACCTGTGGATGCGCCTGCCGCATCAGGATCATATAAGTCACGCCGCCGACTCCGGCCAGCGCCCCCGCAAGTATGTACACAAAGGACTGGATAAATACAACCCCAAAGCCTGCAATTCTGGCCGCATTCTTGTCTCCGCCCACTGCATAGATTCCACGGCCCAGCATGGTATATTTCAGGAGAATCCACAGCCCGATATAGATCACAACCGGTATCAGGATCAGTGCCGTCAGCTGATATGTAATTCCGCTGTCTCCCACATATTCATAAATGAATACTTTAGACAATCTTCCAAAGCTCTCCGGAAGACGGTTGATTTCCCTGGAGCCAAGGAATGCCAGCGTGGCCCCGTTTGCCACACTGCTCACCCCGAGCGTCGCAATCAGCGGCGGAACTCCGAGTCGTGCAACCAGAACGGAATTGAGAAAACCAAACAGCATACCGATCACGATTGCTATCATAAAAGCCAGCACCACACTGTTAAGCCCTGCTGCATTCATGATCATTGCCGTTGCATACATTGCAAAGCTGGCTACAGCCGGGAAGGAAACATCGATTCCGCCGGAAATGATAACCATCATTTCAAACGCTGCGAATATCAGGGTTACCAGCATGGAACGCAGCAGTGAAACCACCGTGGATGCACTTGCAAATGCCGGATTGACAGCCCCAATAAGAATACACAGGGCGGCAATAATGTATACGACAATCATTTCGTTTGCAGTCAGCCCTCTTTTTATTCTGTCTTTCATACTGTCTCCTCCTCACCTGTAAGCAGCCGGGAAAGCCTTGTCTCATCTAATTCCTTTGAATTGATGCTGCCGGCGGTCTTGCCGTTCTTCATAATCAAAATCTTGCTGCAGTTCTGTATCAACTCGCTGACATCATCCGATATCACAATAATTCCAACGCCCTGCTCCGCCAGTTCCCTCAGTATCTTATGGATGTCTGCCTTAGAACCGATATCCACACCCACGGTGGGGCCGTTGAGCACAAGCAGCGCCGGATTGGTATTCAGCCACTTGGCAATGACCATTTTCTGCGCATTTCCTCCGGAAAGAGTCCGGATCAGCGGTTTCGGCGACTTCGCATTACAGCCGATTTTCCGGATCCATGCCTGCGTCGCGTCATACATCTCCCGGTAGTTCAGCCTGCCCTTTTTCAGATATTTCCGAATGGATGCGGCCACGGTATTCTCCTGGATTGTACAGTCCAGGAAAAGTCCCTGGGTAAGCCGGTCCTCCGGTACATATCCAATTCTCGCTTTCATGGCATCCCCTATGGACTTAATGGATACGGGCTTTCCATTCAGCGTAATCTTTCCCCCGCTGGCCGGAGCAATGCCGAACAGCGCGTCTCCCAGTTCCCCGCGGCCGGAACCCAGAAGCCCTGTGATGCCAAGAACCTCGCCCTTTTTCAGATCAAAGCTGACATCCTTAAATGCACCCTTTCTCGTAAGATTCTCCACTTTCAGAATGACTTCTCTGCTGCCCTCGGGGCGGTAATACACCTCATCCACATCGCGCCCGGTCATGCACTTGATGAACCGTTTTCTGTCAAACTCCTCAATCGGCCCGGTCGCCACGTTCTCACCGTTTCTTAAGATGGTCAGCCTGTCCGCGATCTCATAGATTTCATCCAGTTTGTGATTGACAATCACGATTGCCATGCCCTTTTCCTTCAGATTCCTTATTATGGTGTTGAGCATGCCGACCTCCTTCTGGGTAAGCGCCGTTGTCGGCTCGTCCAGAATCAGCAGTTTGGCATCATTTATAATCGCACGGCAGATCGCCACCATCTGTTTATTGGCTATGGAAAGCCTTTCCACCAGGACATCCGGATCCATATGGGCGCCGATCTGTTCCATTGCACGGATGGCAAGCTCCCTGGACCTTTTCCAGTTCATAGTCTTCGCACCAGTCAAAAGAGCATGATTCATGGCAATGTTCTCGGCTGCCGTCAGGTTGGGAAAGACCGCAAAATCCTGGTAAATCACCTGGATGCCCTTTCGGATCGAATCAATGGGTGTCAGTTTCTCTATCTTTTCCCCTTCAATATAAATGGATCCTGCTGTCGGGTCATGGGCGCCGGAAATCACCTTGATCAGCGTTGATTTTCCGCATCCGTTTTCTCCTGCAAGGCAGTGGATCTCACCGGCCCGGATTTCCAATTCCACGTTTTTAAGCGCCTGGACGCCGCCGAATGTTTTCTTAATGTTTTCTAATCTCAGAAATATTTTATCCATAGTTCTCTTCCACTTCTTTTGAGTACTCCGTGTCTAAGCTGTTAAGTAATGCAGCCTGCTGATAAATATGAAAATAGGTGGGATGCCGCTCCATTGAGAACCTCCCACCCCTGTTTTTTTAACCGTGAATCAGAAATCATATGCTGGATCGTCTACATTGTCTTTCGTCACATCAATCCATGCATTTCCAATCAAAATATTTCCATCCAGCTTCATCTCGTTGTAACCTTCCACACCAAGATCAACACCGTCTTCGATTGTTTCGCCATTGAGGAGCTTTACGGCCGTCTCTACCATGGCTTTTCCTGCAAGGGCCGGGTCCCAGAAGCTGATCATATCAATGGTGCCGTTCTTTACATACTCACCCGCATTGGAAACAAGAGCCGTTCCCACGATCTTAATCTTTCCTGACATTCCCATTTCTTCAACAGCCAGTGCGGCGCCTGCAACGTCCGGCATTGCGGAGCCCTGGATTCCCACGATTCCCGGATTCGCCGTCAGTGCTTCTTTCACTTTATTGTATGCGGTATCCTGGTCGTCGGATGTCTCGATAAGGTCTCCGTATTTTTTCATATCCGGATATTTTTCCTTTTGCAGTGCCTCCGCTGCCGCCACCCATTCCATATGAGACGCGCTTGTCAGTGCTCCTACCGTCTGCACATACTCGCCTTTCCCTTGGCAGGAATCGCCAAGCGCTTCCATCAGGTGATTGCCGTACTCGTCGTTATTGAAGGCCTCAATGTCATAATCTGCATTGGTCATACCCGGAGCCTCATGTGTGATCACTACGATGCCCTGATCCCTGGCTTTCTTTAATACCGGCTCCAGTGACTCCGTGGAAAATGGTACTACACAGATGGCATCAACGCCCTGTGAGATTAAATCCTCAATGCACTGTGCCTGCAGCGCGCCGTCTGCCTCGGACGGCCCTGTGAAGAATGCATCCACACCGTTATCTTTTGCGTACTCATCAACGCCCTCTTCCATTCTCTCATACCATGCCAGCGCCGTCAGCTTTGGTACTACTGCAATCGTGTAATTTCCATCCTCTTTTTTATCTGCTTTATCCTCTGTCTGCCCGCTCTCTGCCTTACTGCCGGAATCCTTACCGGAATCCTCGACACTGCCGCATCCTGCCAAAAGTGCTGACGCCATTGCCATACTTAATACCAGACTTACGATTTTCTTTTTCATATTTTATCGCTCCTGTTCTTTTACTTTTCTCCTGAAGATGCGGTCCGCGGGAAACCCTTCCCAGCCCGCTTCTCTGAATCCTCTGCTTAAAACCAGAGATGACTCTCTCATTTCCCGTTCTTTGCGCAGTATACGTAATCCGGCGCTTCAATCCTGCCGCCATTGCCGAATTCCACGATCATGTGGAGGAGATTCTCTGTGCTCATGTAATAATGGCTGTCTCCATCGATCCATCCCGTCTGCATGATCCGGACTTCGTATCCGCTCAGTCTCCTGCATTCCTCTTTGATCTCCTCATCCGGGTATACATCTTTGATATGATGGAACCCGGGGCCATGCTTTTCAAGGAAATCCCAGTAAATGTTATCTCCTTTTATGGGCTGTATGATCTCGATCTCCATGCCGCCAACCCATTTCACTGCACAGATAAAATCAAATCCCTCTGTAATGTGCGCGCCGTTCACCTTAAAGTCTCTTAACTTCTCCGGTGTGAAATGCCTCACATCCCATCCGTCAATTCCAAGATAATAAGCGTAATTCTCCATGTATTTTTCTGCATCGTCCACGACAATTGCAATTTGCTTGATATTCTGCCTGTGGGACACTGGTCTCTTTGCATCCTTTGCCGGATATACTTCCGGGGCCTCGCCGATTCTGCCTCCGTTTCCAAGCTCGAGTGTCAGGCCCAGCTGCTCGTGAGAATCCACATAATAGTGTACATCGTTGTCGATCCACCCCGTCTGCATCACCTTGAGCCCTTTCTCCTCCAGTTCTTTTACATATGCTTTCAGTTCTTCATCATCCGGAATCACAATTTTAAAATGGTGAAGGCCGCTTCCGTATTTTTTCAGATACTCCCAGTAGATATTCGGTCCTTCGACCGGCTGGATCAGTTCATACTCTACATCTCCCTCCCAGGTTACCGCACAGATGAAATCAAATCCCGTTTCAATGTGTTTGTTATGTACATAAAAATCTCTGACGGTATCCGGCGTGAAATGTCGGATATCCCATGGCCCTATTCCAAATTTCTCCCAGTAGTTTTTCATTGCTGTATCCAGATCATCTACCAGAACACAGATTTGTTTGATTGCGCCCTTCATGTCCTAAACTTCTCCTTCCGTGTCTGCCTTGTAATAAATGCCCCAGTCTTTTCTTGTATTTTCTATTAAGGCTGCTATCTTCCTGCTTTCTTCCCAGGTAAAATGCGGGCATTCCAACTCACCGTTTCTAAGGCACTTTTGTACTTCCCTGATCTCAAACTGGAAGCCGGAGGCGGGATATGTCTCCATATACTTTTCCTTAGTACCATCATTCATGATCAGTGTAGCCGTAGTCGGATGCCAGAACTCTGAACCGATTATGATTCTGCCCTCTTCCCCGACAATTTCCGTCTCAGGTGTACTTACCTGATTAAATGCACCTCCAACAAATGCGGCCCCGCCATCTTCGTACTCCAGCAGCATATGGAAACTCTCATCCACTTCCCCGTTAGACTTCATTGTGGAATAAGCCTGAACAGGCCCCTCCGGGAATGCAAGATAAGCCATCGCCAGCGAGTAGATCCCCACATCTCTGAGTGCTCCCGCAGCATGCTGCACACCGCCTTTCCACGGCTGCCAGTCGTCAATGTCCGGTTTGATATCAAAAGACGCGTGTACGGCCAGAGGTTTTCCGATCCTGCCTTTTTCTATCCAATTCCTGGCTTCTATTACCGCCGGGAAGCATCTTGTCCACATTCCCTCCATCACAAAGACCTGTTTCTCCTCTGCTTTTCTGAACACATCATCCAGCTGCCGCAGATTATCTACCATCGGCTTCTCACTCAAAACAGGGATTCCTCTGTCGAGCGCCGCCATGATATATGCATAATGGCAGTCATTCGGAATTGCTATGTACACAACATCGATCTCTTCCTGTTCGAGCATACCCTCAAAGTCTGTATACACCTGAACGCAGCCATATTTCTGGGCAAATGCCCTTCCGCTTACGATACTTCTTGAAACGACTGCCGCAAGCACGGCATCCTCTACTTCCTGCATCCCTTTTGCAAATTCATTGGCAATATAGCCTGTGCCAACGACCGCCCATTTTACCTGTTTCATATTTTGTACCAAGACTTTCAAGCACAAGCCTGCTTGTAGTTGAAAGATGCATACACACAGGGTGATCGGTGTGCCTGCATTTTTTCCTTTCTTCTAAAATTATTTCACCCTTGATTCCTATCCGGATATTTTTACTTTCGCATGCGTTGATTATCTTTTGTTCTGCACCTTTGCTGCAGACCCGCCCGCCAGGGCATGCGTTACGGAGCATTCTCAGTAACAAGTTCGTAATGTTATGTCCTGTCGGCCATATATTAATTATGTGCACTTTTACCATTATTGTCAATGCGTTTTTATCATTTTTTATTTATTTGTTACTAATAAACATTATAAAAACGTTTCCATATAAGCACAATGCATAAAGGAAACGTTTCCATAAAATAGTAATCATTCTTGTTTTGGTCGTTTTTAACAATTCTATCTTTAAGCAGTACCACCCTTCTGAAGATACACATCCGTAATCTGGTGGTACTCAATATCCTGATCTCCCTGTATCAGTTTCATAATTGTATCCACACATTTCTTAGCCAGGAGCGGAATATCCTGGCAGACAGCTGTCACAACCGGTGTCACCATGCGGGTAAAATCCGTGCCGTCATATCCCACTATTTTCAAATCCCGGGGTACCTTTATCCCCATGTCGGTCACAAAATGATACAGCGCTATGGCCCCCATATCAGAAGCAAATATCCCATCTGCCTGCCGCACTTCATCTTCATAATTTTTCAGCAGATTTACATAATAGGAATAGTCCATCCGATTCCACTCCATTTCCAGCGTGCGGACTGAGATATGGTATTTATTCATCACATTTTCAAATTCCAGATACCGGTCGTTGGACGGCGTATTTACCCTGAAAAATCCGCCGATCTGGATCACTCTCCTGCACCCCTGTTCCACCAGATATTCCGCCAGAATCCTTCCGCCTTTGCGGTGGTCAGAATGGATCAGCGGTATCTTAGGTCCCAGATCATGGTCCATACTGACAATCGGCTTGTCGATCTGCTGGTACACCGTATCCTCCACAGACAGGGCGCAGGTAATAATCCCATCCACCATATTCCGGTCCAGCATATCAATATATTCCTGCTCCCGGTCGCTCGTCTTAACCGTATTGCAGACCATCGTCTTATACCCATATCTGTACAGCTCTATCTCTGCCTGGCGGATAAAAGAAGCATAGAACGGCGTCTGGAAATCTGGAATAATTACCCCGATGATTCCCGACTTTTTCCTCGATAAATTCCGCGCGCGTTCGTTCGGAATAAAATTGAGTTCACGGATCGCTTCCTCAATCCTTTTTCTGGAACTTTCCGAAACATAACCGGTTCCGTTAATCATGCGTGACACCGTAGCAATTCCCACATCCGCACGCTTTGCTACATCTTTAATGGTAGCCATACTGAAAGACCTCCTTGTATTTACTGCTTTCACTTTTTGCTGTTTTCTTTCGTGACTTTATGATTCAAGACTAACACAATACACAGCGATACACAAGATGAGATATTTGGGGATGAGTAAATTTGGCTGTAGGGGCGCCTGATGAAAGGGGGATGCAGTAATCCGGCGGGGACAGCTCCGGGGATTTTGCTGGCTGTCCATACGCGAAGAGACTGTAACATCAAAGCGGGAGCCTCACATGGAACCGAAGACATTCACCGGAAAATTCTGATGAATTTTCCGGCTCAGGTCTTCTCAAAATTTGCTTTGGCGAGCAAATTTTGTCCATGTGAGACTCCCGCTTTGATGTAACAGTCTCTAACGCGTATTCTATGCCTGCAAAATCCCCGGAGCTGTCCCCGCCGGATTACCGCATCCCCCTTCCATCAGGCTGGGCTTCATCAAGACGGAAGATTTGCTCATTTTGGGGGAAATCGCGGGGAGCGGCGGATTGGGTTGGGCGGGCGGTTGGTATTTGGTCTATTTTATTTCTTTGGCAGGTATGGGGATGGGGAGCCGGTATATAGTATTGTGAGCTGGTGCATGGCTCTGGTGGCGGCTATGTAGAGGAGGCCTTTGTCGTATTGGGTTTTGTAGGTTTCGGAATCAGCATCCAGGATTATGACTTCGTCGAATTCTAAACCTTTTGACATTTGGATGGAGGTGATGGATATTCCGTTGGTGAAACTGGTGCTTTCGGGGGAGATCAGGTGGATCTTGTGATCCCGGGAGAGCTGTTTATGTACTGCGGCGGCTTTTTTGTTTGTTTTCAGGATGATTCCCATTGACGCGTATCCGCTTTCCTGGAAGGTTTTGATTGCTTTTTTGATTTTTCGGATTTCGTCCCGGGTGTCTTCGCTTGGGATCATCTGGGGGGCAGGACCGTGGCGTTCTATGGGCTCTAAGCGGGCCGTCTGCTGGATTTGCTTTGCAAATGTGATGATTTCGTATGTTGAACGGTAGCTTTTGGTTAATTCCACCAGGCTTGCTTCGCTGTACTGACGGCGCAGGTCTTCGATAGTGTTGAGATGGTTGGGATTGATAAACTGCCCGAAATCTCCCAGGATGGTTTTGGGACAGGGAAACAGATGGTTGATGACGGCATATTGGATGGGGGTGTAGTCCTGCATTTCATCGATTACCAGATGCTTGATCCGCTTGCTTTGCTGCAGCCCCTCAAAGGACGCGTGCAGATAGAGAAACGGGTATACATCCGCCCATTCCAGGGTCTGCTTTGCAGGGAATACAAGCATGCCAGGCTGTCCAATCCATTGATAGAACGCTTTGTACAGGGCCAGGCTGCTTTTTATCTTCAGCATTTTGTTCAGGCTCTTTAATATGCTTCCCGGACGTGGAATATCGTCGCCCATGAAGTTATCTGTATCAAAACGGTCATGGATATCTTCCGCGGTCTGCTGCAGCCTTTTTTTGATTGGATATGAAGGGTAAGCAAGGAAACGGCTTTGTATAAAGTCTGCCTCTGCAGTAAAGCGACCGAAAGTATAGGCTTGGGGTTCAAAGATAAAGTGGGGCAGTTCCTCTAAAAAGGCTTCCATCTTTTCCACAAAGTCTAAAGTGGATTTGAAGCGCGCCCGCTCCGACCATTTTGCGTCGTTGGTTTCCAGAGGGTCTTTATCCGGCTCATAGGCAATGACTCCCTCCAACTGTACGGCGGCTATATCGGTAAAGCTCACACCGTAAATGGGTTCTTCTCCCAGTTCCGGAAGAACGGTAGATATGTAATCTCCGAAGACTTTATTAGGCGAAATGATTGTGATATTTCCCGCCTTCAGCCTGTCCTTGAACCGGTACAGTAAAAATGCAATCCGGTGCAGCGCTATGGACGTTTTCCCGGAGCCTGCCACGCCCTGAATGAGAATGGTTCCGGTATTTTCGTTTCTGATGATTTGGTTCTGTTCCTTTTGGATGGTGGAAATGATCGATTTCATCTTTTCATCCGAGGTGTGGGACAACTCACGCTGTAAAACATCATCCTGAATATTTACCGCGCTTTCCAGCGTATATTCCAATTCACCGTCTTTTATCTTAAACTGGCGTTTGCGTGTCAGGTTACCCTCAATTCTGCCTATAGGGGCGTCATATCCAGCCGGTCCGGACTCACTGTCATAAAACATCCCGGCAACCGGAGAGCGCCAGTCATAGATCAGAAGTTCATTTTCATAATTGAAAGTAAAACGCCCAATATAGTACTTTTCGGCCATTTTCCTGCCCTCTTCCTGAAAATCTATCCGGGCGAAATAGGGGGACCCTTTCAGCTTTGAAAGTTTTTCCCATACCCCTGCGGCGAAAGCTCCCGTATGGTCGATCTGCCTGAGCGCCAGCTCGTTCTGAAACATTTCATGGGGATCCAGTTCTCCGCGGTAATCTGCCATGTACCTTTTCGCATCCATATACTCCTGATCCATCCGTTCCAGATCGGAATGGGCCTCCTGCAGAGCGGCATCCAATTTGCCATTGATCATATCCAGGTGGGCGGCCTCATCCGGAAACTGCACGGATTCAACACATTCGATTTCCGTTTTCTTATCACTTCTGCTAAGCTCACTCATTATTTACAGCCTCCTCAGACAGGACAAAGCGCTGTGTGGGATAGCCAAACTCAATCAGAAGCTCCGCCTCCGAAAAGCCCAGTCCCTGAATCTCCCGACGCTGCCCTGTGTCCGCTTTATCACCCTCCCTGAAAGTGGTAACGCTGATCTCCTTCCCCTTTACCAGTTCGCTCGAAACCTTCTCCAAAAAAGCCTTCGGAATCCCTTTGTCCCTGTAAAGAGGGTGGGTTCCCATAAAATCAATACAACCGTTCTCATATGAAAAAAGCATAATCCCCACCGCAATCGGTCCGTCCTTTAAAATCAGAGCCTGCCTGCATCTAATCCGCCGTTTCAGCTCCGCCTCATATTCATCTTCATACAAATGCGGAAACCCATCAATAACAAGACGCACCAGATCCATCCAGCAGGGAATATCATCTTCTGCCGCAAAATCAATACTCCATTCCATAAAATCTTTACTTTGAAGCATTTCATATTCCCCCTCAAACTGAAATCTCAACTGCAAAGGATAGAACTTTTCATTCCTGCGATATTGATTCGGCGGCAGCTTATACATCTCCCTAAAAATATTTGTAAATGCCTGCTGGCTTTCATACCCCGCTGCCGCCGCAATCTCAACAATCGGTTTCTCAGAAAAAACCAAAAGCTTAGCCGCTTCCGTCAGCTGCCGGCGCTGCACATAATCATGAATTGTCAGCCCAACCGTACGCATAAAGACTCTGTGAAGATAATACTTCGAATAATGAACAGCAGTCGAGATCCGATCCAAATCCAGCTTTTCCATCAAATGCTCCTCAATAAACTCAATTGCCGCCGAAACTTTCTCAACAACATTCTTATCCATAAAAATCTCCTCCTTTCACAATTCCTAATATTATCAAACTCCACAAGATTTGTTTTGCGCATTCTTGCTATCTTATATTTCACTCCGCCCAGTCTTAACTCCTCATCCCCCATCCCTTCCGTTTCTCCCATCGTCTCAAATCCCGCCCAAATTCCTCCCCCAAACAACAAACAAAAAAAGATTCCATCTCATCCCTCATTTATATTTTATCTCCGCATCCTTCGAGCCGCCTCCCATCCGGATGCACCCAGCTGAGAAAACGGCGGGTATAGCTTCCGGCAGAGACATGTATACCCAAAGGGCGTCCCGCAGCTCATACCCTGTGGGCGGAGCCTAAGCTGAACTGCAGAATCATGTATGCCGTTTCAGAACCCTCAGAACGCGCTTAGAAACAGTTGCAGAGAAAATGTGGGGAATAGAGGGCAGGATTTGATTCACAAAATCAAATCCTGTTGCCGCCGGCGGCCTGAATGCATCGGCATTCAGGCCAACTACGGCAAGTACCTCTATTCCCCACATTTTCTCTATTACTGTTTCTTAGCAAGTGGCGCGGATTCTGAAACGGCATACATGATTCCGCAGTTCAGCTTAGGCTCCGCCCACAGGGCATGAGCTGCGGGACGCCCTTTGGGTATACACGCCTCTGCCGGAAGCCATACCCACCGTTTTCTCAGCGCCTACTTCATCCTCTCAACCCGTTCCTGTATAGTCTTATTAAAGTTCTCCACCTGTCTGCAGTAAGTCTCATTCATAAACTTAGAATTCAGCATAAAATCCGCCGTTGCCAGGTTATTCGCAATCGGAATATCATAAACCACTGCGATTCGAAGCAGAGCCTTTACATCCGGGTCGTGCGGCTGCGCCTCCAGCGGATCCCAGAGAAAGATCATAAAATCAATCTGGCCCTCCACGATCTTAGCGCCAATCTGCTGGTCACCGCCCAGGGGACCGCTGCAGTAGCCTTTCACCGGAAGCCCGGTTCTTTCCGAAATCAACTTCGCCGTTGTACCTGTTCCGCATAAGAAATGACTCTTTAAGATGTCTTTATTTCTGTCACACCAGTCCACCAGTTCTTTTTTCTTGCCGTCATGGGCTACCAGTGCTATGTGCTTTGCTTTTCCGATTTCTAAAGTTACGTAACTGTCTTCCAGCATAAATAATACCTCCCAATTATTGCAGGACCACTTTCGTGAACTCTCCTGCAGCTCATCTTTTTCAAAGTATTTGTAATCGTCTGTGCTATGCCAGCTGCTCCATAGAATAAAAACGGATAGAGGCCAGTAAACCGATGACTACTGTCATTATCATACTATAAATGAAAATAATTGGAAAGACCAAATCAACATTAACCATAAATCCTGCTGCCAGCGCAATTGCAAGCCCGATTCCAAGGATCGTCATCTGGAAAATCGCACGCACAAAGTCCTGCCCGGTTTTACCCAGTGTATCGCCCAGAAGGCACTGTGCAATGACTTTGGTATACAGCCGGTTAGCCTGCAGTACCGCGTATGTCAGAATTGCCAGGATGCTCTGAACAGGCCCGATTCCCCACGCTATACTCAACGGGATGCAGAAAATACAGCCATCCACAAGAGCCTTGATATGCTCCATCAAAGTCGCGTACCACAATTTTCTGACCGGGCTGTCCGGGATCAGAAACAGATAGGGCGTCTTCAGCTCATTTTCCCATTTTCCAAGGTATCCGGTCAGGATCAGTGTCATGTACATGATAATGCCCAGCATATACATCTGAGGCACCCCGGATTTTAAAGCGTTGTCTCTCATAACGCGGGAAAGCAGGATCGCGATGGCCAGGCATAGCAGAGTCATTTTGGAAAATATAAAATACTTTTCCTTTTTGTATTCCAGCAGCTGTCTGTAGAAAATGGCCTTTGCACCGGTTCCTTTGTATGTGTCCTTTACCCGGCGGAAGCGTTTTTTCTTCTCTCCTATCGACATGACCATCTCGCCGTTTACTTTCCGCCTTCTCATTTCCGCATAGTCATCTGCAAATTTGGCGGCGTCCTCGTAATAGTCGCCATCGCATTTCATACGGACGGCTGCCGTGATCATCAC
This sequence comes from Faecalicatena contorta, assembly GCF_001404335.1. GTDB lineage: Bacteria > Bacillota > Clostridia > Lachnospirales > Lachnospiraceae > Faecalicatena > Faecalicatena contortus_B. The sequence continues at coordinate 29,303 of NZ_CYZU01000029.1, forward strand.
CGCCACTGTCAGCAGATACAGCACGGTACAGATTACATTCAGTACATCCGGGCCCAGAAGAATCAGGCGGTAGACGGAGATATTCCAGCCCACAACCGGTATCATCTGCAGCCCCGGCCAGTCGAAAAATGCAGCCGCAGTTTCGAGTGTAACTCCCTGCTTCTTAAAATAAATAACGATCAGAACCGCAACTCCCACGAGAAAGATCTTGATCCCTGTGCTAAGCGCCTTCATTACTTTTTGAGGTATTTTATCATTCGTGTACAAAAAGATCATCACACTGACCTCAAAAACCGTTTCCACGACACACTCCACCAGGAAAAACAGGATCATCTTCCACGGCGTAATGCCAAATACCGTGAGTCCCGCAATCAGGAATAAAACGCTCACCGCAATAGTAAGAAGATAGTTCATCCAGGCACTGTGCAGCAGGACCTTTTTCGGACTGATCGGGGCGGTAAATACAAAGTGTGCATGGGATGGCTTGAAAATAACGCCTTTTTTAGAGGCGTAGCCTGCAAAATTACTAAGGAAAATGTATAAGGTCCAAAGTGTAATTATGACAGTCAATCCCTTTGCCGAGCTGAAATGTATCTTTGTTACGAGCTGACCCAGCATAACCGCTAAAAAGATGGCATAAACAATACAGATAATCATGACCAGCAGAGATGCCGGTTTTTTCACCGCTTTTTTCAGGTTGTTTATAAAACTCCGTTTTGTAAGATATAATAATGCCTTCATCTATGCTTCACCACCTGACTCCCAACTACTGGTCATTTCAAAAAACAGGGCATCCAGGTCCTTTTCCCCGACCTCTGATTTTTGATAAGAACCTATGATGTGGCTCTTCTCCATCACAAACATCACATCCCACAGTTCCTCAACCATCTCAAGCATGTGTGTACTGATCAGAACGGTAGCACCCTGGTCACGCAGCTCAAGGATCACCTCTTTCAGTTCTTTAATCGCTCTGGGATCCAGTCCGACCATGGGCTCATCCAGAAGAATCACTTTGGGTTTAATGACAAGAGCACAGCAGATACTGACCTTCTGCATCATCCCTTTTGACAGCTCATTGCCTAGCTTATCCTGCTTGTCGTCCAGCTCAAACCGCTCCAGCAGCGCCGTAACCTCTTCCTCTGTAGTACTGCTGCCATATGCCATCCTCACATATTCTATATGCTCCCTCACGGTCAGCGCCTCAAACATAGAAGGAATCTCCGGTACATAGGCAAACAGCTTCTTGGCCTCCAGCTGCTTGGCCGGGATCCCCTGTATACCGATCCTTCCCTTGTACCTCAAAAGCCCGGCGATGCTCTTAATAATCGTAGACTTTCCTGCGCCGTTCGGCCCCAGAAGAATCCCCACCTGCCCGTCCGGGATAAAAAAACTCACCTGATCCACGGCAAGGTGCTTCCCATATGATTTACTCAACTCCTGTATCTCCAGCATAACTTCTCCTCCTCATGTTTTAAATTTATTCCAGTCAAAACTCTCTTTGTTTGAGAAACTTAACAGAAAGTCCCGCAGACACTATCATAACAGCTAATCCCAATACTATCAACAATACGGATATGCCCGTATCCATTACGATTGCTTCCGCAATCAAATTTTTCCCAATTATTGAAAACAAAGCCACCAGCCCCCATGTGGGCAGCATAATCATTACAACAAGCAACGCAGCTTTTATTTTCGTATAGGAAAATCGAAAATACAGCAGGAAGAAAATACTTAAAACAACCGACATCGCCAAAAATGTAATAGAAAGGGAGGATAAGGTTAAGTCTTCCCTTACTAAAACTATATTTTGAAGCGTAATTTTGGAAAGCAAAAAGTATATAAGCATTTCCAGTATAGTTATCAGCAGACCCAGGATATATTTTACGGCCACAATCATGCTTTTCTTATATGGAACCGCCAGCAGATATAGGTTGCCCTTATACTTATCCTCCATTAAAAAAATGTTATTAAAGAGGAAATAGCAGGCAAAGCTGACCGATATGAACAGAATATACACGCTGCTCATATGAACAGTCTGATTGCTTAAAAATATCGGGACTGCAAGCAGTATCATGATGGCAAAAACGAAATACATCCCTGCCAGTAAAAGATCTTTTTTTATGAGATGAATAATCTTCATGATGCACCTCCTCACCCAATTATTTTCAGCATTGCCTCTTCGATTGTAGGATCCGGAAGCTTTGATTGTCTCAGGAACTCCTCTTTCGATGCCGCGGCTAATATCTGCCCTTCATCAATCAGGATGATGTCATCCCCGATTTTATCCAGGTCAGAAGTAATATGCGTAGAAAAAAAGATCGTCTTCCCTTTCTCTTTCTGTTCTGACAACTCCGTACAGAATAGCTGACGCGTTTTCGGGTCCAAACCGCCGGACGGCTCATCCAGAATCAGGATCTCCGCATGATGGGATAACGCCAGGGCAAGCGCAAATTTCATCTTCATGCCCTTTGAAAGTGTATCGATCCTCTGCGACTCCTTTAGTCCAAACTTCTCCATATACCTGTGATATTCCGAATCATCCCAGCCGTCATAAGCCCCGGCCACAATGTTTTTCATAGCAGACATAGTAAACTTATCATAAAAATATCCGTCATCAAAGACCACGCCGATCCGCTCTTTATACGCCAGCTCATTATGATACATCGTTCTTCCCTCAAGAAGTATATGGCCGGAATCGTATGGGACCAGGCCTAAGATGCATTTCAGCGTTGTTGTTTTACCGGCGCCGTTATTGCCGATAAAACCGGTGATCCGGCCCTCTCTGACAGTAAAAGAAACATGATCCAGAGAAAAGGATTTGTAGTTCTTACTCAGGTTTGATACTACCAGCATTCGTCATCCCTCCTCATCTATAAAACGGATTGTGTATAAAACTATACAGCGGTAATTTGACTTCATTAATATGCGATATTTGTATTACTCCTTTAGTACAATGATACAAGGAATCCTTCCTCTTGTCAAGTAAGTTTTGTCGATGGATGGGGCCGCAAAATGAAGGTCGCAAAATGAAAGCCGCAAAATAAAGGGATAGCCGCAAACCTGCCAAATGCATATATGCCGCTGCGAAGTGCGGACACGAACCTAAGAAATTCTAGAAAGCCGACAGCCGAAAAAGCAGGGCACAGGGCGACACATCACGAGAAATCCGATGATTTCTCGCGCTGGGTCGCCTGATTTTGTGATTTGGTGATCACAAAATCTCCCTGCTTTTTCGGCTGTCGGCTTCCAAGAATTTCTAAGGTCCGCTTTAGCACTTCGCAGCGGCATATATGCATTTGGCAGGTGGCTATCCCTTCATATTGCTGGGCTCATCCAATCGGCAGTTAAGCTTGCTTACTGAGGAAGGCTCCGTAACCGGGGCAGCGTATTAATTCGTTTGGTTCTTACTGAATCAGCCCAAGACATTGAAGAAAAGGGTAAGTAATGCTGATATGTTTCACCATACGAATTTATACGCCGCCCCCGCTTCCGAGCCCCTCCCAGTGGGCAAGCTTTTCCTACCGGTCGGATGCGCCAGCCGAAAAACCGGGAAGTCGGCCCCATACCGTGAGTATATATGCTATTTTAAAAGTCCTAGAGTGTACGTTAGAGTCCCTTAAGGAAAAAACATAAAAAATGGCGGGCAGAATTTGACGTCTCACGTCAAATTCTGAAGCGGCCTAAGACCCCAAATTATCAAATTTGGGGTTGCATGCCGCTGGACCGCGATTTTTTATGTTTTTTCCTTTAGGGACTCTTACGTAAACGGAGCGGATTTTTAAAATGGCATATATACTCACGGCATGGGGCCGGCTTCCCGGTTTTTCGGCGTCCCCAAAGCGAGTTTACTAACTGCCCCCTGTTCTGAAGTAGGAATTATCGATCTGTTTCCAGTTATTATTATTCTCAGGATTGACGCCCGGCCACCCGCCGCTGGGGCTGACGCATATGTAATATTTACCGCCAAAACTATAGATACTGCCCTCCTGCAGCTTACTGCCGAAATGGTCTCCGCCTATAATATCATCCTCTGTGATCAACTGATCATTTAAAGCCAGGACTTTCGTCCAATTGTTCGTGTAATTTTTAATCTGTGCCATGCTGCCGCAATTGTATTTCTGGGTAATCGTATCCTCGGTTACATAATAATATCTTTGAACACTCTCGTCATAATAAATACCTTGCGGTACTTTTATGATTTCTGTATCATTCGGCGGTTTCATCGCATCTGCCTGATCTTTTAAATCCTGAAAGGTTGGCACTCCGGCATGGTAACTCAACGTACCGCCGTTTACCTCTATATATCCGCCGCTGTTATTTTCTTCTTGATTCGGAGGGGACGGGGGGACTTCGGGATCTACCGGAGGAGGCTCCGGCTCTGTCGTGCCTCCGGTAACAGGACCCGTGATCTCCGGTGAATTATAGCACTCCACCGTTTTCGACACCGTACAGGCATTCCCGTATTTACCGCTTTTAATCTTTAGTGTTACATCTACAAGAGGGAGAATCTCGTCCGCTGCGTTTTGCACGGTTTCAAATTTTAGAGATTCTATGCTGTATTTCATGTACATCTTGGTGGAATATTTCCAGTCAATCTCGTCGTATATGTTTTCTGATATTTTTGGATCCGGATTCTTTACCGCTTCATAATGGATGTTAAGCTCGCGCCCTCCGCCGTCTTTTGGCCTACGCTCTGTCGTGCCGATCGTGATGTGGCTTCCTGTTCTGTCATATAACTCGATCGACTGATTATCTGTACTTATGCGTATGGCTTTCCTGGTGCTTTCCCCGGCCCCTGCGCTTCCGGCATCCACAATGTTTCCGGTCTGCGCGCCTGCGATTTCACCTGAAATTTTATTCATCAGGGTATCTGCCAGCTGCTCAGCCTGTTCTGTCGTTTTCAGCTCGTCATATACCTTCACCCAGGAGATCAGCATGCTGCAGGCCATGGTGAAAAGAATACCCGTTAAGACGATTGTTACTACCATCTCAACCATGGTAACCCCTTTTTTGGATTTGAAGTTTTTACGAATTCCGGCAATCCATTTTTCCATCTGTTTCCCCACCATTATCACGGTTTATTAAGCGTATCGTGACAGTTCAGGCTGACCTGAACTGTTACGGAGTATCCTCAATTGTAAAATCATAAATTGTTATGTTGTTTCCCTTGGTAATTCCTATTTTCTGGCTTTTCAGAGGCAGGTTTTCTCCTTCGTATACCAGCTGCAGGGTCATTTTCTCTTCTGTTTTGTTTAACACTGCCTCTCCGCTGTCTTTTGCTCCGTGTTTCTGCTTGTAATAGGATGAATAAACAGCCTCTGTATTTCGCCTCATATTCTGGGAACGTGTGAGCAGCTTGTAGGACTGTGAGATTACTTTTGTGAAGGTACCGACAAGCAGCACCAGGATTACAAATCCCACAACCAATTCTACCATGGTAGACCCTTTCCGTTTATTGTCTGAATCAAAGGGATGACACGTTTTTCTGTTTTTCGCTTCATTCTGCATCTTACTCTTCCCCCACTTCGTCGCCAGTATCTGTCAAAGACCAATTCCAGATTTCATACTTCCCGTCTGGTACGCTCTTGTCTTCGGAGCAGCTCAGTTGGTATGCGCGGGTAATTGTACTGTAGTTTTTCCCGCTCTCACAGTTTACGGTGATTACCAGCGTCGTGTCGTCCTTCTTAGAGGCTTCTGCACTGTCGTAATCTGCCATTACATTATACCAGTACATTTCAACCGTAAGACCGGCTGCCAGTTTCTGAAACTTTTCATTTTCTATTTTCTCGCTGTCAAACTGTAGTTTTCGCGCAGCATTCTTTTTATTATGTTTTTTATCGTCTTCATCCTCACTGTAATACGGCCAGTTTTCGGTCCATATATTCTGCGTGATAAACGTCACCAGGCCGGAGGCTTCTGTATTTTCTATTTTGCTGCCATCTTCATTTTTTACATTATAGGAGTATATTTTCTGCCCCTTGTCTACCCATTCCCCATTGTAGGGAATGTACCAGGACTTGCCGTCATTTTCCAGCTCGTCCTGCAGTTCATTGCTCAGTGAAGCCGCCAGAATCTGGCACTGCTCCTGATCCCCATAATTCAGAGATGTTGCAAACAGGGAATAGGATAACAGCAGAAGGGAGAGGCACAAAACGACGATAACTGCCATAACCGCCAGCACATATACCATTGCGGAACCCTGATTGTATTTCTTCCTTTTCATCTTTTGCGCCTCCTTTCCTCAAAGGGGTCTGACCCCTTTTGCTGATTATTGCCTGCTGTCTTCAGTGCCTCCGGGATCACCGGACTTCCCTGTATTTCCTGTACTTTCTGCATTTTCTGCAGGTTCTGCATTATCATTGTTTTCTGCACCCGTGCCGCTGTCCTGCTGCCCGGATTTTTCATTTTCCTTCTCATTGACATCCGGGATCTCCTGCGCCTTATAGCCTTTTGCATTCGCATCTCCTGCAGGCACGGCAGCATGATCCGGCTCATCCGCAACATACTGATCTGCTTCTGATGTCAGAATAAGATCTTCCAGACTGGTCCAGTCTGTCCATCCATATCCGGACCAGTCCGTTACTTTAATCTTAACTGCTTTTATGCTTTCAGGATCTGTCAGAGTAAAGCTCTTGGCCTGATCTGAAGCATATTTCAGGCTTACGTTTCCGTCCTCATATTCAAACCGGAATAGAATTCCATAGTTTCCGATGGCACCCGCCTCATTTACCGTGTACCTTTTTTCACCGGCGTCCCATACCGCAGCGAATTCCTCGGTATGCTCATACCCATTATCTGTATTTGAATACCGGATGCTGATGCCGGAATCCTCTTCCTGCCATGCAGCACTGCATGAAGTTTGATTCCTGTAGCTTTGCTTCACCATGTTCCCGGAATCACTGCGGTACCAGCTGGACATGCTTGCCCCGCCTTCTCCGGTATCCGCATCGCAGGACAGGAATGTGACCTGCCTGGTGTCCTGGTTCCCTGCAAAATTCTCAGATACGATTCGATCCATATCCGGCAGAGTGAGTAGAAATACCGCGCCATCCTGTGACAGCTGCCCGTAGGTAACCAGCGTACTGCCTTGATCCTCCGTCTCCAGTTTCCAAGGCAGTCCAATGGTTCTGCCTGCGCCGATGTCTCCTAAATAATAAACATTTTCATCATAAGCACTGCATGACGGGTAATACTCTCCCGGGGCTGGTGCAGTAATCATGGCATGGTCCACATCCGCATAACGATTGTCTGACTTTTGTGAACCTGCAAGCGGATATCCGGCTGCCAGATCTGCGTCCGACGTATCCTTATAAAATACATGATAATAAGTTCCGTTCCCCTTTGTAAACTGCAGCATATAAATCTGCGCCGCCTGGGATGCTCCCGATATCTCCGCGGTGTAATCTGCTGCATCCGGCCGTATATTCATACGGATCTGCGGATGTTCCGCTTCCACTTTGACCGGATAGCCCTCCTGTGCTGCCGCCTTATGCTCCAGTTTTGATACTGCATTTACAGAAATGTCAACCGCTGTCCAGTCGCTGATTCCTTTCCATCCGGCTCAATTGCCATGATTTCTGTATCCGCCAGCTTTCCGTCTGCATTCTGATACTGCCCGTTTTCAAGCAGCAGCAGGGAACTCATCGAATTTTCCTCCGCTCTGGCATATGCACTTCTGTACTGTACCCCGCCCGCCTCATCTGGCAGCTTATAAATAAAGTGTCTCATCCGGGCGTTGCTGCCGTCCACTTCCAAGGCAGCCCCATCTCTTGCAGATAGAGCGGCCGGAGCATCCTGGCCTTCGACCGGTCCTGTCGTACCTGCAATCTCAGTTACTTCGTCCGACTTCTGGTACCAGCTTCCGAAGGCGGAGTCTTCATACCGTTCTATATTTCCTGAAATGCCTTTTGCCATTACCTGCGAAGTCCTGATTTCCTCTGAAGTTCCTGCGCCATTCACCGTTTCCGGGTCCGCCAGTACAAGAACAAATTCCTGTTTACCTTCTTCAGATGTTTGGCATTTCAGATAAGATACTGCCGTAAATACAGTACCATCCTCTGCTGTGATCTGCAGCTCATATGGCAGATCCAGGCTGCCGCCGTCGGCCGGCAGACTGCCTGCATATCCCGCATTGGCCAGATTTGCATCCGGAAGATACGTATCCTCCAGTTTTTCGCCCAGGCCTTCCATCTCTTTTGCATCTGATGACAGCACATAAATGTGGTACTTGTCTCCGTCCCGTTTTGCATAGATCCAGTCCATCTCCAGCAGCGTATCATAACCTGCCTCCTGTCTGCTGTTCTGGGAGTTGTGGATGATCTGCAGCAAATAGTGTTCTGCATACGCTTCCACTGTACAAATCAGCGTAGTCTGTTCCGTCTTGTTGTCATCCTGCCCCGCCGTATCTCCTTCGTAATGACCTGATTCCGTGTATACCACACCGGTTCTGGACTTTGTCATTTCCGGAACCGCATTTTGTACACGGGGTATCCGGAATTCGGCGTAACTCCTGTTATACTTGTATTCATGAGACCAGTAGGAACTGATCTGGCTGTCAGATACCGCACGGACAGCCGCTGCCATATACATCCCAGCACAATCGGAAAGACTGATTGAGGACGTCTTTCCGGTATGGTCCGTAACTTCTATCTCTGTTCCATGCAGGTTATATGTTCCGCCTGCGAGATTGCCGCCCATGGATATGGTATCCTTCATGACATATTTGGGCTGTGCACCCTGAATCAATTCCCCGTCCGCACCTACTGCACTTGCCTCAAAGAATAACAGATGAAGTTCATACCTGCCGTTTGCCGTGCCATAGCCGCTGCCATCCATTGTGAGATGCAGTCCGTCATCGTTCATCGCATCTATGGTCATATATTCTTCGGTGCTGTATTTTTCTGCCATGGCCAGGTCTGCCACATCCGGCACAGGAAGCCTTGACGGCAGTTCCATCTCGCGGATGACACCTGCGGGACCGTCCTTGTACATCACGGAATCTTTCTCTGCTAATGCTTTGACCGATACATGGATTGTCATTCCGCCGGTAAATTCACTCAGGTCAACACTTCGCTCTAAAGCGGCGGAAGAAACTCTTTCCGCTCCGCTCAGAGATAAAAATGTCCAGATCTCTCTGCGAGTTACCGCATAGGAACCGTCTGCGTTCTCTGTAATAACTACGGTCTTATCCACCTGTGTTGCATCGCGGTAGATATCCTCGTCTGAATTTTCTATTATTTTGCTGTATGTAACCGTCCCCGCTGCCTCATCCACAGATTCCTCATAGCCATTTTCCCTTAAATCTTTCTTTAATACTTCCGTTTCCTCTGCGCTGTACTGACTGCAGACCTTATCATCCGCGCTGCGCTCTATGGTAACGGTGTATCCGGCCAGATGATCCATGATGCCTTCTGAATTCTCATCCGCAATTCCTGTCCATTTAACGTCGTAATACATGTGATCCTTATCCGTCACCCCGGCCGCATCCTTGTGCAGCTGTACGGCAGGCATGGCAATCTGTTCCAGTGCCAGCTTCACTTCAAAAGTATGCTCCGTGTAGAACGGAAGTTTTTTCGACTGTACAGCCGTCTCCCCGGCCGGTATGCCCTTGCGGGTCACCCGCAGCGTCATTTTTGAATAATTCCAGCTTCCGCCGCTGTCTTTAAAGGTGTACTCATTTGCATTCACAACGGTCTGCGATTCCAGCAGCGTCCGTTCTCCCGAAGAAGTATGCCCGTATAGCTGCAGGATATACTCTGCACCCGATTCCAACAGGCCCTGATCCCATTTAAACGTGTAAGCGGCTCCATTTTCAAGCGGCTGTACCTCGTAATCATCCTTTGAAATAACCGGGTTTGGCTGAATCGGAATCTGATTCGCCGATGTTGACTGGCTGATATAATCCCTCTGCCCATTTGCAGGATTATCATGGACATTCAGCACATTTTGTTTCACCTGATTTTTGAAGGTATCGCTATGCGCAAGCAGTGCTCTGTATATGATCGTATAAGTGCCGTCTTTCTCCAGGCGCACCACATACCCCGGATTCAGCCTCTTTGTACCGCTGTTTACAATTGACTCATTGTCACGGTCCGCATCTTTCAGCGTATACAGCTCTTCTTTTGTGGCATTCTGCTTCACAATATGCCCATACTGGCAGATATACCATTGATTCTGCCATGGATAACTTTGTATACTATATTGATCGTATTCCTCCAGAAGGTCTGATGGCAGGTTCGCCAGCGTGCTGATCTTGGCGGCGCCTCCTGTGCTTGTGATATGGGACTGGCCGTTGGAAACAGAAATATCAATTTTAGTGCCATCCTCATATTTCAAATAATTCTGCACGATCAGCTCCGCCTCGATATACAGATCTACGTTTGATCCGCTTGGAGTCTTTCCAAGCTGATAACTCAGGCCGTCCGGTGTATTTCCATAAAAGCCGTTCCATTTTGCGGTATACAGATCCTCATTCTTTAAAGTGTCTATCCCATAATATGCTGACTGGTACATGATAAGAGGGGATTCCGATGCCCTGCCTTCTATGGCAAGCGCCTTCACAGCAAAATTAATGTTGTCCCTCCGGTCATTTGCAAATTTGGTAATGACCTTATCCGCTGTGTATGTATGGCCGGCCTGAACCGTGATCACTGCCTGCTTATTGCCCTCTGTTGCCACAGTGCCTGCCGGTGACACCGACATGTAGACCGGAATCACTGTTCCCTCTTCAAAATCTTCCGGATTTTCCAGTACTGGTTTCCACCCAAATGACTTGGTGTTGTCCAGATACACCAGTTCCAGATGTACCTTCGGTGCGGTCTGAGGTTTTGTCAGCAGCATCTTGATACTGCCCCATTTTGAAACATTGGCGGCTATAAACTGTCCGTCATTTTCCGGCATCGGATCGGTGGGCGCCCTGTACTGCCCATCCTTATCCTGAAATGTTCCGTCTGCGTCATAATAGGTCATGTAGGCAGTCCCATTTACAGCCCTGACATAAAATGTATACTCCCGGCCGAACCACTCGGCATCCTGCGGGATGTCATATTCTGCATACCCCTGCCCGTTCTCCAGTGAAGTTACTGTATTCGGCACAAAATGCGGGGTGTCCGGATTGCCTTTTTCTTTTGCCTGCCAGCAGACCTGATATCCATATGCCCCCGGCACTTCCTTTATCTTCAGCGTTGTCTTACCGCCGGCATTTATCACGGAAAACTCCGGAGCCTCTGCCTTCATCTTTAAGTCATACGCATCCAGATAATACTGCTCTACCAGCGTCAGCGCGTTTCCATTCTTCTGATCTAATTTAGAATAGCTGACAGCTTCCAGCCTTCTTTTTGCCTCTCTTGCGGTGATCGAAGGAATCTTTGAAGCCTCCAGGAAATTGGGAACCGCTTTGCTTGCGGATCTCAGGTTATAGCTTGGATACTCTGTTTGTGCCGTTTTTGAGGCATACATGGAGGATCCTGATTTGTTCGGGTCGTCCAGCGGTGCCTGCCCGTCAACACCAACGCTCCCGCCGTTCCTTATCGTTTCCAGATCTTCTTCCGCCTGTTCCAGGGCGGCAGCCGCTGTTTCCAGGTTCTGCTTTGCAGTTTCATAAGCGGCAGATGCACTGTCCCATGCTTCTTTATCCAGCGGGTTTTCCGGTTCGGAGACATTGCGCACAATACCATCGGTTACGTTCAGTTCTATGCCCGGCAGAACAGCATTTGCAACAAATTCACAGACCGTTCCTGCCGTACTGTATCCCGTTCCGCTTATGCTGTCTCCCTTCAATAAACCATAGATATTCCCCTTATATGTGGCAACATAATCTGCCTGAAAGGTAATATCACTGATCTGGCTGCTGTTATCCAGCTCAAATCTTCCAAATGAGTTCTGTGTTCCGCCAGATACATAGCTTAACCCAAATGTAAAAAATCTGGTAGCCTCATCCGGATGATCCGTTGTCACTGCCTGGCACAGGCTGTCTCCAAAGTTTTTGTAAGCTTTGACTGTTTTGCCGTCTGTGAATTTTGCAGTTATAAAGTTTTCCGGGCTTTCATCTTTTGCCTTCAGATATTTGACCGATCCGTCTGCCGCTGTATAGGACACTGTATAGATATAGTACCTGGTCCATGATCCGGTGGAATTTGCTCCCCAGTAGACGCCAAAGGACTTCACGGAAGGATATGAGAGTTCCTGGACCCCTTCACTTTCATCATATCCAAGAGCAGTCTCAGCCAGGGTATATTTCACAGTCAGGGGATTGCTCTGTTTAATTTCCCCGCCATCGGCAGGCCGTACCTGGCATCCGTTCCCGTTTTCGGTCTTTCCGTCAAACATATCTTTAAATGCGCCGCCGTCATTTTTTACAGAACTATAAAAGCTCTCTTCCGCATCTAAAGAATAATAAATCCCATCCCCATACCCGGGGTTCTTGATTTGATTTACTTTTGTTTTTGCAGACTGCAATGCAGCCTCCGATTCTTCCTTCTTCTCTTTCGCCGTCTCAACTGCCAACTGGGCTTCTTCCTCCGTCATCCCTGCCTCTATTTCCTTTGTATAGTAGTAGGAATTCACAATCTTGGCCTTATCGGAATCCGATACTTTACGAGTCAGACCTGCCCCGGAAAAGTCAAAGCAATCCTGCATTCTCACCAAACCATTGTTATAGTTGGCTATCCCGTAAAAATTCGTACCTGTCCCATAATTTCTGCACCGGCTGAATGAAACGCTCATAAATTCATTGTTAAAGTTGGCCATTATTCCCGCGCCGGCCGTAGTTCCGGTTACCTTGCCCGTATTGATACAGTCACTGAAGATGGCCTGGTTTGACGTATTGCATACTGCGGGCCTGCCTGCAAGACCGCCTGCATACCCCCCTTTTACCTCTCCCTGATTGCTGCATCCTGTAAATAAAATTCTGGCGTGATCCGTCAGGTCATACAACGATCCGATCATCCCTCCGCTAACAAGGGAGGTCACTTCTGTACCGATTTTTCCAGTATTGGAAGAGTTTTGGATGGATCCGCCATTATACTTCCATCTCCCCACAAATCCGCCTGTATTAGATGGCCCATCCACCTTTCCTGTATTTAAGCAGTGGTCCATCGAGAATGTATTGCTTTCCTGATTTTCTAAACGGCCGATCAGTCCTCCAACTGCAGTACTGTCCTTAATGCCGCTCTTGTTCGCTACACTGGCATGATTCTCCACAAAGCTCATGCTGCTTCCTGAACCGGACCAGCCGCAGATTCCGCCGGTACCGGAATCGTTGATGTAATAATAGTGCTGTACAGACCAGCCCTTTCCAGTGGACAGCTTCTCTGCATCGGTACCTGTAACTACAGCTCCTGCCTCATTTCTGCCCACAATACCGCCAACGATACCGCCGTTTCCGCTGATAACTACCGTGTCTGTAGACTTCTGGCGATCCGCTTCACCAAAGTTATCACATTCTCGTACCGTACCAAAATTCCAGCCTGCTATCCCGCCAAGGTATGCCGTATACGTCTGGTTATCCTTATTGCTTACTCCGGAACGGATTACCGTGCTCTCATTGCTTTTATCCACACCAATGTAGCAGTGCTCGATCAGACCGCCGGCCGTATTCTTTCCGGTGATCCCGCCCGCATTGACGATATTGCTTCCATTTCCGCCGACCTGGAGGGTTCCGTCAAAGGAACAGTCTGAGAGGTTCCCTTCGTTGATTCCCGCGATTCCTCCATAGCCCATATCCGTATTGCCAAGCAATGCTATGGTGCCAATGGCGGTATCCACAACTTCACAGTGTTCGATCGCACTGGATGCTCCCAGCTGCCTCCCCGCTACGCCGCCTAGATTACAGTAGGATACGGTAGGTGCTGTTTGAAGATCCACATTCTTTATCAGTACGGAAGTCCCGTTCCCTGTCTCGCCTGAAATCTTTCCGCCCCCTGAGTTTTCCCCTGCGACTCCTCCTGCGCTGCTGCCATTCGCATAGGTGATCACTTCAGAATCCAGGATTTCTCCCCCTGCAAGCCGGATCATGCCGCTGTTCAGGCCCGCAATCCCCCCTGCAAGGCTTTCGTTTGTGCTCTTGGAAGTATTCCTGACGGAGATCTTGTCTATCGTGCACTGCTGAATCATACCGCTGTTTGAGCCGCTGATTCCCCCGACACGATTCAGAGCCGTAAGAGTAATCCGCAGATTGCCTTTCACTTCACACAGTTCTATATTACCTGTGTTATTTCCACTGATACCGCCGGCATTTCCTGCCGAAGCTAAAATATTGCCGCCATTTTTGCAGTTTTTAACCGTTCCGCTGTTCTCTGCCACAATGCCGCCGGCATATCCGGATACTGACGTGACCGTCCCATAGTTATCACATTCTGTTATGGAATAGTTGCCCGTATTTCTTCCAATGATGCCGCCAGCATTTCCTTCACTCGCGGTAATAACAGAGCGGCTGATAAATGACGAAATGCTTTGACTGTTCTCTCCTATGATACCGCCTACATTTTGTGTACCGCTTACAAAACCACTGATCGTAACCTTGGCATATCCGGATGCAGTTAATCTGCCCTCATTTTTTCCGATCAGGCCACCTGCATTTATATTTCCGGTCACATAAACCACATTGCTGTCCAGCGTTTCCGCATCCGTTAATGCAACTCTTCCCTCATGTCCTCCGAACTTCCCGTTAAATCCTGTTACAGCTCCGGCATTCTTGCCGGAAGATAATATTCTGGCCGTTCTCAGTTTCGAGTTGTGGATAAGGCCGAAATTCTCGGCTGCTATTCCGCCTACATTATCTCTTCCGGTGATTGTACTGCTGTTAATCTCACAATCCATTATGATTCCCAGATTGATACCGCAGACCCCGCCTACCTGATCCTTGCTGCTGTCGCCGATGCTGGAAGCCTTACATTTCTCAATAATTCCTCTGTTAATCTCACAGAGCGCCCCCGTATAGGTTGCTCCTCCTGTCGTAGTAACATCACCCACGTCTCTGTTGCTGCAGCTTTCCAATGTGGTATTGTTACCTACTATACCGATAATACCTCCCGCATACGCATATGCGAATTCAGCAGCTTCATCCCGGCCAGTCTGCTCCCCTGCCACGCTTTCCCTGATGACGCCGCTTGCAGTCACGGGTGTCAGGTTCTCTACGTTCTGTATGGTCAGATTATTCAAATCTTTGCTGTAGCCAAGTACGCCGCCGGCAAAGACTTCCGCGCGCACCCCGCCAAATTTGCTGCTGGTTACGCCCTCTTCATAGCCTGAGATTTTAAGCCCTGTATTCGTATAGAATGCAAAATCACCGGGTACTTCCTCCGCAAAATTGTATGTTATTTCAGCATTTTCGTCTGCTTTGATATTCAGGCCTTCCTGATATGCCGCCACCTTCGCCTTCTGGTTCCCTTTAGCAGTAAGAAGTGCATTATATCCGATAAATCCTCCCGCATATGCCTTGGCTTCTATATTTCCCAGAAAGTTATCGGTCTGGAATACTGTTTGAATAATGGAGTCTGTACATACCAGATTGCCCCCGATGATGCCTCCCACGAAATAGGCGCCTTCTACTGCATTTGGTTTGGATACCAGCTTTCTGGCGCTGCCCGCCCCATAGGTATCCGTAGCCGTATCATACGTATACTGCAGCAGGCAGACCGACGCATTTAAGCCTGCATAACCACCGGCAAAGTTTCCGGATGCATTTACATATCCGCCAGCCAGCTCGTAGTCCTCCACCAGCGCATCCACATCATTATAACCGACGATTCCGCCCACGTAATTGCGCCCTGCTATATAACAGATCGCAGATAATGCATCTCCGCTTGCCCCCGTCGCTTTCCCGTCCGCACCTCTTTTTGTATTTCCGATAATCCCGTTGTTATATCCGGCAATTCCGCCGGCATAATCCCCGCCAAGATTCGTGACCTCGCTGAGGGAATCGTCCTCTGCGCTGTTTGCCACATCACTGTTGCATCCAAAGATCCAGCCGGCATTAAATCCGGTAATTCCCCCGGCATAATTGCCTGCCGCCACTATGATGCCTTTATTGATCCATCCGCTGATCTTCACCTCCAGGGAAGGTTCTTTCTCCGGCTCCACCACGTGGACTCCATCGGCGACATCCTGAAAGACATTTCCTTCGGCATCCACATAATTTCCGCCCCTGTTTCTCTGCACGCCTGCATTGCAGCCTACAATTCCGCCTACGTATGTATCACCGATCACATGTGCTTCATTGACACGGTTGTTGCCCTCAATCCCGCTGGCAGGGCCGGAATTAAATCCCACAATCCCGCCTACATACTGATTGCCGAAAATATATCCCTGGCGGCGGCTGTTCTCGTTTTCTGTGGAACAGTTTTTGATCTCACACCACTGGTTATAACCTGCGATCCCGCCTACATAGGTTCCCTTTAATTCGCTGCCGCCGTTTTGGATCCCGTCTATGATTTCCTCAACCGCTTTCGCTTCATACTGCGGAGAGCTGGTACAGTCCTCAATCACAAAATGATCCGTAGATTGGGTCTTATTCTCCGCATATCCGATGATTCCGCCAATAAACATCGGCTCTATCCCTGCGCTCTCACTTCTTCCGGATACGGCGCCATAATTCCCACATTCACTCATTTTTATTTCGGATTGCTTATCCCCTGTCAGTCTTCCCGCAATTCCGCCGACAAACCGGGTACCTTTCACCGAGGCACGGTTCAAAAGCTTCTGAAAAGTCTGCTTGTCCGCCGAAGCCTTCCCATCCTGTGCGCAAAAAATGCCGCCTACATTTTCCCCTCCTGTATAAGAACCGTTGTCTTCCAGCCTTTGTTTTCCGGATATACTGCTGGCATTTGACGTGCTCTTCACTGCCAGATTCTTCAGGCTGCCGCTGTTAATGCCGCAGAATGCCCCCACGTTGCTGATCCCCGACACAACAATGGAATCCAGGCTGATTCCCCGGATATTTCCTTTGTTCTCAAGGAACAAGCCTGTGGAATTGATTTCTTTTCCCGTACCTTTTAATTCCAAAGAGTCATTTGTCTGTGCTGTGACCGTCAGCCCCTTTATCGTATGATTCTCCTTTTCCGCCTTCCAGTTTTTGGCAGAGTATCCTTTGGTCTCGAAAATGGACTTCTGCCGCAGATAGCAGATGGAGGGAAAATCTGTGTTTGTTTCCTGTACGATGCCGCCATGGAACAGGTACTTATTCTTTACAAGTGCTTTCCAGTCAATATCCTTTGTCAAAAGCCACGTGATGTTCTCCGGCAGCTGATACGCATACTCCTCCAGTTCCTGCTCATTACCTGCAAACAGCTTTGTATAATTTCCGCCTGTTTCCTCAATATCCTCTATGTAACGCATATTAAAGAGATGGCGCGGATTGGCTATCTCATAGCGGTAAGTTGTCACGCCGTCTTTCTCTGAGGATGTGCTCTCATCGCCGTAGTAGATATCCGCCAGATTACTTTTCTTTAATGCAGTGGGCTTATATCCCGTACCGCTCCCTTTTATCTTGCAGTAGATCTTTTCTGCGCTCAGTCCGAATCTGTGGAAACTATAACTGTCGCTCAATTCTTCCGCTGCACCGCCCATACCGGAATAGGACGGCCTGCTGTAATTCTTATTGCCTATTCCGTTCCCCTGGTATCCCTCAATATAGGTCTGTGATGTAGCGTTCAGATCGGCTGCATCCAGTACAAGATGCACCGTCCCATTTGTCTCCACATATAGATAAAATTTGTAGTTACCAAGCGTCTTTGCTGTCTGCTTTCCCTTTTTATCATACCAATAGCGTGTAACGGTACCCAGTACCTGTTTTTTCTCATTATAAGCGGACGGCCACTGGTATTTTCCACTGTCTGACTCCTCCTGTGCATTCAGCAGAATCGTCAGCCCGATTTTATTCGATGTTGCATTATAGACATCCAGCTGATACGTCAGCTGGTTCCATGCTTCCTCTGCCTTGCTCAGCCGGAAAGACAGGTTCAGCGTATCTTCGTTGTTCAGCCGCACTTCGCTTATCACCGGCTTTTCTGCATTCGGACTGGTCGCTTTTGCCATCGTATCAACACCATAATAGCCCAGCATTACGCTCTTGCGCCTGGAATAAGTACGGTCTCTTATGTCAATTGTTTTCTCTGCCTCCGCATCCGGGGTTCCGTATACGAAGTTCTCCTGCTTGTCGCTGTACATTGCTGCAAACACCTGTCCGTCCGACGCGGAAAATTCCACGCAGACCGTGCCGCCGCTGAATATGGATGTATCATATATGTAAGTTTCCAGCATCCTGTACAATGCCTGTACTAATCTTTGTTTTTCCGGTGAAACCCCGTTCCAGCTGCTGTTTTTATACGCTTTATAATCGGCAGGCGTACCGGTCAGAGAATAGATGGTGCCCTGATACTTTTTGGCTTTTGTGCCCTTTCCCTCAGACTCGTACCATACTTTCTCCAGCTCGTAAGGATCCCCGCTGCTTCCGATCAGTTCTTTGTTTTTCAGCTCTTCATCTATGCTCTTCGCTCCGTTATCTTCCAGCAGGCTCTCCAGTTTTCCCAGATAGCCGGAATAACTGTACTCGGAAAGCCGGTTCTGGGCAGCAGAAAAAATCGTCTGCGCATATTCGTTCTGTTTTCGAAACTGCGCATTACGATACCATGTGACCAGGCTCACAACAAGGGTACCGGCAAGTATCAGCATAATCACTGTTACGACAACCAGTTCCACTGTCGTATATCCCTTTTTAAAGTTTTCTGCCTTTCTTCTTTCCCGCATAGGCCCACTTCCCGTTGATATTAATTATTCCACCGCTCCCAAACAGTTTAGCTTACCAATACTGCTCCAGATCCCTTTTGTCATTGGTATACTGTGACGCCGTTTCCCTGGTAATCCTCCCCTGTGATACCAGACGGACAAGATCCATGTTCAGCGTATGCATGCCGCTCGCATTCCCTGCCTGCATAACACTGCCCATTTGATGTGTTTTATTTTCACGAATCAGATTACAAACCGCATCCGTTCCCAGCAGCATCTCTGTAGCCGCAATCCGCCCCCGGCCATCCGCCGTGGGCATCAGGCACTGGGTCACGACACTTTTCAGAACACCTGCAAGCTGTGTCCGAATCTGATTCTGGCTGCCGCTAGGGCAGGCGTCGATCACACGGTCGATGGTCTGTGCCGCTCCGGTCGTATGCAGCGTTGACAGAACCAGATGCCCTGTCTCAGCCGCTGTCATTGCCGCAGATATGGTCTCATAATCACGCATCTCTCCCACCAGAATGATATCCGGATCCTCACGCAATGCACTTCTGAGAGCCGATGCGAAGCTGATGACATCCTTCCCGGTCTCCCGCTGGTGGATCAGGGCCTGCTTGCTTTCATACTTATATTCCACCGGATCCTCGATTGTAATAATGTGAACCGGTTTCAGCTGGTTGATGTGTTCAATCATTGCCGCAAGCGTTGTAGATTTCCCGCTCCCGGTAGGCCCCGTTACCAGAATCAGCCCTCTCGGTTCCTCTGCCAGTTCATACAGCTTCTTCGGCATATGAAGTTCCTCCAGCGTGGGGATATGGCTGTTCAGCAGCCGTATTGTGGCGGCCGCCTCCCCCTGCTGCCGGAATACATTGACCCTCTGCCTGTTTCCATCGGAGGTCTGCAGCGCAAAGTCAATATCATAGCCTTCACTCAGCGCTTCCTTCTGTTTCCCGCTCAGCAACCCATACAGCATCGCATCCGTCTCTTCCTTTGTCGGCTGCACCGGCGCCTGTGTCAGACGGCCGTGAATCCGAAACAACAGAGGCATACCGGATGACATATGTACATCCGACACCTCCAGCTCTCTTGCCATTAATATAATACTGTTTATATCCTGCATAACTGCTGCCTCCTGTCAATTGCCGCGCACGGTCCCGCCTGCGGACTATTTGATTTAATGTAACAGTTCAGGCTGCCTGAACTGTTACGATACTATGAATAATAGGCTACCTTTCGGAGCTCCTCTATAGTAGTGACTCCTTCCAGCACTAATTGTGTGCCGCATAACTTCAGTGTTCTCATATCCTGATTCTCCGCTGCATACTCTTCGATCTCTTCCGATGTTGCTCCTATCGTGATCAGCTTCCGGATATTCTTATCGATCATCAGGATCTCATGGATGGCAGTCCGCCCCCGGTATCCTGTATAGTTACAGAGGGGACAGCCTTTGGCGCGTTTCATACGCACGGGGCCGCTGACACCAAGCATATCCTGCTCTTCTTCTGAGGCCTCGTATTCTTCCGCACAGTCAGGGCATACCTTTCTCATCAGACGCTGGGCGATAATCCCCACCAGAGAGTTTGCGATCATATAGGGCTGCAGCCCCATATCCTCAAGACGGATGATCGAGGAGGACGCATCATTGGTATGCAGCGTGGAAAATACCAGATGCCCGGTGATCGCCGCACGCACCGAAATCGTTGCTGTCTCCACATCACGTGTCTCCCCGACCATGATGACATCCGGGTCCTGACGGAGCAGTGCCCGCAGTCCGGACTCGAACGTAAGCCCTGCCTGGTTATTCACCTGGGTTTGTGTCACCTTCGGAAGATTCTTTTCTACCGGATCCTCAATCGTTGAGATATTTACCGCCTTTTTGGCGATGTCCTGCAGGATCATGTACAGCGTGGTTGTCTTCCCCGAACCGGTGGGGCCTGTAAAATAAATAATACCATTTGGCGAGCAGAGCATCCTCTGAATCTTCTGATAATCGCTCTCCTCCATACCAAACGTATCCGGATAATCGATCGGGGAATTACTTGCCAGCAGGCGCAGTACGGCCTTTTCCCCGAATACCGTGGGCAGCACGGATACACGGATATTGATGTAGAGTCCCTCCACCTTGATCCGAAAATGTCCGTCCTGGGGGATTCTCCGCTCCGCAATGTCCATCCCGCCGAGAATCTTAATACGTGCGACCAAAGAAGCATGCAGGCTTTTCTGCAGAGAAACGTATTCCACGATAGCGCCGTCGATCCTCATGCGAACCAAAGTTTTATCCTCAAAAGGTTCAATATGGATATCAGAAGCATTGGTGCTGTACGCCCGGTTAATCAAACGGTTCAGCAGATTGATGACCGGCGTATCATCGTCATCATCTTCGCTGATCTCCAGCTCCTCCAACCGCTCCTCTTCCCGGATGCTTTCGTTTGCGACCCGGGCCGCCTTCTTGGCCCCGACTTCCGAGTAGTAGTAATGGATTGCCCGAAGTAACTCCGCACGCGGACTCAGGCTGATATTCAGCTGCATACCCGTGATCTGGCGGATATCTTCGATTCCATAGAAATTCATGGGATCATTGAGGACAAGGTTCAGCAGCCCGTCCTTTTCGTTTACCGCAAGCATCTCATACTTTTCCGCCAGCTGCCTGGGAATCTTCTCCACCACTTCGGGATCCACATCCAGATTGGCAATCTCCACAACCTGCATCTCCAGGCGCTGTCCCAGCGCCTGGAGCATCTGTGCTTCCGTAATGCAGCCAAGCTCTATGAGAGCGCCGCCGATACGCACTCCTTTGTGCTCCTTCTGGTAGTTTATGGCCATCTGGATCTGTTCATCCGTCACATACTTGTATTCTTTTAATATATCCCCGATTCTGAGGTTCTTAATACTTGCTGTCTCCATAAAACCGCCTCTATTCTCCCTCTGTCTCATCCGCGGCGTCTGTCTGTGCCGCCTGATCCGCCGCATTGGCAGCTGCCTGCGCCGCCTGTTGTTCCATAATGTACTGTTCGGTATCCCTGCACATATATATTTCCAGAGTCATGCCAAGGGTTCTGGTCTCGGACTCTTTTAATGTCTGCCACATAAAATCGGTAATTCTTATTCCCGGCTCATTTGCCGCGCAGTCATCCATCATCGACTGGATCTCCCCCCTGCTTCCCTGCAGTGTCATAGATACCACGGCTGTATAGATTCCATTGTATGTAACCCCGGCATCAGCTGTTTCCGGCTCACCTGCATCGGTAAATGCCGAATAATCCTTCATCGTACTGAATTCGCCCGACGCAGGCATTTTAATGTCCATATCTTTCACGATCATCCCCTTCGACAGGGCCAGTTCTGTGAGCATCTTATCAATCTCCATGCTTTTCATGACAGGATAAAAGTCTTTCCTCATCTCTTCGATATTACTCAGCACCGTTGATTCCCTGTCTCTGAGAACCGGAAGGGAAACGACCTTCTGTTCCCGTTCCTGCTGTTCGATTCTGGCATCTGCTGCTTTTTCCTGAAGCTCCTGCCCCTTATCCAGCAGCGGCATCAGCACACCGACCCCAACGCCGACGATCAGGACGAACACTGCCAGTATCACCAATAACTTTTTATCCCTCTCTGTCAGCTTCAGTGTCATCACTTTCCTCCTGTCTTGCCGCCATAATACAGTTCACCTTTACACTCCACTGGTCATCTGTTCCCTGGGAATATCCTGTGTAATCTACCGCGGCAAATATCTCCTGTTTGTTTAACAGACCGATAAAGCGGTTGATCTGATCTACATTCCCCGCCTTTGCGTCAAAGCTCAGCAGGCCGTTCTCCGCATCATAACTGCTGATCTCCGCCGTAACCAGCCCTGATGCACAGGAGGCTACAACCTCTTCGGTTGCGCTGTCCACTCTCGGATAGGCCAGCACGCTGCTCTTAAGGCTCACCATGCTGTTTCCCAGCGAGGAAGCCGCCTGCAGTTCTTCATTCAGCCTGTCATACTCCTCACATGCCGCCACAACATCCGTTCTCTGGTTGTACGCTTCCAATTCTTTCAGCTGCACATTATAATACATGGCCCGGCCGCCCAGAATCCCGGCAAGCAGGAACATGACCGCAGCCAGAACAAACACCGGAACCAGCATCTTTCTGCGCTTTCTCTTCCCGGCTTCTTTCTCCGGATCCTTCACAACCCGGGACATAATGGAGGTCCTGGGATCTGTCTTCAACAGCCCTCCCACAGTCAGAGCAAAATGTGTCAGTTCCTGACTGCCTCCGGCAGCTTTTCCAAGCTTCACCACCGGCTCCAGCTGTAATGCATCCGCTTCCATCTCCGCATCAATCTGATAGATACTGTCCTGATAAATCTGCAGTTCGTCTTCCGACAATCCGGCTATGTACACCTGCGGAATCTTCTGTGCCAGATCCTGTGCCTTGGCAAACTGTAGAAGCGTGCTGACCGTACGCGCCGTCTCCGCAGCAAACTCCGGGGTTCCGGACTCGGAAAACATCCTGTTTCTGCTGGAATATTTATATTCACCGTTCACCAGAAGAAGATTGATCAGCGACATGTCGTCCGCAAACTGTACGATGCAGGTTGCGTCACTTAGCTGCGAAAGCTTTTCAGCCAGCCTCATGGTCACGCCCACTGCGCTCTCCACACCGCTGATTGCAATATCCAGGCCGGCAAAGCATTCCACATATCCGCGTACAAGTTCTCTAGGCGCTACGGATGCAAAGACCCGTTTAAGCTTTTCCTTCTTCCTCTCCCCCCTGGATAACGGGAAATAGCCGTAAACCGGATTGGAGATTCGCTCCACATCCGTGAATTCACGGCTGATATATTCCATCATCTGTTTTGGCTTGAGAGCCGGCACGTCCACCACTTTCGTAGTAAACTGGCTGCTGTCGATCACCAGATATACATTTTTTCTGGGTATATGATTGGTCTCCCAAAGATTACGGATCATTTCACGGAACCCGTCCTCATCCGTAATAGTTCCGTTCAGGATACATCCTCTGGTATCCACTGTATAATAAAGAGATTTTGCGTGTATGCTTCCCCCGGATACCTCCCCGTCCACAACGCGGATATACCGGTTTGACAAATATACAACTACCATATCCTTCTGCCTCCTATTCCATGCCTGCTATGCTGTCGTAAGAACCGTACAGTGCGCTGAACACAGCCACCATAACAAATGCCACCACAATCCCCATGATGATCAGCATGATTGGCTCAACATACGACACCATCTTATTGATCGCAATGTCCGCGTCAAATTCCATGGCATCCGCCGTTGCCAGCAGCATGGAGTCAAGACTTCCGGTTTCTTCCCCTACCCGGATTGTATCAGACAGCTTCTTTACAAACCCGTCCACCATATCCAGGCCATCGCTCAGGTTGTTGCCGGCCCGGACATAGGGAATCACTTCGTCAAACTGTAAATCTATGTAATCGTTGCCCACCGTATTTCTTGCAATCTGCAGTGCGGGTACGATCGGAATTCCCGCCGAATAAAGGGAGCTTAATGTCCTTGCAAAACGCGCGGTACAGATCACCTTCTGCAGCTTGCCGAATACCGGCATATGCAGACGCACCCTGTGCCATCTCCTTCGGAAACCGGGAATCCTCAGCAGCGCCTTCCATCCGACCCACAGCCCCAACAGCGCCGCTATGGCAAGATACCAGTAGCTCTGCATGAAATCGCTGATCCCATTTAGAATACGTGTCGGCAGCGGCAGAGTATCCATGGTGTCAAACAGCTCCTGAAGCTGCGGCATAACAAACTTTGTGAGCACCATGATAACCGCGATGATCATAACACCCAGTATCTTAGGATACACAAGGGAGCTGGATATCTTTCCGTTCAGACGGTGCTCTTTCTCGAACATCAGAGCCATCTGCATGGAAACCAGTTCCAGATTGCCGCTGCTCTCCGCAGAGCGGTACATATAAATCATAAGGGGAGGAAATGCCCCGTTCTGTGACTCCATCGCCTCCGAAAGGGATATTCCCTGCCGGATCTGGCGAATCATGTCTTCATACACCTGCCGTTCATTTGGCTTAATGGACTCCCCGTTTGCAATGATATTGAGCGCCCGCACCAAAGTAACGCCCGCACCGACCAGCGTGGACAGCTGCCTGGAAAAATCCGCCAGCACCTTTGCCTTAAACTGCTTCCGGTTCTTTCCGGACCGCACTTCCTTTGCTGAAAGCAGAAAAGCGTCCTGCTCGTGCAGCCTGAGCTGCAGCTCCGCCTCGCTTCCCGCATTCATGGCGCCCGATATCTTTTTTCCGTCTATCGTCTGAGCCTTATACTTGTATTGTGCCATCAGACGTCCCTCCCTGATCCCCTAATTTTAGGTAATACTTTATTATATCAGAATCCCCAGATACCAGTCAATCATCTGGTTCCCGAAGAGCAGGCCCAGTATCATGCCCGCACACAGAAACGGCCCGAATGCAAACTGTTCCTTGCGCCCCTTCTTTCCCGACGCCAGCAGATAGATTCCATATCCGCCTCCCAAAAGGATACCGATAATCGCGGACGCCAGAACCGTCCGCCATCCAAGGAACAGCCCGCCTGCTGCCATCAGCTTGATATCGCCGCCTCCAAATGCTCCAGGGACTGCGATCGCAAGAAGCAGCATAGGCACGCTGATGCAAACCATTCCGATCAGCCTCTGCCCGATCGTAACCTCTTTCATAAAAAACAGCCCCGCTGCAGCCAGAACCACAATGGCTATGGAGCAGCCGTCCGCAATCTCCATGGTGTCTAGATCCATCAGTGCCACAACGGTCAGAACCCCTGCGAATGCGAAGACAAGCACAGCTTTCGCATAATCCCCGCCGTCATATCCATAGTATATGGCGCAAAACAGTGCAGCCGCACCGCCTGCTGCCTCGGCAAGCGTATCCCTGGCTCCAATTTTCCCGCCGCAGTAACGGCACTTCCCCCGCAGGAATAGATAGCTGAAAATGGGGATTAAATCCGCCGCCCCCAGTTCATGGTGGCAGGCCGGACAGACGGAACGCCCCCGGATAAAGGACATTTTCTTGGGGACACGATAGACAATCACGTTTAAAAAAGAAAACACACAGGCGCCGGCAAAAAACAAAAGGATACACAACAGCGCTTCACATATAATTAAACCCATACTTATTCTCCGAATTTTGTTTCAAACCACGCTCGGTGATTGCACATTGAATTGCTTAAATCAATTACTTCTTATGAAAAGAAAACAGTGTTTTTTCGTAACAGTTCAGGCCTGCCTGAATTGCTACTTCGTTTCCACTTTTTCCCTTTCATAAAAAGGGGAATTCACCCGGTTTCAACCGAATAAATTCCCACTCCTCATCTAATCAGCATATTGATGAATCTTCCAGTAGACTTCCCATGTATCAGTATCATCAGTTGAATCATACTGATACTGCACCAAAAATCTTCCCTTCCGATAACTCATGGTATCTACGCAGTTCTTTCTGGTATTCCATGAAACTAAATGGATCTCTCCCTCCGCACCCGAATAACTGACGATCTCCTCCTCCGCAGACTTCACGATCCCGCTTGAACGGGTTCTGTCCATTATGGAGGTGGGGGAGCCATAATACTCCAGGCTGAGGAGATTCATGTTAAGAACAACATTCTTCGCTTCACGCAGAGCCTGCCGTTCCTGAACTGACTGGTCCCATATCCACAGGGTCGGTGCAAGAACCACTGCGGAGATCAGCAGGACTATGAGAGCCGTTTTACATGCTCTTAGGAACTTGTTTTTGTAGATGAGGGATTCATAATTTTGCTTGGGCATATGTAATTATGAACCTCCTCTCTGGAACTAAATTCAAGAATTAGTTCTTTGTTACTGTCCAGCCTGCAGTAACTCCAGTTCCACCATTCATATTCCAAGTTGCAGTATACTTACCGTTGTTATATGCAAACCGAGTAATTTCGTTATAAGTCTGGGCACCAGCGCTTGAATCAGCAACTGCCGTCACAGTATATACAGCTTTGTTAGCAGGTGCTGCAACAGTTGCCGCTCTATTCAAAACTTCAACACCATTTACTTTATAATCATCACCTAATGCAGACACACCTGTCTGCTCATTCGCCTGGCTGGCTGCATAGTCTGCCTGCAACTGAGATAAGATAGTTGCTGCATCAGCTTTACAATTAGCTTTATTGGCTTTATCTACATATCTCAATAAACTTGGGACCAATACCGCCGCAAGAACCAGAATAATTACAATTACAACAATCAGTTCAACCAGCGTAAACCCTTTCTTATTTTTAGCCTTCTGTCTTAATTTTTTAAACATAAATTTTTCCTCCTGGATAATGTTAGTCGTCCTCCCTTTGCACCGAATAGAATCAATAATATGACTCCCGGAAAGACCGCATATCATGCATCATGACATGCGTATCTGATACTGGTTTGATTTTACCTCTGTTTGTCAGTTTTTGTCAATAAGCTGTGGCGCATTTGCCTGATTACTTTTTAATTTTCATGAGATTTGAAGCTATTATTTGTGCTTTCTTTGTTCTTTTCATCTCAAAATATATATTCTGAGCAAGTACGCCCGTTTATTTCACTTTTACAGCACAAAATCTGCTAGATCCGGAAGACTTCCTGGTCATCCGGTACATACAGATTTCCGCTGTAATATTTTCTTCCTTCTTCGGTATATAGTTCTTTCCGTTCCTCCAAATGCGTTTCTTCTGTATGATAAAGTATCAGATTTGGGACTCTCAGCTGCTCTGCCAGCAGACATGCCTCTTTTACCGTACTATGATGTTTTTCGTATGGCTTAAATTTATCTGCTTCCCGGTATAGGCAGAATGCTTCATGCATCAGCCAGTCGCTGTCTCTGACATACTCCTCTTCACACGGATTATATGGTTCATCCCCGCAGCAGGACAGCTTTTTCCCGTCCGCGGTTTTCAAAGTAAATCCAAACTGCCGGGCCTTTGTTGATCCTATATCAAAAAAGGTAACTTCGCAGCCCAGTATCTGTTTCGTATCCCCGCTTTCAAGCGGAATCAGCTGAATACGTCCTCCAAGGTGTTTCGTCACCTTTTTCATGATCGTCAGTTCCGCTATCGTTGTGATCGTCGGGATCAGACCGCTGTGGCAGTAAATCCTGACCTTTCCCTCATATTTTCCCTGATTCATGTTCTGCCCGATCATTCTTATCAGCCAGAACAACCCCAGCAGATGATCTATGTGCTCATGCGTAATAAATATATCGTGAATTTCTTCCAACGGTATATTCGTCTCCTTCAGAATCCGGAGGATCTGATTGCCGCCCCCTGCATCTACCAGAAAATGCCTGTTTTCCTCCGTCAAAGCAAAGCACGTATTATAGCAGTCTGTCACCGTTGCATTCCCCGTACCTAATATCGTCAATTTCATAGCCTGCACCCTTTTCTAATGTACATTTCCCTCGCCCCTTTTAGGCGGCCTGCCGCCTATTCATAGTACTTCATCAGCGCCTGTGTTCCCAGCTCCCCATATCCTTCCGCTTCCAGTTCTTCACAGTTAGCAAGCACCTGGCTGAGCATCCCCAGATCCAGCTCACTCATATTTGCCTCAATTAAAGCCAGTTTCATATCCTTTATAAAATGCTTCATAAAAAATCCGGGCGCATAATCGTCAGCCAGAATCTTGGGCCCGAATGTATCCAGCTGTCTGCTGCCTGCCGCGCCTGTGGATACTGATTTTAAAACAGTTTCCAGGTTCAGCCCTTTTGCCCTGGCGTAGGCAAGCGCCTCACAGACTCCCGACAGCGCCCCGGCAATCATAATCTGATTTGCAAGCTTGCAGTGCTGTCCGCAACCGGCCTTTCCCTGATAATTGATATTTGTCCCCATAGCTTCAAACAGCGGAAGACACGCTTCGTAGTCCGTCCGGTCCCCGCCGGCAAGGATAGAGAGGGTTCCCTCTTTTGCTCCGGTATCACCGCCGGTTACAGGGGCATCCATTACATGGAAGCCTTTCTTTGTACCTTCTGTATATATTTTCTCCGCGATCTGCGGGCTGGTCGTTGTCATATCGATCAAATATGCGCCTGCGTCTGCACTGTCCAAAATATTGCCTGCGTCAAAATATACCTCTTCCACATCCTTTGGGAATCCCACAATTGTAATAACGGCCTCACATCCCGCCACACAGCTCTTGATCGTGTCATGGAAAAGCGCCCCCTCTGCAATTAAATCTTCTGCCTTCGCTTTGTCCCGTGCAAAGACATGCAGTTCATAGCCCGCTTTCATCAGATTTCGCGCCATAGATTTCCCCATGATTCCTATTCCAATAAACCCTATCTTCTTCATTCCATCACCCTCGTCTTCATTTTGCCGGAAAATGATTTCAACTTTTTTCCGGATCTTAGTTTGTATTTTGTTATCTTGCTTCTGCTGATTCATGATTTAACTTCACACTGCGTAACAGTTCAGGCCTGCCTGAACTGTTACTGCAAAGACTCATTGTTTTATTATAGTATATTAGAAAACCTGTCACAATAGATAAATTATTATTTCTTGCATCACACTGCCAACTCGTTACTATTCATGGCCTATGGGCCGTACATAATAACGGCATCCGGCTCATTTAAAGCCGCCTGTGGCTAGGAGCCAGATGCCCGGCCCCATCACTTTATTGGCGCAGATGTCGTGCATCGTGGTGCACGGTCCCGTAAATAGTAACGCTAAATCACATTGAAATCTTCCGTTGAAAATGCTATACTGAACCCACATTTTACAAAAGAGAATATCTGTGGAGGTATTTTATGAAGCGGAAAAACGGTGGGTTCACATTAGTCGAATTAATTGTTGTGATTGTTATCATTTTAGTATTAGCGGCCGTCCTTGTCCCTTCACTCTTAAGATATGTGTCTAAAGCCAAAAATGCTGCTGCTATTAATGAGTGCAGCGAAGTACTTCAGGCTGCTGCCAGGACTGCCGTTGATCTTGCTGCCGAAGGAACCCTTACCTCGCAGATCCTGAACGACAGCAGGCCTGTAATCTTGAAACAGGCGAACGCAGGCGGATCATTTGAGACTACTATACAGTTTGAAGACGATGATGCGGAGATCTTATCCTTCGGATATTTATCGGAAAACAATCTTCATGTGATTTATGATATCAAACATGATCCCCGGATTTACATAGACGTAGAGGGAACTGCTACCCTTACGAGGATGAATAATTTTGTAAAACAGGCGAGCGACTTTATTACAGAACAAAAAAAGGATCCTAAACTAACTTCTCTGGACCGCAATAAACTTATAGAAAATGCAGTAAATAACGGAGGGCTCTTATCGGTAACAGATTCTCAGAAAAAGGGAACACCTTTTGAAAACAAGGATTTGTATTGGCACCCTTATTATTTAGGCAGCATCAAACAGGACAGTCCTCCCGTTATTCTCTTCG
The DNA here is from genome assembly GCF_001404335.1 of Faecalicatena contorta. Taxonomy (GTDB): domain Bacteria; phylum Bacillota; class Clostridia; order Lachnospirales; family Lachnospiraceae; genus Faecalicatena; species Faecalicatena contortus_B. Next base: position 59,440 of record NZ_CYZU01000029.1, read on the forward strand.
CCAATACTTCTTCCACTAGTTGGGGCTCATGGTATGCTAATTTGATCTATGTGGATGGAAAAGTATATAAAGCACCAGATGTTAAAAATATAAGTATAGGAAATTGGGGGGCTGCTAATCCACCCGTATATGACATTTCCTCTCTTCAGGCTTGGCTTGGTGATAATGCGTACACGGAAGTAAACTAAATCACCTCATATAAAATATAAACCATCCGCCAACCGGCTGGCACAGCCGGTCAGCGGTGGTTTTTTAATTTGCTCATTTTGTCTGCCATAGGAAAACATTTCCTGGCATTGATACCAAAAGTATATTACAATATACATATCAACCAGACAGGAGGACTCTCTATGGAACTTTCCAGGCAGCTCGCCTCACAGATTGTCAATGCAGTCTACGAGGTGGTCAAAAATGACATCAACTTGATCAATGCCTCCGGCATCATCATCGGCAGTACGAATCCTCAGCGAATCGGTACTTTCCATGAGGCCGGCAGTGAAGCTGTGAAAACCGGCGCCCCCGTATATGTAGACAGCGGACATCGTTTTAAAGGTACACAGAATGGAATCAACTACCCCATTTTTCTGGAAGGGCATCCAGTCGCTGCAATCGGAATCACCGGAAATCCGGATGAACTCAGGCAGTTCGGCTTCCTCATTACTAAAATCACAGAAGTTTTTCTCAAGGAGCAGCAGCTGAATGAAGAAATGCTCTCTGAAAACCGATCCCTGCATTATCTGGTGACATCACTTATTTATGACAACATTCAGAATCAGAAGCAGCTGGAATTGCTTCTGGATAAATACGCGCTCGATCCCGCCCGGGAATATGCCGTGCTTTCTATAAAAATGCCGGACACCACCCTGGAGCCTGCACTGCGTTTTTATTTTGCCGCTCTGGGATGCCGGCTCTCCCTTTATCTTTATCCCAATGAGTGGGTCGTCATATTTGACAGGGAAACCTATGGCCGTTTTTCTCCGTCTGAATTCAGCAGCAGGTTTCAGGAACGTGTTCATTCCGGCATGGGGCCGTTTTGTACACTCTATCAACTGAACCAGTCCTATCACAGTGCCCAGATCGCCCGCGAACATGCACGGCAGCGGAATGCCGTATTCTGTGATATAGAAGACATTTCCATTGAGTTTGTCATGGAAAGCCTGCCAGGCAGCATACAGAGGCTTTATGCGGATCATGTCCTAAAGCAGCTGAACCCCAGGGAGCTGCATATCTTGAAAACGTACTTCAACTGCAGCCTTTCTTTAAAAACTGCTTCCGAGGAACTCTTTATCCACAAGAATACTCTGCAGTACCAATTGGACAAGATCACTGAAAGAACCGGACTCAATCCGCGGGTATTCCATGATGCTTTCATGCTGCAGTTTGCTTTACTCTGCAAGCAGCATTCATAAAGTTCCTTGTTTATTTATACCACTGTATGCGGGGATGATTTTCAAACACGCTTTGTTACTAATAACAAACATTAACAGATTTTTCTTCTATTTTTAGTATCTGCAACATGGCTGTGCGCTGAAATTTTGATATACTAAATACATGCAGGACATCATTGTCTCTGTGTCTGTACTAAAGAATAGTAAATGGCAATAGTAAGCGATTCGATGTGAAATGATATAACCCCGCATAAACACAGTTCTTTCCTTGATTTGTAGGTTATGATTTTAATATAAAACCCTATTTGTTTTTTAATTGGATGTCCATAAGCACACCTTGAATGATATGGAAAACAAGCAGGAGATTATACTACGTTCTTTTCAAACAAACTCAAATGTAACATAGAAAAAATTTTATATTTTGTGAGGTGTAAGAGATGCAAATACAAGAAGTTTTTGATCAAAAAGTTAAGTCCGATATATGCAATATTATTTTGCGTGAGTTACCCGATTGGTTTGGAGTTGAGGCATCTATTGTTGATTATGTTAGTAAAGTCAAGACGATGCCTTTTTATGCAGTATTTGATGAGCAGACTCCTGTTGGATTTGTTGCGATAAAAATTCATAATACATATACGGCCGAGGTATGCGTCATGGGTGTTATCAACAGGTATCAGCGTGGCGGTTTAGGCACAAGACTTATATCGGCTGTGGAAGAATATTGTTGTTCCAACAATTTCGAATTTTTAACCGTTAAAACATTAGCCGATACCGTTCAATATGAACCCTATGAGAGAACCAGGAGATTTTACCACAAGATGGGTTTCGTGCCATTAGAGATTTTTCCACTTCATTGGGATGAAGAAAACCCATGCCTGTTTATGGCTAAAAAGCTATAGTCCACTATGAACAAAATGGGTATATTCCGTATGTCTCTGCTTTGCGGCAAAATGGCATTCTGCTGCGTAACTATTCGTCTAATCAATCAATAAAAATTATATTTCAAATACGGAGGTTTTATTATGAAGATAGTAGTTGCTGTTGATTCTTTTAAAGGCAGTTTAAGTTCTATGGAAGCCGGACGTGCGATCCGGGAAGGTATTCAAAAAGCCAATCCTCTAGCAAATGTGATTGTCAGACCGCTGGCGGACGGAGGCGAAGGCACAACCGATGCCCTCATAGAAGGGCTGGGCGGGGAGCGCATAGAACTCACCGTAACAGGCCCTCTGGGCGAACCGGTATGCGCCTGTTACGGATATCTGAAAGAAACCCACACCGCCATTATCGAAATGGCCTCTGCCGCCGGGATCACCCTGATTCCAAGAGACAAACGAAATCCAATGGCCGCCACCACCTACGGTGTAGGAGAACTGATCAAAGATGCGGCAGAAAAAGGATGCCGCAATTTTATCATCGGAATCGGCGGAAGTGCAACCAACGATGGCGGAATCGGCATGCTCCAGGCACTTGGATATGAATTTCTGGATGAGAACGGACTTGGTGCAGGCCAAGGCGCCCAGGCCCTCGCCGGAATTACCAGCATCTGCAGCGATCACGTCTTACCATGGCTGTCCGAATGTACTTTTCAGGCCGCCTGCGACGTAACCAATCCCCTTTGCGGCAGCAACGGCGCCACATACATATACGGCCCGCAAAAAGGGGTTACCGAAGAGATGAAGCCCTTACTGGACGCCGCCATGGACCATTTTGCCCAAATCACCGCTGACAACTTTGGCGTCAGCCACGCCGCCGCTCCCGGAGCCGGTGCAGCCGGAGGCCTCGGTTTTGCCCTCCTCAGTTACCTGAACGCCCGTCTTACCCCCGGCATTGACCTGATCCTGAATGCAGTCCGCCTGGAAGAAGAAATGAAAACCGCAGACATCGTAATCACAGGAGAAGGCCGTCTTGACAACCAGACTGCCATGGGTAAAGCCCCCGCCGGAGTGGCCGCCCTCGCCAAAAAATACGGCGCCAAAGTTCTGGCATTCGCCGGAAGCGTCACCCCGGATGCACGTGCCTGCAACAGCGCCGGAATAGACGCCTACTTCCCCATAGTGCGTGGAATTACCACCCTGGAAGAGGCCCTCATCCCGGAAAATGCTGCTCAAAACCTTACAGACAGCACAGAGCAGGTCTTCCGCCTTATAGAAGCACTGTCAAACCACAGCTACAAATAAAAAGGAACTGCCCTATGTGAAATTTACATAGGGCACGACAACTAAACCCCCACAAACGAATCGTCAATTCACGCACATCTCCCGTTCCCTCCTGTTCCGCTCCCGAAGTGCCGGCTTTCCCGTCCGGATGCCGCACTCTGGCGGCTCTTTTAGAAAATTTTCACTGCAATCATCGCAATCCCCAGCACAGACAGAACAATCCCTGTAGCCCGGTTCAGAGTCTTCGCCGGGGCTTTATTCGCAAATTTAGCCGCTAATCTCGCGCCAATCAAAGTAAACAGAATACATAACACAAGGGCAGGTATATCCGGCAGCCCGCCGCTGATTGAAAAATGGGATACGGCACCTGTAAAAGCCGTAAATGCCATGATGAAAACACTCGTCCCCACGGCTGTCTTTAATTCATATCCCAGAATACTTGTCAGCATCAGAAGCATCATCATGCCTCCGCCTGCACCAATAAATCCGCAGATAAATCCGATCACGATTCCGCACAGAATTGATTGGATAATTTTTGTCCTGACGCTTTTTTCCGCCTGCTTTTCTTTTGTCGTCATCACCGGTTTTACGATAAACTTAATACCCAGAAGCAGTGTCATAAAGACAGAAAAGCTTCCCATTGTCGTATTCGGAACCAAAGAAGCGATATAACTGCCGAACAGGGTGAATACCAGGACGGTAAGGAGCATCACGATCCCGTTTTTGATATCCAAGTTTTTATGTTTTCCATATGTATAAGCAGAGACTGCCGATGCAAGCACATCAGATGCCAGTGATATTCCCACCGCTTCATATGCATCAAATCCCAGAAAAGTAATCAGCATGGGGGAGATCACTGCCGCCGCAGAAAGTCCCGCCAGTCCCGTTCCGATCCCGGCCCCCATTCCAGCGGCCAGACAGACAAGTATCTTCACTATCATCATTCCTCACCTCGTTTCATTGTGTCCAGATTACCTGATATACGATAGAGAATTTTAGCAAACATCTGTTTTTCTTCACTCGTAATCCCCCTGAAAACCCGCTCCATAACCGCGGCCTGTGCCTCCAGCGCTTTTTCAAGCGGCCCGGCTGCTTCTTTTGTAACCTGCAGATGGCTGATTCTTCTGTCTTTATCGTCTTCCCTGATTGAAAGCGCCCCTCTCTTTACCAGCAGTTCAACTGCCTTAGATACATAAGATTTGGCTATATGGCGGTACTCCACGATATCTCTGGCTGTATCGTACTGAGGATTATTATGAAGAAATAAAAGTACATCCACTTCCACTTTACTCATGCCGTACCCGGCCGCAACCGCATTAATGCTTCCGCTGTACAGCTTATTGAATTGATTCGTAATAGATAAAAATTCACTTGTAGAAATCATCATTCTGCCTCCTGATTGATTAGTTTAACTGACCCGCTCACGCAAAACATAGTTCACTCAAGAACTGTTCTTCAATGAACTATATTAGCATAAAAGAAAAATTTGTCAAATGATTTTAAAATAATAGACGTTTTAAAAAAAACAGTTGAAATTCATAGAAAAAAGAGATATAATAATCAAGGTTCGTCTGACGAGCCACAGGCTGGAATAGCTCAGTAGGTAGAGCACTTCACTCGTAATGAAGGGGTCGTCGGTTCAAGTCCGATTTCCAGCTTTCGTAAAAAAGGCCGCAAACCCGGGGTTTTCAAGGGGTTGCGGCTTTTTTTAGCGGTTTTTTTGAATCGAACATGTTTTCGAGAAATCCTCAAAATTCCTTAAATATACCCAGAAATTCCGAAAAGTTTTAGTCAAGTTTTAGTCAGAATAGGTGTCTTCAACTCCTTATATTTAAAGGCGTTGAAGCACTTTGTGAAATTTTTTTTAGTCAAATTGGAAAATTGGCTAGAAAACAAGGGTATTAGTGGACAAAAGACACATTTTGTTGCTGATTAATCGTCGATATGTTAGAATGATTATGAGATTGGAACTACTCCTCAAAATTAGTTCCTTTCCCACTACATTCTTGCCCGGGGCCTGATGGTTCCGGGCAATACGTTATTTGTTTCTCACTAAATGGACTCTCAATTTTAATTCTTACAAACGCTATGTATATAGACATAATCTGAATCTAGATTTAGTTGCAATATGCAATGAACTGTTGCACATTTATAGTACTTTGTATTTTCTTTGTATAAACAGAACATATTTTCGTATAAAAATTTGAAAATTATTTGTTAACATTTCATCAAAACTATTGATTTATCCAAAAAAATGGATATAATAAAGGTACATGAAAGAAAACTATAAGATACATTAAAGTATATTAGAGTATATCTTTTTATGTAATAATTGTGGTGAGGAATTGCAAAAGTTGTGTCATAAAGTATTTAGGAGGTGACGAGTATGGCTACAAAAAGCATATTAAAAGATGTCAATATCAAAGACAAACGACTCGCCCGTACATTTGTAAACGCTTTAAGTGAGGCGGAAAACACTAAATATAAACCTGCACAGCTTTCACGAAAATGCAAAGAAATTACAGGCGATAAAATTAAGGAGTTTTTTGGAAAATAGTGAACTTATCAGATATTACTCCAGCAACACATTTTGTAGAATTTAATTTAAGCGACATAGTAGATCAATTAGGAGAGGATGAAGCTAAACGTATCCTCTCCTCTTTTTCGTGCCCACTTAATTTAGACGTTGAACATTTTCTAAAAACAAAAGCCATAGAGTTTTCAAAGAGAGGTTTTTCTAAAACGCATCTAATTTATTGGACAACAGAAGATAGTAGCGAAAAGGAGCTGGTAGGGTATTACACTATATCCCCCAAGGTCATAACAATCCAAAGAAGTGCAGTAAACAGTAAAGAAGCCAGAAAGTTAAGAGAGCATGGGATTTTTGATGAAAAGAAAAATGAATACACTGTATCCGCTCCCCTGATTGGACAATTAGGGAAAAATTATGCAGATGGAAATGATTCACTTATTTCTGGTTCGGATTTATTGCAACTTGCTATAGAAAAAATAAAAAGTGCGCAACATGATATAGGAGGGCGATTTGTATACCTTGAATGTGAAGATTGTCCTAAGTTAACAACCTTTTATGAAAGTAATAATTTTAAGCAATTCGGTAAGAGAAATTTAGATAGAGATGAAACAGATATAAACGGACATTACTTATTACAATATTTCGTTATGCTTTGATACATAAAAGAACAGCCCGGAATCCTGATGGACCCGGGCTATTATTATGCTATCCTAATTTGATCACCTGTCCCGGATGGACCAGGTTAGGGTTGCTGATCCCGTTGATCTGGGCCAACTTCTGATAAGTAGTATTGTATTTGGCTGCAATGCCGGAGAGCGTATCTCCGCCCTTGACCGTATATGTCTTGGTAGCTGCCGCCGTCCCGTCGATCTTGAGTACCTGGCCCGCGTAGATCAGGTTAGGGTTGCTGATCCCGTTAATGGCGGCTAAATGCTGGTAGGTTGTCCCGTATCTGTTCGCGATCTCTGACAGCGTCTCGCCACTCTTGACGGTATGGGTTTTGGCCGGCTGTGGGGCTGGAGCTGGGGCAGGCGTTGGCTTTGGAGTGCTGGGCTTGCCGGATCCGCCTTTGATCTCTGCCGGAAGGTCCCTATAGCATTCGTTCATATCTACATTGCCGCCGATCCCGGCCACCCGGCCAGTGCTACTGTACTGCCACATGTCCTTATTTTTACCGTTATAATCGCACTGGCTGTTGTACTGCGCGATCCATTTCGTAAATCGATCCAACCCCGGCAGGTAATTATTCCACCAGCTTAAATTTGCATAGATTCCGCACCAGTAGCCGGCAGCCTCTATAATGTCACCGAACCTCTTTGCACGTTCCACAGCTCCGGCCTCTGTCCCGGCGTGCTCCAGATCCAGGTAGATCGGGTAAGACAGCTTGTAGCCTTTTACGCAACGTAATACATGCTGGGCCTCGGACTCTGCCTGGGCCATGCTGGTTGCATAGCTATAGATATATGTCCCGAATGGGATCCCCAAGCGGGTACACTCATC
>NZ_CYZU01000030.1 GCF_001404335.1 Faecalicatena contorta
CACCACCTGCTGCTGCCTTGCCTCCATAAACTGGTGTACTTTCTCAAAAAAGAACTTTTTCAAGATTAACACTAACACAACCACGGTGATCAGCGAAAAAAGCAGGTTCCAGTTGATTGTAAGCAGATCCTGATATAATTGTACTTTCAAATCCGGCTGCCTCCCTTCTCTCTTATACCTTTCCCGACAGCATAATGGCGATAACGAAGGTCAGGACACCGATGGTCTCCATAATTGCCATACCTACAATCATACCTGTCTGGATCTTGCCTGCTACTTCCGGCTGCCTTGACATGCCTTCCAGCCCCTTGCTCAGTGCCAGCCCCTGCCCCAGGCCGATGCCCAGTGCTGCTAATCCCATACACATCCCGATTCCCAGTGCAACCATTCCCATATCTATTTCCTCCTGTAATCAATTCCTATTATTTTTTTCTTTCTCTGCTCCCTGCCCTTTTCTTCCGCAGGTGCCCTGTATGCCCTTCTATGCCGCACTCTGCAGCCGGGCCTGTTACTCGCTGTGTCCCACAGACATTATTTTGACTGCTGCACCGAGGTTTATCACGGTCAGCGTGGTAAATATGTACGTTTGGATTAACGGTTCCGCTATGTCAAAGATCGCATTCAGCGGCAGTACCGTAACCGCACGCAGAAACGGGACCGTCGTAATCATGTTGCTTAGGTGCGTCATCAGATGCAGCCACAGTTCGATTACGATGAACCCTCCCAGGATATTCCCGAAAAGCCGGAGCCCCAGGGAGATCGGTAATGTGCACTCCTCCAGGATCTTCAGCGGGAACATGAACGGGTACGGGTCGCACATCTCTTTGAGTTTCCCCTTTACCCCGTGCACTCTCAGTGAGTTGGCCAGGATCATCAGGAACGTCAGCCCTGACAGGGCAAACGCCACGTTTAAGTCCGCCGTAATCGGACGGATCCCAAACAGCCCCAGGCAGCTCGCACAGAATACGAACCCAAGGATGCTCCCCACATAGGGCGCATAGGACTTGTTCTCCTTCCCCATGTTGTTCTCCGTAAACTTATACACCCAGCCCACGATAAATTCCGCCACCACCTGTTTTCCTTTCGGCACCGTCTTCAGCCCGCTTCCGAGCCAGATCCCCAGCACCGCCAGTATCACGGCAATCACAAGTCCAAACAATGTGCTCTCTGTGATAAACAGCTTTCCCTCTCCGAAGCCCAATATAATCCGGGCGCCGAGTTCTTCCACGTTTATCATTGTTTTTTTACTCCTCCTATTCCATATACGATGAAAATAGCCAGCGATAAGCCTAAGATTCCTGCTGCATACATCAGCACTGCCGCCCTCCCGGCCCTCATGGACACGTACGCGGCTGCGATATAAAGCAGGTAACGGAAAAGAAATATCTGGACAACAAAAATATTCCTGACACCCAGCAGCCGGCCTACCGCCAATTTTAATAAGAAGTAATTAGCGAAGGCGGCTGCGGATCCCAGAAGCAGCCCAATCATGGCCTTGTATCCGGTTCCACATAGGATACCGATTATCCCGGACACTATAATATAAAGAATATAGATAGCTGCTAACTTACCGCTCTTATTGTCTTTCATTTTTCTCGTCCCTTTCTAAAGCCTATATGCAGTTATCTTTCAAATATAAGATTCCTCACCCTCTCCCATTTTATACTTTTTAGACGTCTATATTAATATGATCATATTCTAACATTTTCAATATGCAGTAAATAGTAAATTATGCTCACTTCATATCGAAGAAATTTGTTTAAAATTAGGACATCGCGCCTTTTCGAGTGTGATATTCTTGTTAAAATGTAACAACGCTTGCAAAGTATAACTTCTTATTATATAGTAAACATTATATAATACTCTGCTTACTTTGGTCACCTTGTTGGTAATTTTATTTTAGTACATTTTATCTGATAGATCAATTCAATTTATAATAACAATCATTCCATAATAGAATGATTGTTACTGTTCAGACCGTGCCATGCACCCCGCTGCACGACATCGGAGCCGATGATGTGATGGTCTCAGGGTAGGTGCCGTTACTGTGCAAGCCCACAGGGTGTGAACAGTAACGTATGATTTATAAGGAGTATTCCATACCACGCCCTATCTGATCCACAGACAAAACAGCCCAATCCCCACTCACTGCTTAGACAGGCATGTTTCATACTTCCAAGTTAAATATATGGCTTGATAGAAATAGGTCGGAGACTTTACTTTAAGTTCCGGCCTATTACATATTCTATAATAATCTATCCTGTATGAACCTGCCGGTTTATCTAAAAATAGGCACGGTTCAAGACCCTGCGCATATATAACGGCCCGTCCACATTTCATTGTGCATTTTGTTCAATAAATAGCAAGAGTTCTATTAATTATTATATATTTCTCCATGCATTCGGCGCAATTCTCATTTGTACATAGTATTATTCCATAATCGAATTGCATGCATAATGGCACTTTTATATAATACTTAATATATGAAGAACTTTCTACTGTCTGATTTTATTCTATTTGCTTAAGTATTATTTAGGAATATCACATCATATAATTTAGTATACACAGGAAACTTATCACGCATGAATCACGGAGGTACGGTCTATGACCCTTTCGCAGATAATGTATTTTTTAGCGGTTGTAAAATACAAAACCTTTACACAGGCAAGTGATGAACTGTACATATCTCAATCTTCTTTATCCAAACAAATTAAAGCACTAGAACTTGAACTTGGACATACTCTTTTTAACAGAGAAGCGAAAGAAAATACTTTAACTGCTGAAGGTGAGCGTTTTTTAGTCTATGCAAACAAGTTTTCCAAAGATTATGCCGCTATGATGTCCGACTTAAACCAAATGAATGGTGATTCCTACAAAAGCCCATTGGTTTTAGGTGTGCTGCCCATTATCAATGAGTATAATCTAAACGATGATATTGTTTTATTTCAAAAGTTAATTGCTTCTTCCAACAGCTATGTGAACCTGCTCGAGAGAGAGCAGGAAGAACTGGTAAATATGCTCCAGTTCAGACAGATCGATGCCGCTATCATCCGCATGGATTCACTGGATTTGTCCAAATATGAATATATTACATACATGGAGGAACCGTTGGTGATTATATATCCCGACCAGATGGAAGAACTGAATAAAGAATATGTCACGCTGGAGGAACTCGCCGATTATCCAATTATATGCTTTGACAAATCCTCCTCACTTCACAGAACCATTAAACATCTTTTCCACGAAAGAGGACTGTATCCAAAGTTCTCTTATATTTTTAAACATCATGAGCAGATTCTGTCCATGGTAAATGCAAATTTTGGCGTTGCTGTTATTCCCGGCAATTTAGTATCCACCTCAATGTTTCCCAATATCAGGGTTACACACTTTAAGAAGCCTGTCACATCAAAGATCTGTCTGGTGCGACCCAAAAATGTACCTATTACAGAGCCTTTGAATCTGCTCTTTCAGTATTTCGAGTCAACTTATCATGAGGCGAACAAAGAATAATGCCGTGGTTCTTATGAACACATTATAGCAGAGGATTTCTAGGATTTCCAACATTAAAATCTGCAAATTTGTATGAAATCCTGCACTTTCGGGAGATTTGTCTGGGAGTGTCGGGAAAACATACAGAATTAAAATATTTGATTGGAGCTTTTTCCCCATTTTTTATGATTCTCTATAACAGGGTGTGACCTGCATTACTTTCACACCCTTCCGTCTTTCTCTCCCGGTACTTAGCTAAAGATATCTATTCGCTTTCCTCCCCGAGCAGCCTCTGCAGTAGATCTCCGCACTTCTCAAGGACGATCTCGAGCTGCTCTGGCCTAAGGTTTTCCACATGGATTCCGCACGAACATACTACCGTACAATTTTGAGCCTTCGCCAACGCTTCCGAAAACAGCCGGGCAATGATATCATCTTTATGTCCTGCTCCAGTAAGTACTGAGGTAGTAACCCCGATGCCTTCACCCGTAAGGCTCGGCCTGGCAACCGTCATCACAACACTGCCTGCGTGCGGTGTGTCCCCGCCATATACAGCCAAAGTATAATCTTTGCCCATCCGTATGGCTTCACAAATAATAGAAAGGCCGTCAAATAATTCTTCTTTTAACACTCTTCTCCCGCCCCCATCCACGGCACGAATTTGTCATAGGTGATCCCGAACTGCATCAGCACTTTTCCAACAATATGGTTTATCTGATCCGCAATCGTCCCGGGCCGGTTATAAAATGTCAGCAGCGGCGGAACAATCACCCCCCCCATGTCTGCCGCCTCCTTTAGATTTCTGATATAGATCTTGCCCAATGGCATCTCCCTGGGAACAAGAACGACTTTGCGCCCCTCCTTCATACAGACATCAGCTGCGCGGAGAATCAGATTCTCCGCATATCCCGCCGCAATTCCGGCAAGCGTCTTCATACTGCACGGCATGATAATCATGCCGTCAGTCACAAAAGAGCCGCTGGATATACAGGCCGCCATATTATGCTCATCATGAATATGATCTGCTATTTTCACTAACTCTTCTATCGGAATGCTGCTCTCCAGTTCCCAGGTAATCCTTGCCGCCTCACTCAAAATTAAGTGCACTTCACAGTCTTCTATACTTTTCAACGCCTTTAACAGGTAGCCGCTCATCTCCACACCTGTGCCCCCGCATACTCCTACTGTTATTCTCATGCTGCCACCACTGCCTTTTTAAAGTCTTTACGGTCGCAAATCAATGAAACAAGCACGCCGAACACCAGCGCCCAGAATGCGCTTCCGATATTTAAAATGCTTACGCCGGACACACCAATGATCAGGGAAAAGAAGGCGCCGGTTTTGTACCGCCCGCTTTTAAAGCCATCCCGGAATGCACCGATCAGGACATTAATCATGGCAAGGCCTGCAACCGTATACACAAGGCTTAACGGAATCAGATTGATAAATGCCATGGCAAAAGAACTAAGTACGCCAAACACGATAAAGATTGCGCCATTGACAACCGACGCCGCATATCTGCCCTCCTTTGGACCGGATTCTTCCGAAGCACAGATTGCCGTCATGGGCCCTGCAATATTGGCATTATGTCCACCAAACAGACCTGTGCAGATTCCTCCGATACCACTTAAAATTGTCATACTGTTGGCTGGCACCTTATAGCCCTTTGCCTCCATAACGCCCATTGCCTGTGCCCCTTCCGCACCGATTACCAAAGCTGCAATCGGAACCGCACATGACAGGATCAGAGATGGCTCGAAGGAAGGTTTTACAATGTGGGGGGCAATATATGTGATTTCATTCATAGAGCCGCTGAATCCGCCAGTTACAACCACTGTAACAATACCGACAATCAATGCTGCCAGTACACCCGGAAACTTCTTAATAAAACATGGTACAATAAAAAATGCCAGCACTGCCAGACCGCATATTAACGTATCTGACTGTGTATATGTAACGATATTCACGCCAAACTTCAGCATACACCCTGCCACCATCGCCATTACGATTTCCATCGGCAATATTTTAATAATCTTCCCGACCAGGCCAGTCAGACCCAATATTAAAACGATGATACCAGCCAGAATGAACGCCCCTGCAGCCTGCGGGAACGTATATCCTGCAAGAGCCGTAGCCATCAATGTCGCCGCCGAAATTGCATAGGCGCCGCAGATCGGCATTTTATAATACAGCGACAAAAAACAGCCGATCAATCCGCCGAACACATAGATGCCAAACAGCCAGCTTGCCGTGTCCCTGGCAGAGAAGCCAACAGTAGTTGCTGCGCTGATAACAACCATTGCAGGTCCTGTACACCCGAAAATGGACGCAATCAGTCCGCTGCCAATTGTGCCCGCATTTAAACTTTTCGGCAAATCTTTAAGGCCCGCCCTTAGTCCAGGCCCTTCTTCTATAAATTTCATGATTACCCTCCTAAATAAGTATTGATTTCTTTCCTCTTTTTTCTGCGGAGTATACGGCAGGCTTTTATAACCTAAGCCTGCAATATTCCCCGCGGTCTCTTAAAATTTTTATCCCTTTATAATCTTAAAATCCATATTTTTTCCAGTTCTCAAGTACATGCTTCTGCAGTTCCTCTGGATATCCTCTGAAGGATGCTTCTACAGGCTGCTGCTCTTTCGGCCACTTGTGGAAAGGTGTCAGGCAGTTATAAATAACCCGGGTAGAAACGGATTTGCTCTTCTCATCCGCACTTAAATATGCAACAAGCGGGAAGATGTACTGATCCGGTATCACAATCCTTCTGTCCGGATGATGTCTGGTAGCTATTGCCCATACAAGCTGTTTCAGATCACTTGGATCAATGTCGTCATCCACAACCACGACCTTTGGCATATAGGACCCACCTTTTGATGCAAATACAGCCTTTCCGATCTCCAGAGCCAGCTGCTCATCGTCTTCTGTCTGTCGGTTTCTGTCTACGGAAACAACGAACCAGTGGGTTGCGGTCTCCATAGGAATGAAGCATTCCTTTATCGGGAATCCCTGTTTCTGCAGTACATTCTGAATGCTTGCCGCAATACTGATTCCCCAGTTGGTGTGATTTTCTTCAGTAGGAACGCCTGCCACACACAGCGGCATAATCGGATTATCCCGGTATGTCATAGCGGACGCCTTAAAGCACGGAACTGTCTTGCTGCGGCCTGACCATACATATCCGCCATACTCACCCATCGGGCCTTCCGGAACCATCTCATCCAGAGATGCAAAGCCTTCAATTATAATCTCAGAAGAAGCAGGTACAAGTAAATCATTTGTCTCACACTTGACCACATCAACAGCTTCACCATACCAGCCGCCGATCATTTCACCCTCATTCACTCCGGAAGGAAGCGGATATCCTGCGATCATAGCAATGGCAGGATCTACGCCCAGACAAAGTGCATATGGCATTTCCTTGCCAATCTTTTTCCACTCGGCATAAATCTTACCAAAATCCTGTGTCGGAATTACCACACCGGCAATGGTCTGCGGTCCGTCAAGCATTGCACGTGATATAGCCCAGTTAACCCATGAGCCATCTGGTGTCTGAGCAATGAAAATTCCATAAGTATTGATGTAACGCCCTCCGTCTCCATAATGAATGTGAGGCACCGGAAGCTTTGTCAGGTCAATCTCTTCGCCAAACAGCTTGTTTTGCTTACATGCGCCTGTTTCAACAAGACGCGGGGCAATGGGCTCTACATCCGGAAGTTGTGACCATTTTTCAACAAGTGCAGGGCCAGAAGTATCAGCAGGCAATCCAAGAGAAAGTGCCACACGTTTAAATGGATGTTCCTTATCAGGGCTCAACCCCACCGGCGCTCCCAGTACCTCAAATCCTGGTGTGCATTCCTTAATATTCTTAAAAAGAGGAGCCGGTGACGGCAGGTCATAGGCATATCTGGTAATAGCGCTCATTTCCATATTCCAGTCCACTTCCTGCTCTACTGTAACAATTTCCCCACACTCCCTCAGCTTTTCCACATATTCCCGGAAACTTTTAATTGGCTGCATAAAATTTGTCCTCCTTTAAAATTGAATTTGTTTGTTGATTAAATAGTATCATCCACACAGACAAATGAACACTTTACATATTTTATCGTTTCATAACCAAAATCAATAGTTCATAAATTTTATGGAAGCATAACTAAAATTTATACCTTTTTTACTGCAGCGTATCTGCAGTTCTGCCCGCAAAGCGCCAGTCTATGAGGAATTGCTGGGAATCTCCTATTCTGACCGCTACTGCCGGGCCGTCCCCTGAACACTGATCTGGGAACGTTCCCCATCTGCACCGCAATGATCACTCTGGAAAAAACAGTTCTGGTATGCTATCCTAAATTCGTAAGAAATAGCAGCAGTATACGATTCTAAGTTCTTAAGAAACACACACCATGTACGATATTTAATTCGCAGGGAACAAAATCACCAGATACAAAGGACGAGGGGGAAATAGAATGAACAGCAACCAATTGTACCATTTTAAGACGATTGCGGAATGCGGCAACATCACCAAAGCGGCTGAAGTGCTCTACATCACACAGCCAGCCTTAAGCACATCCTTAAGGAAGCTGGAGGAAGAGGTTGCAAGACCGCTGTTCATACGAGAGGGCCGGAATCTCAGATTAACAGAGAATGGCAAGGTTCTGCTAAACTATGCCCAGATCGTCACAGACGCCATTGAGCGTGCGGAGGAATACTTTAGTGTACACGAGGATTCCCAATCGGTGAACCTGTACCGCATAGGCGGTGTGGCGGGAAACCTGCTGACCGAAGAATGTTTTACCATGGAAGGTTTCCGTCTGAACTGTCTGCTTGTCTCCAACCAGGATCTCGTCAGAATTGCTTCGTCCGGTGTTGCAGATATTATAATCGCAGATGACAGGTACTTAAAAAATGCCGCACATAAGTATTCAGAAAAAGAACTGCTTTATCACCAGCACCTAATTCTTTCCGTATTGAAAGATGATCCGCTGGTAAGATTAAACGAGGTAAATGTAAAGGATCTGAACGGACTGTCGATGCTAGGACATGTGAATCCGCTGGGATTTGCAGCCTGGATAGATGAGATAAAGCGCGATAACCGCTGTGACTTTGTGAATGAAATTGCACTGGACAATATGACATATTTTGCAGAAAGGGATAAACTTCCCTGGCCTGTTTTTATAAGTTCTTTTGGAATCGGAACCGAAAGAGGCAAGGATTATTTTTCAAAAAGAAAGAGTATTAAAGTAACCGGCAGATATACAGAGCGGGATATTTTCATCTGGTATAACAAAAAAAGCCTGAAACGGCTGAAGCCGCTCATAGAAAAAATTAAGTCTAATGCTCAAAAAACGCTGGAACTGGATAACGCCTCAGGTTATTTATAGATTCAACCGGTAAATGGAATGCGGGGATAAGAGATGAGTATAAGAATCATGACTGCAAAAGAGGCTGTAAAGCTGGTGGAGTCTAATCGGACATTATGTACGGAAGGGTTTGTAGGCGCTGCCCTTGCGGAAGAGCTGCTTCTGGAACTGCAGAATCGTTACAGAGAAACGGGAAGCCCACGGGATCTGACTCTGATTTATGCCGCAGGTCAGGGAGACGGCGATGAGCGGGGGCTCAATCATCTAGGGGAAGAAGGGCTGCTCTCCAGAACCATCGGCGGTCACTGGAACCTGTCGGGCAGATTGCAGAAACTGGCTCTGGAAAATAAGATGGAGGCCTATAACCTGCCCCAGGGCGTCATATCCCAAATGTACAGGGATATTGCAGCGGGCAGGCCCACCATTTCCCATGTAGGTCTTGATACCTTTGTGGATCCAAGGCTGGACGGAGGAAAACTGAATACAGTCACCACAAAAGAAATGGTGAGCCTGATAGAAATTAACGGAAACGAATACTTAAACTATGACCAGCTTCCCCTGGACTACGCCTTTATCCGGGGAACCTTTGCAGATGAGCGCGGAAATATTTCTATGGAAAAAGAATGTACTAATCTGGGTGTTCTTGCAATTGCAGAAGCGGTGAAAAACTGCAGCGGAATGGTTATCGTCCAAGTGGAAAATGTAGTCAAAGCAGGGACACTGGATCCCCGTTATGTGAGAATTCCCGGCGCATTGGTCGATGTAGTGGTTCCGGTATCTGACAGGAAATACCATATGCAGACCTTTGGGACACAGTTTGATCCGGCTTTATCAGAAACTTCTGCGCTGTCCAGGAGATCCAAGCCGCTTAAAATGGACATCCGCAAACTGATCGGACGGCGGTGCGTCCTGGAGCTGACGGATGGAACCATTGTGAACCTGGGCATCGGCCTGTCGGAGATTGTAGCCGCGGTCGCTTATGAAGAAAGGATTGGAGAGACTGTGACTTTCACAATTGAGGGCGGGGTGACCGGCGGCATGGTCTTATCCGGCATGGACTTCGGCGCTGCGGCGGCCCCGGAATGTATAATGGATCAGGCATCTATGTTTGATTTCTATGACGGCGGCGGGCTGGATGAAGCGTTTTTGGGGCTGGCCCAATGTGACAGACTGGGAAATATTAATGTCAGTAGATTTGGTTCCAGAATTGCGGGCTGCGGCGGCTTTATCGATATCAGCCAGAACGCGAAAAAAGTGGTGTTCTGCGGTACCTTTACAGCAAAAAATCTGGAGGTAAAGGCAGTAGACGGAAAGCTTGTTATAGTCAGGGAAGGCGAGATTAACAAATTTGTAAATGAACTAGTGCAGGTCACTTTCAGCAGTGGGCGGGCGCGCAGATCAGGGCAGGAGATTCTCTATATCACGGAGCGTGCCGTGTTTGAGATGACAGCAGACGGAATTATACTTACTGAAATCGCTCCCGGAATAGACTTACAAAAGGATGTGCTTGACCACATGGAATTCCAATGTGCCGTCAGCAAGGACTTAAAATGGATGGATGCGCGTATTTTCCGGGAAGGAAAAATGGGGCTTGCGCCCCATTAATCTCATTTAGGAAGTTCGATAATCTTATCCAGTTCCAGTCCATGGAACACTCCTTGAAATGTAAGATGTGTCAACAGCTCTGCAAGATAAGAGGGGCTATACTTCATACCGTCTTCCAGCCATTTGCCTGTGATTCCGATATGGGCTGAAATAATGTACTGGATAAGGTATTCTTTAGGAATGGACAGACTATCGTCGCTGAACCTGCTCAGGATCTCAGTATAGGTAATCCGGGCGCTTTCCTCCATCTTCTGGCGGAAGGAAGAAAGACCGTTACTTCCAAGCATTACCCTAAAAAAGTCTGCGTTTTTTGCAATATATTCAAAGTGCTTTACATAGTATTTACAGCTTTTTTGGGAATTTAAGCCGGACTCCCTGGCATAGGAATCCGGCTTTGTTTCTTTCCGTAGCTGATAAAACATCTCCTCCACTATCGTGTCTAAAAAATCCTGTTTATCTTCAAATTGCGAATAAAATGTACTTCTGGCAACCTGTGCCTCTTCTACCAGGTCATGGACGGTAATCTCATCTATTGTTTTCTGGTTCATCAGATGAATTAGAGCCTCAACCAGATACTGGCGGCTGCGTCTTTTTCTGCGGTCTCCACACTCTTTCATTGATACCCCTCCTTGGCAGATTGATTTATATATATTATAAATCCAGTCAAGCCGTTTGTAAATGGGGTGCGTTTGTCACTGTTTACAGTCTCACCCGTAAACAGTGACGCGCGCTTAGGAAATTGAGGGTGCGTTCTTTACCGCACGGTGGGATTTTGCACCGGATGAGGCAGTGCCAAATCTGCCGGCGGCAAATCTGGTCAAGAAGGGTGTAATAACCGTAGTAAGTATCATAACCAGCGCAATCTGCGCGGTTGCCGTCTGCAGATAAGGCGCATGTTCGGGAACTGCCTGAGCGATCTGCGCAGGAGCACCGATTGCAAGCCCTGCTACGCAGCAGGTTGCTATAGAACCATACCCCGGACGGCGTAAAATCCACCGGTCTGTGAAAAATGACGGAATTACGCTTATGATGTAAAATATAAGAGTCAGAACCAGCCCCTGCAGGCCCGACCGGAATGCGGTTACAAGGTCTACAGATATTCCAAAGCAGAAGCCTAAAAATGGAAGCATAATCATGGATCCGGGCGCCATAAGTTTTCGGATATCTGCATCTAAATTCCCAAGCAGAATTCCCAGGAGAAACGGTACAAGAAGTGCTATGAGCGCCATATAATCAAAGGCTGCACCGCTGGCTGCTCCCAGAATCAGCAGGGGAATGGTGGGCATACAGGCCACATTCCAGAGTCCGAAGGCCGCATGATCAATTTCATCTCCATAAATTTTCGTGAGTGCAAGAAATACTCCGGGATTATTACTGGAAAGCACGGATACAAAGGCCATGGTTGATATGCCAAAAAATCCTTTAGCCCCAAAGTTGTGCATCAGCAGCATGCCCACGGCAAACGCAGCCGCCAGCTTTATAACCAGCAGAGTGCCATGGCGCTTTAAAACCGCTCCGACCTGCCGGACGGGTAGCTGGCTCCCTATGATAAAGAGCAGCAGCCCGGCAAGACACATGGTCCCGGCTGATGAGAAAAGCGCCGTGGTTGGTCCCCCGATTTCAACGATTCCCGGGGCCCATGTATGTATGACCGCTGCGATCAGCAGGGGACCGACCATGAGTCCCCCAGGAAACTTTTCCACCGTTTTTAAGATCTTCAAGATATCCCTCCTATCTTGAATTTTACACATCCAGCCTCTGCCTCAGTTAGCCGGCTTTTTCTGCCGGATAACTGATTACAGGCGGACGGCACAACGATCAGATATCTAATTTAAGAAGTTCAGCGGCATTTGTCCTTCCAATCCGAATCCTGTCTGCATAGCTGAGCGGTACGTTGTCAAACCAGGTGGCAGCCTCATCAAGACTCTCATACGGAGTATCTGAGGAGAACATAACATGCGTGTTGTCGCATTCCATCAGGGTATCAATAAATGCTCGTGTGTGGAAATGGCCGCTTGTTGTCATATAAACGTTCTTTTCCATGTATTCGGTTAACGGCTTTTTATGGGCGCCGCAGGCTTTCTGATTATTCAGGCGGTGCTGGAGACGCGGAAGCCCGAATGGAAGTCCCTCACCCAGATGTCCCAGAATCAGTTTTGCCGTTGGAAGCTCATCAAAGATACCGCTGCATAACAAGCGGATCGCGTGGAGGGCCGTCTCGGCGCCGAATCCCCATGCTGAGCCTAACAGTCCCTCATAGCCCTGGTATGCCCGCTGCTGGTTCGGTACCGGATCACGGGGATGCAGATAGAGCGGAACATCCAGTTCCACAAGTTTCTTCCAGAAAACAAAATTCTGTTTTTCATCCAGATATTCTACGTTATTCTTGTCATTCTTCATAGTATAGCCGTTAATCAGTGCCCCCACGAATCCCAGTTCTTTAACACAGAATTCCAGCTCTTTGCAGGCAGCTTCGGGATCCTGCATTGCTACTGCTGCAAAAGCGTTAAAACGTTTGGGATATTTCTGTATGTAATTTTCATAAATCCAGATATTCATCTCATGGGCGCGTTTTACCGCTTCTTTTGTATCCAGGACTTCCTGGATACCTGGCTGTGTCAGGGACATGATAAACATTTCAACTCCGTTACGGTCCATATCCGCAATGCGGATATCTGCAGAGTGTAATCTTGCCTTAACGGCCTCGAAATAATCCTCTTTATTTCTGGCGGTCTCATTTTGCGGATCGCCTGTGGCTTCCCACTGAGGGGACTCGTAGTGTTCTTCCAGAGCAATCTTGCCATGCATGATTTCCTGCCCGTAAGGAGCAACATAGTCTTTTATATATTCTTTTCTGAATTCAAAACTCATATTAAATACCTCCTGAAAGTTTTTTGGGAAATCTTTTGCGCGCCAGATTTCTGTTGTTTATGGGTATATTATAGCAATGGATTTTTTGAATTGCCAGCCTCAGAAACCTCGTTTTTGTAGGGATTCCTCCATTTTCAGAAGGAATGTTCGGGAAGATTGTGATAACAAACATTTTTGATGAAATTGTCCGATGCATGGGTGCTCTGCCGTATGTAATTAAAGCAAAAAAGGCCTTACACCACGTAGTTCATAAAAAACGCTGTAAGGCCCTGGAAATATTCCTGTCCAAAATTTACTTTTTCTCTTAATCGTCCCTGTATTCTTCCACAATTAACCTCTTCTAAGCCTTCTTCGGAAGGAAAATTCTCTGTTTAAAATCTTCCTCATATATTCTCACAGCCTCTTCTTCCGTCAGTTGAGGCAGCTGTTCGCAAAACTCATTTCCGCTGTTCTGCTCAATATACCTCAGCATTTCAAATATTGTATTCTGCATATCAGTACCTCCTCTCACATTCAGGTCCGGCTTTGCTCTGCTTCTATTATAATTTTACCGCACATAACGCATAAAATATATTTCCTTAACGACTGTTTTATGGTAAAATATCGCCATAATGAAAGATGCACTCTTAAACCCGTCACTGTAAAGCGGCTGCCGGGATTAAACCATAAGGAGAAACCGGATGTTTCCTGAAGACTTAATGTTCGCTTCGAATAAACAAGAAAAGATATTTGAAATGAGGCCAGAATACCCTTTTATTATCAGACATGTCTATCCGCAGCGCGGAAAATCCATGATCGCTCCGTGGCACTGGCACGAGGAACTGGAGTTGATTTATGTCCAAAAGGGAGCCGTGACTTATCATACTCCGCAGGTGAGTCTGCGGATCGAAGAAAAAAACGGCCTTTTCACAAACAGCAACGTATTGCACCAGGTTCTTTCCTCTGAACCCGATTCAGAAATCTTTTATAAAGTATTTATGTTTCGTAAAAATTTTCTTGCAGAAGAAGGAAGTTATCTCGATAAAAAGTATGTCAGCCCTCTGCTCCAGGCGAATGCCGCATCTTCCCTTTTGTTGTCCCAGTCTGATCCTGCCCGGAAAAAGATTCTGGAACAGCTGCTCGAGCTATCCGAATTGAATCAGATCAGGCCCTTTGGATATGATATGAAATCCAGAAATCTCATGTCCGACATCTGGCTGCACATAGCGGAGATTAGTAATATACCGCCCGATCCGGTTCCTGCATCCTCCTCACTCCGGGAAAACCGGCTAAAAAAAATGCTCCTGTATATACAGGAGCATTACATGCACGATCTTACATTAAAAGACATCGCTAATGCGGCGAACATTAGTGAGCGTGAGGCACTGCGCTGTTTTCAAGAAGGCCTCCATACATCCCCGTTTGTTTACTTGGGAGAATACAGAGTTCAAACAGCATGCGGCCTGCTGCGCAATACCTCAGACAATATAACAGATATTGCGCTCAGATGTGGCTTTGCTTCCAGCAGTTATTTTGGGAAAGTCTTCCGGAGACATATGGGCTGTACGCCTTATGAATACCGGAATCGTTAACCGCAGTGAGTTTTTAAAATACTGCATGCCAGGCAGACCTGCTGCTTTTTGCTCTCTTCAATTTCATTTTACGGCGTGCTTCTTTTTATAATCGCACCCAAATGCATCCGCAATCTTCATTATTTGAACAATATCCTCTTTTTGGCATGTCCTGCTGCATGCCTGCCATGAGTCTGCTTCCAGAGACTCTTCTGCAATCTGCTGTAAATTTTCTTCCGTAAGTTCAATTGACATATCCTCAAAGCAGACTGGTATTCCAATCATAATGCAAAAGTTAAGAACTTCTTCCAGCGTTTTAGTGTCATAATGCTCGGCAGCCAACTGGCATATTACACCGAATCCTACACGTTCTCCATGCATCAGGTTTTCTCCCTCCGGAAGCACGGTGATGGCATTTCCTATCGCGTGGGCAATCGAACATCCTACATTCTCAAATCCCAGCCCGCTCATTAGAATATTACATTCGATGATATTTTCCAAGGCGGGAACGCACAAATGTCTTTCACATGCCAGTTTAGCCGCATATCCATCCTGAATCAGTGTTTCATAGCAGCATTTTGCAATGGCCCGGCCGCTTACTGTTGAAACAAACGGCTTTTTATCACACCATACATAATTTTCATGTCCGCTCTGTATATTTGACAAACCTTCAAAATAGGTTGACAGCGCATCGCCCATTCCCGCAGTCAGGAACCTTGCCGGAGCCTGTGCAATTATCCTGCTGTCTGCAAGCACCAGATCTGGATTCCTTTTATGAAGCATTATCTCATTCATTTTACCGTCTTCACTGTAAAGAATCGACATCGCACTGGTTGGCGCATCTGTGGATGCAATTGTCGGGCAGATCAGAAGCGCACAGTCCATCCGGGCCGCGGTCACCTTTGCAGCATCGATGGATTTACCGCCTCCGATTGCAATCACTGTATCAATTTCAGTTCCCACTGCCTGTTTCTGAAATTCTGAAATTTTGCGGTGTGTTATCTCTCCTTCATACGCCCCGCAGCTGAACGTACTTTTACTGTTCCGGTACAAAGCTTTCAGTTTTTCTTTCCACTCATCATAAAAAAATACATCAATAATATAAAAGTGTGCTTGTCCAAATTCACTCGCGTAACTTTCAATCTCTTCCAAAAGGCCGGGGCCCTGTATGTAATGTCCTACGGACCCCCATGCCCGGTAATTTGTATTTCTTCTCATTCTTTTTTTATCCTGCCATTTCTACCGGCCGCGTCCTATTTCTCCATATTTGCTACCCGGATTCCTTTTCCAAATAACCCTTCCCAGTCTTCTTTAAAAGTATCAAGCGTCTTTTGTGTCATAGGATGAACCGCCATTGTATCCAGCATTTCCAGAGTAACCGTAACATTATCTGCACCGGCCAAAGCTGCTTTTTCCAAATAAACTGCACTTTTCAGAGATGCAGCCGACACCTTGCATTCCAGTCCCTCCAGCACAAAGGCATCTTTTATTTTTTTCACGACTCCGATTCCATCTCCTCCGGCATTGTCAATACGGCTGACATATACTGCGACGCAGTAAGCGCCCGCTTCTGCCGCAAGCATTGCCTGGTTAAAATCATAAATAGCAGTACAGGAACATAAGATCCCCTCTTCTTTTAACAGGCGGATCGCCTTATACCCCTGCGGGCATGCCGGAATCTTTATGAACGTATTTCCCTTGATTTCTTCCCGGATTCTATGCGCATCCTCTATCATTTCCTCCGCCGTATCCCCCATCGCTTCGAGATAAAAGGGATACTCCTCTCCGATGACTTCGCGTATCATTCTGGCATTTTCCAGAAATGTTCTCCCCGTCCCTTTCAGGCAGCGGACAGCAATACTCGGATTCATACTGAAACACCGGACCGGGTATAGATCCACCACCTTTTTTACCATTTCCAAATCACCCGTATCTAAACAATATTCCATGTCTTGTCTCCCTCCACTATTATGTTATCCTAAAATTTTTAGAGCGCCCAATATAACTGCCAATATCATAATTCCAATCACCTGCACTAAAACATTCACATGTTTTCTATTCAGCTTGTACAAGCCAAGCGTGACGGCAAGCGGGAGCAAACTCGGGAAAATACTGTCCAATGTCTCCTGCAGCGAAAAATTTGTATCGCTGATATTAAATGCAATGGGAGTTGTCACCGCCACTGTGGAAGCCACCATGGCTCCAATCACCATCAACCCTACAATGGACATTGACAGGGTCAGCTTATTCATTAAATCGGATTCTGACAATTTGCTGATAATCTTATTTCCAAGACCATACCCGAACTTTATACCAAAATAACGCAATGCAATTGTCGGAATGTTATAGATAAGCAGGAACAAAATCGGTCCCAGAATACTCCCGCTCATACATAGCCCTGCCGCAATTCCTGTTGCAATAATACGCAGAGTCCCGGCGATCAGGGAGTCTCCGATACCTGCCAGCGGCCCCATTAAAGATACTTTCATCGCGCTGATAGAAGAGGTATCAAAATTTTCGTTATTTGCATTCTCTTCTTCCATGGCGGCAGTGATACCAAAGATAAAAGGCTGCATTGTGGTCTGGCAATTATAAAATTCCATATGCCTCTCATATGCCGCAATCCTGTCCTCTTCCTTGTCATACAGTTTATTGATTACAGGAATCATGGCATACTCAAATGCCATGTGCTGCTGCCTTTCATAATGCCATGCGTGAGAAGTGGTAAATGTTCGAAAGAACCCCTTTTTCAGTTCTTTCTTTGTCAATGTTTTTCTAGAATTCGTTGTCATCATCTATCCCTCCTTGTACTGCTGATTTCTGAGCCGGCATAAAATCTTTTGCAATCAGTAAAATACCTACTATTACAACTGAAAAGCATACAATACCTACCGTAGACACACCCAAATATGCGCTTAATAAAAATCCAAACAGGAAGAATACCGCAACCTTTCTGGACATGATCATGCTGATCAGCTGTGCAAAACCAAGTGCAGGAAGAATTCCTGCTGCAATGGTAATTCCAGATGTCAGCCAGCCCGGAATCGCAGATACTACTGCCTGTACAGCATCCCCTCCGAACAAAAATGCAACAAACGCAATCACTGCAAATGTAAGATCAAAGAGGAAACCATTGGACAGGAAAATTGCTTCTATTTTCTTATACTTTCCCTCTTCTGCAAACCGGTCTGCCGCCCTTGCCATTATCGGTGTAATGACTCCGTAAAACAGATTGACAACAAATGCGGATAAAATTGCTGCCGGCATGGCAATCGTAATTGCAGTCTCCATTCCATTCCCTGTTGTAATTGCAAAAGCAGTACCCAGTACAGAACCAACGATCATATCCGGAGGAATGGAAGCCCCAATGGCATACATTCCCATAAATACCAGTTCCAACTGGAAGCCGATCATGACGCCGGTCTTGACATCTCCCAGGATAATTCCAACCAGCGCCCCCAGTACCAGAGGCCTGCCAAGCATCGCGGTCCCCACAAAATAATCCGCTTTTCCGATAAATACTACAAGACCAACCAAAAGTGCCTGTAACATTTGTTTTTCCCTCCTTATTAGCCCAACATTTCTTTTGTAACCATTTTCTTCTTATCTTCCGGCACCTGCCGGATTTCAAGCTCGACCGAATCATCCAGCATTTCTCTCAGCAGCGTGCATTCTTCTTTTGTCACATAAAAGGCAACATCTAATTTTTTCGAATCTTCCTTGATTTTACTGCCGCCTAAATTGACTGATTTCACGGCCTCACATTGTTTTGCCAGGCAGTGTGCATCCCGCACGCTCTCTACAACAACCAGCAGTTTATACTTATCTGTTACTCCACTGTTAATCGCTTTAATAGAATCTTCCACACTTTTAATGACAAGCTTTATTCCTGACGGCTTTGCAAGCCGCATTGTTGCCATCCGCATTTCATCCTTAGCGGCTGCGTCTGACACAATTAATATCGCATCTGCGTCCAGCGAACGGCACCAGACGTAGGCTACCTGTCCATGCAGCAGACGATGGTCCACCCTGCATAATTTAATCATCTGCATAACCTCCCATTCTTTCTGTACACTCTTCAAACTTTTTCAGCGTCTGATCATCCCATTTTTCCGGCTCTTTAAAACTCCTGGAATCCACATATTCCATTGAAAAGCCTCCCTTGTATTTATTTTTATCAAAGCTCTTCAGAACCGACCTCATATCTCTTTGCCCCAGTCCCCATGGCATATGTCCGGTCGGGTTTCCATCTGTAAAATGACAATGAATGATGTCCTTTCCAAACAGATCAAACCACTCCTGCACGGATTCTCCCACAGCTCCCAATGCTCCAAGATCAATGGTCAGCTTCAGATTGTTTCGATTTACCGCTTCCTTCAGTACCTGAATCTTCTCCCTTGTATTAGCAATTTCCGAAGACTTATTCCAGATACTTTCCAACGCCAGTTCTATCCCCAGATCCGCAGCGTAATCACACAGCCGCCGCAGCATTTTTACAGATCTGGCCCTTGCTGTTTCTGCCTCTTCGTCATGATAATTCCACCCAGGCGTCACCAGCACTTTTCTGCAGCCGATTTCACCGGCCAGACTGATGACCTTTTTAAAATACATTTCCGTATTATGAACCAAAAGCTCTGATCTGGCTGCGATATTGTTTGGTTTTGGATTATTCTGCTCCGGACAGAGACAGGCAATTTTTACGCCATACTTTTCCATTAGTTTTTTCAGCTTATCAGAACTCTCACTCCAATAACTGTTTATGTAAAAATGTTGGGGGCACAACCATAATTCTGCATTCACAAACTGCATATTCTGGCATTTTTCAAAAAAATACTCCAAATCATAATACCGGTAATGAATATTCATGGCGTATAGTTGTTC
Organism: Faecalicatena contorta; assembly: GCF_001404335.1. Classification (GTDB taxonomy): domain Bacteria; phylum Bacillota; class Clostridia; order Lachnospirales; family Lachnospiraceae; genus Faecalicatena; species Faecalicatena contortus_B. Next base: position 19,751 of record NZ_CYZU01000030.1, read on the forward strand.
CCTGTATATCACTCCTTTAAAATTCCTCCTTTTCCTTAGACATATCCTCCACCATTGGATTGCAGAAACAGGTCATTTCCTTTCCGCCTTCCACGGCCTCTTCTATTTTACTTTGGATATCATCCGTTTCTTTGATCATCGTCAGCTGTACAATCATTGGCAGGTTCATGCCGGATACAAGCCAAAAGTTTTGTTTCCGAATACGGGCAAGAAATTCATTATTTACACTCCCCCCAAAAATATCCGTCGCTACGATGATTTCATCCGTATCAGCAAATCTGCTGAATAATTCATCTATCTGACTCTCCAAAGTTACTTTATCTTCTAAATATGCACAGATTGTATATATCTCTGCCGTTTTACCGGCAATAAACTGCGCACTATTTTTCATCCCTTCAGCAAGTCTGCCGTGGGATGCCAGCACCAATCTAAGCATGTGAGCTCCTTTCCTTTATATTCAACATCTCTGGGGACAGGAACTTCATGAATCCGGCCTTTTCCTGCCTTATAGAGTTGTTATCAAAAATTATTGTCGTTTTCTTCCACTTCCACATCATTTTTTATATATTCAAACAGATACGCAATTTCACTGTCCGGCAGTTTCACATTATACTGTTCCAGAAGTGTCCGAAAACTTTCATTTACAATCCGGATGAACTCTTGTTGTTCTCCCTTAAATTTTTCAATTTCTTTGTATTTTTCTATCGGTGTCTTTGTCACAAGCCGTTCAATCAAAAAGCAGATATGCATATTGATCCCCACAACTGTCTTGCTCAGAAACTTTCGTTTCAGCATGTGCTGCAGCAGCATAGTGGCATCACTGACATAATCCAGTAACTTCTGGGCATTTAAGATTGTTAGATTTTCCATTACGGACTGCAGCGAAAAGTTTTTTAAAAGCGCCTGGTCAAACTTTTCAATCTCCTCCTGATTCAGATAGTCTGAAAGTACATGATCCACAATATGGATCTTTTTGAAGTTAATGATTTCCTCCAAAGAAACTGAATTGACCTCTTCTATCTTTAGGCTGAGTGTTTTTACAAGCAGCACTACTTCGTATTTTTCGAAAAGCAGGTCACTGCTTCCATTTTGCTCCAATTTGTCAAAATCATATGCTATCATTTCCAAAGGAATAGACTTGGGCAGGCTTCCGCGAAACATTCGAGTTAACTTTTCCGCAATATTCTTTCCTACTTCACTTGTGAAAACAATCGCCTTCTCCTTTTTTTCTCTGGAGATAATATTAAAGCGGCATTGATTTTCCCGGCAGGCTGTCTCCAGTATATCCTGCATATTGTCCCCTGCCAGAATCATATTTCCGATATTCAGGGCCAGGATCGTGGACACATTATTAATGACTCCTAAATTCACCGTTCTGTCTATCATATCGCCCAGCCCTTCGAGAGAGCCGGTATCTACCATCAGGATAATATTTTTAAAATATTTATTTTCATTAATAAATACGGATAATTTCTGAATCACTTCATCAATGGAGCTCTCCATCGGCATATCAATCGCCTCAAAAAGCTGCGCCTGGAGTGTTGTGTTCACCACATCGGCAATGGAACTTGCTGTGGTATACCCGTGACAGAGCACAATCCCTGTGGTATCCATGAGTTTTAATTTGTTATTGTACGAGTGAATATTAATCATAATAAATACCCGGTTCATGGGAGAGAGCACCATGTTAATATTTGATAAAATCTGCTTTTCAAGCAAATCAGCCAAATAATGGAGATCCGGCATATTTTCTACCAGAAATTGATACATCTTCTGAATTCTTTCCTGGTTCTCCCTCTCCCAGATTTTGATCTTTGAATTGTGATTCTGCTGGGCAATCAGCATTCTGGCAATCACATACGAACAATTGGCCGGAAAATTGATATGATATGTTCCTCTGATATTTGCAATCATACCTGCCACAATATTTTCCAACGGATGCAGCCGGGTATCCAGAAAGGACTCCTGAAAAATCAAAATATCGTAATAGTGTTTCAGCGTCCTTTTGCTTCGTTCTAAAAATTCTGAAAAAGAACCTTCCACTTCTATTGTCTCTTTATAATTGTCCGCAAGATTCTGCCACATTTCCAAAATCTTGTCCCCCGAAGAGTCTGCCTGAATCATATCCAGCCGGACCATAGCGGAATCTTTCTCATCCGGGCTTAATATTTCCAGCATACCGGCAGGAAGATGATACTGGTAGATGCTCATTTCCTGGGGTGAATTGCACTGTGCATATGCATTTGCCGAGATCATTTTGATACATTTTTTAAGTTCCGTAATATTATTTTCAAACCGGTAGTTGACAAGCTTGAAAATCAGCTTTTCAGAAATATAAATCATGCGGTTCAACCGGTCCTGCTCTTCCCTGAATGCGCGGACTATAAATTCTTTCCTCTCGTCCTCATTCCTTTCAATCCATGAGGGCACTTCACAAACCACGGGGATATTCACCAGGAGACCGGGCGACATCCGTCTGCCTGATTTGATGTCCATACTTAAAATCATCCGGACACCAACTCTCTTTGCACTCTTTTTTTCTCCGTCTCTGTTCTTCCCCCCTGTCGTAATATAATCCGCAAGCCTTTCCTGAAGCCGCTCATCCAGCTCCGGGATGTTTTCCAAGTACAAAATCCCTCCGTCCAGCTTCTCCAGCAGTCCGGCCTTAAGGCCGCCTTCCGTGTCTTCACTTCCAAAAAGTAATTCTTCATAATAAAGTGCATTTTCCCTGGAACTGAATTTGATTCTTTGAAAGTTTTGAGGATTTTTTAAAATCTTATGGTTGACGCAGTACTCCTGGATTAACTTCATCAGAAATGTTTTTCCGCTCCCCATTTCCCCTTTCAGAAGAATCGGAAGCCCGCCCGGATACAGCAGCGCAGACTTTATTTGTGCAATACAGTAACTAAGGCTCCCTTCGTTTCCAATTGCCTTGTCAAAATCACTTTCCTTTGAGACAAATTTTTCAATTTCTTTTGTAAGTTCTAAAATACTTAGATATTCATTTTTTTCAATCTGCATGTGGTACTTTTGTTCCAATACCAGACGGTTGAGATAATATACCGGTCTGGAATTCACTTTGATAACGGTTCCTTCCTTTACCATTTCATTCAAGTATAAGGAAACAAGAGACCTCGACATATGCAGTTGATTGCAGATATCTACCGTTGTATAGGATGATACATATTTCATATCAAATTTCTTTGTCTGTTTCTCAAGATATTCATAAACTTGTTCTTTTGAACTTACATGTACCATATTTATCACCTCCTTTACTTTCCTTATGGCACAATCATACTTCAAAACCTTTTTCACTTCTTTTCTTTTAAAAAATTATAACACTAAATACGAAACTTTTTCTGTTTTCGACACTCCCCAGGATAAAAAAAATTAGTGTGAAATGATTCTTAACACTAGCTAAATGCCTGGCGCGTATCTCAAAGAAAATCTGTAGACAGTAATACCGTCTGGACATTTTAAATAGAGTAAGGTATGATTTAACAAAGAAAAGCCGCACGGCTGATATAAGGGGCGGCAGGGCAGAATAAGGCGGGAAAGAAGGCGCAATATATGGGAGAGTTTACACATTTTGACACCCAGGGCAATGCCATCATGGTAAATGTCAGCAAAAAGCAGGATACTGAACGTGAGGCAGCTGCAAGCGGAATGATATGGATGTCCAGGGAATGCTACGAACTGGTAAAAACCGGAGATATTAAAAAGGGAGATGTCCTGGGAGTGGCCCGGATTGCTGGCATTATGGGCGCTAAAAGAACCTCCGAACTGATTCCTCTGTGCCATATGTTAAATCTGACAAATGCAGAGCTTCAGTTTGCATATCACGACCAGTGCTGTGCAATAGAGGCCATATGCACTGTGAAGACGGTTGGCAAGACCGGCGTGGAGATGGAGGCACTGACCGGGGTAAACGTCGCACTGCTCACCATTTATGACATGTGTAAGGCAGTTGATAAGGGCATGGAACTGGGCGAGATACGTTTACTGAGGAAAACTGGAGGAAAAAGCGGGCTTTGGGAAACGGACAGGGGAGAGCACTGACATGGCTGTTGAAATGACCTTTAAAAAGAAACTGGGAAGTTTCACACTGGACATGCACCTGAAAAGCAGCAACCGCCGCATCGGTATCTTGGGCGCCTCGGGGTGCGGAAAAAGCATGACGCTGAAAAGTATAGCCGGAATTGTCACGCCGGATGAAGGCAGAATTATCGTAGATCAAAAAGTAGTCTTTGACTCTGAAAAAAAAGTAAACTGGAAGCCCCAGAAAAGAAATGTGGGATACCTGTTTCAAAATTATGCCCTTTTTCCAAACATGACTGTAAAGGCTAACATTGCCGCCGGGTTAAAAGGGACGAAGGCTGAGCAGGACAAAAGAGTTGAGGAAATGCTCGGGAAGTTCCAGCTGAGCGGTCTGGGCAAGCGGCTGCCGGGGGAGCTGTCCGGCGGCCAGCAGCAGAGAGCCGCTCTGGCAAGAATCATGGCATACGAGCCGGATATGATCCTGCTGGATGAACCATTTTCCGCACTGGATGTGTTTTTAAAAGACAGGCTCCAGCAGGAAATGATCGAAATCCTGGCTGATTATGAGGGCACCGTTATTTTGGTATCCCACAGCAGGGATGAGATCTACCGGTTCAGCGAGGAGCTCCTGATTATGGACGACGGACAGGTCATTTGCTGCGGCAGGACAAAAGAAATATTTGCAAATCCACAGTGGAAAGAAGCAGCCAGGCTCACGGGCTGTAAAAATATCACGCAGGTCACCCACCTGGGGACAAACACCCTAATGGCGCCTGACTGGGGAGTAGCACTGGATTTACATCTGAAAATCCCCGGGGATATTCGGTATCTTGGAGTCCGTGCTCACGATTTTATTCCGCGGTGGGGCGCTGCGGCCAAAAACTGCATTCCCGTAAAGGTGAACAGCATGGCGGAACTGCAGTTCGAACGAAAATATTTTCTGAAAGGCGCTGAAGATGGCGCGGAGGAAATATGCTGGTTTGTACAGAGAAATGACTGGGGCATGCTGGACGAAAAGGGAATTCCTGATTATCTTCAGATCCCGGAGGATAAGATACTGCTGCTAAAATAAGAATGACTGCCGTTTGTTTTATGAAGACTAACGGCAGCCCTACTTCTATATTTAAAATTAAATTGAGAATTTTATGTATAAAATCAAGGAAATATCACAAAATATATTGACAGCTCCCATGGAATATGGTATTTTATAAAAGTTGTTGGGAACAATAACATTTCATGGGGGATTAGCTCAGTTGGGAGAGCGCCTGCCTTGCAAGCAGGAGGTCACGAGTTCGACTCTCGTATTCTCCACTATCACCCAGTGCAAAGGCACTGGGAGACAATCAAATCATAATCCTCGATAGCTCAGTGGTAGAGCATTCGGCTGTTAACCGAAGGGTCGTTGGTTCAAGCCCAACTCGGGGAGCTGTGAAAATCCTGTAAATTATTTTACAGGATTTTTTTATATCCCAGAGTGTGTTTCCGCGTGATGTTGACGCGGTTTGTTCTTTATTTCCCAAATAGATGAAGTAATTTCTGCCAGAAATTCAACTTTGTAGTTGTAGTATCTTCTGCTATAACTGCCTCTTCTTTTTCAATCGCTGATGTTTTGATCACAAATTGAACCGATTTCACATTCTTATTCTTATCAGACACAAATGAAACCGTCTCTGTTTCATCCCCGGAAATAGAAGCAATCATTTCCTCTATACTCTCCTCCACCTGAGTGTCCATATCTGATGTCTTCTCATAAAATTCACTGGTTCCATCATTTAAATCTGCTGCACCATCACCCAGAGAAATCATACCATCATATAAATCTGATGTCCCCTGCTTCAAGGTTCCTGTTCCTTCCAATAGTTCTTTGCTGCCGGCGGCTAACGTGCTGACACCATCCACAAGTTCTGAATAACCCGCTGCAATGGCTGCCGTACCATTCGTATATTCCGTGATACCAGAATCGAATGCTGCATAATTGGTAACCAACTGCTCAATTCCGTTTTTCAAGGAACTCATATTCACGGCCAGACCAGATAATGTATTCGCAAGTGCCACAATTGCAGCGTCATATGTCTCATATTTGTCCTTTAAATCCAACAGACCGCTGACAAGTGAATCCACACCAGATGAGACGGTATTCAGATAGGTTTCTGTACCTCCGATGGCTGCATTATTCCCGTTTAATAATCCGGCTATTTCAGAGAGGCTTGTAATCTGTGCTTCTAATTGTGCCGCCTGCGCTGCCAGCGTTTCATCCTCAGCATATTGTGGATATGCCGTTTGAATATCATTTAAAAGTGCCTGCAGCCCTGCCATCTGTTCGGAGAGGGTGGTAATTGCAGCACTGTTTCCATATTTTAAATCATCAATATTGAGCCCGTTCTGATTCATGGCGCCTCTATAGGCTTCGTAGGACAGATTTGTCTGTAAGGTAACCGCACCATCATACAGGTCACTGATTCCCTGACTGATAGCTGATGAGCTGTCCGTTAACTGTTTTAACTGTTCTGTTGAGACAGACACATCTGCAAGACTGGATTGCATTGTGGCAAGCGCCTCTTTAATCTGTGTTGAACCACTGGTCAGCGTAGAAGACTTGGCGTTTAATGTATCTAATCCCTCCTGCATAGTACGGGCGCCCTGACTTAAGGAACTGATTCCACTGTTTAATGTACTTGTAGCGTCATAGAGTAAGTCTGCACCACTGCTGAGATTTCCTCCTGCATCATTTAATTTTGCAGTTCCATCCGAAAGGGTTGCTGCACCATCGTTCAGCTTTGCAGATGCATCCATGATCTCTGTTACTTTGCCCATCAGCTCTGCATCATCAATTTCGATATTCAGATTCAGTTTTATTCCATTGATTGCAATGGCATCCATTTCAAAATCTGCCACCTCAGCGGTTATAACTGCATCCAGTCCTTTTCCCGGAAGAATGGTATAACTGATCTGTTTGTCTGCACCTGCATTTGCCAGGGTAGCTCCATCTGCCGTGATATTCTTACAACGCTTTGTATCAAGAGTTAATGCTGCCTGCAGCGCATAGTTGTTAAAAAAATCATTGCTGCATTTTGTATTTTCTGTAATCTGTATCTGAATCTTTAATGCACCCGACTGACCCGCAAGCTCCTCTGCTGACCGTACTTTTCCATCCAGTATATAGGTAATGGAGATATTCCATGGAATTTGTGCATCATTCATCGTACCCTGATAGTACACTTTATCTTTATTCGTGGAGAATGTGATGGTATCTCCATTCTGTGTGATCGTATCGGCTGCAGTCAACATCTTTACCGAACTATAATTTCCATAATCCATGATATCGCCTTTTCCAAATATATTGACCACATCTACTGTATCCGCCTTTCCATTGGCATCTGTCATAATATATACGACTTCTTCTTTCTGACCATTTGATGGTGTTGATGCATAAACGCTTGTGCCTGTCATTGCCATATTACCTATCATGACGGATGCAGCAAGCACTCCTGCAATTATTCTTTTTTTATTCATGATCTGATACCTCCCATATCTCAGTTATTTTTTTACTCTTTCGATACGTTTTTGTGTTTTTGCACCCCCATGTTTCACAAATGTCCTGTCAAAGATATAAAGTAAACCTGGAAGAACAAACAATACAACCACTAACGAACACAAGGTTCCTTTTCCCAGGAAGTAACCAAGCTGTGACAATAATCCATGAGTTGAAATAATCCCAAGCAGAAAGCCAACGACTGTCAGGACACTTCCTGATGTCAGTATGGATACAGTTACTGCTGAAATTGTATTTATAACTGCTTCTTTTTTCCGCATTGTCTCTCTGTATTCCTTATACCGGTCTGTAAAGAGAATTGCATAATCGACTGTAGCACCCAGCTGAATGGAACTGATAATTAGGTAAGCGATATAGAAAATCGTTGAATCTGCAAAATATGGAATGGAAAGGTTGATCCAGATTGCAGTCTCAATACTTAATACCAGAATTACTGGCAGTGCAGCCGAATGGAACGACAGTAATAGTACTAGGAATACCGCGCCGATTGCAACAAGATTTACCTTTACCATGTCCGCGGTAATCGTATCCATCAGGTCATAGGTAGAAACGCCTTCTCCTGCCAAATACCATTCTCCGGGATCATACTTCTCTGCCATATCTCTCACCTTCTCCACGAGTGAAAAGGTCTCTGCGCCTTCATAATCCGCATCCACAGAAATTACCATGCGGGCGTAGTTATCTGAGCAAAGTTTTTCATAAACAGAACGTTCCAGATAGCTTTCCGGAATCTCCATCCCAACGGTATCCACATAGGAAATGATGCCGCTTACCTGCGGAATGTCATGCAATGCATCTGACAAGTCTTTCTGAGCAGCCTTGCCTTCCTTAGGAACTAACAGCACATAGGTATCACTTTTTCCAAAGATATCTTCTATTGCCTCTGTATCTGCTCCTAACTGGGTGCCCGGTCCAAATATCTCAGACGCCCCATAGTAAAAACTGTTTGAATTAGAAGCCAGATATGCGGGTACCAGCACGATAAAGAACAGGATAACCATTGGTATCATCACTTTCTGCACCAATTTTCCGAACTTATTAAAAGATGGAAAAAGCGGCTTGTGTTCAAATCTGTCAATCCACTTATATGTTGCAAGGATCAGAACCGGCATGAATACAAATACGGTAAGCAGGCTGATTGCAATCCCTTTTGCAAGTGCTCTTCTAAGATCCGGCCCAATCTGAAACTTCATGAGGCATAATGCCAGAAATCCAATAACAGTTGTCAGACCACTGGAAAGTATGGAAGATGTTGACATGCACAGTGCTTCAATCATGGCTTCCTTTGTATTGCAGGTCTTCTTTCTGCATTCTGTAAAACGGTGCAGCAAAAACACAGAATAATCAAGCGAAACCGCGAGCTGTAAGATGTTTCCGGCCGCATTGGTTACAAATGAGATTTCTCCAAAAATGAGATTTGACCCTGCATTGATCATAATCGCAAGCCCCAGGCCAATCATAACAATTATAGGTTCCATCCATGATGTTGTTGTGACTGCCAGTACAAGCAAAACAAAAAGTACCGCTATTGCTGCTATTTTTGATATTTCTTTCACCGTACTCTGTGTTGCTGCGGCAGTGGAGACTGCACTGCCTGTCATGGCATTATCCTCTCCGATCAGGTCACGGATTGCATTGACTGCATCCATTCTTTTTTCACTGTCAATGGTAACGGAAAACAGTGCATTCCCATCTTTATAATAGTTCTTCACCATATCTGTATCCATGGTTTCTAATGGTTCTTCCATAGACGCAGCATCATCTAGCCAAGTGACCGCAGTTACACCATCTACTGCCTCGATTTCCGCCTTATATTCCAGGGCCTCCGGCACTGTCGTATTCTTTACCATGACTCTGGCATTGGGAATGCCGCCTCCAAATTCTGTATCCATGAGATCAAGTGCAACCGTGGATGGGCTGTTCTCCGGCAGATAATCATTCATATCATAATCTACAGATACCATTTGTTTGCACAATGCACAGATGATGAAGAGAACTGCAAATGTTGTAATAATAATTGAGGGATGATTTACAACCCATTGATAAAACTTCTTCATACTTTGTTTTCTCCTTTCCCGTCCGACAGATTTCCTGTCAGCTGGTAATCGGCTTCACCATGCACAAGCTTCATATGGATTGCGCCATCTTTCATGGTGCCTGTTCCTTTGAATGGAATGCACCGGATCGGAGATGCAAGATTTCCATTCAGACGAATAGTTCCGTTCTTCGATAGAACCCCTTCTACTTTTTCAACTGAACCAAGTAATTCCAATTCTCCTGCAATGATTCCATTGTTTATTTGCAGCCGCATTTTGCCGTGCCGAATTCCAAGCGGAACTTTTACTTGAACCGTATAGGTCATTTCCATACAATTTCACCTCCGATTGAGCTAATTATAGGAAAATAGCGGTTGTCATTCCACGGTCAAACCAGCCTTATCTGTGTAAATACGGACAAATGGCACTCATTTGACGGTCAAATCATAATGCAGAACCCTTGCTATTTTGATGGTCAGTTGTATAATAAATATATGATTTTTTTATGGATATCTGTGAAAGGAGATTCGAAAAATGACGCACGAAGAAACTTCGTTACGAACAAAAAAGGCTATATGTGACGCCTTAAAAGAATTAATGAGGCATAAGACATTTTCTAAGATCACGATCAGCGAATTAATTCGTGAATGTAACATTAACCGCAAGACATTCTATTATCATTTTGAAGATATTTATGGATTATTGAAGTGGATGCTGGAACAAGAAGCGATTGAAGTAGTAAAAAAATTTGATCTTCTTATTGATTATCAGGATGCCTTTCTTTTTGTAATTAATTATGTTGAAGAAAATTCATATTTTCTGAACTGTATCTACGACTCTGTCGGAAGGGATGAATTAAAACGTTTTTTCTATCAGGATTTTATTGGTATTATCGAAACAATTATTAGAACTACTGAAACAAAAATGGAAACCACCATTTCTGATGATTTCCGGATTTTTTTATGCGATCTTTATGCCGAAGGTATTGCTGGTATGCTGATTAACTTATTCCGGCATCCAGAAAAATATGATAAAGAACGTTTAATTGAATATTTTAGTATTGTGGTGCACAATTCTGTTCCATCCGTAATTAAAGCATATAAATAGCAGACTTTATTCATTCAGTATCCCCAGCATCGGTATAATTCCGGTAAAAGTCAGATTGACCATTTTTTCGGTCATATATTCTGCACTATACTTAAAATTACTTTTTATATAAAACTTTAGAAGCCCATAGTGCGCACCGATAATATAATTCGTCAAAACATCCAGCGGAATGATATCCTCGAATTTATGGGCAATGGGGCGCAGCATCGTAGTATACCAGTCGATTCCCTGCTCCAGAATTAATGCATCAAATTCTAAAGAACCGTTCGGACCTAATAGTAAAGAAAATAGTTCACCATGATCCCGAACATGACAGAACCAGTTGTAGTAGCATTCGTATGCCTCGCCTTTTTTCATCAGCTTATTTGGATTTTCAAAGGAGTCTGAAACCGCTTTTGTTAATCCCTGCGCAACTTCTGTCATCGTCTGTTCCAAAAAAATATTAATATCTTCATAGTGGCTGTAAAATGTGGAGCGGTTAATCTGGGCTTTCGCACATATATCTGTAATTGTAATGCAATGAATACTCTTCTCTTTTAACAACTCGATTAATGCATTTTGAATTAGTGCTTTGGTCTTTTTTTTCCTCAAATCTGCCATAGAAATCTCCCTTCCACTTCTCTGCTTTTCTTTCTCATCAACCTTACCAGCTCTATAAATTATAGCATAATACCTTATCTTTTATAATAATCAATTTCGCTTACTTTGTGGGTTTTCTTCCGGTTACTCACCACAAAAAAGAGGGGTGACGGTTAACCAACAAAACTTATTTTTTTAATGGTCGAAATCTGTGTTTTTAACTGTTAATATTAAGAAAAAGCAAAGGCCGATGCAATAGATGTTAACCATGTTTAGTTATTGAAAGGAGAGAAAAATACAGTGATAGATATTTATGGAATTTTTAAGAAGATACCAGGTGGATCATTGCTTTTCCCGATGTTTACTGTGGCATTAATTAATACCATCTTTCCCGACTTACTGACCTCTTTCGGAGGAATGACAACCGCAATGTATAAAACAGGTACATTGACCGTTGCGGGGATCATCTTGTTTGCTACCGGTGCAGGTATTAATGTTAAGACTTTAGGAACTGTTCTCAAAAGATGCGGTGCTCTCACGATAGCCAAATTTGCAATTGCTTTTGGATTCGGCACTCTCTTCGTAAAAATGTTTGGTGTTGACGGTATCTGGGGAATCAGTGCAGTTGCATTTGTTACGGTTATCTGCAGTACAAACCCCGGAGTATTCATGGGATTAGCAGCAGACTATGGCGAGCCTGCGGATTTAGGAAACTTTGCAGTAATGAATCTGGCTTCCATGCCTTGTTTCCCTATCATGATTTTAGCAACAGCAACGGGCGGAGCTTTTGATATTATGAGTGTAATCACCATATTAGTTCCTTTCTTTTTAGGAATGCTGCTTGGAAATATTGACCCGAATTTTGCTAAAATGATGAAGCCTGCCACCCCGATCCTGATTCCATTTATGGGAGCCTGCTTCGGCTCGTCAATCAACCTTGTCAGTGCTTTAAAAGCAGGTTTATCAGGTGTTCTCTTAGCCGTTGTATTCCTGATTATCAACGTTGTAATTATGCTTTTTGTAGACAAAGTTATCAATCGTCGTCCGGGTTACTGTGGTACAGCCTGGTGCAGCGTAGCCGGTATCGCAATGACAGTACCCGCAATGCTGGCTGCCGACCCGACTTATGAGGCATATATCGGCACAGCAGGTTCACAGATTGCATTGGCCATTGTTATTACGGGCCTTGTAAGTCCATTTATTACAAAATGGGTTGTGGGGATGTGGGGATCACCAAAAGTTCCATCCAATAAAGAGAAAGCAGTTGTTAGTAAAGCAGCCGCTAATTAAACTTAATGCAGCATTAATATCAATAAAAAAATATTATATTAAAAAGGAGAATGATTTATGAAGATTATCGCAGCAGAAGAACATTTTGTTATGCCGCCAAAGCCTGGTGCACCTGCACCGAAAGGATTACCGCCGCTGGAACAGGGCACGATGCTCGGAGCCCCCTGGTTAACCAATCCAGCGTGTGCAACAGATCTTGACGATGTGCGTATTGGAATTATGGATCAGGATGACGTGACAATGCAGGTACTATCCACTCCATTCGGCCAGGTTTGGACAGCTGAAGTAGCTGTGCAGAACTGTAAGGAAGCCAATGATTTTCTGGCAGCGGCTATAAAACGCCACCCGGATCGTTTTGCAGGCTTTGCGGCAATTCCAACGGCAGTTCCGGAGGCGTGCGCCCCTGAGCTGGAACGTGCAGTGAAAGAATTAGGATTTGTCGGCTGCCTGATCGGGAACCGTGTAAACGGAACGAAATTCCTTGATGATCCTGAATTTGAAGATCTTCTCGCAGCCTGCGAGAAACTTGATGTACCTATTTACCTCCATCCAGGAGCTCCGCCGGCAGAGATCACAGCGCTGTGCTATTCCGGATTTAATGACGAAATGGTCTCTGCATACTCCCGCTATGGTATGGGATGGCATACAGATGTAGGCCTTCATATGCTGCATATGGTTATGTCAGGTGTATTTGACCGTCACCCGGATCTTCAGATGATCCTTGGTCACTGGGGAGAATTACTGCCTTATTACGTTGATCGTTTTGATACCGCTATGCCGAAAGAATTTGCAGGACTTAAGCATGACCCAAGCTATTATCTGCGCAATAACATGTATGTTACATCCAGTGGTATTCAGTCACCGGAATGCTTCGAGTTCTGTGTAAAAGTCCTTGGTGCTGACCGCATTATATACTCTGCAGATTATCCGTTTGCTTCTGTTGAAGGAGCTGATAAGCTCTTCAATTGTCCGAGTATCAGCGAAGAGGACCGGGAAAAATTTGCGCATGGCAATGCAGAACGTCTGTTCAAACTCTAAAAGACCATTATGTTTTTGCTGGTAGTGAAAAGACGTACTGTATGTTAAAATCATTAGAATCCCCGAGCTATTCCAGCCCGGGGATTTTTATATACCCTGCCTATATTCGATTTCCTATGCTCCATCCCTTATGTATCGCATCGCCTATTATCTGTTTTTCCATACATCCTGGCTCTATGTATTAGATGTTCCCATATTATGTTTTACATAGATACGTTTTAGTTTCTATATGTTTATCCAACTTTCTTTTCTTTTTTATTATAATCATGCTATACTGGATTTAATGGAGAAATAGATATGTTAAGATAAATAATTGTATAGATTATCCCACTAAACAGATGCAATGAATTCACTAATCAGGAGGATGGATATGAATTACCAGATACGTGAAATAACTGATTCAGAATACCCTTTATTAGATACTTTTTTGTACGAAGCAATCTTTATTCCGGATGGAACAGAAGCGCCGCCAAGATCCGTTACAGCATCGCCTGATCTCCAGGTTTATGTCTCTGGCTTCGGCACACAGGAGGCTGATAAATGCCTGATGGCAGAAGCCGGCGGTAGAATCGTGGGGGCAGTCTGGGTACGTATTATGAACGACTATGGGCATATAGATGATGAAACTCCGTCATTAGCCGTCTCTGTTTATAAAGAGTACCGGGGTATTGGAATCGGAACCGCTCTGATGAAAAGCATGTGTTCTCTACTAAAAGAAAATAATTACAGACAGGTTTCCCTGTCTGTTCAGAAGGCCAATTATGCCGCAAAAATGTATCTTGATCTAGGTTTTCAGGTTGTACGTGAGAATCAGGAGGAATATATTATGGTAAAATATCTGGAGTGTTGACCGCACACTCCGGATCCCCCCTATTCCCCAACAGAGGCCGCAGATACGTCCGCGATAACCTATCTGCTGTTTTTCTCTCCAACTGCACAGAGCCAGCCCTTATCATTTGTATCTATTTTGATGTTTGCAAATCCAGCCTGCTGCAATAAAATCTGAATCTGCTCAGAATTATATACCGTCATCCCTTCAATGATTTCCGCCCATTGTTCCCCTTCTTCATCTTCACCGTTGGACTCATTACAGATCATAAAAATTCCACTCTCTTTTAGAACCCTATATACCTGTGCAAAGGCTTTGGAAAGGTCAGGCCAGTAATATATCGTCTCAAATGCGGTTACCACATGAAACGATGCGTCCGTAAACGGAAGGTCCATCACGTCTCCATGCAGTATTTCACATCGTCCGGATCTAACTGCCTCTTCATTCATCTTCCTGGACTCTTCTACACTGACTTCCGAGTAATCAATCCCTTTTGCTTTGCCATAAACGCTTTTTTCAAGCAGCGTTTTTATATTTACCCCGCCGCCGCAGCCAATATCTAAAGCTGCGTCACCTTCGTGTATTGTAATATGGCTGAAGCCCCACTCTGCCATAGCGATGTGGCGGCTGTTCATCTGATGAATCATCTTTTTCCCGTCTAATCCTTCGGGCTTACATGCATTTTGATAAAATCCCATCTTATTTCTCCCAATAATTTATTATGCTCTAAGTTGTATCATAATCAGCAAAATATTTGAAACAGGCTGACACTTTGTAACAATTCAGGCTTGGCTGAACTGTTACGACAATTTTCATTATATCCATTTTTTTCAAGTTTGTAAATGAATCTTCTTATATATTTTATATCAGATATAGTAACCTTAGCTGTTACAATTCAGTTCCAATAAAAGGGCGCCATAAAACAACTGGTTCCCCAGTTATTTTACAGCACCCCATATATTAAAACACCAAAAAACTTTGTTGCATCTATATTAAAACTTCAGTAATTTCTGAAGCAGGATATTTTTATCATACAAGAACGTCAGTATTGCACTGTCCTCGATCAGGTCAAAACACATTTTACCGACTGCCGTCGTATATACGAGAGTCAGGATAAGGAACGCAATCCACACAATCAGGAGCGCCACAAAAATTCCTGCCAGTGCACCCGCAAAACGGTTGAGCAGGCCCACGACCGGAAGTTCTCCGATGATATCCACAGCGGCCATCAATGCCCTTACGATGATGATGGCAAGCAGGAATGTCACCAGAAATGATACTATTTTTATAACCATTCTGGATATATAGGAGGCCACGTATTCCGGAAAGCTGGATACATTGAGCTCGCTGTATATCTCTGAGTTATTATTTTCCAGAATGATGTTTTTCATAAAGGATGGCAGCGCCGAATTCTCGATCTGCTTTATCTGTGCGTCTTTTGGAATCTCCCCCACTACCTTAAGGACATCCTCTGCAGTAATCCCCAGCCGTTCCCAGTCCAGCTCTTTCAGGTTCGCCAGATCGTCTCCGCTCAGCCCGGCAAGGGGGGTACCGCTTAAATCCACTTTTGACAGTTCATCTGCCGAGATCTCAGGCATGAATGCCTCAGTGCATTTTGTTTCTATCATTTCAGAAATCGGTGTATATTTGGTCAGTGCGTGTGCTACGTAAGGGTTCAGTACAATCATAAGTACGATTGTAAGCACAACGGATAACAAAGAAAGCGCTATTCTGAAAAAGCCTCTCAGATATCCCACTGCCATGCAGATTATAAATATAACGCCGACCATGATTAATAACCAGTTATTCATATCTTCTCCTATTTCACCAGATAAACGATTCTCAGTTCATCGGCGCTCATCACCAGGTATCTGTTTATTCCCCTCGCAGGGATGACTTCCAATGCATTGGTCTGCAGGTCGCCTTTGAACCGCATGATTCCGTTCTTTGTAATAATACAGCACTTGGTTCCCTCAAACATGATGATCTCATCCTCATGCATTCTGACGTTGCTGTACTCTCCGGTAAATGCTTTGTTCATGACCTGTTTGCCTGACTTATTATACAGGCGGGCCTCGTAGCCCGACTTATTCTTATTCAATAGCACAAAGCCTATGTATTTGTCTGTATGAAATACACTTTTTATTTCCTGATTAATCTCCACTTCCTTTTTCTTCTGCGGCGTTTCCTTTCCCTCATATATGATAAAGGAACTGTCACTGACCGCAACAGATGTGGTATCGTCCATAAAATATACCTCCGGGATGATACTCCCGTCGTACTCCTCCATGCTCACTTCATAATCGGTCCTGGATTTGCCTTCCTCGCCGAAATTGTAGTAGGCAACTCTGGACTTCACAGTTCCGTCCTTCGTTGACAAGTAGGAAACGGCTAGTGTCATGCCGTCCCGTGACAGGTCCAGAGCAAGCGGATACCCCGTGCTGTTCAATGTGGCCTGATGTTCTACGAGAATATTTCCCGTGGCATCGTATGATACAATCATTGGGGCGCCTTCATTTTTCAGGATTGCACTTACAATTCCCTGGCTGGATACCGACATTTTTTCAATTGGGAGCGTCGTCTCCATCTCGCCTTTCAGGCCCGTTTCCGTGAATACCAATATGGCGTTGCCTCCACTGTCTGCCACGGCAAATGTTTCTTCATTGACATCGATCACCGGATTCTTCATCTGGCATGGCTGAATCCACTGCTCTTCATTCTTTCTGTTCAAATATACGATACCATCCCGGCTGTAACGCACGATTCCGTCGCCGAACTGGGCATACCGGTTGGTGTCCGAGGTTTCTTCTTCGTATGATGCAGCCGTACGTACACTGGTGTAGGACCGGTTTTTTACCAGCAGGTACGATCCGCTTACGATCATGATGATCAGCAGAGCGGCTATGCTCCATCGCTTTACCGCATCTTTTCTGTGCCGCTTTGCCGACTGTTTTATTTTCTCCAAATCCACCGGGCCGGCCAGTTTCAAATATGGATTTTTCTTTTGCGTCATGTCTGTCCCCTTAATGCATTCTTTCGTCTTACCAAAAGATTATAACATCATTTTATGGTAATAGCAATTTCTGCCCGACGTAAATCAGATTTCCATCCGTCAGACCGTTCATTTTGCAGATCGCATCCACATGGGTGACATCTCCATATGTTTTCCGGCTTATTATTGCCAGTGTATCGCCCTGTTCCACGATATATACGCCATCGCTGCCGTTGACACCCGCGTCTGTTTTCGCCGCATCGGCATCCTGACCGCCTTCGTCAGTATCCTGCGGCTGATCCGAATCGGCGGGAGCCTGTCCTTCATCGTCTTTCTGCCCGGTATCCTCCTGAGCATCCTTTTGCCCGGCCTCCTGCTGCAGTGGTTCACCCGACGGTTCATTGGTAACTGCTGTTACATTCCCACTGGTCTCCTTCGCCTCCACAGGCTGCTTGTCCGAAGACGTGGTACTCGTGAGATTGTTCAAAGCGGTCTGCACCGATTTCATTTTGTCAAAATTGTTGATCGTGGTGACACCCATGATAATGACGATCAGCACCAGGCACGCACTGACAGCGTACATCAGGTGGTTGCTTCTTTTCTGCTGCTGTTGTTCCTCGCGGGTTCTAACCAGACTGCGAAAGTCCTTTGCAGCTCTATCCTCAACAGTTTCCGAGGGACACACCCCATTCTTCTTTCTAGTCGAGATCATATAGTTCTGCATACATGGATTTTTTTCATAATATGTATAGTGTCCGCCTATTTCCATCAGATCATTGAACTTCAGTGCAAAGTACACCTCGTCCTTCTCCACAGGATCTTTCATGATAAACACCGTGTTTTTCTTCGGGAACGATTTTCTGTGGAGCTTCACCGTACTGTGTTCCGGCGTCAGCGGTACCCCCTGATGCGCAACAAACCAGCCCAGCATCTCTCCGTCTTCAAAATATTGTTTGCAGTCTTCGTAGGCTGTTTTCCATGTATCCTCGTCTATTACATAATCGCTGCCCGATAATTTTAAATCGTGCATTTGGATCGCTCCATATATGTATACATACTCCTCATCATCTGTTTTCTGGATATCTCCTACCAGGAATGCACCGATCGGTCCCTCCCCCGCTTTTTCGCACAACTGGGCGAAAAATGTATCTACATAATCTTCTACATAAATCTTCGGGCTGTCACTGACATTCCCGATTTGACGCACATTTTTAGGAATTTGTCTCTCCATTACACTCACCTCTGAATAAAATTTTTCATAAGCATAGCATAACGAAAAGGCTGAATTTATCGCTTGGTGTCAGGTGCGTTCGACAAAAATACTGTGAAGGGGTCTGACCCCTTTGCACTCCGTTTTCAGAATATTCTCAATTTTCCGCTCTGAAAGTCCTGTATCCAGCATGCATGTTTCAAGGAATTCCCGCCTTATCTTCCTGACTGTTAATACAATCTGAATATCTTCAATTTGTTTTTCGAACATGTATTTCTGAACTAAAATTCTAACTCGTTCATAGTTATGAATCCTCTCATCTTCAACGGTGTCGAGAAATGATTTTTCTTCAAACAGGCGATGGAATCCCCAGAAGTCCTCCGGGTTGGGAAATCGGGTTCTTAACATGTTGTATGAGCCCTCATCTATGAGCTCTGCAGTTCCCGCGCGATATTCCGCTGCACTACTGAATTCATAGTCAAAAGGGTGTGCTGCCAGGTTAATTTTGACCGGATTATTGTGGATATAACGCAGGCAGCACCAGTAATATTCTTCTGTTTCTACGCAGTCACTGTAATAACGTCCCTGGAATACGTGTCCAGTTCTGTCGTATTTGGCATTATAGTACTCAGCATATGTCGAATTGATGCGCTGCATGAACCTGGGCAGGATGTCATACCTGGCTTTCATCATGATATGTATGTGATTAGACATAACGCAGTAGGCATATATTTCAGTTAAATAGTCTGCCTGCCTTTTTTTCAAAATATTCATAAATGCTATTTTGTCACTGTTCTTTTCAAATATTTTTTCTTTGTTGTTGCCGCGGGCTATAATATGGTAGACTTCTGTTCTGCTCTCTCTTCTGTTCTTTCTCGGCATATAACTCCTCCTCTGTCTTTGCCTGAAACAATTGTCTAAAGTAAATTTTTAAAAATGCTTACTGTGAATTGTTGTTCCGAAATGGAATTGAAAATAATGGGAATGGCTTTCGCCGCTGATGATCGGATATTCTCCCGAACGGTTTATTTTTTTTGCATTAAAGAATAGAATCAGATTAATAATAGAATATCATATTTTTCTTAAATTTTCTATGAAAAATTGAAACTGAATATATGAAGTGTTATTATGGATATAAATTTGGATATAAATTATAGATAATGTTTACACATAAATAAATACTTAGAGGTGTCTGTCATGAGATTTAAAAATAAATTATTGCATAACCTCCGCCGTGAGGCTTCCTATAAGAAGGAAGACCTGCGCCGGGACTGGGGGGATGAATTTTATGAATGCATTAAGGATATTGCTGAGCATCCCGTTGTATTACGTATGAAGCTGTATCCTCACCATGGCCATACCAGCTGCTATCAGCACTGCCTTCATGTCGCTTATTACAACTATGTCTGGTGCAGATTTTTTCAGCTTGATGCGCGGTCGGCCGCCCGTGGAGGTATGCTTCACGACTTGTTTCTATATGATTGGCATACACATGCCGCCCGGACCGGAGATCACTTTCACGGAATGACACATCCAAAATGTGCTTTTAAGCATGCGAAAAAGTTTTTTGAGCTTAACCACAAGGAGGAAGATATTATCCTGAGCCACATGTGGCCGGTAACGCTTTTTCGTGTTCCCCGGACAAAAGAGGGGTGGATCACTACCTTTACAGATAAGTACTGCGGGACTCTGGAGACAAGCCAGCGGTAGTTCAAAATTCAAAGGGGTCATACCCTCCTGCGGAGAGGGTATGACCCCTTTCATATTCTTTAGGACCTAAAGGAAACTTTTTACTTTCTTATATATACTTTCAGCATCGAGTCCATATTTCTTAACCAGTTCTACTGCCGGCCCTGACTCTCCAAAAGTGTCATAAATGCCGATCTTCATAACTTTTGTGGGCGCCTTCTCTGAGAGTACATCACACACAGCACTGCCCAGTCCCCCAATTACGGAATGTTCCTCAACTGTAACGACTTTGCCGGTTTCCTGCGCAGCTACAACTACCAAATCCTCGTCTAAAGGTTTAATGGTATGAATGTTAATCACTTTTGCATCGACTCCATCTGCCGACAGCATTTCCGCTGCTTCCAGGCAGTTTGCTACAGGAAGGCCCGTTGCGATAATTGTGAGGTCTTTTCCCTCACGAAGCACAACCCCTTTTCCGATCTCAAATTTATAGTCCGGATTATCGTTGATCACCGGCACGGCCAGTCTTCCGAAACGCATGTATACCGGCCCAACGTGTTCATATGCTGCCTTCACGGCTGCCTTTGCTTCTATATCGTCGGACGGATTAATCACAACCATACCCGGTATCGTCCTCATCAGGGCAATATCTTCGTTGCACTGGTGCGTCGCACCGTCTTCTCCTACGGAAATCCCTGCATGTGTAGCGCCGATCTTTACATTCAGCTTCGGATATCCGATGGAATTGCGCACCTGCTCGAAAGCACGCCCTGCCGCAAACATGGCAAATGAGCTGGCAAACGGCACTTTCCCGGCTGCTGCCAGCCCCGCTGCAACTCCCATCATATTGCTCTCGGCAATGCCACAGTCGATATGCCTTTCAGGAAATGCCTTTTTGAATACACCTGTCTTTGTCGCTGCTGCAAGGTCTGCATCCAGTACTACCACATCTTCATGTTCTTTTCCAAGTTCAGTCAAAGCATTGCCATAACTTTCTCTTGTTGCAATCTTCTTTACTTCTGACATAATGCTTCACCCACTTTCTCTAAATCTTTCATGGCAACCTCATACTGCTCGTCATTAGGAGCCGTTCCATGCCAGGAAGCCTGATTTTCCATAAAGGAAACGCCCTTTCCTTTTACCGTCTTCGCGATGATTGCAGTCGGCTGCCCTTTTACAGTTCTCGCTTCTTTAAATGCAGCATCAATCTGATCGAAATCATTTCCATCAATGTTAATTACATGGAAATTAAAAGCCTCAAACTTTTTATCGATCGGGTATGGTGAGTTAACTTCATCAATTGCTCCGTCAATCTGCAAGTTATTATTGTCCACGATTACAACCAGATTGTCCAGCTTTCTGTGTGCTGCAAGCATAGAAGCCTCCCATACCTGTCCTTCCTGGATCTCGCCGTCACCGACAAGGGTATATACCCTGTAATCATCTCCTGAAAGCTTGGCTGTGATTGCCATACCTACTGCTGCCGAGATTCCCTGTCCCAAAGAACCGGATGACATATCAACACCCGGAATGTGCTTCATATCCGGATGTCCCTGAAGATAAGAGCCGGTGTGGCGCAGTGTCTTCAGATCTTCAACCGGAAAATATCCTCTGTTAGCCAGTGCGGAATATAATCCGGGAGCCGTATGCCCTTTAGACAATACAAAACGGTCACGATCCGCCTTCTTAGGATCCTTCGGATCAATATTCATTTCTTCAAAATACAGATATGTGAAAATATCGGCTGCGGATAAAGAACCGCCTGGATGGCCTGATTTTGCACTGTGGACTGCTGTTACAACGCCCTTGCGGACCTCATTTGCAGTCTTCATCAATTCTAACTTATTCATTGAAATTCCTCCTGCTTCATAAGGGGTCTGACCCCTTTGCCCCTGTTTGTTAAATTATTCACCAAATACTGCTCTGTAATCTGCCTGGAACTTTGCGATTCCTGCGTCTGTCAATGGGTGATGTGTCATCTGCTCGATCACGCTGTATGGAACGGTTGCAATATCTGCTCCTGCAAGTGCACAGTCTGTTACATGGATCGGATTACGCACGCTTGCTGCGATGATCTCTGATTTGATGCCTGCAACTTCAAATATCTGTGCGATCTCTGCTATCAGATCTGTTCCACGTACCGAAATATCATCCAGGCGTCCCAGGAACGGAGATACGTATGTGGCTCCGGCTCTCGCCGCAAGAAGAGCCTGATTTGCGGAGAAGATTAATGTTACATTTGTCTTAATCCCTTCAGAAGAAAGGACTTTACATGCCTTCAGGCCTTCTACTGTCATCGGAATCTTAACGACCATGTTCTTGTGAATCTTCGCAATCTCTCTGCCTTCTGCAATCATGCCTTCTGCATCTGTTGTGGTAGCCTTAACTTCGCCGCTGATCGGTCCGTCTACGATCGAGGCGATTTCTGCGATTACTTCCTCAAAAACTCGTCCTTCTTTTGCGATCAGTGAAGGGTTCGTTGTTACTCCGCAGATAACGCCCATATCGTTAGCTTTCTTAATATCCTCTACTTTTGCTGTGTCGATAAAAAATTTCATGATTTGTTCCTCCTTGAACGAAAATCCCTTAGTTTCTATATTATAATTATAAGCGCTCGTATAGGGCGGGTCAATAGCCCGAAAATTATTAATAATTTCATTCTATTAATATAATCAAAATATTAATTATCTTCAAGTGGTTATTGTTCCTCTATAATACCCCTGTAAAATTCATACACGCCTTTTACAGTTGTTTATAAGGCGAACTTTTATGAACACGATTGTTTTTTAATTGAATTATTAATAATAATTTTTTCCACCGCATTAATTTTTCTTTTTTCTGCTTCGGGGATATGAGGTCGTCCCTCTTGTAACGATCCGGGGTTCATACTCTACATGATAAATGCTGACAGGTTCCATCTCGGAATACTGCTTGTCCCGCGTCTTTATTTTCTTCATAATAATATCACAGGCATCCCGGCCTTTATAAATTACAAAGTGCTCTATCGTCGTTAGGGATATGTTATGCATTCTTGCAAACAGTGTATTGTCACAGCCCATTACGGACATATCGCCGGGTACTCTGTACTTTTCATCATATAGAGCATCCAGGATGCCGAAGGCAATCATGTCGTTCAGCCCTACAATGGCCGTCAGATTATGATATTCCGCCAGCAGCTCCTTAGTCAGGTCATACCCGATTCTGTACTCAGAATCAATTCCCGGAATATCCTTATCAATCTGCTCATTGGCAGCCTTGATAATCACGTTTTCCCCCAGGCCCGCATCTTTAAATTCTTTAAGAAATCCTTCCACCCGCTTTGAGCGCTGCTTCTGCCTTACTGTTAAAGGCGGCGCTATATATGCCACATGCCTGTGCCCCAGTTCCAACAGGTGCCGGGCCATAATTCTGCCGAGCTTGGAATTGTCAAGCTCTACGGCGTCCACATCCAGCTTTTCATTTTGATTATTAATGATGGCAAATGGAATCCGCTCCGACATTTCCTCCACAATGGGCATAAAACATCTGCTTGGGTTGCAGGTATAGATCACGCCCTGTGGGTTCAGCGACGGCATCATTTTCAAATAACGCTCTTCCAGCTCAAGGTTCCTCTGTGTATTGCAGACAAACAGCCCGAATCCCTGCTCTGTCGCGCGGGATTCGATTCCCTGCAGCAGCATCACATAATAGGGGTTTGTCAGATTAGGACAGAGCACAACCAGCAGCTTTTCCCGCTTATTTTCCTTTTTCCGTTTTCTCTTAGGCAGTTCATATCCCAGCTCCCGGGCCGCTTCCTCGACCTTGTGCACCACGTCCTTTGAAAAGGAAACGTTATACTTCTTATTAAGGACCATGGAGACGGTGGATTGTGATACCCCCGCTTTGCGCGCCACATCTGAAGATGTCACCTTTTTCTTATACATCATCCCACTTCCTTCGTACCTGATTCATCTGCTTACAGTTCAGTTCTGCCTTCCAAAGCCCGAAGGAGGGTCACTTCATCTATATACTCCAGATCGCCGCCCACCGGAACACCACTGGCGATCCTGCTGACCTTAATCCCTGTAGGCTTAATCAGCTTGCTGATATACATAGCCGTCGTCTCCCCCTCGAGACTGGAGTTGGTGGCTATAATCACCTCATCGACATCCCCCTGCAGACGCTCCATAAGCTCCTTAAGCCGGATATCTCCCGGCCCGATACCAAGCATGGGGGATATTGCTCCATGAAGGACATGATAAACGCCGTTGTATTTTCCTGTCTTCTCATAGGCCGCCAGATCCCGGGGCGTCTCCACCACCATAATTGTCTTCTGATCCCGATCCGGGTTATTGCAGATCGGACAGAGTTCCCGGTCCGTCAGCGTGCAGCACTGTGCGCAGTACCGCACATTATTGCGCGCATCAACTAGCGATTTAGCCAGATTATCCACCTGTTCCTTTGGCATATTAATAATATGAAAAGCCAGGCGCTGCGCAGACTTAGTCCCGATCCCGGGCAGGCGGGAAAACTCTTCGATTAGCCGGCTGATTTGGTTACTGTAATAATCCATTTCGTATCACTCCTGTTTCTTTGTTACATCCTTAACAAAGTAGTCCAAAAGGGTCAGACCCTTCTGCAAAGGGGTCTGACCCTTTTGAGCACCATTGTCAGAATATTTAGAACATTCCCGGCATTCCGCCGCCAAGTCCTCCCGTCAGCTTGCTCATTGCTGAATTGGACTCTTCATCCACTTTTCTCAGGGCTTCGTTGGTTGCCGCTACGATCAGATCCTGAAGCATCTCGATGTCTTCCGGATCCACTACTTCTTCCTCCAGTTTCACGCGCAGTACCTCACGCTTACCGTTCATCGTTACCTCTACTGCGCCGCCACCGGCTGTTGCCGTGTATTCTTTTGTCTCAAGCTCTTTTGCCTGCTCCTCCATCTGGCGCTGCATCTTCTGCGCCTGCTTCATTAAGTTTGCCATATTGCCAGGCATTCCGCCGCCTGGAAATCCACCTCTTTTTGCCATGACTAATCCTCCACTATGATTTCCATATTAATTTTCTTTTCGATGTCTACAAATGTATCCTCAAAGTGCCGCCCTTCTTCTACATGACGGACCTCCACTTCCACTTTCTTTCCGATCCGGTTCTCAATCAGCTCTTCCAGCTCCTTACGGTGCCCTTCTGTGCCAACCACCTCTGCCTCCAGTGTTCCCGGCATCACAATCATCAGCCGGTTGTCTCCCCCCAGGCTCAGCCTGGCCTTCTTGAGAAAGGTGCGGAGCATTCCGGAGGCCTCATCTGCAATAGGTCTGAAGTTCTTCACAACTTCCTGGATATCTTCAGGAATTGCGTTGGGCAGCTCCGGTTCTGCCTGCTTTTCAGGCCGGCCAGCCGTACCGCCGTCGCCGCTGACATAAACAACCTTTTCCGTAACTGCGCCTGCTGGAATTCCCTTCTCCAACTTTTCTTCCACAGCGCGGATGCGGTCCAGCAACGTATCCTGCTCCACTTCCATGGCTGGTGTACACAGCTTAATCAGCGCAACTTCCAGCATAACCCTCTTCTGCGTTGCATATTTGAGCTGCCCGGACAGCTCGGAAAAAATACGGATATAGCGGAGCAGCATATCGGGCTCAATCATCTGAGCCTCCTCCTTCAGCTGCAGCATATTCTCCGTAGATACATCAATCACATCCTCTATATTATCAGATGTTTTCACCAGAAGCAAGTTCCTGAGATACCATGTGAAATCTGAAGAAAGCTGGGTCAGTTCCCGCCCCTGCATCACAAGGTCTTCCACCGTGTCCAATACCCTTGGTATATCCCGCTTTATGATATTGCGCAGCAGCTGGCTGAACACATCCGTGTCCACTGCCCCCAGTACTTCCAGCACATTGTCATAGGTCAGTTTCTGCCCCAGATAGAATGCAATACACTGGTCCAGGAGGCTCAGCGCGTCACGCATGGAACCGTCCGCAGCTTTGGCCACATACCGGATCGCCTTATCTTCCACATCCACCTGCTCTGTCACCATCAGCTCCTGGAGTCTGGCCGATATCGTCTCGATGCTGATCCTCTTAAAGTCATAATGCTGGCACCTCGAAAGGATCGTAATGGGTATCTTATGCACCTCTGTCGTTGCCAGTATAAAGATGACATACTCCGGCGGCTCCTCCAGCGTCTTCAAGAGCGCATTAAAAGCGCCTATGGAAAGCATATGCACCTCGTCTATGATGTAGACCTTATACCGGCCCTCCGTGGGGCGGTAGGCCACCTCCTCCCGGATCTCCCGGATGTTATCCACACCATTGTTGGAAGCAGCGTCAATCTCAATCACATTCATCGACGTTCCCGCCGCTATTGATCGGCACATCGCGCATTCCCCGCAGGGACTGCCATCCACCGGGTTCTCGCAGTTAACTGCTTTGGCAAATATCTTCGCCACCGTAGTCTTCCCGGTTCCCCGGGTTCCGCAGAACAAATAGGCATGGCCGATCCGGTTTGCCTTAATCTGGTTCTGCAATGTTGTAATAATATGGTCCTGTCCCTTTACATCCTCAAATGAGGTGGGACGGAACTTTCTGTAAAGCGCCGTATACGACATGAATCACACCTCTGTCTAATCTTATTTATCCCGCAGCTTACCAGTTACCCCGGTTCACCAGTTACCGGAACACTTCATCCCCGAAACTGATCCCCGTCATCTTCGCCTCTTTAATCAGGCTGCAATTCGGATCCACTGTCTTAAGCTTCCCTGCCACATCCTGAAGCGGCACCTTAGTCGTCTCTCCATTTTTCATGGCGATCATATAGCCAAACTCTTCTTTCAGAATCAGTTCTGCTGCCGCGGCACCCACTCTTGTGGAAAATACACGGTCGTACGCGCATGGAGAACCACCCCTCTGGGTATGTCCCGGAACCGTAATGCGCACTTCTTTATCTGTCTTCTGCTGAATCTGCTCGGCCAGTTCATAGGCAATAGACGGGTACTTTCTCTTAGCCAGCTTTTCCTTATAATCCTTCTTTTTCAGCTGAGCATCCTTCTTAGAAATCGCTCCCTCGGCAACCGCCAGTATGGTAAATGGCTTGCCCGCCGCAGAACGCTTCTGAATCACATCAGCAATGACGTCAATATCATAAGGAATCTCCGGAAGCAGAATAATATCCGCGCCCCCCGCAACCCCCGCATGCAGTGTTACATGACCCACCTTATGTCCCATTACTTCTATAATAAATACACGGCTGTGTGAGGTAGCCGTTGTGTGGATTCTGTCAATTGTATCTGTAGCAATATCCACTGCGCTCTGGAATCCGAAGGTCATATCCGTTCCCCAGAGATCATTGTCAATCGTCTTGGGAAGGGTGATCACGTTCAGCCCCTCTTCCCTCAGCATATTGGCCGTCTTATGCGTACCATTGCCGCCCAATATCACAAGACAGTCCAGGCTCAGCTTATGGTATGTATGCTTCATAGCCGCAACCTTATCCAACCCGTTCTCATCCGGTACCCGCATCAGCTTAAACGGCTGTCTGGATGTCCCCAGGATCGTACCGCCCCGGGTCAGAATTCCCGAAAAGTCTTTGGAAGTCAGCATCTCAAAATTTGCATAGATTAAACCTTTATAGCCATCTTTAAATCCATATATCTCTACATCATCACGTTTGGAACATACGCCCTTCACCACACCGCGCATTGCGGCATTCAATGCCTGGCAGTCTCCGCCGCTCGTCAGCATACCAATCCTCAACATAATCGATTCCTCCTTATTTAAGCTTCTGCCGCTTCCGCTGCAGATCTTATAAACTACAATCAGCTCCACCGTAAGGTGAAGCTGCTCTTACTCTTATGATTATACCCCATTTTGGATACCGTAACAAGAAAATATTCATTTCACGGGTTCGATTCGACTCGTCCAAATGCACACTGGCTGTACAAAAATTCAGCCCCGGACCTAAGAAGTCCCTGGAGACTGGATGCTATCCCTTCATTATGCGCTCCATTCGCCGACAAACCTAAATTATCTCCAACAAAAAATGTCTATATTTATCTCATTTTTGCACAAAGGGATTGTAAAATCTTCCAAAAAATTGTACAATATGAACAAGTAATACGAAAGAGAGGACACACTATGAAACAGAATAATATGTTAGCGATGATTTTAGCCGGAGGCCGGGGTTCACGCCTGCACGAACTGACCAATAAGGTGGCAAAACCGGCAGTTTCATATGGCGGCAAATACCGCATTGTCGATTTTCCTTTGAGCAACTGTGCCAACAGCGGGATTGATGTCGTAGGGGTGTTGACACAGTACGAATCCATTTTATTAAACAGCTATGTTGCTGCCGGCCGCCGCTGGGGGCTGGATGCCCAGGACAGTGGAGTATATGTCCTTCCGCCGCGTGAAAAAGCAGATGCCAATCTGGACGTCTACCGCGGAACCGCAGATGCAATTTCCCAGAATATTGATTTTATCGACAGCTTCTCACCGGAATATGTCCTTATACTGTCAGGCGATCACATATACAAAATGAATTATGCCAAGATGCTGTCCTATCACAAGGAACACCAGGCAGACGCAACAATCGCGGTAATCGAGGTACCGATGAAAGAGGCCAGCCGTTTTGGGATCATGAATACGGACGAAAGCGGACGTATTGTAGAGTTTGAGGAAAAACCGCCGCAGCCCAAGAGTAACCTGGCTTCCATGGGCATTTACATATTCAACTGGAAGCTGCTGCGCAGAATGCTTCTTGCAGACATGAAGAATCCGGATTCCAGCCATGACTTTGGAAAGGATATCATCCCAACGCTTCTGAACGACAGGAAAGAGCTGTTCGCATATAAATACAAGGGTTACTGGAAAGATGTGGGAACCATTGATTCTTTGTGGGAAGCCAATATGGATCTCCTGGACAAGAATAATGAGCTGGATCTCAATGATTCCACCTGGAAGATTTACACGGAAGACGGATATACCCTTCCTCATTATGTCGGGCCGGACGCCGATATCAACCGCGCTTTCATCACACAGGGCTGCAAGATCAACGGCGAGGTAAAGAATTCCGTCCTGTTCACAGGCGCCACGGTCAGAACCGGGGCAAAGGTCATAGACAGCGTGCTTATGCCGGGCGTTGATGTTGAGGAGGGCGCATGCATTACGAGGGCGCTCATCGCCGACGGCGTTAAGGTCGGTAAGAATGCTGTTGTAGGCAGCGCAGGAAGCGAGCATATCGAACTCGTTTCTAAAAATGTAAAGGGGGAAGAATAATATGGATAAAGCATTTGGAATCGTAAATCCTGCCGGAAACCACATCTCAGTAGAAGGGCTTCAGTCATACCGCACCATCGGGGCATTTTCATTCCTGGGCAGATACCGCGTTATCGACTTCCCAATCTCGAATATGAGCAACAGCGGAATCGACCAGATCCAGGTCTATGCCCGCAGTAAACCGCGTTCGCTTGTGGAACACCTGGGAACAGGGCGGCACTATAACATCAACTCCAAGCGGGGTAAGCTGCGTGTCCTTTTCTCTGAAAACAGCTCTGACAATGATATTTACAATACGGATATTGCCGCGTTCCTCGAGAACCTGGAGTGCATTGAGAGAATGCATTATCCGTATGTGGTGATTGTACCGAACTACATGGTGTATACGGAGAATTATGACAAGCTCTTGGATACGCACATAAATTCAGGCGCTGACATTACGCTCTTGTATCACGCCACAGACAATGCCAAGGAAACATTCCTGAACTGCGACCTGTTGAACCTGAACCGCCAGAAGGGCGTTCTTTCTATAGAGAAAAACCGCGGAACAGCAAAGAGCAGAAATATTTTTATGGATACCTATATCATGAAAAAGGAGCTGTTTATTGAGCTGATCCATAAGGCGAAAAGCCTTTCCTCCATGTATACGCTTGCACAGATTGTAAATAACCAGTGTAATGAACTGGATATCCGCGGGGTATCCCACAGAGGTTATTTTGCGTCAATTACTGACTTTAAGAGCTATTATGACGCAAATATGTCGCTGATAAATTATAAGAATGCCATGAATCTGTTTGACGAGGAATGGCCGATCTATACAAGGACGAACGACTCTTGTCCGACGCAGTATTTCGAGACGGCTGCCGTTAAGACCTCTGTTGTGTCTAACGGATGTCTGATAGAAGGAACTGTAGAGAATTCGGTGATCGGACGGGGATGCACCATCCAAAAGGGCGCTGTTGTTAAAAACTGTGTGATTCTGCCCGGGGCGGTGATTGGGAGGGATGTGCATATTGAAAATCAAGTTGTGGATAAGGGAGCGAACCTGATCCATGCAAAGGAACTGATTGCGCCGCCGGAGAGGCCGGGGTATATCAGACGGGGAGATACCATTTAGCGGAGTTAGTAAGAGAATGGGGCCGTCGGGAAATGATTGATTCATACTATATATTGCAGCCTGACTTCATAGTCCGCCTCAATATGTAGTTAGTAAATATCATTTCCCGACAGCCCCAGTTGTCTTATCTCTTGCCTGGTAAGCAGAAGATGTTCATATGATTTTTCTATATAAGATCCCCGTCATCAAAGGGGTCTCCACATTCGGGACAGAATTTCGGTGGATGGGCCATGTCTTCAGGCTCCCAGCCACATTTATCGCAGCGGTACTGGGGGACGCCCGCGGGTTTTTTCGCACCGCACTCTGTACAGAATTTGCCTTTGTTTATAGTACCGCAGGAACAATTCCAGCCTTCTGCCGGGACTTGCCTTGGGGCGCCGCACTCTGCGCAGAACTTCCCTTTATTGCCTGTACAGCCGCAGCTGCAGGTCCAGCCGTCTGCTGACGGAGCCTGGCTGACCGCCCCTGAAGGCTGGCCTGCCTGGTTTGTGTGCTGCTGGCTGGCTTTTTGCTGCTGTCCCATCTGGTAAAGGTTCTGGCTGTTCATTCCGCCCATATTGTTTGCCATCCCCATCCCCATAAATGCCATGGCTGAACCTGTGCCTTCGTTTTTGGCTGCGGACTGCATGGCAGCTGCCTGAGCTCCTGTCAGATACGCCGCTGCCATAGTCGGGTCTCTGAAGACTGCGGATCTCTGCAGTTCCTTTATGTATGCCTCATCTTTTTCGGATGCCCGGATGCTGCTGATGGCGATGGATACCATTTCGATTCCTCTTGTACCGTTCCACTTATCGGACAGGATGTCCTTTAATGCATTGGTGAGCTCCATTGTATGCCCGGGCAGTGAACTGTAGCGGATACCCATTTCTGATATCCGTGCAAATGCGGGCTGCAAGGCGTTCAGCAGCTCACTTTTCAGCTGGCTTTCCAGATCCCGAACGGTAAATTCGTATTCAAAGTTTGCACAGACATTTTTATAGAATAATATCGGATTGCTCAGGCGGTAAGAATATTCTCCAAAACAGCGGACTGAAATATCCATATCCAGGCCTATATTCTTATCTGTTACACGAAATGGCACAGGATTCGGTGTGCCGTATTTGTTTCCCATGAGTTCCTTTGTGTTGAAGAAATAGACTCGCTGATCCTTTCCTGTGTCTCCGCCCATTGTAAAACGCTTTTTAAAGGTATTAAATGCCTCTTCCACTCCCTGTTCAGATCCATCATAGAAAATAGAGGGTTCCGTGGAGTTCTCCCATACAAATTCTCCCGGTTCCGAAGAGAATGCGACAATCTCACCCTGATCAACGATCATCATGCATTGGCCTTCATTCACTGCTACGATTGAACCGTTGCTGATGATGTTATCCTCTCCGCGTTTATTAGAACTTCTCCTGGATGTGCGCTTCATCCCCTTTGCAGCAATGATGCCGTCCCCCAGGGATTCGCAGTAAAAATACTCTCTCCATTGATCCGCCAGCACTCCTGTTGCTGCTCCGATTCCTGCTTTTAATAAGCCCATAGTTAGATACCTCCTGATTTATATTTGAGTACGTCCCGACGTATATTTATTGAATCTAGAACTTACCGCTGGCGCCACCATGTGTTTCGCCGTTATCGCTTGTATGAACTGTCGTTGTTGTCCTGCTGTATCTCTGTGAATCAGAATCGCGCGGCGGATCCGGGCGTCTCGGTGGATCTGGATCCTTCTGCTTCACCGGAGTTTTCGTGATGCTGGTAGTTAGGAATACATCGCTTTTACGTATCTGCATTGATGCATCTCTACTCTGATATACATCTGCATTTTGCTGCTTACGTGCCTTTTTCATCCCTTTCTTCATTCTGATCATGTATATGATGGTTATAATTAATGCGCCTGCAAAGCCCGGATAGCCATTATTTTCAGATGACTCTGATGAGGTTTCCATCTCTGTCTGATCCTGGTTAGTACCTGCTGTCGCACTGTTTGATGACTGATTTTTCTCATCCTTATCTGCTGTCCCATTTGTTTCTCCATCTGTTGCCCCATTCGTTTCTGCAGCTGGTGCTCCATTTTCCTCTGTACTCTCATTTCCAGCACTTTGTCCGTTCCCTTGAACATTCATTTTTTTCTCACATATATTTACAATCCCAGCCACATAGCTCACAAATCCGTCTCGGTACCGGCCATTGGCAAAATAATTCTGTGCTGCAGTTTGGCCCAGCGAATTCAAATCGTAGTCAGAAAACAGCGTAATCGTATCTCCGTGTGTAGAAATCGCCCACTCCCTATTCCCCATATCCAATACAAACAGCACTCCATCTTTCTTTTCTCCTATGCCATATCCATTCGTGTCAAACAACATATCCGCTTCCGCTTGGATATCGGCTTCCTGTCTCTGGCTTTCAGTTATCAGGACTACATCAATCTGATATACTGTAGCAATATCGTTGACCAGCGATGTCAACTCCAATTCTTCTGCATCAGATAAAATTTCTGCATTATCAACCACTCTCGGCAGACTTGCTTCTTCAGTAGCTGAAACTGGTAATACATTTACCAGAAACATGCAAAGCAGTGCTGCCATAAATCGTATTTTTTTCATTGTCTATCCCTCTTCCATCTTATGTCGTCTCAATATCTAATCGCTCCATAATTGCATGAGCCTAACGAAAAATCAGCCAAAGTAAATTTAGAATCACACTGCTTCCTACAAATACTCCTATTGCATGTTTCCAAAACAGTCCCTTATCAACAGGCAGTTCACCTACCAGTTTTCCTGTCTGCCCATTCACTGCAAAGCGGTATGTCTTATCTTTATGCTCTACATTAAATGTCCATACCGGAAGCAAAGCATACCGGACTTTACCCCTATTGCAGGCAACTCTTGAACTTTTCTGCCTAATGCTATAATACTCCCCTCTGTTAATTGAACTGTTTATAACATCTATAAATGTACTTTTTATCCGTTCCTCTGCTCGCCGTCGACATTTTTCTTTAGGTACATCATACTTAAGAGCCTCATAACCAGACAGATAGCCTTCTTGGAACGGCACTGCCTTACTCATATCAAATGGTTCAAGAGACTCCATATAGGTGTCGTCAAGTTCAGCAGAACCATCTACCGGAATATTTTCGAAAAACATACTGCCTTCTCTGGTAACTAAATATAAGTCCTTTTGAGTGTACTCGTAGTAATCATCTCTCCATCTTTTCATCTTTTCCGCATCATAAACCAAAGTACCTTTTGTATGACAGCTGAACAGCCAGAACGGAACATAAACCCCTGTCATTTCCTTTATATTGTGCTCAGAATGGAACGCCCTCGGTATAAGTTTCTTTCCTTTACAGAAATCTTTATATACCTCTTTTGCATCGTTCTCATCCAGCTGAAACGGAATAACCAAATCTGGTTGGAATTGCCCCGATACTTGTCCAGGAAGTATTACAGGACTGTCACAATATGGACATTTCGTAGCTGCCGTAGTCTCTGCCGCATCCAACTCTCCGCCGCAGGACGGACAGGTATAGACTTTCCTGCCATCCTTTTGTTTTACCGTCCATTCTCCCTGTCTTCTCTTGGAACCTTCGTTCCAATCGTATGTATCCCCCTGCTCTTCCACTGACTCTACGGTCTCCGCATATTGCCGAACTGCGTCCATACTAATCATATTGCCGCAGGATGGGCACCGAAGCTTCTGGGTATCACTGCTGAACACCAGGCTCCCCCCACAACATGGGCACTTATAGCCTTTTGTACTCATCTTCCACACTCCTATTCTCATTCGTCTTATTTTAGTAGAAATATCGTTTTCGCTATATTGCTTTGCATTTATTATATCATAGCCATTGAGAATTTGATATTACCCTCTCTTCTTTTCTTCTCCGGACTGATCCTTTTCCTTTTCAATAGGTTTTTTCGTGATATCGCTTGTTAAGAATACCGCCGTTTTACGAGTATGAAACAACGCATCTGTGTTCCGGTATGCATCTGCATTACTCTGATCATACTCCGACTCAGGTTTTCTGTTCATAAATCCCCTCCAAATTAAGGTGATAATCCCTCCGCATATCATTGCGGGAATCAGGTAAATTAAGGGAGATTTTTTCTTCGGAGCAGTTTTCACATCCTCCTGAGTCTGGCTTGTATCTTTGGCCGCGCCTCCGTCTGCCGGCTGCTTTTTTCTATATAGTTCTGCAATCCCCTCCAGATAAATCTGAAAGCCCTCGCTGTACTGACCCGGGCTTAGATAATTGGCAGCCACATTCTTAAGCAGCTGCGTTAAATCACCACCGGACAGAAACGTATTTTCATTTCCAAATTGAACAACTCTACAATTGCCGCTGTTCAATTCAATTATGAGCATAATTGCGTTCTTGTCGTTCCCGATCCCATATCCATTCTGGTTATACAGATTTTTTGCCTCGGCATTTAAATCAGCTTCCTGTATCTGCCTTTTCATTACCAGAATTACATCTATTTGATATTCTTCACCAATGCCATAAATCTGTTCTGTCAGTGCTGCCTCTTCTGCCTCGGACAGAAGCTCCGCTTCATCAATCACTTTCGGCAGGCTGCTCTCCTCATTCGCAGAAACAGGCATTCCATTTACCAGAAACAGGATAAGCAGTACTGCCATAAATCGTATTTGTTTCATTCTCAGTCCCTCTTCCGTAATATGTAGTTTTCATATTCCTAATGTCGCTGCAAGTCTATGACTTAGAAAAATATAAGAAGCAAAAGAAGATATACAATCAGAGTACTTCCCGCAAACACTCCCAGCATATTTTTCCTGTACATCCCCTTATCAGTCGGCAGATCACCTGACAGTTTTCCGGTCTGTCCGTTCACTGCAAAGGGGTATATTTTGTCTTTATATTTCACATGAAACGTCCAGAGCGGCAGCAAGGCATACTGCACCTTCCCTTTCGTACAGGCAATGCTGGAGCTTTTTTGAAAGATAGAATAATACTCATTATGGTTGACTGACTTGCTCATAGCTCTTTGAAGTGAGCTCTTTATCCTTTCCTCTGCCACGCTACGGCACTCATCTTTAGACACATCGTACCGAATTGCTTCATAACCGGACAGGTAACCTTCCTCAAAAGGAACCGCTTTATCAATCCCATATGGTTCTATGGATTCCATATAACTTTCATCTTTCTCAGAGGAACCGCCTACAGGAAGGTATTCGAAGAACATATCTCCTTTTCTGGTCACCAGGTATAAATCTCTCTGGGTGTATTCGAAATCATCATCCTGCCATTTTTTTATCTTTTGAGCATCATAAATAAAAGTTCCCTTTGCCCGGCAGCTGAACAGCCAAAATGGAACATAACTACCGGTTACCTCCTGTATTTTACGCCCGGACCGGAAAGCTTTTGGCAAAAACTTCTTTCCTTTACAGTACTCTTTAAATATCTCTTTTACCCCCTCCTCATCCATCTGAAAAGGTATAATCAGATCCGGGTGGTATTCCCCCGATACTTGCCCCGGCAGTATTACGGGGCTGTCACAATAAAGACAGGTGGTAGATGCGGTGGTCTCGTCGGCATCCACCTCCGCGCCGCAGCAAGGACAGATATAAAGTTTCCTTCCCTCTTCTTCTTTCACTCCCCATTCAGTCTGGCTCTCCCCGGCATCATCACCCCACTCGAATGTATCCCCCTGCGCTTCTACTGACTCTACGATCTCCGCATATTGACGGACTGTTTCCATATCAATCTCATGATCGCAGGACGGGCATTGAAGCTTTTGGGTATCGCTGCTGAACACCAGGCTGCCGCCGCAACACGGGCACTTATAGCCTCTTGTACTCATAGTTCACACTCCTCTGCTCTCTTGTACACCGCCAATCAAACAGCGGCACCTTTCAATAGGCAGCATTTACGATGTACTCCTATCATTATAGTAAAAATGCCGCTTTCACTTTGCGTTTATTATATCATAGTATTTTTATATTTTATATGATAAAAACGCAAAACCGAGCAGTCATCCGAAAGGATTTCTGCCCGGTTGGAATATATTCTCTTTTATATCTGAGTCTGTCCAGTTCTATATTGGCGTAAGCCTACGATTCCATATAATGTTCCAATTGCAGCCACTGCCGTCATCGCTGCCCCGCCCCCCATAACCAACCTCCAATTATTGTACAGCTCCTGTTCCGGCCAGAACTGCTGAAAGGCTGCAAATTGTCTGACAGCCTCTGTTTTCGTTTTCCAAAGACTGCTGAAAAATTCGAAATCCGACCAGTAAGTGGGCAGATAGTCTCTTCCCAGGCCGGAGAACATGATTCCCAGAATTACAATTACCAGCAGCATGATCCAGCCTGCTGCCACCAGGCACCTGGACAGAACTGCCGGTTTCCTGTTTTTTTTTGCGTATACCCCAGCGGCAATACAGAGGGCGGCGCACAGCATAGCCTGACTGACTGCAAATATGATTTTTGCCGTGGCCGAGTAGAACTGCCCGTCTATGATTTCTTTATGGGATCCTCCCAGATATACTTCCATCATGCTGACAATACTCTGCACGGACTTGCTGTCCGTTTTTCTTTGGACAGAAATGCCGTCAAATGCGCTTCCCTTTTCCGCAGGGATCATACAGACAGCCTCTTCTCCTGATAATATTCCGGTTATGCGGTAGGTCTTCCCGCCTGTTTGAATTACATTTCCGGAGGCATCTTTGACGCCAAACAGGGCTATAGAAGTCTTTTGATCCAGCAGGCAGACATCGGTTTCACTGCTCAGAAAATACCTGCCGGACTGCAGTGTCTTTCCAAACACTGCCTCCGGCTGTCCCTTGATACTGTAACAGTCTGCCTGCTGCTTCCTGCCCGTCTGCTCTGCGGATATCTCCTTCCGGCCATGATTCTTCCACACCGCGGCTGAGGCAAGCTTTTTTGCTTCTTCACTGTCCATCAGCTGGTCAAAGGATTCCTCCGGGACCATCCCCTCCTGGTACCTCAGGGACAGATAACCGGAATACGTCTCCGCAGCCTGTGTGCGGCCGAGTAGCCACAGATCCGCCAGAATCAGCGCTGCGGCAAGCAATAGATAGAATGTCAGTTTGCGTTTTCTATTATCCGTACCTGGTCACCTTCTTCCACATATTTCTCCGATGAAACTATAATCTGATCTTCTCTGCTAAGCTCTGCTATAACAGCGGCGTTCTGGCTGTCCTTTTCCAGTACGCTTACAGGAACTCTTTTAGAGCTCTGTACCGTCCCCAGCATGCCTGAACTTTCGGTAAGGATCAGACAGTACGTACCGTCAGTGCCTTCGCGCAGTGCACTCAGCGGTATCATCTGCTCATATTCCTCCTGAGACTCGGTCTTTGCCGTCCAGGTAAATGCCTTGTTATATACGCCCTCGACTCTTTCTGGAAGCGGCGCATACCAGAATGCTCCTGTCTCGCCGGACGCACCACTGCCGGATTGCCCTTCGCTCTGGCTCTGTCCCTCTTCTTTGCTTTGGCTGCTGTCCGCATTTTCCACAGACTCGATTTTTAGGATTCTCTTTTCCGAGGATGGCAGCGTAATCTCTACTTCTTTCCCTGCCGATAACTGCTCTTTATCTTCCCCGCTTACGCTTCCACGCAGCCGCCAGCCTCCGCTTCCCAGAACCAGTATTTCCGATCCGGTGGTAACAGCGCCTTCCTGGATTCCTGACCGCAGTACCACACAGTCCTGTTCCGCACAAATTTTCCCTCCGGAATCCTGATACTCACGGAGCTTTTGAAGCTCACTCTCCGCCTGCTCTGTCTGAACGTTCAGGTCCTGTACCCCCAGCTCGGCCGCTTCCCGGGCATTGGCATCATTTGCCTCCTGGGCGGCATCTTCCCGGCATGCCAGGTCATAGGCATTTTGGGCGTCCTCCAGGGCCTGATTCGCAGACTGCACTTCTGCCTGTGCACTCTGGAGCGCCTGATAAAGTGCCTGTTTTTGTTCCTGGATTCCCGGGTCTTCTTCCGCACCTGGCTGTCCGCCGGTCCCCTCTTCTCCCTGCCCGCCGGCTTCTGCCCCGTCGTATGCAGCCTGTGCCTCTGCCGCCTTCTGTTCTGCCTCTGCCAGTCTGTTCTGCGCAGACTGCAGCGTCAGGGCCGCCCCTGCAGCCGAGGATACTCTTTGGCTCCCGCGGGCGGAAACCTGCTGCTGTTCCCTCTGCAGGCGCAGTCTCTCTACTTCGGCCTGTTTCTTGTCAATGGTTTGTTGGAGATATTCCGCCCTGAACTGTACCAGACAGTCTCCTGCTTTTACCGTACTGCCTTCCTTCGCGGCGCTCTCGACCTGCTGCTGGGGCCAGAGAAAAAGTTTTGTCTCCTGTGCCGGTACGATCTGCCCTTTCCCTTCCCAGGTGTAAGTCAGGCGTCCCTTTTTTATTTTCTCCACCTTTACCTGTGCAACCAGTACGGATGCAGCGGCTCTGGAAATTACAGTACAAAGCGCCATCACGGCCAGGAATACTGCCAATATCCGTATGGCCCGTTTTTTATTCTTATCCATCTATGATCTACTCCTTAATCCCTGATGCAACAATTCCCTGTTCCAGATAATCCTGTCCGAAAAAGAACAATAACAACGCCGGAGCCAGCATGATAATAGACGCAGCAAATGCAAGGGCTGCCTTTGAGGCTGTTATCTGCGGCAGGTAAAGCGAAAGCGGCCAGTATGCCTTTGTCTTGAGATAAGTCATCGGCTGCTCGATTGCATTCCAGCTCTCCAGAAATCCCAGAATCAATATTGCAAAGATTCCAGCTTTTCCAAGCGGCAGGCCCACATGCAGAAAGATCCGCAGGCTCCCCGCGCCATCCACCTTAGCAGCCTCAATCATTTCCCCTGGTATGGCGGAAAAACTCTTTCGCAATATGAATACCGGCAAAGTGGAAAACATTCCCGGCAGAATCACTGCTGCCGGCGTATCCATCAGATGTACCGCACTCAGCACCAGATAGCCGGATACCATAGTTACCTGAAAGGGAAGAACCATCAAAAGCATATAGAGAAACCACAGCAACCCTTTTCCCGGAAACCGGAATCTGGCAAATGCCCATGCTGCAGGAACTGCCGTCAGAAGCTGTCCAGCCAGTATGCCGCCGGTCTGGATACACGAGTTCCAAAACGCCGTAAAAAATTCCGGCGAATCCAGCAGGAGCCGCACATATGCACGCAGTGTGGGGTAAGCCGGGATCAGCCGGAAGCCAGACATCCCTTCCAGGCCGGAAAGCACCGGCCCGCACAGTTCTCTCAATTCCTGCACTCCCATGAAGGAGTAGGAAACCAGCAGGAACAAGGGAAGCAGAATGACCGCCAGCACCAGAATCAGACACAGCCGGACAACGGCTCCTCTCACGGAGGCTGATTTATAACTGACCGAGCTGCCTCTCCCGCTTTTCTCTGTGATTTCTCCACAATTCCTCACCGCCCAAGACACCTCCTATTCCCAGCATAAGCAGTACCGCCGCCGCTGTCATTTTCTGGATGTCCAGATTTGTAAACCAATTATTAAATAAATGCTGCAGCATGTATATACTGTCGTGGGGATAATCCCCTGCAATCAGATATGCTTCCCGGAACACGCGGAATGCATTGATAAAAGACAAAAGTGCTGTCACGAATACCGTTTCTTTCATCTGGGGCATTGTGATATACCGAAAACAGCTCCACCTGCCCGCGCCCTGCACCTGGGCAGCCTCATACTGTTCCTGTGGTATGGCGCTCAAGCCTGCCAGCCACAGCACCATGTCATATCCCAGGTTCTTCCATATATAGCATGCCGTCAGCACCCAGAACGCCTGGTCCGATGCCAGCCAGTCCTGTCCCCCGCCTCCATACTTTTGAAGCAGTAGGTTAAGCCAGCCATGCCTGTCAAAAATCATCTGGAAACAGACTGCCACAGACGCCACGGGCATAGCCATAGGCAGAAGCACTCCGGTCTTTGCCGCTTTTTGAAACACACCGGTATTTCGAAGCGCCAACGCCGTGCACAGTGATAGTAAAAGAAGCAGCGGAATACAGATCACCATAAACCGTGCAGTATTCCCCGCAGCCCTTTTAAACGCCTCGTTTAGCAGCACCGACTGATAATTCTGAGCTCCTACAAACCCCTTTCCGGAAGCCTGAAGAAAAGACCGCCGGATCACATCCAGAAACGGCAGGAAGACAAACCCTCCTACTCCCAAAAGGCTTGGGAGCAGAAACAGGTATGCCGTTCTTATTTCTTTTTTTCTATTCTGCGAGATAGGTATCCACCTTCTGCGCGATTGTCTCCGCCGCTTTTGTGGCATCAATACTTCCCTCCAGATATTTGTCCGCTGTCTCCTGGTAAATGTTCCATACGACCCGGTCCTGATTAACCGGTTTTGTCAGGGATTGGCCAAGCTCCATTAACTGGTCCACTTCCTCTGCTGAAGGGTAGGTTGCGGATATTTCAACGATATCATCTCCGATCTTCGTGCTGGACATCATTGTAAATGAATTTGCATACTCACTGTCCACCTCGGCGGCCAGCCCCTCCATCGCGCTTTCCATAACCGGAAATCCATCGTCAAGCTGTGCAGACTGTATTTCTTCGGAGAATAAATATTTTACGAAATCTTCCGCAAGGTCTTTCGCACCGCTGCTCTCGTTAATCCCCACAACACCAACCGGATTATACATATTCTGAACTGCGGACGGCTTCACGTTCAGCTCCCGCATCATTGCGTATGGCAGTATCATATTCTGCACACTGGATATCTCTTCTGTGGACACTGCGTCCGGATATTTCATGATGCCCGCGCCCATAATATTGTCAAACGGCCCAGGAACATATTCATAAGAAGTGTTGTATTCTTCTCCCTCAAATTCTGCTGCCCGTGCATTCACGCTGATTTTTGATTCCAACTCCAGAAGCTGCACCAGCCTGGCCTGGTCAATTTTACCGTCAGGATCCACAATTTCGCCTTGGTACAGCTGGAATAGGAAATTACGGATATAATCATAGTCTGCAACTCCAAACACGGATGCATCCGGATTGGCATCCATATAGGCCTGGAGTGTATCGATGGATTCCAGAGCTGCTTTTACCTCTTCGTCGCCGAACAGGATCGGTATCTTGAACTTTAACGGCATCCCGTAAATCTTTCCTCCACTCTGGGCAGTATTCTTCAAAATCTCTTCCAGATAAGAATCCTGTCCCGTCAGGTCAGCAGCAAGGTCTGTCAGATCTTCCAGCACTCCCTTTTCAATATAGGAATCAACCGGCAGGCCATCCAGCAGCAGCACATCAGCTCCGTTCCCGCTAAGCAGTTCCGTATTCAAAGTACGGATATCGTCTGTGCTCACCTCGCCTGCTGTTTTACCGGAAGTATGGAACTCTACTTTCACATCGGTATGTTTTTTCTGGAACCGTATGATTGCCTGCCGCACAGTATCATTTTCTGACAGGCCGAAAACTTTCAGTGTTTTCTCCGGGACAGAAGGAATACTGGGGTCAAAAACATAATACTCCAGGATGTTTGTTCCCACTTTGTCCTGACTGTATAGTACATAGAAGTCTTCTTTATTGCCCATAACCACCGAGACAGGACTATTTACAGGGGAGCCCATAGCGCCCATGCTTCCCTCCATCACTATCTCGCTGATGTCATTTCCACTCTGTTTTCTGCTGATTCCGTCTTTTGAAACTGTATACCAGTTGCTGCCGTCACTGCAAAGCTGTCCCTGTTCGCCGTTTTCCTGCTTCAGTGTCCCTTTCTTAGCCAGGCTGCCGCTCTGGTATAAAGTATAGATTCCTTCCTCTGTGTTCACTGCCACGATCCCGTCACTTCCCTTTGCCATTAGCTTCTGTGTATTGCTGACCGACTGGATCGTCTGGATCTCGCTTACAGTTTCCAGTGTATCCGGTGAAAGGATCACGATCTTCTCCTGGTACATATCCTGCAGCCAGTAATTCCCCGCATCATCGACCAGCAGATCCGCTATCATAGACGTACCGTACTCCGTCTCCTGCTTAAAATAGGCTGCATCCAGCGCTTCCCCTGCACCGCCCTCTTTTCCCAGGGCCAGCTGAAACTGCTGTGTCTCCATATTTACACTCAAAAGTACCTGTGTGCCATCCGCTGTCTCCTCCATATCAACCAGATACGGGGGATGATCCTGGTATAACTCCGCTATCCATTTAACCGGAGTTTCCTTCCATTCTCCATCTTTATATTCGTACCGGTTTATTTCCGATCCTTTGGACCCAAACAAGAGGGGGTTCCCGTCTTTGGATTTGGAGAAGCTGATCCCGCCTTCTCCGTCTTTAAAAGGCAGTTCAATATCCTTTTCTATATACCGCCCCTTTCCCGCATTATCATCTTTTGTATCCCCTTTGCCGCACCCTGTCAGCAAACCGGCCGTAAGAGCCAGCGCCAGTATAAATACCAGTGTTTGTTTTATTCTGTTTTTCACTGCTGTACCTCCCTTTCTATATCAGAGTACTCTCGGAAACTCTTTGTGCCCGGCTTTGTGAGATGATTTCCAAGAATGCTCCATCAATACTCTTAATCATACAGACAGAATCTCAAAAAATCTTGAAAGCCTGGAATTATTTCTTAAAGATTTTTTTGAGATTTATCTGTTATACTATATTTAATACACACCAAAATGTTTTGAAAAGAGGTATTATGATGCATATACTGATCGTGGAAGATGATAAAGAATTAAGCCAGGCCCTTCAATTACAGCTCAAGGCCAGAAACCACACTTCTGACTGCTGTTATAAGGGAAGTGAGGCTTTATACTTTGCTATGAAGAATTCCTATGACCTGATTCTGCTGGACCGGATGCTTCCCGAGATTGACGGGCTCTCCATTCTGCGTTCTATCCGGCAGAACCATATAAACGTCCCCGTTATCCTGACTACGGCACTGGATACGGTAAACGACCGGATCGATGGCCTTGACTGCGGCGCTGATGATTATCTGGTCAAGCCCTATGCAATTGAAGAACTAATGGCACGCATCCGTGCGCTGTCCCGCCGTCCGGGTGTGCTACAGGAACATCAGGAGCTTCACTTTTCTGACCTGAGTTTCACACCAGAGAGCCGTACACTGCGGTGCCAGGAAAGAGAAGCGCAGTTGTCCGGACGTGAAGCGCTGCTGATGGAATACTTTCTGCGCAATCCGGAAATGGTTCTTGCACGGGAACAGATCTTTGCACGCGTGTGGGGATCGGATGCCGCAGTGGAGGACGGCAATCTGGATACTTACATTTATTTCTTAAGAAAACACCTGAAAACGCTGCACAGCCGGAGTGTCATTTCTACCATACATGGCCTTGGCTACCGCCTGGAGAGTTACTATGCACAGCCTGTGAACCGTACATAGTAACCGCATCTGGCTCATTTAAAGTCGCCAGCGGCGAAGAGCCAGATGCCCGGCCCCATCACCTTACTGGCCCGGATGCCGTGCAACGTGGTGCACGGCATCGTGAATAGCAGCACTGGAGGCACATCATGTTTCATAAATTTAAACAAAACCTTATCTTTTTATATACACTGACCACGGGTTTGATCCTGACGCTGGTTGTTTTTATGGCTTTCTTATTTTCTGCCTTTTCCCAGAATAACCGCCGGGAGGCTGCATTTCAGAACAATTTATTTTCTCTGACATCCAAACTGCAGACCGATTCCCAGTTTACAGACGCTTATCTGGCGGAAATGGAGTTGAGGAACAGCCTGCTGATATACATAGAAGAAAACGGGCACCCGCTCTTTTTTCCCGGTGCCTGGGAGCCGGACGGCGGGCGGGATGCCCTGCTGGACCGTGCGGCTGCCGAAGCCAAAAAAGAGGGCATCTATGAAGGCTCCCAGCCCATTTCCTCAGACCTGCTGAAGAGTTCTGTCTTTCGTATTAAGGGTGCACACTATGATACCT
The DNA here is from genome assembly GCF_001404335.1 of Faecalicatena contorta. Taxonomy (GTDB): domain Bacteria; phylum Bacillota; class Clostridia; order Lachnospirales; family Lachnospiraceae; genus Faecalicatena; species Faecalicatena contortus_B. The sequence goes on from NZ_CYZU01000030.1 coordinate 64,366, forward strand.
GGCTTGGTAATGTGCTGATTATCCGTACAGATTCAGGTTATAAGAAAATGATCCTATTATCCGATGAAACCCAAAACCGCAGAAGTATCTTAAAAACAGGGCTGCTTTACCTTCTAATGGATCTAATCGGGATCTTCCTGCTGTATCTAAGCGGCAGGCGGTTTGTCCTCCGCTCTACACAGCCATTGGAAGAAACTTACGAAAAACAGAGAGACTTTGTCTCAGCAGCCTCACATGAACTGCGCTCGCCTCTGGCCGTCATACAGGCAAATGCCTCGGCCATACAGGATGCGCCCTGGGAAAGCCCCCGGCTTCTGGCTGTGATTCAAAGTGAATGCGACCGTGGAAGCGCCCTCATCAAAAACCTGCTGCTTCTTGCTACTGCAGACAGCAAAAGTCTGTCCCTGCATAAGCAAAACCTGGAAATAGACGACCTGCTTCTGCATTTGCTGGAACTGTATGAACCAGTCTTCCTTGCAAAAAACGCCAGGCTGCTGCTGGAACTTCCCGAAGAGACGCTGCCTTACGTCCAGGGTGATCCGCAGCTCTGTCTGCAGATATTCACGATTCTTCTGGATAATGCGGCTGCGTATGGACTGGAACAGAATTCCCGCCGGAAGGTTCTGTTGAAGGCAGACTGCTGCAGCGGCTCTGTGTGCGTCTCAGTAACTGACTACGGCGTGGGTATCCCCGACGATAATAAACTGCAGATATTTGACCGTTTTTATCGGGGCGACAGATCCCGCAGCCACAAAGAACATTTTGGGCTGGGTCTGTCCATTGCAGCAGAACTGGCAAATGCCCAGGGGCTGGATCTGGACGTACAGGATACACCGGGGGGCGGGTGCACTTTTGTTGTCAGATTTCATGTTGCTCAGGGATAACCGAGCGGACGGATATGGATGTCTATTTGTAGGCAGTGATCAGATAACTAGTACAGCAGTGCATTAATCTTTCAGTAATAAGTGCCTGATATCTGCGTCAGAGTTGTGCCTGCTTTCGCGACGGCGTAGTGGTTCCTACGTCTAGCGTAAGCAGGTACAGCTATGGTGTAGAGAGCAGGTGCTTATTGCTGAATTATTAGTGCAATGCTGTACTGGCAGAAACATTAAAATAATGTAAACGAAAAGGAACGATATCCATTTTCGATATCGTCCCTCTTCACTCTCTTTAGAGATCATGTTTTAATCTTTATTTTCTGTTTTGTTGATACCCAACGGCAGTCTGAAAGTTACTGTACTTTCTTGAGAATGCTTAACTTTTCTTTATTAATTCTTCCAATCTTTTTCTCAGCTCTGCAATTTCCCTGGCTTGCATATTTAACCTTTCCTCATTATTGCTGAGCTGGTCATCTTTTTCTTTTAATGATATCTTAGCAGCTTCTAATTGTTCTTTTGTCATATCCAGCTGCTCCTCTTTCTTTTGTATCACCTCTGTCTGTACTTTAATTACCTTTTCCTGTTCCTCAATCATATATTTCACCGTATTCCGGTCAAGCTCAGCCAATTCTTTTGAATACATATTCATCACTCCCTCGATATTACGGCACATTTCATAAACATCCTCATAAAGAACCCTGAACTGAGGAAATCGCTCAATCAACTGCATAATACGTTCTGGTTCATCAAATGTCAGAAATGAAAGCCAGGCCTCCAATTCATTCTCTACTATTTTATTGTGCAGCGTTTCTCTAAAGATGTCAAGTGGAATCAAAACATACTCCTGCAGCGTTTCTAGTTCCAGCCCTGTATCAAAAATCTGCCGTGATCTATGAATATAGCTATCTTTTATCTTCTGAAATTCACGTGTACTATTTTCAAAAAATACTATTGTGTATACAGTCTTTATATCGTGGTATGTAAACTTCTTCTTCCGTTCACTTCTTACTCTTTTATACTGTCTCAGCAACGTGTCTGCAGAATAACATGCAACCCGTTGTCCCGGAAAAGCATACCCTATTTTCTAAATCTCAATATTGGCAAAGCTACCATCTTCCAATTCCACTAATATATCTGTAATTAAAAGGCTCTGCTCATCGGCAATCCTAACTGAATCATTGGGCAGTACAGAGCGGATTTTCACCCACTTCCCTAAAATGGCAGAAAGCAAACGTTCTATTCTTTCCGGATGATATTCCGGACTAAAAATTTCCTTAAAAAAAGAATCATACAATATCTTTACGCCTTTTACTCCTGTGCAAAAATTCAGAAATTCTTCCTGCTACCCTTCTCTCCAGGATTTAAAAACAGCCAGCTGCTTCTCACGGCTTCCAATCTCATCGAGCACCTCCCTTCTTGTCCGAATCATCGGAAAATAATCTTTCAGTGTTTTTGCCATAAGCAGACTCCTCCTCTGTAAAAAGTTAAATTGTTCTAATTGCGGATAACACTTCGAAAATGAAGTACCGGAATAAAAAAGAAATCCCGTGGCTTGAAATCGATATGAATACCGGCCACTCAAGATGAATTCAGCATACCATACTTCGCATAACTAAGCAAACAGTTTGTAACTGAATAATATAATGTATCCACTTAAACGTTACTGTTAATCCCCCAGCCAACATCTCAATCGGGATTTAGTCGGCAAGCTTTAGACTTGTCGACGGACGGGGACGCTTCATGACAGGGAGGCCGGGGAGGT
>NZ_CYZU01000031.1 GCF_001404335.1 Faecalicatena contorta
AACTGAGGAATAGATCTTGGAAAATGTACATTTTTATTTTCCACTTTTTGATCATTTTTATATTGACATTTACAAGAGGTAGATAAAGATATGGTGTTGTCCTATAAGGAATACCTCAAAGGCAGATACGCTGTGTCAAGCGTTAACTCTATGCTGGCAGCCTTACGGTATTTTTTTGCTGGACTCGACTGGTATGACTGCATGGTCAAAATGATCAAGGTTCAGCAGAACTCTTTCCGGAGCCAGGACAGAGAACTATCCAAAACGGAGTATCTCCGACTTTTACAGGCGGCGCAGTGCAAAGGGGATGAAAGACTGTATATGTTGATGCAGACAATAGGTGCCACTGGAATAAGAGTCAGTGAGCTTCGTTTTGTCACAGTGGAGTCATTAAAGAAAGGTCAGGTGAACGCCTATTCAAAGGGGAAAATGAGAACGGTTCTGCTTCCTGGAACACTTTGCAGGAAATTGAAGGAATATGTCAGAAAAACGGAAATTAAGAAAGGAAGCATTTTCGTAACAAAGAGTGGGCGGCCCATGGATCGCAGTAATATTTTCCATGCCATGAAGGCCTTGGCCAGAGAGGCGGGGGTACAGGAGAAAAAAGTATTTCCACATAACCTGCGGCATCTCTTTGCCTGCACTTATTATAAAATAAGGAAGGACATCATCCATCTGGCAGATATGCTGGGACATTCCAATATCAACACCACAAGAATCTACACGCTGGTAAGCGGAAAGGAGCAGATTCGACAGATTGACGGACTGGGTCTTGTTGTGTGAAAGAACGATTCTTCGGGAAAATAAAAAAACCACATAATGATTATTATGTGGTAGTCAAGCCCCGTTATTACATATGTATCTTCTTAACATCGCCTTTATTATAGCACTGCGATATAGAAAATACAATATTTTTCCAACAAAAATAAGACCTTCCGCATTAAAAGAACAGAATAGTATGTGAAAAAGTCTCTTTTCATGTTCGACAAACACATCCTTTGGCAGAAGCGGCTATGGATATGCTTTTTTTCTGTGCCCGCGCCCTGTAGTAGAACCATATTGCTTTGTCACTCCGATTCAGAATACCGCATAATAATCATTATGAGGTGAAGAGGAGTAGAAAACGTTGTTTAGTATGTACCGGTCATTTTTAGAGTAAAAAGAACTATGAATGGAGAGTGTAAAATGCGGAAAAGAGTGAGAAAAACCCTGGCATCTCTGATGGCGGCGATGCTGTTACTGTCTGCGTTTGGCGTGCAGGCATTTGCAGAAGATACTTCGTCCGCTGGCGCAGCGGCTGCACAGGGGGGACAAAGATCTGGAAAAGGAGAGGGTCAGCAGCTCCAGGTTACAAAAGAGTGGAAGACAAAAGGGGGGGAGACAGTCGAGAATTCCAACATTCCATTTGGGAAAGTAGAGGTTGATATTCAACAATATTATAAAGTGGGAATGTATCCGGACTTAACAGAAGAACCTATTGGGGAACCGTTTATGCTTGCTTTAACAGGGGATAATAGTTGGACAGATGTTTATAGGAATCCGGTAGAAGATTATTCCTATTTTAAAGCGGTGGCGGAAAGAGTTTATGACAAAAATGAAAATTTGATTGTTACATATGGGCTTGATATGGAAGGAAGTTGGCTGCCTACATATGCCGAAGGATATTCGGAAAAAGACTTATACGGATGGATCCCGGGAGAATTCGAATTCACTAGAGAATATGAGGGGGCTCAAGTTCAGTGGACAGAGATAAAGAACAAAAATAAAGCGGTATTTGATCTTCCTGGAAGTGGAATTCTTGTTCTGAAAAAAGGTAGCGATTATCTTATATGGATGCCGTATATGGAGCAATTGTCTACCGAGGCACGGGCTGAAATTAAAAAAATTGTTGGAGTGAACTATCAGAACCCTCGGTTTTTAGATGAAGATACAGGTAGTACTCTTGAAAATACGGAGATTATATACGCGGAAGGCACGGGAAATGTTCATCTAAACTTTAAAAATCAAAGCGATTGGAGCTGGTTTGCATATGGCCCGTTTGAGTTCCAAAATAATACTATTTCCTCCAGTCTGGTCAATAGATTAGATACAGATTTTCAGACGAATATAAAGGTTATAAAAATCTGGGACGACAATAATAGTCCGGTGCGTCCAACCACTATCGATGTAGAGTTAAAAGACGGAACTCAGGTCAAAAACACCATCAATCTATCAACAGGCGATGCTTCTGCCTCAGATTATAACATTTGGAGCCAGACAGTATCAGTTCCAAAGTATCGTGAGGATGGAACTACAATCCAATATGAGATCAACGAACCGAATGTGCCGGAAGGATATGGAAATCCGGAATATGATCAGGAAAATCTGACAGTGACAAACCGCTTGGCAAATGTAAATCTGACAGTGGAAAAGCAGGTGACTGGAAACATGGGCGATCATAACAGAGCGTTTACGTTCACCATGAAACTGTTGAAAGATGGGAGAGCATATATACAGCCGCTCTCTTATATGAAAGGCGAAGAGTCAGGGACACTGACAGCAACGAATGACAGTTATACATTTACGCTTAAGGATACAGAAAAGATCGCTATTGCGATTCCGTTTGGATGTTCCTACGACATTATGGAGGAGAATGCAGACTATGACGTTTCCATCAAAGTGGGAGACGGGGAGCCAGCCAATAATAATATCGTGAATGGAACAGCGAATAGCGATACAGGTATCGTGTTCACGAATACAAAAAATATTGTACCTCCGACAGGAGTGTCTAAGGGAACAGGGGCCTATATGGCAATGTTTTTCTGCGGGCTTGGAGCCGCGGCTGTATTTGGCAGAAGGAAGCGGTCGTGTTAGGGATTCGGCATAAAGGAGAGTTAGATGGCGAACAGACAGTTGGGAAAGATCAAAAGAGTGTCCAGACCGACGGACCAAAGGGAGGAATCCAAAGGTGACAGGAAAATGCAAGGAATTGCAGAAATGCTTCGAAAGATACAATTTCGGAAAAAATGGTTCGGTGGTGTGGATGAAGCTGACGTCTGGCGGCAGATCGACGAGCTGCAAAAAGAATATGAAAAGGAACTTTTGCTTCAGAAGGAACGGTATCGCACCCTTCTGAGAGAGCGGGAGGCAAAGATCACTCATCTGAAAAAGAAGCTGGCGGATGCCGAGTGGACTTGGGGTGACGTGGATGGATAAGCACAAACAGGAAACACTTTCTTCTCCCCGGGAAGTGATACGAAGTCGCAGAAAGAATCTTGCGTATAGAGCAGAGATTTCTCTGTTTGCGGCGAGAAGCGTCACTCTTGCCCTGATGATGGTGGTGATTCTCGGGGGAATCTTCGGAATTGCGGTTATGAAGAACAATGACATGTCTCCAAGGATCAGCGCCGGGGATCTGATGCTGTACTATCGTTTGGAGAAAGATCTAACTGCCGGTGATATAGCTGTGTTCATTAAAGAGGGCAGGCGTTATGCCGGACGTGTCGTTGCGAAAGGCGGCGATACCGTAGAGATTACGAAAGACGCGGAACTTATGGTAAATGGTAGCCTCGTTGTAGAAAATGACATTTATTACAGCACACCTCAGTACGAGGAGGGAATCAGTTATCCGGTCACTCTTGAACAAGATAAATATTTTATTCTCTGCGATTACCGGGAAGGGGCAAAGGACAGCCGTTTTTTTGGAGCGGTTTCGAAAAAAGAGATTAAAGGGAAAGTGATCACTGTAATTCGGCGTTCGAATTTATAGCAGCCGGATCTAAAGAAAATTTTATTAGCATATCACAGAACCGTTTTGGAAGGATTCGGTTCTGGGGTAGAGGCAGAGAAATTCTGCCGGATAGACAGAAAGTAACAAATAAATGAAAGAAAGAGGTAATGAAAATGAGGAAGAAAACAACAAGCCGTCTCTGTGCGATGGCGATAGCCGGAGCTATGATGGCAGCGACACTTGGAATGAATGTAAATGCGGCTGACGCTACAGATGTACACTTTACAAAAACTCTTGATATGAGAGGGGCTCAAGGAGCAAGCACACCGGATGTAACATTTACATATACAATTGAACCGGGTCAGGGTGTTGGGGCTACAGAAAATAACCCGGAGATCCTTCCTGGAGTTGATGGTGCTACAGTAGAAGAGGCAGTATTTACTCATACAGACGCGGATCTGACAGATGAGGTGTCTGTTGATTTTAGTAGAGTTAATTTTACAAAGCCTGGTATTTATCGTTATGTAATCAAAGAGCAGACTTCGACTAATGTAGATATTACCAATGACACCAATGATACACGTTATCTCGATGTATATGTAGTGAATGACGGACAGGACGGTTATAAGATTGCGAATTCTGTACTCCTTGCTAGCGAGCGGACACCGGATAATGATGGGAATTATGGAATAGAAAACAAAAGTGACGGCTATACAAACAGCTATAAAACATATGCTCTGACACTGAAAAAGGTGATTAAAGGTGATATGGCGGATATGAACAAAAAGTTTGATTTTACAGTCACCTTTGTAGGAGGATCTGCAAACGCTTCTTTTACATTTGGTGGTCAGACAGTAATTTTGGATGCTGACGGAAAGGGCAGCGTAGCAGTGTCTCTTGGAAATAATGAGACAGTAACATTTACTGGAATTCCTTCCACAGTTAATTACACGATCACAGAGAATATCGAGACAAAAGAAGGGTATGATACATCCTACACAGTAAATGGGGGAGATTCAGTAAAAGGCACCAGTACAGATGAAGTAACTATCGGCAAGGATGATGACAGCGTTGTGTTTACAAACCAGAAAGACGCAGTAACTCCGACAGGTGTCATTATGACAGTTGCTCCGTTTGTAGTGCTTATCGCACTGGCAGCAGCAGTTGCAGTTCTGTTTTTCCGTAAAAAGAGAAATGCAGGGTTCTAATTGACAGAGAGAACAGAAAATAGAAAAGACGCAGCAGGGATTCTTAGGAGTGCAGCCTGTGCTGCGCGGGTTGGAAATCATATACTGGGTATTATCGCGGCCGTACTGGTCGTGGTGATGCTCCTCTATGGAGGTTATTCACTCTGGGATATGTACCGGACATACCGAGGCGCATTTGCAGATGAGGAACTGATGAAGTACAAGCCGGCGGGCGAAGGGAAAGAGAACCCGACTCTGGATGAGTTGATGAAGATCAACCCTGATGTCTGTGCGTGGCTTACCGTGGATGATACGAATATTGATTATCCGGTAGTTCAGGGTGACACAAATATGGAATATATCAACAAGGACGTTTATGGAGAATTTGCTCTGTCTGGTTCCATATTTCTTGATTGTCAGAACAAACGGGATTTTTCGGATTGTTATAATCTTCTTTATGGTCATCATATGAACAATGGTGCAATGTTCGGCGATATCGTGGAGTTTGTCGACAAAAAATATTTTAAAAAGCACCGGACAGGTACACTCTATCTACCGGAGGACACTTATAAGATTTCGTTTTTGGCGTGTGTGAAGGCAGATGCGACAGATGCGGCGATCTTTGATCCGGATGCTCAGAGTAAGGAGACACTGAGCGCTTTCCTAAGTGATATCAAAGACAGGTCCGTACAGTATGAAGACATTGGCATGACTGCAGAGGATACATTAATCGGATTATCTACATGTGCAGTCGCCGAGACAAACGGGCGGGTGATTCTGTTCGGGCGGCTGGAAAAATAGGAGTATGACATGAGAAAGGGGGTGCATTTCATCCAAATGATTCAAAGATTCAAAAACAAATACCTTGGAATGATCGTTTCGCTGATGATGGCGGTACTGTTTGTGCCGGGAATTGTACATGCGGAAGGTTACTCCTGCATAGTATCGATCCCGGTAGAGATGGAAGTGTCAGGAGAAAATGCGCCGGCAGAAGATTTCGTAATCGTGCTGGAGGCGGCAGGGGAGGATGTTCCTATGTCGGAAGAGACACAGATTACTATAAACGGAAGCGGGCGTGGGCAGTTTGAACCGATCACATATATGGTGCCGGGAGACTATCAGTACTGGATATATCAAAAGGCAGGAACGACACAGAACTATACATACGATGACGCTGCGTACACAGTGACGGTGCGTGTGATCAACGATGGCAAAGGCGGGCTAGCGGCAGAAATCTGGGCGATCGAGGACGGACAGCAGAACAAGACAGACCGTATCGTGTTCGCCAACAACTATAAGGAACCGGAGAAAGAAGAGCCGGCCAAAGATACGGTAAAGACGGGAGATACAGCCAACGCAGCAGTGCCGACAGTGGCGGCAGTGGCAGCGCTTGTAACGATTACAACGGTATGGAAAACAAAGAAACATAGTAGTGAGTAAGTTGTTTGTTTGACGGCAAGATTCATAATAAGAGCAAAAATCAGGGAGCTGTGAGACTGTAATAAATTCTGTGTAAACTAAAGATGTGATATATATATCCTCTTGGATTGGTGTTAAAATAAATACTAATCCAGGAGGATATCGCTAAGGCCATCGATTCAGATTGTCCATAAGATTATCCATCCCGCATTGGAAATGCTGGTAGATGACAACATTCTGGGAAGAAATCCTGCAGATGGCTGCTGCAGAGATTATTCAAGTTCAGAGCCGCGGGAAGCAATGACTCCGGAAGAACGGGATGTCTTTTATAATGAGATCATTAAAATGTTCCGGGATGCTGAAAAATATTATCTGATTTTTACTGTGATGCAGGGGCTTTCATGCCGGGTCAGTGAACTTGTGGGATTAACCTGGTTCGACGTGAATATGAAAAGGCGGGAGGTAGTCATTGATCATGGGCTGTTATATCGTAAGAAGAATGGAAAAACTCAGTTTTACATCACGAAGGGAACTGATAAAAACAAAAAGAGAATCATACCAATGACAGATGAGGTATACCGGGCATTTCAAAAGCTGCGGGAAAAATCATTGAAAAATCCTTCAAAGCGTGAAGTGGATGGATATTCAAACTTTGTATTTGTTAACCAAAGAGGAGGACCGATGTATCCAACTAACATCAATAAAGCATTATATAGAATAGTAGATAGGTACAAGGAAAAGACCGGCAAAGATTTTCCTACAATTTCAAATCATATTTTCCGGCATACAGGATGTACAGTGATGGCCGAAGCTGAAGTTGATCCAAGCACAATGAAATATATCATGGGCCACACAAATGTTAAAATGATCTTAAAGGTTTACGACTCAGTGAATCTGGAACGTATCCGCCAGCAAATGAAAAAACTAAATAAGAAGCCAATGGAAGAGGAAAAACAGAGGGCTGCGATCTGATTTCTGCAGATATAAATCTTTATTTATGATAGCTTTTACGGCAGAGTTCACAGCAACGTTTACGACAAATTTACGACATTTCGAAGATTACTTATAACGAGATACAAAGATTTACGTGAAATTTTTGGTAAAATTGACCAAAAAAACTGCTTGCATAACCACATACAATGGGTTATAATAACCTATAGAATAGAATGAATTCTTCGGGGTCGGGTGCAATTCCCAACCGGCGGTATAGTCCGCGACCCACTGCCATATTGACAGCGGTTGAACTGGTGTAATTCCAGTACCGACAGTAAAGTCTGGATGAGAGAAGAAATTGATGCCGTAAAAGCGTAATCTTAACCCCGGAATTATCATCCGGGGTTTTTATTATGTCTGAGACACGATCTCCAAGAAGATTTTCTTTCTTTTCAATTCAAATCATTTGTATAATTAAAGGAGAGAAACGACTATGAACACAGAAAGTAATGTAGTACCAAAGTCACAATCTAAAATTGGAATCCGCACAATCGCACAGATCGGAATGTTATCCGCCATTGCAACGGTATTGATGCTGTTCGAAATCCCGCTTCCATTTGCACCTGCATTTTATCAGTTTGATTTCAGTGAGGTGCCGATATTGATTGGTTGTTTTGTAATGGGGCCGTTGGCAGGAGCCGTGATTGAGCTTGTAAAGATCCTGCTGAACCTGGTGATTAACGGAACTATCACAGCTGGTGTCGGAGAAGCGGCAAACTTTTTGATCGGATGTGCGCTATGTGTACCGGCAGGAATCATTTATAAGAGAAAACGCACCAGATCAGGCGCCCTCATCGGATTGGCTGTCGGAACCGTCTTTATGACCGCTATCGGGTGTGTACTGAACGCCTTTATCCTTCTTCCGGCATATGCAACTGCATTCGGGATGCCTATTGATGCATTGGTAGAGATGGGATCGGCCATTAATGCAAGCATTACAGGGCTTTCCACATTCGTTATGTTTGCTGTGGCGCCGTTCAATCTTTTAAAGGGTGTGCTGGTATCCCTGATCGTACTATTGATTTATAAAAAGATCAGCCCGATCTTTCGGATGCGGTAATGAGTAGTCCTGTAGATATTCTATGCAGGTATGAACGTTTATAGCTTGTGATTATATATGCAGACAGTAAAAGAAAAATTAGTAGACGAAAATATGGAATCTATGTATAAGTTGGAACTATACCGTCTTATTGGTGAAGGGTACAGGGCGATGCAGGATGGCAGGGAACTCACAATGGGTAAGGCTAAAAAGCCTGCAGACTTTCCGAAGGAACATTCGTATGTTGCGGATGATTTACTGGCAGCAGTTGGACAATATTTTCTATTATTATAATGAAGAGCAAGAGACGGTTCATATCATCAGAATTCTTTATAATAAGGCTGATTGGATAAATAGATTGAAACGATAATAAAATGGTAAATGCGGCTGCCATTCGGGGATATAAGTCCCCGGATGGCAGCCTTTTACCTGCTCAAAAGAGCCACTGACCGGATTTCAGTAGACTTTCTTTTTTATTTTGGATAAGATAAATACAGAAAAGGAAACAACTTAAATTAAGGCAGGAGGAAACGGATATGAAGGTGGAGATCGAAAAGGTAGGGATAGAGACGGAAGAATCTGCCAGGATCCGCGTACATGAGGAAAATGAGAGTACGAAAAGGCTGGCTCAGTTTATTGAACAAGAAAGATATAAGTTTCTGATATTAACCTGCAACAAGGACGATAAGATTTACCAGATTAAGTGCAGAGAAATTTACTACATTGAATCCATGCAGGAGGTACAGTATATCCATACCAGGGAGGATATTTATTCTACGAGGAAGCGTCTTTATGAGCTGGAGGGACAGCTTCCGCCGGAATTTGTCAGGGCGTCCAAATCGGTGCTTCTGAATATGGCGAAAGTGGAGGTCTATAAGCCGTCAGCCGGCGGAATTATGATTGCAGAATTTGCAAATGGCGACGTTACTTATATTTCGAGGAAATATTTAAAAGGGCTCAGAGCCAAAATTAAGGAGGGATTGTTATGAAAGAAAACAGGATTTCTGAAGAGACAAGAGAGAAGATTTATCAGGGCTGTTTTTTGGGGCTGCTTCTTTTTGCGAGTACCGCGCTGTTTTTGAGTCTTAGAAGAGATATGAACGAGGTGGGAAGGATACTGCCATTTATTCCGGCAGTCCTGGCAGGATATCTGGTGATCGGCAATCTGCTGATTTGGCTTCATTCCCTGCCGGAGAAGGGGAGAGTCAGCAGCTGGTTTAAAGGGGCAGCAGCTGTGTACTGGATCGATCTGATCGCTGTCGGCTTTGTATTGCTCTCTTTTATAGTATCGGAGTCCTGGAGGCACATCATTCTGGTGAATGCGGCAGTGGTTCTGGTCTGCTGGATACTGGATTACCGCTCTGTACTGAAAATTGCGAAAGAGCTGAACGGCAGATCTGTCAAAGGCAGATACCTGGTCGTTGATCTGGATGAATGTCCGAAAGGTACGGAGGCTTTTTGCAGAGAAATAGAAGATTATTGCAGGAAAAATAAGATCAGGCTGGAATTTCTGCAGAGGGAAAAACCGGCAGTTATTCTGATGGATGGGGAAAAATACGAGGTCACACTGGATTTCTTTTACTCACAGTTTGGCCCCATGTATGCACTGAAATTCAGAAAAGAATAAACACAGAAAAAGGCAGGTCTTAGAAAAGGGCCTGTTTTTATTTCAGAATTGTTTTTCTTCAACAGGCACTGTTCCTTCTATTATTCCAATAAGAACTCTATTTTTTCTTTACATATAAAATAAGCAGATCACACAAAATGTGCCTGATTTACTCATTCGCTTTTTTTAGCGCAATAGTACAATGTAGTCATTAAAAGTAAAAAGGAGATTTCACTATGACTGCATTATTAGTAGCTGAAGATGTAACGAAGACCTATGAAAAGGCGCAGTCCCCAAGCCTGAATAAAGTATCCTTTCGCGTAGAAAAAGGGGAGTTTGTCGGCATTATGGGCGCCTCTGGTTCGGGGAAGACCACTCTGCTGAATGTTCTTTCCACCATAGATACGCCCACAAGCGGGGATATCTGGATCAAAGGCGTTAACTTAAAGAAACTGACAAACACAAGCGCTGCTGATTTTCGAAGGGACAATCTGGGATTTATATTTCAGGAATATTTTCTGCTGGACAGTCTTACCATTCGGGAAAATATATCTGTTCCCCTTACTCTCATGAAACTGCCTCCGGAACAAATCGAGAGTATGGTGCGGAACCTGGCCGGGAGATTTGGAATATCATCGCAACTAAATAAATATCCGGGTGAACTGTCCGGCGGACAGCGGCAGCGGGCGTCGGCGGCAAGGGCGATTGTGAAACAGCCGGAGATCTTATTTGCCGATGAGCCCACGGGGGCACTGGATTCTAATTCGGCTGCGGAATTGCTGCATGCTTTGCAGGAAGCGAACCGGGAACTGCATACTACAATACTCATGGTGACCCATGATACTTACGCTGCAAGCTTCGCCAGCCGTATATTGATATTTAAAGACGGCTGTATCATCAGAGAACTGTTCAAACGCGGCAGCAGGCAGGAGTTCTACGATTCTATTTCCGCGGAAACCGCTAAGCTCGATACAAAAAGACAGGGGGAAAAGGCATGAATACTTTAGCTGCAGCATATAAAAACCTGACAAAAAATGTTTCGTATTATGTGCTCTATTTATTTTCCGTGTCCCTGGTGATTACAGTATTCTTCGCATTTACTTCGTTTTCAATGAATCAGGTCATGCTTGATAAAATATCTGCGGACGGGCGTGTGGAGTCCATGTGCAATACGATTTCTATATTTATAATGGTATTTGTGGTGTTTTATATGGCTTATTCGAATCGCTTTTTTCTCAAACGCCGTATAAAGGAGCTTGGTATTTACGCACTGCTGGGGTATCGGAAGTCTTCGATATTATGTCTGCTGACTTTTGAAAATATTTTCATAAGCTGCGGCGCTTATTTGGCAGGAATTATATTAGGAGCAGCCGCGCATAAGGGGATCGTAAAGGGAATTACTGCACTTTTGAAACTTTCGGTGGATAGTTCACAGATACCGTTTTTTAATGTAAATGCTATTATGAAAACGGCCTGCTTTGTCGTGCTGGTTGTTTGCGTTTTGACGGCATCCAATGTCAGGTTTCTTTTTAAGGCGTCTCTTATGGATATGATACGTTTTGAAAAGAAAGCGGAAAAAAATCTGAGATGCCGACGTCTGCCTGCTTTGGTTGGAATTGTAATGATAATAGCAGGCTATGGGCTGGCGCTGGATATTATCAGAGGCCAAAAGTCCGTCTGGATTTCTATCGGTTTTTATCCGGTTGGTATGCTGACTGCAATGCTTGTTGTTATCGGGACTATATTTTTTATTTCATCCTTTCTGCCTTATGTAATGAAAAAACGTAAGGGGAAGAAACTGGCGTTTTACACAGAAACCAGAATCATTACGATACCAAACTTTATTTACCGTATCCGTTCTAACGCGAAAACCTTGATTCTGCTGACATTACTTTCTGCGGCTGTTTTAACGGTATCGAGCGTTATGGCGCTGACGGTATACTATCCGATCGCCGCAGTATCCCGAATTGCTCCATCGGAAATTGAATTCCGGATGGAAGATGAGACTCAGCTGGACACGGTTAAGCGGATTGTCAGCAGGTATGCACCGGACGAAACGGTTACATTTACGCAGACAGAGATCTATAAGGCGGCTTCTTCTGCTTCCGTGCTTCCCGTGGAATATGGTGTGGGATCTGCTCAAGGGGATGCGCAAAATGAAAAGATTGTACGGGAGCCAGGCTTTGAATGTATCTCATTCACAGACTATGTAACATTGCTGCGCGCACAGGGCCGGGAGAATGTGATCGATTCATTGCCCGGGCTGACGGATGAGGAGTGTATTTTAGTTAAGTATCAGCCTTCCGGAGAGGACAGACCGGAAACCGGGAAAAGTTATCCGTTAATAATAGGCGGGGATGAGGTACCTCTGACAGTAAAAAAGGTAACACTTGATAATCCATTGTCGTTCGCAAATAGTATTGGCACTTTGATTGTGAGCGACGAAATATATGACCGGATCAGATCGTCTGATGCACCAATGGAAAAAGTGATAAGTTTGAATGGGAAGGCGATAGAAGATAACGAAGCGCTGTACGGAGAAATCAGCAGTATACTTGGCCAAAGTCCCTATTTACAGGGTCACTCGCATAGGATAAACGAACTGTTTTCCTTGAACAGCTCCACGTTTCTTCTGATTGGTTTTCTTGTGATTCTGTTTTTTATCGCAGCCGGAAGTATCTTATATTTCAACAATATTTCTGCTGTTGCCGAAACAAAATCTGACTATGATATCCTGATTAAAATGGGGTATACAGACATACGCATAAAAAGGATCATCAGAAAACAGGTGCTGGCTTTTTTCAGCATTCCATTTGGCCTTGGCCTGTTAGACTGTATCTTTGCCACAGCTGTGTATAAGACAGGTTTAATGCAGAATC
The DNA here is from genome assembly GCF_001404335.1 of Faecalicatena contorta. Lineage (GTDB taxonomy): Bacteria > Bacillota > Clostridia > Lachnospirales > Lachnospiraceae > Faecalicatena > Faecalicatena contortus_B. Next base: position 12,833 of record NZ_CYZU01000031.1, read on the forward strand.
TGCTCGGGAACACCCTGATTCAATTTGTTCCGGTTGTAATTGCCGTGGCAGTGACAGCACTTATTTATTTAATTTATTACCTTGTTACTGTCCGTACCTGCTTTAGGTTAGTCTGTTTCAAATAATTGTTACTGTGCACACCTTACGGGTGTGCACAGTAACGGCATCTGCCCATTTAAAGTCGCCTACGGCGAGGGGTGCTATGCGCCAGTGGCGCATGTTAAGCACGGACCGAAGCGGAGCGGAGACCAGATGCCCCGAGACCATCACGTCATCGGCTCCGATGCCGTGCAACTGGTGCACGGCACGGTCTGAACAGTAACAAATAATTTCGGATAAATGGCGGAGGCCATGCTATAATGAAAAAACGAAGGAGGGTAAAGATGAAGAATACGGTATTGCAGCGGATATTTTTGGTAAACTATATTTTGCTTATCCTCTATATGAGCTGGCATTTGAACGAGAGACAGACGGGGCTGGAGAGCAGGATACCGCTACTGTTCGCCTCGCTGCTGATGATTGATATTACTTATATCAGTGCCTGTAATATGAAAGAAAATAAAGTCGTCTTACTCTTCTGCGGGCTGCTTGCCCTGGACGGCTGGTATGTACTTCTTTCCTTTGAAGAAGATCTGGCAGAGAGCTTTGTTTTCAACGCCTTAAGCCCTATTATATGTTACGTTTCCGTTAAATTTTTCCTGATGTTTCTGTTTCAGGGAAGCGGTTACCATTTCCGAAAGCCGGTCAATGTGATACTGCTTGCAACCTGCATCGGTTCGCTGGCCGGAATCTGCATGCCGGACAGGATATATGCCGGTTTGTATGGGCTGCAGTTTTTGGCAAGCTGGTTCAGCTGCTTGTTTATCATCATCGTTCATTGGAAACGGACTGTTTTTGTGTTAAAAAGCGAATGGAAATGTATTCTGTTTTCTGTTGCAATTATTGGGGTATCTTTTTTGATTTATTTCTTTACGACATTAGAAATAAAAAACCATATCTCAAACTTCGGAATATATCTGCCCATGCTTCTATTTTTTATAAGTGTCCACGGGATTATACGAAAGGAGCATAACAGTTATCCGATTTCTACCATATTTAGCGGAATACAGGCTTTGGAGATTCTTGGTGTGTCACTGTCTTTGCTTGTTCTGATCACTCTCTCTGCAGGCTGGGAGTATGAAGAGCTGATGATCGCAGTGAATGTTTTGTTTGTAATTCTATATATGTGTAATATCATTTTGGAAAGAAATTTGAAGCAAGATGAAAGTAAGATGGTCAAGGCGAGCAAATACAATGCTGCTCTTCGTCAGCTGCGGCAAGAAGAACTGCTGAAAACAGAGTTTGCGAATTTTCTCCATGACGATGTGCTGCAGGATCTGCTTTCTGTAAAAAATATGACGACAAAGGCTCACCGTCCCGAAGTACGGGATCTTATCATCGAAACGCTCGATAAGCTGAATATCCATATACGTGAGCAAATGCAGGATTATCATCCCGTTATACTGAAAACTCTGACCGCGAAAGAGAATTATCAAAATCTGATAGAAGACGTTTCTCAGACCTTTCCACAGCGGAATATAGCGGTATCCTTTGAGTGCTCCGATGCCTTATTTCTGGTGGAGCCTTATCATTTACTGATCTATCGGTTGCTGAAAGAACTGCTGACCAATGTCTACAAGCACTCGGACGGGAACCGGGCCTGGATAACACTTATACAGGAAAATAGTATGATTGAGCTTTGGATCAGCGATAATGGAACCGCGCATGCAGACTTATTAATTTCTGCAGACAAAGAAAAACATAAAGGGATCGTCTCTGCCGCAGAGCAGGTTAATAATATGGATGGTACGATGGAGATTTTAGACAGCGCCCCCCAGGGTGTCTGCATACACATCAGAATTCCGATGAAAGGAGAGGGGTCTTATCAATATTTTATTAGTTGATGATCATTTATTATTTGCAAAAAGCCTTTCTGTTGCATTAGATGAGTATAAGGAGATCGAACATTTTTATTCGACCCAGGATATTAAGGGGCTGGATAGGATCGTCCGGGATCGGAATATTGACATCGTCCTGATGGACATCAATCTCGGCGCCCTTAGCGATACGGATGGTCTGGAGACAGCAGCAGATCTGAGAAGAGCAAATCCCGGGGTAAAAATAGTGATACTAACGGGGTACGACCTGCCTGTGTACAGGCATGAGGCGAAAAAGAACGGAATAAGCGGATTTCTGAATAAAAATATCAGTCCGGATGATTTGATCGCGTCCTTAATCCGTGTTTTTAACGGGGCTTCCTGTTTTCCGGAGGAAAGAGGCGACCTGATCATCGAGGATTTAACTGGTATGGAGCGGAAAATTCTGCAGATTATGAGCAGCGGAAAGAAACGAAAGTGTGCTGCAGATGAGTTGTTTATCAGTGAGAGAACTCTTTCGAATCATTTACAGCATATTTTTGAAAAGCTTGAGGTTTCCTCTGTTGTGGAAGCAGTCACTAAGGCAATTCAGCTGGGCTATATACCGCCGATCTGTTGACTTATTTTTCGATGTACTAGTATAAGACAATCTAAATACCTTACTGTTTCGCTGGCCTGATTTTCCGAGAGCACAGACGCAAAAGCCTCAGCGTAGCCCCACTACGCCTACGTTTTTGCGTCTGCACTCTCGAAAAATCATTTTCACCGAACCAGCAAGGCATTTAGATTGTCTTATACTAGAGCGTTTTATATTTTCATCTTCTTTATTCTATAAAAGTAATAGCAGATAAATAGTATAGAAGTTATAATCCACGTAATCGGATAACTGAATATAATAGCCGATATGGTGGGCTGAATTTTGAGGGCGCCGATGATCCAGAGAACCCTCAGAAGGCAGACACCGCACAGGGTGATGATCATAGGGATAATTACATCCCCGATGCCGCGCAGAGAGCCAGTGAGGATCTCAATGAACACAAACGTAATATACCACGGAGTCACCTGCAAAAGCATCTCAGTCCCGATCCGTATAACTTCGGTATCCGTGGTGAACAGCCGGAACAAGGGGACCCGGGCCGCAATCAGAAAGACGACGAGGGCTGCGGAGACCAAAAAATCTATGCCCAGGCTGACGCGGGTGATTTTCCGGATCCGGCCAGCCTTACGCGCTCCGTAATTCTGCCCCACAAATGTGGTGATGGAGATGCCGAATGCGCTGCTGACCATCCAGAAAACAGCATCTAATTTTCCAAATACAGACCAGGCCGCCGCGGTATCGGTGCCGAAACCGTTTAAAGCAGCCTGAATGATGACGTTGGTAATGCTGTACATAACGGCCTCAACGCCGGTGGGGATTCCGATGCGGAGCTGTGACTTCATTACAGAACCGTGGAAACGGATCTGGCGGAGAAAAAGCCGGAGGATACCTTCCGCTTTCATCAGTTTATGTGTGACAAGTACGGCGCTGAAAGCCTGAGAAAGGAGGGTGGCCAGCGCCACGCCCAGCACACCCATGCGGAAGATGACTACAAAGGCCACATCCAGTACGATATTCAGGAAACAGCAGATAATCAGGTAATACAAAGGGTGTCTGGAATCCCCAACCGCCCGCAGGATGCTGGAGCCCATATTATAAATGAAGACGAAGAGAATGCCCGCAAAGTAGATGCGCAGATACAGAATAGAATCAGCCATGATTTCGGCAGGAGTGCGCATCCAGGACAGCATGGACGGAGCAAGCGCGATGCCGAGAATACTGATGATAATACTTCCCATGATTGAGAAAGCATAGGCCGTATGCAGGCTTTGCCTCACAGAACGTTCATCCTGTGCGCCGAAAAACTGTGCGATTACAACAGAAGCACCGGAGGAAAGCCCGGTGAAAAAGCCCACGATCAGGGCACTAATCTGTGCGGAAGATCCACCCACGCTGGCCAGAGCTTCTGTCCCCACAAAATGGCCCACGATTACGGTGTCAATGGTGTTGTACAGCTGCTGGAAAAATGTACCGAATACAATCGGAAAAAAGAAAAGAAGAAGCTGTCTCCAGATGACACCTTCCGTGATTTGATTCATAGTTTGACTGCCCCGCTTCATAAAAACCTCACTCATTTTTCTTATGTATATGTCGTGTTTTCCAACTTAACAACGATACTATATCATGAAATACATCTGCTGTCGATAGGGCTTTGGAGCTCTTTATTACAATGCAGACGCAGTGGACAGCAGGAATTCATTGTGCATGAATTTTGAGTGCAGACTACTATAGTTTATGGTATGATAAAATATATTTGATGAAAGAGAGGGTAAACATAATGCCACGAATGAGAAGAAGAGACCGTGAAATTGAGAGCCGGGAAGAGATACTTCATGTACTGGATACATGTAAGGTCGTACATCTGGCCATGTATGATGAAGATGGGATTTATATGCTGCCCATGAATTTTGGATATACATACGAAGACAATAATCTGGTAATTTATATCCACGCAGCACTGGAGGGTAAAAAGCTGGACCTGTTAAGAAAAAATCCTAATGTGGGATTTGAGCTGGACTGTGACCATGAACTGATAGAGGGAAGAGTCCCGTGCCAGTATGGATTCCGCTACGCCAGCCTGGTGGGAAAAGGCGTGGCCGAGTTTGTGGAGGAGCCCCGGGAGAAGATGGAGGCATTGCGTGTATTAATGAAATGCCAGACTGGGAAAGATTTTGAATTTACCGAGCGGCTTGTGACAATTGTGTCAGTTATTAAAATAACGGCAAAGGAACTGACTGGTAAACGGAGAGAATAGAAACGGTAGGCAAAGGGGTCTGACCCCTTTGCCTACCGTTTTCAGAATTGTTTTACAATTACGATTTTACAAATTTCTTACAAAATCTTGAATTCTATTTGATTGTTAATTAAAAAACAGACTGCTATAATTTCCGTAGTCTGATTGAAATAAGAGTACAGCCTTGTCTGAACTCTTACCGATCGAAGATACAAAGATTGAGAGGAGATTTATAAAATGAAAAATTACAAATTGCTGACACCGGGTCCGCTGACGACTACAGACAGTGTAAAGCAAGAAATGCTGTTCGATCACTGCACCTGGGATGATGATTATAAATCAATTACACAGGATATTCGGAAAAAGCTTCTGGAGCTGGCACATGTTTCTGAGGACGAGTATACGGTTGTTCTGATGCAGGGAAGCGGAACCTTTGGAGTGGAAGCAGTTTTGTCCAGTGTGATAGCAAATGACGATAAGCTGTTAATTGTTGCCAATGGCGCTTACGGCGAACGAATGGTAGATATCGCAGAGCATGCCGGCATTTGCCACGTTGTGTACAACGAAGTTTACTATAAAGTACCGGATGCGCATAAGGTTGCAGAAATTCTCGACAACGATCCATCCATTACCCACGTATCCATGGTCCACAGCGAGACAACTTCCGGGATTCTCAATGATATTGAGGCAGTCGCTAAGGCTGTGAAAGCAAGGAACCGTACGATGATTGTGGATGCAATGAGCAGTTTTGGCGGAGTGGATATTCCTGTAGGCGAGTGGGGAATCGACTTTATTATCAGCAGTGCTAATAAATGCATTCAGGGAGTGCCGGGATTCTCATTTGTCATTGCAGACAGAGAAAAACTGATTGCAAGCAAAGGGAAAGCGAGAAGCCTTTCCCTGGATCTATACGACCAGTGGGAGACCATGAACAAAGACGGAAAGTGGCGCTTTACCTCCCCAACACATGTGGTTCTGGCGTTTTCACAGGCACTGAAGGAAATGGAAGAAGAAGGGGGCATACCGGCAAGAAGCAGACGTTATACCGAGAATAACAAACTCCTGATTCAAAAGATGGCAGAGCTTGGAATCCATCCGTATATAGACGCGGAACATCAGGGGCCAATCATCACAACTTTCTACTATCCTGAGAACCACACGTTTTCTTTTACAGAAATGTATACATACATCAAAGAACGCGGATATGCAATTTATCCCGGAAAAGTAACGGAGGCAGACACATTCCGTATCGGTAATATCGGAGAGATATACAGAGACGACATTTTGAAACTGATGGAGATTATAACGGAATTTCTGGGGGAGAGCAGCCATGAATAAAAATATAGAGGCGGTTATATTTGACTGGGCGGGAACAACGGTAGATTACGGCTGTTTTGCACCGGTAAAAGCATTTGCGGAGGTGTTCAGACAGGCAGGAATTGAGCCCACAATGGATGAGGTAAGAGAGCCGATGGGAATGCTGAAAAGAGACCATATTAAAACAATGCTGGAAATGCCAAGAATCCGTGGATTATGGGAGAAGAAGTATGGAAAATCCCCATCAGAGCCGGATATCGACCAATTATATGCGTCCTTTGAAGATAAATTACTGGGAATACTGGATGAATTTGCCGATCCCAAGCCATACGTACTGGAAGTTACAGCCAGGCTGCGTGAACTGGGAATCAAAATAGGATCCACCACAGGCTATACAGACGAAATGATGCAGATTGTCGTGCCAAAAGCCAAAGAGGCAGGATACGAGCCGGACGCATGGTTCAGCCCTAATTCCGTCGGAAATGCAGGACGCCCCTACCCGTATATGATCTTCAAAAACATGGAAGCCCTCAAAGTAACATCCATTGATCATGTCATCAAGGTAGGAGACACCATATCAGACATCAAAGAAGGAAAAAATGCAGGCGTCTATACCATAGGAGTAGTAGAAGGCAGCTCAGAAATGGGCCTGACAGAATCCGAATACAACGCACTGCCGGAGGCAGAAAAAAAGGAAAAAGCAGAGGCAGTAACCATCAGATTCATGGATGCAGGCGCAGATGCAGTAATCCTGAATCTGAAAGAGCTGTTGGAAATTGGAGAGTTGAATGGCTAAGGGGCGCTGTGCGGAATCGTGACAGGACTCTTTTGGATGCGGAATTGTGGTGTAACAGCCGCTAATCAAAATGAAAGCCAACATGATGAATACCGCCGACAAACACGGGAATGCAGGATGCATTCCCGTATAAGTCGGCTTAAAAGCAGGGCTGGCGGCCCTGCTTTTAATTCATATGTTGGCTTTCATTATTCCGGAGGAGGCGCTGGCGGGGGCGGCGTATTTATAATGGCTATGCGGTTAAGTGTGCTCAGAAGAAAAATATGCAATATTCAAAACTAACGGAGCACCTCTCATCAAGCCCAGCCAGTCCCATACGCTGCTCCCGCCGAAATTCCCCTTAAGGAGAATTATAAGTCCTGACCGGATGAAGCCCAGCCTGTCTGAAATGTGGTGGGGGATGCCGCCGGGAAGCAGGGGAGAGGGGCTGGGAGCATAAAGTGCGCGGTTTAGTGCTTACGCAAAAGGAGCTGCCCATGAGGGATGGAAAGTGATTTACCAAATCACTTTCCAGTACATCCTAAGACGGGAAAGCATCAGGCTTTCCCGTTGCATGTTGTACGTGCCCTCATGGGCAGTTTCTTTTGCGTTAGCACTTCTCCGCAAACGGGCTGCTTTCAGCCCCCCTCCCCTGCTTCCCGGCGGCATCCCCCACCACATTTCAGACAGGCGTCCTTCCACCAGAAAATCCTCCTCCCAATTTTACCGGATTGTGGAAGAAATAAAAAAGTTGACAGATTTCATTTTTTGTATTAGAATGACTTTTGTAACAAATTTGTAATATCTGTAATAAGTTCGAAATCAAAAGCATATATTTTATTACAAGCTTATTAAGAATACTTAAAGATATTGCAACAAATCAGGAGGTTAAGTATATGTTACAGGGTAAGAAATTTATAACAGTATTGTCAGCAGTGACGGTGTGTATGACATTCACAGCCGGCTTTACTACACAGGCGGCTTCACAGATGCCTGTGGCAGTTACAATTGATACAGCAGATAAACAAGAAGGAGATACATTACTGTTAGAGACCGTAAAAAGCATTCCGGTAGAGCAAACAGCAGAGATAAAGAAAGCGGCAAAGGAAGCAAAAGCTGCTTATGAAGAGGAACAGAAAAAGATAGCGGAAGAGAAAAAGCGGAAAGAGGAAGAAGAAAGGCTCGCCGCTGAAGAGGCTCAGCGTGCGGCGGAGGAAGAGGCACGTGCGGCGGAGGAAGCCGAGGCGGCGGCAGCGTCAGCGGCTGTGGCACAGCCCGTGGCAGCGGGAGACCAGGAACTGCTGGCAGCAATTATTTTCTGTGAGGCGGGAAATCAGCCTTATGAAGGACAGGTTGCCGTGGGAGCCGTTATTATGAACCGGGTACGCAGCGGGGTATATCCGAACAGTGTTCCAGAGGTTATTTACCAGTCAGGACAGTTTGGTCCGGCTATGACGGGCTGGCTGGACAGCGTGCTGGCGAGCGGGGGGTACACTGATACTGCTATGCAGGCGGCAGCAGACGCAATTGCCGGATCTAACCCAATCGGGGACTGCCTTTACTTTGGGAATGGAGATTATGGGATCCAGATTGGGGATCATTTCTTCCATTAGGAAAGAAACGCTCATGTAATAATTTAAATACATTTAAAATGCTGCGGGATAGATAGTAGTACATCGAATAATATATAACAGTAAGTGACTTATTTTCGATGACTACGATTTATCTCGCAGCATTCTTTCATTATAATCATATTTCATAATTTATAATGTCGATAAACAATTTGGCGTAAATCGAAAATCTATACACGCTCTAGTGCAGCCAGATCAGTTGTCTATAAAGATGGTCACTATAAATCAATATCCAGCTTTGAAAATGCATCCGCGAAAGCGTTATTCACCGGTTCCTTCACTTCCCGGGCCTGCTTTTTCAAATAGTTATTCACGTCTTTCTTGCTTGCCCCCTTGCCTTCTTTTGCCCGTCTGGCTTCGAACGCACTCAGTTTTTCCTTATGCCCGCAGGAGCAGACAAACCGCTGTCCATCCCCTTTGCCAACCAGCTCCATTTTCTTGTGGCAGACCGGGCAGCGGGCATTGGTGCGGCGGGAAATGGTCTCACGATGTCCGCATTCTCTGTCCTGGCAGACCAGCATCTTGCCGTGTTTGCCATTGACCTCCAGCATATATTTTCCACATTCCGGGCACTTGGTCCGGGTCAGGTTATCATGCCGGAATTTTCCGTCCCCGGTTTTAATCTCCTGAATCAAAGCCTGTGTGTAATGCTCAATCTCATCCATAAAGTGCCGGTCTGTTTCCTTGCCCTTGGCGATTGCCTGAAGCCGGAGTTCCCAGTCAGCGGTCAGTTCCGGGCTTTTTAAATCTCCGGGTACCAGCTCCAGGAGCTGCCTGCCCTTGGCTGTGATATGGATTTCATTGCCACGTTTTTCCATCAAGAAACTGTTGAACAGTTTGTCGATGATGTCCGCGCGTGTTGCAACGGTTCCGAGACCTCCGGTCTCACCCAGTGTTTTGATCAGCGTCTTATCCTTATGCTGCATATATTTGACCGGATTCTCCATAGCGGCAATCAGTGTGCCTTCTGTGAAATACGCGGGAGGTTTTGTTTTACCTTCTGTGATGTTCAGGCTGCTTACCTGCAGTTTCTGCCCCTTGTGTACTTCCGGCAGAGTTTGTTTGATGTAAATTTCTTCCGCTTCTTCCTCATCTGCATCTTCGTATCCTGCCTCGTATACTTCCTTCCAGCCGGCCTGTCTGATCACATTTCCTTTGGCCGTAAACACTTCCTGGGAAATCCTGCCTCTTAGAGAGGTCTCTTCATATTCGCATGCCGGGGATAACACGGCAAGGAAACGCCGCACAACCATATCGTATATTTTTCGCTCCTCGTTTGTCATATGATCCAGCTGAACGAACTGTTCTGTAGGAATAATGGCATGGTGGTCTGTGACTTTAGCATTGTCCACAAAAGATTTATTGGCCTTAATGGGCTGCATGGTCAGCCGGCCGGCAATCTTACTGTAAGGGCCGATTGCACAGGCCTTGAGGCGTTCCTTTAGTGTCCCCGTCATATCCGAAGTGAGATAGCGGGAGTCCGTCCTTGGGTAGGTCAGTACCTTGTGGTTTTCATACAGGCGCTGCATGATGTTCAAGGTCTCCTTTGCCGAAAAACCAAAACGCTGGTTTGCTTCCCTCTGCAGTGTAGTCAGATCGTAGAGGGCAGGAGAGAAGGATTTCTTCTCCTTTTTTATGACCTCTGTAATCTCTAGCGTACCCCCGCACTGCTTATAGAGCTTTTGAATCCGTTCCTGGTCAAATGTCCTTGAAGAACCGGACTGGCTGTCGCACCACAGGAAAGTGATTCCTCCGGCAGATGCCTTCATCCCATAAAAAGGCTGTGGCTTAAAACTGCGGATTTCTTCTTCGCGTGCAGCGATCATAGCTAGTGTAGGCGTCTGTACGCGTCCACAGGAGAGCTGTGCGTTATATTTACAGGTCAGCGCCCGTGTGGCATTGATGCCCACAACCCAGTCGGACTGCGCCCTGGCAATTGCGGCTCTGTAGAGGTTGTAATAGGCTTTCCCGGGTTTCAGGTTCGCAAAACCTTCCCGGATAGCTTTATCTGTTACGGACGAGATCCAGAGACGCTGCAGCGGCTTTTTGCTTCCCGCTTTGTCCAGAATCCAGCGGGCAACCAGCTCGCCTTCGCGTCCGGCATCGGTTGCAATGATGATATCGGATACGTCCTTGCGGTAAATCAGCTCTTTGACCGCATGGAATTGTTTTCCGGTCTGTTTGATGACCACCAGCTTCCATTCCTTAGGGATCATGGGGAGTGTGTCCATATTCCAGGTTTTGTACTGCTCGCCATATTGCTCGGGATCTGCCAGGGTGACAAGATGTCCCAGCGCCCAGGTAACGATATATTCAGTTCCTTCTATATAAGAGTTTGTCTTCTTTGTGCAGCGCAGGACTCTGGCGATATCCCTGGCCACAGAAGGTTTTTCGGCAATCACAAGATGTTTCATTGAAGTCTCCTTTTACTAATCTTAGATATTATGAAATCCTTTTCCGATGATTTCACTTGTATTCGAAATCAGAATAAAGGCTTCCGGCTGATTTTCCTTAATAAAGTTACGAAGCTTAACTGCCTGGGGACGGTTGAGGGCCGTAAAGACGATATACTTGTCTCTTCCCGAAAAGGCGCCCTGTGCATGGCAGACGGTGGCACTGCGGTGCAGTGTATTTACAATGAAATCACAGATGGGTTCCGGTTCGTCGCATACCACATTGAAATACTTGGAGAGGTTAAAACTTTCGATAAACGTATCAATCATGAATGAGCGGATTGCCAGGCCGAGGAAGGAGTAAAGCCCTGTCTCGATATCGAACATAAAGCAGCCCGCGATGGTAATAAGGATATCGGTGATGAGCAGCGCGCGTCCAATATCAAAGCTGGAATATTTCCGCAGTATCATGGCAATGATATCCGTACCGCCGCTGGATGACCCGATGTTAAACAATACCGCAGAACCCAGAGAGGGCAGAGCAATGGCAAAACAGAGCTCCAGCATGGGCTGGTCTGTCAGCGGATGAGTAATCGGATAAACACGCTCCAGAACGGATAACGTCACAGAAAGCAGGATACTGCAGTAGGCGGTCTTAGCCGCAAACTTACGTCCTAACACAATAAAACCAATGACCAACAGTATCATATTCATGACAAAGGTAAAATCACTGGCAGACATGAATCCGGTTTTGGCTACCAGAACCGCCAGGCCCGTGATACCTCCGAATGTAAAATTATTCGTAAATTTAAAAAAATAAGTACCGACAGCCATAATCAGTGTACTGCATGTTAATAAGAGAAAATGCTTCAGTTTACCCTTCATCCGTATGCTCCCCGTAATATACATAATTTTGAAATTAAAAACCTCTCACTCTATCCGAATTGTAACGCCCGGAATATGAAAAGTCAACGCATTAAGACAAGATATTTGGAAATACTATGTTCCCATAAGGAGGAAGGAATATATGTATCAGTATTTACCAATTCGAGACGTATACGCAAGAGAAATTATAGATTCCAGAGGCAATCCGACGATTGAAGTAGAGGTGCTTGTAGGGGAAGATACGGTAGGACGCGCTGCGGTACCCTCCGGTGCATCTACAGGAAAATATGAAGCAGTGGAGCTGCGTGACGGTGAAGACCGCTACGGCGGAAAAGGAGTCCAGCGCGCTGCAGAACATGTGAATGACCAGCTTGCAAGAGCCGTGATCGGCATGAATGTATTTGATCAGGCCGCTCTTGATGAAGTGCTGATCAAGGCTGACGGCAGCAAGAATAAAAAGAACCTGGGAGCAAATGCCCTTCTGGGAGTGTCGCTTGCAGCGGCCAAGGCGGCGGCAAACGCTCTGAAAGTACCGTTGTTCCGATACTTGGGCGGAGTTAATGCTCACGAACTTCCGGTTCCAATGATGAATATCCTGAACGGCGGGGCGCATGCGGACAATACACTGGATATCCAGGAGTTTATGATCATGCCGGTCGGCGCGCCCAGCTTTAAAGAAGGGCTCCGCATGTGTGCAGAAATCTATCATACACTGAAAGCGTTATTGAAAGAAAACGGACTGAGTACAGCCGTGGGAGATGAGGGCGGTTTTGCCCCGGATCTGCCGGACGCAAAGGAAGCGCTCAGATTTCTGAAAGAAGCGGTGGAGAAGGCCGGATATAAGATGGGAAAAGACATTCAGATTGCGCTGGATGTTGCAGCGTCCGAGCTGTATAATAAGGATTTCAGAAAATATGAATTCCCGGGAGAAAGCAGGATGCAGGGACAGAAGATCGTGCGCTCTGCCGAGGAACTGATTGAATATTATGAAGACTTATCACTGGAATTTCCGATCCGATCTATTGAAGATCCGCTGGATGAGGAAGACTGGGACGGATGGGAACTTTTGACAACAAGACTGGGGAATGAGATTCAGCTGGTGGGAGATGACTTGTTTGTTACAAATGTAGAACGGCTGAAAAAGGGAATTGAGCAGAATGCGGCTAACGCCATACTAGTAAAGGTAAACCAGATTGGGACACTGACAGAGGCGATTGATGCCATTGAGATGGCCCAGAAGGCGGGCTATAATGCGATCATATCCCACAGATCAGGAGAGACGGAAGACACGACCATAGCAGATATTGCGGTGGCATTTAACACGGGACAGATTAAGACCGGGGCTCCGTGCAGGTCAGAGCGTGTTGCTAAGTACAACCAGCTGCTCAGGATAGAAGAAGAGCTGGGAAGATAGTTAAAAAGATAAGAAAAACAGCTGCGGTTTTGCCGGAAATGGCAGGCCGCAGCTGTTTTTATCTGCAGAAAATAAAGTTTATAATAGTTTATGAAAACAGAGTCTGCAGCCTGCGTCGGACAGCTCCATACGTCTCCTTGACTTGGCGAATACTACGGTATTATAATAAAACAGACATAGAAACAGAACCATGAACTTAGAATGCGCCTGTATAACAGTTCTGCGCATTGGCCTGAGTGAGCAGGCTGTTTTATAGGGCGGTCAGACAAATGCTGGCAGCAGAAGAGGAAGGGCTATTTTGAAATCATACCGTACATATCTAAGCTTTGAATTTGAAGAAAAGGAAACGATGAAAAATATCACGAACCATGTCAGGATGGTTTTGGAAGAAAGCGGCATCAGAGAAGGTGCGATTATAGTATCTTCTCTTCATACTACCTCGTCAATTTTTATAAATGATGATGAGGAGGGACTGATCAGAGATACTCTGGAGTTTTTAGAGCAGATTATTCCCGAACAGAAGGAACCCTATTATCGGCATAATAAGAGTGAGAAGGATGCGCCCGCCCATCTGAAAAGGAATATAATCGGAAGAAGCGAGCTCATATCAGTTACGGAAGGGAATATGGATCTGGGACACTGGGAACAGATCTTTTATGCTGATTTTAACGGTAAGCGCATGAAAAAGATCTGCATTAAAATTATGGGAGAATAAAGGAGAGGGATGTATGCCTGCAAAGGGGCTTGTCCGGGACTTAAATAAGAAGCCCCGGACAGGCTCCTTTTATGATATAGGAAATCACTCTGAAATTTCCTATATCATAAAAACTCTATTATATTCAGTTAGAAAATGAAGCGGTGAGAATGGTGCAGAATGACAAAATTATTTTGTGCTATACAAAGTTGAAACTATGGTGACATGTACAAGGTGCCCTAAAACATGGAACTTAAATTGAAAAGGATGCACAAATAAAGGACAAAAAAACGAAAAAATTGCAAAGAAACCGGATTTGATTGTGCAAATAAACGGTGATATTATAAGGCTAATTCAAACCGGGTTGAAAATAGAAAATAGGAAGTGAGATCGAATTTATGCGAGAAAATTTTGACGTAGTAGTAATTGGTGGCGGGACCACAGGAACAGCTGCGATTCGAGATTTGGTACTCCGCGGATACACAAATTCTGTTCTTTTGGAAAGAGACGATCTGGCTGCGGGTACATCCGGAGGATGCCATTCAGCACTGCACGGTGGTTCCAGATATGTTGTGACAGATAAGCAGACTGCAGTGGAATGTCTGCAGGAGAACAAAGTATTCCGTGAGATAGTCCCACAGGTAGTCGACCCGACAGATGCAATGTGGGTGGCAAAGACAGAAGAGCAGCTTGAATTTGCAAAGAAGTGGATGGAGAATGCAGATGAGATTGGTCTGCCCTATGAAGTGATCACACCGGAGGAAGCCGTACAGGATGAACCTCTTCTGGCCGACGATATCCAGTTCGCCCTGCGTACAATTGACACGGGATTTGATCCCTTCCGTCTCTGTATTGCACAGGCATATGATGCAAAGGTAAAAGGCGCAGTTATCCGGACGCACAGCGAAGTGATCGATCTGATCATGGAGGCGGATACCGTAAAAGGGGTAAAGGTACTGGACAGAAAGAATGGAACGATCTATGAGATTTGCGCAAAGATTGTGGTAAATGCTGCAGGCCCCTGGGGCTCAAGAGTGACAGAAATGGCCGGCTTTAAGATACCTGTAAAGCCAAATAAAGGAACCATGGGGGTATATAACATGCGGCCCACGAAAACGCTGATTGGTATTCTGAGAGTACCCTCAGACGGCGACGGCCTTGTCAGCATGGGATATCAGAATACTTCCCTGCTTGGCACATCTTCCGTAGATATAGAAGATCCCGATGCGGCGGTTCCGGGGCTGGACGAGATTGAACTGATGGAAAGCAGTGTAGAGCAGATCATTCCGGATATCAGAAATGCAAGAATGCTCCGTATGTGCACAGGGGTCAGACCCCTTTACTCAACCACATCAGAAACCGGGAGGGCGGTCAGTCGCAGAATGATTCTGATCGATCACGCAGAAGAACATGGTATTGAAGGAATTGTCACAATCACCGGCGGAAAATATGCAACGGCAAGGCTGATGGCGGAAGAGACAGTGGACCTCGTATGCAGAAAGCTGGGAAGCGATGCAGAGTGTACGACACATAAGCGGTTGATCTATGGGGCCCAGACAAAGGAAGAAGCAGAAAAAGATGCAAAATATATACATGAGAAATACAAAGTACCGTTGTACAGCGCACATAAGATGACCGCAAGATATGGCAGCAGGGCAAAGGAAATTGTAGATGCTGCGCCGGAGTACTCCGGAGTCATATGTGAATGCGCCCAGGTAATCGGATCAGAAGTCATTAATGCATTCCAGAATGAGGAAGTATTTAACATTAAGGATCTCAGAAGAAGAATCCGCAACGGTATGGGAACCTGCCAGGGAACGTTCTGTACATACAAAGTGGCTGCCCTGTATCAGAAAGCGGTTCACGCGACGGCACAGGAGGCTCATGACCAGCTGGCAGAGTATATGCAGGAGCGCTGGAAGGGCATTTATTATACACTCCAATATGGAGATCAACTGGCACAGGCAGAAATTATGCAGGCATTTTATGTAACCCAGGGCAGCTACGATCTTCTGGATACCAAACCAACGGAGGTGATTCCGCATGAATGATAAGATAAAAGATGTAATTGTAATCGGCAGCGGCATGGCTGGGGTAACTGCAGCAAAGGCGGCATCGGATGAGCTGGCCGGCGTAGAAATTATCACAAAAGGCGCAGGGGCAACCATGATGGGCTCAGGCGTTCTGGATATTCTGGGAGCAGTGCCGGGAGAAGAGAAAAATATAGTTGTAGAAGAAATCAGTGAGGGGATGGCCCTGCTGCTGGAGAAAAATCCAAAGCACCCCTATGCGGTTCTCAAAGACAGTCTGGAAAATGGAATCAAAGCATTGCGGGAAGTCTGCCGCGCAGGCGGAATGGAGTTTACAGGCAACGGGATCAGGAACGCCGCCATCCCGAATATTCTGGGAACCTATAAAAATACGGCATACATCCCTTCCTATAATAAATACGCAGACGTGACAACAGCCCGGGGGAAAATACTGGTTGCAGGGTTCAGGGGATATACGGAATTTTATCCCGAATATGCCTGCAAGTCCTACAATGCCTATCAGAAACAGTTTGCTCCCAAAGCAGATGCTGCTTATATTGCAGTCACTTTGGAACTCCCCTCTCTTACAAACAGGGAGAAGCTGACCAATGCAGAACTTGCCGCATTTTTTGATACCAGCGAAGGCATTGAGGAGCTTGCAGCAGTACTGGATGATATGAAGAACGTTATGGGCGGTATTCAGAGGATTCTGGTTCCACCGGTTCTGGGCTATCAAAATTATGCACAGAACATGGAACTCTTATATGAGACACTTGGGATCCCGGTAGGAGAGATCTCTGCAGGAGGACATTCGGTCAGTGCACAGAGACTTGCGGACGCATTTGAAAAAGGCCTGGAGAATCTGAATATTAAGGTAACCAATCAGGCAAAGGCAGTGGAAATTAAGAAAACAGAAGAAGGGGTATTTTGTGTCGTGTTCGAGCAGCAGGGAAAGACCAGGGAAGCATATGCAAGAAAGATTGTGCTTGCTGCCGGCGGATTCATCGGAGGCGGTATCACCTCCTATAGAGAAGATGTGTTTATCCCGGTTATTCATGAGCCGCTGGGCAGGATTGACGCTGATATGGTAAATAAAAAAGCATTCCCCGGAGGCGGCCAGCCTTTTATCAAGACCGGCATCCGGGTGTACGATGATATGACCATCGCACAGGGCAGCTTTTCCGGACAGATATTTGCCTGTGGGGATTTAATGGAAGGCTATGACTGGGTCTATGAGAGAAGCGGTGCAGGAGTTGCGGCAGCTTCCGGATACCTTGCAGGAAAGAATGCGGCAAATATGGCGAAAGGAAGTGAGCACTGATGAAAGACTTTAATGATATTTATTATAACAGCGTGGAATGTGTACGATGCAACCTGTGTCTGGACCGATGTCCGGCTGTCAGGGCGGTCGGAACGGATAAAGCTCCCATGTATTCCGCTGTATACTCGGCGCTGGGATCCCGCTTTGATCTGGAAATGGTGACGGAGGAAGCATTTCAGTGCATTGACTGCTATGAATGTGAATCAGCATGTCCCGTAAACGTTCCGATCGCAGATACAATGGCATATATCCGCCGCTTATGCAGAGAGAAGAATACCGTGCCGGAAGCTGTAACCGATATTGTGCACAGGGCAGAGGCCGGGGAGAATATACTTGGCAAACCGCAGGAGATCCGGGAAGGCAAAGCAGATGTTGCCGTATTCCTTGGATACGCAGGCGAATTGGATGTGGAGATGCAGAATGCCTTTGATAAGATCTGCAAGGCGGCAGGAATTTCTTATACTTTTCTGACAGACACAGCAGACAGTGGATACTTTCTGGACAGAAGCGGACAGACAGAGGGGCTGCAGAAGGCTGTGGATACCAATGTAAAAGCATTTGAGAGAGTACAGGCAAAAGTGATCGTTACGCCGTGCAGCTATTCGTTCGAGGCCTTTCAGAATTATTATCCGGAGAAGTATACATATCTGCATACAAGCGAATTCCTGGAGGATCTTTTGGAGAAGAAAAACTTAAATGCCACAGGGGGGACAGAGCAGACAGCCTATCACGCAGCACATATGCTTACCAGAAAAAACGAAGTGAAAGCCCCCGAAGAATTGATTGTAAAACTGAGCGGACAAAAAGCGGTACAGCCGGAGAGAACTGGATACCGAACCTCTTCCAGCGGACTCGGCGGCGGTCTGGGTCTTTTTTATCCGGAACTGGCGGCAGCAGTCAGCAAGAAGCGGGCAAAGGAGCTTGCGGATCTGGGATGCAGGACAGTAGTGACGGGATGCGTGTTTGAAAAATATGCGTTAAAAGAGGCTATTAAAGAAAAAGACATGGAGATCATCGATATTACAGAATATGTAGCACGGGCGTTATAGAGTGAAAGGAGAATTTATCATGAATGCAAAATATGATCCGAATATTTTTAAATTACCAGAATCAGTAGACAAGGACACCCATATTATCTGCACCTACTTTTGTGAAGGTTATACATCAGATCTGCTGAACAAAGTGGGATCTATAGCAATTGAGCAGACTACCGGCACATGGGCGCCGGTACCCCTTGAGACGCCGGAAGTCAGGAGAAGACACGGCGGCAAAGTAATCGCAGTGCACGAGATTCCGTGCTATGAGTTCAATATGCCGGAGATGGAAGGCAAAGAGCGTATGGCGGTATTCCAGATTGCATTCCCGTTTGAGAATATGGGCCCGAATCTTCCCCAGGTACTGACCTCTGTAATAGGAAATATTTCTATGGCAGGAAAACTCAAACTGATTGATATAGACTTCCCGAAAGTATTTACGGATGCCTTTAAAGGGCCGAGATATGGCGTGGAGGGACTCAGAGAGCTGACAGGTGTTGAAAAAAGGCCGTTTATTGTCAGCATGATTAAACCGTGTACAGGGGCAACGCCAGAGAACGCGGGCAAACTGATACGGGAACTGGCAATGGCAGGAATCGACTGGATCAAAGACGATGAACTCTTCAGTGACACAGAATATTGTACTGTAAAGGCAAGAGCTAAGATCGCTGCGGAGATTTTGAAGGATGTCTATGAGAGAACCGGAAAACGCGTGATCTATTCACCGAATATTACAGACAGACCGGATAAGATGCTTGATAAAGCGAAAATGTGCAAAGAGATGGGCATTCCCGGAATCATGATCAATGCACTCACTGTAGGCTGGCCTTCTATGCAGATGGTAGCAGAGAATGACGAAGTCGGGCTTCCGATCCTGGCACATCCGGCATTTGCAGGGGCAATGTACGAATCACACTACTCAGGCGTATCAAGCCATCTGATTCTGGGCAAATTCATGAGAATGAGCGGAGCCGATATCGTGATTTATCCTTGTGCATACGGCAAAGTAGACATTCAGCGTGAGCGGTATATCAGGATTGCGCAGGCTCTGCTGACAGATTTCAGGGGAATGAAACGCACGTTCCCGGGACCGGCTGCAGGTGTATATCAGGGATTAATTCCGGATGTTGCCTCCGATCTGGGAATGGACTTTTCCATTTCAGCAGGTGCGGCAATGCACGCGCATCCGATGGGAGCAGCCGCAGGCGTTGAGAGTCTGATCAAAGCTGCAGATGCAACGGCAGAAGGAATTTCACTTCGTGAAGCCGCAAAAGACTGTGAATCCTTAAAGGTTGCCCTGGATCTCTGGGGAGAGGGCATGAACCAGCAATTATTTGATTTAAAGAAATAGAAAGCTCCACATAATGTTTTCTGCCCGGAAAGAACTGACTTAGAAGCAGCGGGCAGCGCAGGAGGTAACGTGAAATATAAATTATTGGCAGTTGACGTGGACGGAACACTGCTGGATGATGAGCACAGACTGTCGGAAAATAACCGAAGGGCTATCCGGGATATCCGGGAAGAGGGGGTGAAAGTCATTCCTTTTTCCGGAAGGGGATATCCGGCGCTTAAGGGAATTATTGAAACACTTAAGCTGGAAGAGGCAGTCGTGACGCAGAACGGGAGCCTGGTGCTGGACAATACCGGGAATAAAATCCTGCATGCGGAGTTGATTTCATCCGAAAACTGCACGAAAATACTGGATTACTGCAGGGCGCATCTCTACCAGCCGCTTATTTACCAGGAAGACCAGGTCTATTCCGGGCTTAAGGGAACATATCTGGAGATATTTGAAAAATGTATGGGGCAGAGGGTTGTCTATACAGAGGATGTCGGGATGTGCTATAATAACACACCCCTGGGAAAGATTTTAATATTGGATGAACCCTGCAGAGTCACGCAGTTCAGAGAATGGGTGTCCGCAGCCTTTGGCGGCGTGGTGAGTGCGGATCGTGCGTATGATTTTTCTCTTGAGCTCGGCGGCAGCGATAAAGGCCGTGCGCTGGCATGGATCGGTTCTTATTATCATATAGAGCCCGGAGAGATGGTAGCTATAGGCGACGGTGAAAACGATAAAAGCATGCTGGAGTATGCCGGCCTTTCGATTGCCATGCAGGGCGCCATGGAAGGTGTGAAGCAGGCAGCCGGAAAAGTGACACTATCGAACAATGAAAGCGGCGTCGCATACGCCATAGAGAAGTACGTGCGATGCAAAATCAGCTAAGCGGAAAAGAGGGTATAGAATGATTTATGAAGGAACGGCGGTTTCGGATGGGGCAGCCATAGGACGTGTGTTTCAATATCAGCCTTATCAGCCGGAAATCCGCCATGAGACGATCGCAAAAGCCCATGCAGACAGCTGTATGGAAAAGTATAAATGCGTACTCATCCAGGCGGAAGAAGAACTAAAACAGCTGATCGAAGGTTCTGAGCTGGACGAGGAAGAAAAGAAAATTTTCCAGGCACATATTGATATTGTACAGGATGAAGAGATGAGCCGTGAAATCGAGGACGAAATCCGGGACAATCTGCTGTCTCCCCAATGGGCAATCCAGGAAGTCTATGAAAGATATATTCAGATTATATCCAAGGCAAAGAATGCTTTGATCCGGGAAAGAGCGGCGGACCTAAAAGACGTCTGCCAGCGGTTGATCCGCCTGTGGGACGGCGGACATGAAAACCCGCTTTCCTCGTTGGCCGGAGATGTAATTGTGGTTGCACAGGATCTGCTCCCTTCGGATACGGCGGCAATGAAGACAGAATATGTGAAGGCCATTGTTACGGAAGTTGGGGGCTATACTTCGCATATGGCGATCCTGGCCAGAAACTATGGCATACCGGCGGTTCTGGGTGTAGCAGATATTATGAAAAATACAGAAAACGGCCAGAAGATAGCGGTAGACGCGAAGGATGGGAAGGTAATTACTCATCTGACGGTTGACCAGGAAAAGCAGTATCAGGTTATGCGCGAGGAGTATCTGAAAAAGATAAGCGATATGCGTCAGTACCTCCCCCTTGTTCCTGAGACACTGGATAAAACAAGAATTGAGGTCTGCCTGAACATTGGTTCTGCCGACAAGAGTGAGCTGGAGCTGGAATCATATACAGACGGGGTTGGACTGTTTCGGACAGAGTTTTTGTATATGAGCAAAAAGGCGCTTCCGGAAGAGGAGGAGCAGTTCAGAGTTTACAAAAAGATCGTGACTATGTACGGAGAACGGCCGGTAATTATCCGCACGCTGGATATCGGAGGCGATAAGAAGCTGGATTATCTGGAGCTTCCGCGGGAAGACAATCCATTTCTGGGACTGCGTGCACTGCGGCTTTGTTTTGAGATGAAACCTATATTTAAAACGCAGCTCAGAGCACTTCTGCGGGCTGCTGTGTACGGAAACCTCTGGATCATGTTTCCTATGGTTGGGAGCATCGGGGATATCCGCTTTGCGAAGCAGATTGTGGAAGAAGTAAAAGAAGAACTGAGGGAGGAAAATATTTCCTGTCGCACAGATGTAAAAGTAGGTATTATGATAGAGATACCGTCAATCGCGCTTATGGCCGATATTGCAGCGTCTGAGGTCGATTTTGCAAGCATAGGGACAAATGATCTCTGCCAGTATCTCATGGCAGTTGACCGACTCAATCCAAGTGTTGCGAAATATTATCAGAGTTTTCATCCCGCTATGTTCCGGCTGATCAGGCAGATTGTGGAAGAGTTCGGGAAACAGAAGAAGCCGGTGAGTGTATGCGGTGAGATGGGAGGTAATCCCCAGGCGGTAGCGCTGCTTGCGGGACTGGGAGTGCGCAAGTTCAGTATGAATGCTTCCTCCCTGGCCTCCGTGAAAAAAATGATCTCTCAGATGGATATCTGCAAAGCCGAGAGGATGGCCAGAACAGTACTGGAACTCTCTACAGCAGTCCAGGTGGAAGAATACATAAAAAGTGAACTGCCGGATTAAGGCAGGCAAAGGAGGAGAACTTATGTATGCAAAACAGGTAGTGATTGAGAACGAGACTGGCCTGCATGCCCGTCCGGCTTCAGATTTCATAGCACTTGCGAACAAATTCCGGAGTAAAATTTTTATACAGAATATGGATGAGGAAGACAGCTGCAAGGCGAATGCAAAATCAATTGTTATGCTGATAGCACAGGGCCTTGGCAAGGGCGTAACAGCGGAAATCAGCGCCGAGGGCGAAGATGAGAAGGAAGCAGTGGAGGCACTGGCTGCATTGATTAAAAGTAAGTTTGGCGAAGACTGAGAAGGAGAGATTGGATGGAAACGATAGGCCTTTATACAAACAAGGAAATGATACTGACAGGGATAAAAGCCAGAAATGCCGAGGACATAATGAGAAGGCTGTGCGATAGGGCTATGCAGATGAACTGTATTGAGCCTGTATTTGTTACAGCCCTGCTGGAAAGGGAAAAAGAGTATCCGACGGGGCTTCCCACTGGCGTTCCCATCGCCATCCCGCACATTCACGACGGCTGCCTGAGATCCTTTTTCTCGATGGCCGTTCTGGACACACCGGTTGCATTTGGATGTATGGGGGATCCGGATGAAACGGTGGAAACCAGACTTGTATTCCTGTTCGGGATCACGGACCCAAGCTATCAGACAGCAGTTTTGAGAAAATTCAGCAATATTTTTCAGGACGACGGCATTATGAACGAACTGCTTGAGATTGACAAACCGGAAGCAATGATACAGAAAATGAAGGAATTGTTAGAGGAATATCTGATAATCTAAATAATGGAGTGAATGATTATGAAAGCAAAAATTAATATAGCGGTTGCCTGTGGCGGCGGAATTTTTACAACAACGGTTGTAACAGATAAAATCAAAGAGATATTAAAAAAAGAAAAAATACCATTTTCAATTAACCCTCATAAAATTACGGAAGTCCCCAATCTGGAGGGGTATGATCTGATCGTAGTGACGGGTAAGACGAATGCAAAGAACAAGGCAGGCGCTCCGGTGATGCTGGGACTGCCTCTGTTTACGGGAGTGGGAGCGGAGCAGTTTACAGAAGAGCTGCTGGAAGCAGTTAAAAAAATCATGGATGAATAGTATTTATCCTACATTCTACTAAATATCGGGAGGTAGAAAAATGCAGGCTTTGATACAAATAGGAAATGCTGTTAATAATATTATGGGTATCTTTGGGAGCACCATAATCGTACCAGTAGTTATATTCATCATTAGTATGTTTATGCGTGTTGGGGTAAAGAAATCTTTTCAAGGCGCGATCTATATGGCGGTCGGGCTGACTTTGTTCAACGCCGTGCTCGGTGTTCTGATGACAGCTATCACCCCATATGTAACTGCCATGGCGGATCACGTGGGTATTCAGCTGCCATTCATTGATATCGGCTGGCAGGGCGCATCCGTTGTCGTGTACTCCAATACGCTGGGTTATATTTATCTGGTGCTCGGACTTGGGCTGAATCTGCTTCTGTTCGCGCTGAAATTGGTCGATACGTTTCAGCCTACGGATATATGGAACTACTATCAGTTTGTATTCTGGGCAGTTATCGTGCAGTTTACGACAGGAAGCTTTGCACTGGGCGTTGCAGCGGCGGTTATGTGCAACCTGGTGGTGCTTCTGATCGCAGATATTATCGCACCGTCTCTGCAGGAATTTAACGGTTATGACAACCTTACACTTACCAGTGTTCCCTCCGGAGGAGCGCCATTTGCCATGATTGTAAGATGGATCATGCTAAAATTAAAGATTAAGACAAAACCGATCAGTGCGGAGCGGCTGCAGGAAAAATTAGGATTTTGGGGAGAACCTCTTTCCATCGGCCTGGTAGTCGGGCTGTTGATTACGATTTTGGGTTCAGTCACCGGCCTGGCCAATGTGAATACATGGGCGGGAATCCTGACAGCATCAATTACCATTGCGGCGGTTATGGTCATTTATCCCTCAGTTTCCGGACTTTTTGTGAAAGGACTAATTCCATTGAGCCAGTCCATGCAGGCACGTGCGCGTTCCGGCAGCTCGAACAGAAAGTATTTTCATATTGCCATGGATCCGGCAGTTTTCTTCGGAAACGGGGATAATATGGCGGCAGCACTGATCCTGATTCCGATCGTGTTCTTTATATCCATTATTTTGCCGGGGAATAAGATTCTGATGCTTGCAGATATTCCGGCCATGGCATTTATGACGGCGGGGCTGATCTGCGTATTCCGGGGAGATATTCTGATGACTGTGGTCTCCGGGGCGGTTTGGTTCAATGTGGCAAATGTGCTGAATTCGGATGTCTGCGCCGCGTTTACAAAGGCTGCGGAATCCGCAGGTGTAGCTTCACAGATGGACTCTGTTTCCAATGCCTTTGCCCAGGGGCTTGGAATTGCCTCATGGACGGTAGGCACGAATCCGGTGTTATATCTGGTATACAAAGCATTTTCGGCAGACGGTATGATGCGGATAGTTGGGATTATTATCGTTGTCGCGGTATATCTGGCCATCTATCTTTCGTTTCGGAAAAATAAAAAGGTATGGTGGGTTGCGGCTGGCGCAAGTGAAGAATATCTGCTGGAAAGAGGATACATAGAGTAATGTAAAGTAAAGCCCATTGGAAGGCAGTGAAAACTGCCTCCGTGGGCTTTGCCGGCGTAAAAATATGTGTTATAATAATTTGCACTAGACTGTGAAGCAGAGTGGCATATTGCGATAATGAATTTTCAGACACGCTTTAGTCTGAATAATTGAAGGCGGTGTGGAAAGATGGCAGACAGGTTCTTCCAGGGATACATATATCAGTTACAGAAAAGTATATACAGAACGTTTGGTGTGATTGACAATAAGGAGATCGTTTCATGCAGCAATCAGGAAATGATAGGCATCACGAATTCATTTAATCTGATGAAGCAGAAAAACGAGGAAGGCAGATGCTTTTTTATTAAAAATAATACATATCGTATCTTCTATGAGAATAGTTTTGTTCGATTTGCAGTTTTTGTTGAAGGGACCGATAAGGAGGCAGAGGATTATGCAACCATACTATCCGTCTGTTTTACTGGCATGAAATCCTATTTTGAAGAGAAGTACAGCCGGGATTTGTTTTACAAAGCCCTTTTTCTGGAAAATATTCTGGCGGCTGACATAAATGTAAGGGCCAAGATGCTGAAAATTCCCCCGATTATGGCACGGGCGGTATTTTTATTGAGGTTTCCCCATGTGGATACGGAGTGGAATCTGAATATGCTGATCCAGAACGTAGAGGAATCCGAAAAATACGAAGTATTTTCTATGACGGAAACGGACATAATTGTTATTGTGAAGACAAAAACGAATACTTCTCATGCGGAGCTGGAGGCAATCGGCATTACATTTCAGAAAAAGGCGGCGGAAGTCTTCAAATCCTTTCCGGTCATCGGAATCGGAAGTATTGTTACCGACATCCGGCAGCTGGCGGATTCATATAAGGAATCACTTTATGTTCTGGAGCTGCTGTATCTGTTTGAGGGAAGCAGGACAGTCATAGACTATAATCATCTGGGAATCAAGCGCCTGATCTATCAGCTGCCGCTTCCCTTATGCGAGGTGTATCTGAATGAGGTATTTAAAAAAGGCGGATTCGACTCACTGGAAAATGAGACGCTGGAGACTGTAAAATGTTTTTTTGAAAATAATCTCAATGTTTCTGAGACGGCAAGGAAGCTCTTTATTCACAGGAATACACTGATGTACAGACTGGAAAAGATTAAAAAGCTGACGGGACTGGATGTGCGTATCTTTGACCACGCAATTGTATTTAAGATCGCAATGCTGATTCATATCCATATTAAGTGTAAAGGGTAAGATGATTTGTGACAACATCTTAAGTGCAGCTGGGGTTAAACTGGGCTTTAACTTTGGAAAAGTTGTTGCAAAATCTTCCCAATTGTGGTAAGATGATCGTGGTTTATCCGCAGGAGGTGTTAAAGAATGGATATTTTGAAAATAATATTAACAATTATATTTGTAATAGATTGTATTGCTCTTTCAGCAATTATCCTTCTTCAGGAGGGAAAGTCAGCAGGACTTGGGACGATCAGCGGGGCCGCTGATACTTACTGGGGACAGAATAAGGGACGTTCAATGGAAGGTGCTCTTGTAAAGTCCACAAAGTTCCTTGCTATTTTATTTATGGTTTTGGCACTGGTTTTGAACCTGGGTGTATTTAACTAAGAAGATAAGATGATTGAACACTCTATACAGATATAGAGTGTTTTTTATTATATAAGTGGAAGCCCATGTGGGTTTGCCCACTTTGTTTTATAATAGGAAAGTTCCAAAGTAATAGAAAGAAGGTGAGAATATGAACCAGAATTTTGAAAAAAGAAAAAAAGTCATTTACGATTTTATCTGTGACGATATGTATGTACCCATGAAGATCAAAGAGATAGCGATTGTCCTTCAGATCCCCAAAGAGCAGCGGAGTGAGCTGAAGGAAGTGCTGGACGCACTGGAGGAAGAAGGAAAGATCCATGTGTCCAAAAAAGGAAAATATACGAAGGGGGAGGCCAGGCGCCTGACCGGTGTATTTCAGGCCAATGCCCGGGGATTTGGGTTTGTGATTCAGGAGGGGGAAGAAGAGGATATCTTTATTCCCGAGGAGTACATCGGAGGTGCGTTCCAGGGCGATCAGGTGGAGTTCGTGGTCACGAAGGAAGCGGACAGCAGGCATGGAACGGATGGAAAACGAAAAGAAGGCAGGATTGTGCGTATTCTTTCGCATGGAACGACGAAGGTAGTCGGCCTGTATGAAAAATGCAAAAGCTTTGGATTTGTGCGCCCGGACAGTCAGCGTGTTCTGAATGATATTTATATTCCTGAGGGAAAAGACAAAGGAGCCATGAACGGCCACAAGGTGGTGGTAGAACTGACCTCCTACGGCGGCCAGGACATGAAGCCGGAGGGCCGTGTAGTGGAAATTATAGGACACATCAATGACCCGGGGACAGATATTATGTCCATTGTGAAAGGATATGACCTGCCTGTAGAGTTCCCGGAGCGAGTGCTAAATCAGGCAGAGCGTGTGGGAAAAGAAGTAAGCGAGGCCGATATGGCCGGCAGAATGGATCTGCGGGACTGGCAGATGGTGACCATTGACGGAGAAGATGCAAAGGATCTGGATGATGCGGTTTCCCTTACAAAAGAAGGGGATCTTTACCGGCTTGGCGTCCACATCGCCGATGTTTCGAATTACGTTCAGGAGAAAAGCGCCCTGGACCGGGAGGCTCTGAAGCGTGGGACAAGCGTTTATCTGGCAGACAGGGTCATCCCCATGCTGCCCCATAAGCTGTCCAACGGAATCTGCTCTCTGAACGCAGGAGAAAACCGGCTGGCGCTCAGCTGCATTATGACCATCAATGGAAACGGAGAGGTGGTGGACCACGAGATTGCGGAGACCGTGATCCGGGTAGACGAGCGCATGAGTTATACAAGTGTGGCGAAGATACTTAAGGAGCAGGAAGAGGCCGTATTAAATGGCGTGGAGAGCAGCAAATACAAGGAGCTGGTGCCCATGTTCCTTCTGATGGCGGAACTTTCAGGCATACTGCGTGAGAAACGCAGAAAGCGGGGGTCTATTGACTTCGATTTCCCGGAGACCAAGATGATACTGGATGAAAATGGAAAACCCGTCGACATCAAACCCTATGAACGGAATGTGGCAACAAAGCTCATCGAAGATTTTATGCTGATGGCAAATGAAACGGTTGCAGAAGAGTATTTCTGGAGAGAGCTGCCTTTCCTGTACCGTACCCACGAACAGCCGGATGAAGAAAAGATCCGGAAACTGAGTACTTTTATCAATAATTTCGGTTATCACATCCATGTGGGAAACAGTGAGATCAGGCCCAAGGAGGTTCAGAAGCTCCTTGGAAAAGTAGAAGGAACGCCGCAGGAGCCGCTGATCAGCCGTCTGGCCCTGCGCTCGATGAAGCAGGCAAAGTATACGCCAGAGAACACCGGCCACTTTGGCCTGGCAGCAAAATATTATACCCACTTTACTTCCCCGATCCGGCGGTATCCGGACCTGCAGATTCACCGGATTATCAAAGAGAATATCCGGGGCAGGATGGATGCACAGCGGGAAGAGCATTACAATACCATTCTTCCGGAAGTGGCCAGACAGTCCAGCGAATGCGAACGCCGCGCAGAGGAAGCCGAGCGTGAGACCGTGAAGCTGAAAAAGGTGGAATATATGAGGGACCGGATCGGAGAAGAGTTCGACGGCGTCATATCAGGACTTACAAAATGGGGCGCTTATGTAGAACTGGAGAATACAATAGAAGGACTGGTCCATGTAACAAACATGCGGGATGACCACTATGATTACCGGGAAGAGCAGTATGAACTGGTGGGTGAGCATACCCGGAAGGTATATAAACTGGGACAAAAGGTGCGGGTGAGGGTACTCGATGCAGACCGCCTGCAGCGAACCATTGATTTTGAATTCTGTGAAACAGAGGATTGATAGAGGGAGTAGTGCCATGGCAAAAACGGAAGGCAGACTGATTGCCAACAACAAAAAAGCATATCATGACTATTTTATACTGGAGAAGTACGAGGCCGGAATTGTCCTGCACGGGACAGAGGTAAAGTCCCTGCGTATGGGCCAGTGCAGCATCAAGGAAGCATTCATCCGCATCGAAAACGGGGAAATCTTTATTTACGGCATGCATATCAGCCCGTACGAAAAAGGAAATATTTTCAATAAGGACCCTCTCAGGGTAAGAAAGCTTCTACTCCATAAAAACGAAATAAATAAGCTGTTCGGAAAGATGAAAGAACAAGGCAACACCCTTGTACCGCTTAAGGTTTACTTCAGCGACAGTCTGGTAAAGGTAGAGATCGGGCTGGCTAAGGGGAAAAAGATGTATGACAAGCGGGAAGATATTGCGAAGAAAGATCAGAAACGAGAGGCGCAGCGGGAGTTTAAGGTGCGGAATCTTTGATGAATGAATTGGAATAGGGGGCGGGTTGGCAGAGGGGACGCTCCATGTCAGGGATGCCGGGAAGGCGCTGGGGCTGTATATGCCGCTTTGTGATGCACCCGTGCTGCTAACTGCTTCTAAAAAAACCGATGCCGGATATGCGGGTACGGAGAACACATCACGGGAAATCTGATGATTTCCCGCGCTGGGTTCTCCGAAAACTTGATTTGGAGATCAAGTTTTCCCCCGCATATCCGGCATCGGTTTTTTAAGAAGAAGTAAGCGCACTCTAGCATCACAAAGCGGCATATACAGCCCCAGCGCCTTCCCGGCATCCCTGACATAGAGCTGGCTCTTCCAACCGGCAGGTATTGTTCATTCATGGGGGGATTCCCGGACGGTGGCAGCGGATGAGAATCGTCTGTGCGTATCGTGCCTCTTTGGGGTGTTTATATATTATGGAAAAGAGGTATATATTGTGAATAGAGATAGAAAAATGAGTAAATGTAAAAAAATAATAAGGGGAGATAGAGTCAGTTAAATATGATTACCGATTGGTGAGGGTGTTCCATCGAATAAATTGCCTGCCTTCGTCTTAAAGTTTCGTTAGAATGGAAATAGTTACCAATTCCAATTATGACCTGTATGTAATAAAATTATGGAATATGACTAGAAAGGACGAAAAAGGATGAAAAAGGATAACGGACAATATACAGATATGGTTGGCAGCTATGGCGAGTATTTACGAAGTGAAGAAAGAAGCCAGAATACCATTCAGAAATACCAGCGGGATGTGTCCGCTTTTTTTCAATATCTTGGAGACAGGAAGCTTAATAAAACAGAGGTTATGCTCTGGAAGGAGCATTTAAGTGAAACCCACGCGCCTACGAGTGTAAACTCTATGTTGGCTGCAGTTAACGGATTCCTTGACTGGTACGGCAAATCCCAATGTAAAGTAAAGCCCCTGCGCATTCAGCGGGCATTATACGCAAAACCGGAAAAGGAGCTGGAGGAAGCGGAATACAGACGGCTTATCAATGCCGCTGAGAGAAAGGGAAACCATCGCCTTTCCTTGTTAGTGCAGACGATCTGCTCCACGGGAATACGCGTCTCCGAACTAAAATACATTACGGTACGTGCAGTGAAGGCGGGCAGAGCAGAAGTGGACTGTAAAGGCAAACGGCGCGTTATTTTACTTCCACGGGATTTATGTATAATCTTGGGCAGATTCTGTGACCGGGAAAAAATAAAAGAAGGAGTGGTCTTCCGTACAAAAAACGGGCGGCCTTTGGATCGGTCTAACATATGGAAGATGATGAAAAGCCTTTGTGAAAGTGCTGGGGTGGACAGGGGAAAGGTGTTTCCACATAATCTGAGACACCTGTTTGCAAAAATCTATTACAGAATAAAAAAGGATATATCCCGTCTTGCTGACATACTGGGACACTCCAGTATAAATACGACGCGGATTTATACAATGGAGAATGGAACCGAGCATATCAAGCAGCTTGACAGTATGCATCTTGTCTGTTTCGGGGAACAAAAAAGAATTCCGCAAGAGGGATTCCCGTCCTGTGACGGGGCCGCATAAAGACAGTTTCACTTCATAATCTTATGAAGCGCTAATCACATAAAAGTAAAAAACCACATAATGCTGATTATGTGGTGAAGATCAATCATAAATGGAAAACATTTCCTAAATTGATGCTTATAGAATACCAAGGATCAGTAAAATAGTCAATACTTTGTCGAAAAAGGGTACAAAAAGGAAACCGATATAGAATGCTTTATTCTCGGTTTCCTTTTTGTATCCTTTCTCATGTATTGTACGACCGTTATCTCTTATCTTCCTTATAGATATTGCCAGATTGTGCCACATAATCAGCATTATGTGGTACATGATAAGCGAAGCCTCCCGCTATTTTTAACGGGGAAATAATGCATGATATAACTGGCAATTGATAGGGGATGCAAAAGGTGAAAAATTTGAGACACAGAAAGAAATATCTAACATTGATGCTGGTGGTTGTGCTGCTTGTAACAGGCATGCCGTCTGTGTATGCCGCTCCGGATCGTACAGACAGCACCGCAGCTGCAGAGTTAGACGGAGATTCAGATGCGGAGGTGTTGGAGAAAGTGCCTGACCCTGTTACAAGGCCAGACGGGGAGTCTGCTGTGGAAGAGGCGCCCGATAATGAGAATGCACCCGCGCAAGCCCCGGTGCCTGACACTGGAGAAGCCCCGGCGTCCGCTATTGAGGCTGCTCCTGCCGATGATCCGGTACCTGATATTGGACCCGCGCCCGTGGAAGAACCAGCGCCTACAGATGGGGACACCTCTGCGGAACATACGAATTCGGGCAATGAACTACCGGGGACTTTTGCTGCCGGACAAGGCATGCTGGAAATGAGGCTGCCCGACGACGCCATTTCCTTTACTCCCAACCAACCGGGGCAGAATGCGATGATAAATTACCAGCCGAAAAATGATGGCAAACAAACCAAGCTGGTCATTACCGGCTATAAAAAAGCGGGCATGGATCCGACAAAGCTGCCGGCTGTGGCAGATCCGATCCGATCAGCGAGCTATGATCCTGACATTGACAGTATTATTATAAATTTTAAAGACGGATTCGATTTAAATAGCGCCACCAGTTTTCTTCTTCCTATACAAAATAAAAATGACAGCTATAGCGATCTCGGCAACGAGGAGGCATTCTCCAATTCAGTCAAGGTGGGGGCGGACGGTGTTATACGGGGAATCGGGCTTGAGATTAAAGCATATAGGGACAACGTATTAGAACAGACCGCACGCTTTATGGTACCGATCACCTATGAAATGACATCAAAAGATTTGAGAACTACGGAGATAGCACTATTCACCAATGTGGAAACCGCTAACGATGGCGGGGGAAACGGAACTAACTGGCTGTCTCAGGAAGGGGATTACTGGATTGAGTGTCCATTGAAGGATGGAAGTATGGGAACTGACAAAGTGTCTGACCGGTATATTCAGAAGATGCACCTTGAAATCCCCCTGCCTCCGGGTGTTACCTTTGTCAGCTCGCCATTGGAAGGCGGTACAGCCGGCGAGAAGATCAGTGCTTCAGCAGACAAAACCACCATTTTTTACGACCGGGACGTGTATCAGTACGGAACAGAAATTGAATTCCGAATGAGACTGGATTATACAGGAATTAACAATGGTGGTTCTGATCTCACCCAAAAGATTTTCAGCGACTGGTTTAACCTGTACAACAATTCCACAAGTATAAAGGAAAGGCAGCAATTTGGAAAACCGTGGAAGTTTACGGGAAAGATTTATGGAATTCCCCAAGAACTCTCATTCAATGACCGATCCGTGCTGAGACTGGATATTGACACACAGAGTGTACGCGTCTGGTCTAATAACAATGCCAACAAGGATTATAGTCAGGCAGGTAATTATGTAATTAATAATGACATGAAAGACAGTGCTGATAACGCCCGAACATGGTTCAGAGTGCTTGCCCCCCAATATGTTTATCCTACCCATTATACCAGGCAGTCTGTGTTTACCATGGATTGGGGGATTCAGCTTACTTCGGTTGTGATATCGAATTGGTCGTCTGAACCATCCGGTAAAGCTGAGCTGATTTTTTTTACCAACAAGGGCCGGAAGTTTCAACAGACTGTATCAGGGCAGGAATCTTACAGCGTTCCTGCGCTGGATACCGGCGAGTATGTGACGAAGCTTGCGGTGCAGGCTACGGGAAAATGTACACTGGGTTTTAATCTAAAAGCAGACCTCATGACCACCAATGAGGACGGTTCCCCAATGGCTGCCGGTACCCAGTCTAAAATTAATGTGTACCACGAAATTGTGAATTATGGAACTGTGGAACCGAGTGTCCGCAGTGGGAAAAAGTTCCACACCGCCACCGTTACCTATGTGCCGCCGAAACCTGCAGCTCCTGTAGTTAATTGGAAGTCGGAAAAATTCGATTATGCCATGGACTATACCTACCATGATACCCGTCTGTTCCAAATCGCGAATACGTCCGCAGAAAGCGGCGGTGCGACTCTTATGCCGCTGAAAAACGTAAGAACAGGGCAGACATCCAATATTAAGGCGAACGGCAGCGATTCGGAACCCTTCTTTCTTTATCAAATGCTGGGGCAAAACCCGGTAACATTGAAGCTGACGGGATTTGAAAAACCGGCGGACTATCCGGATGTGACGATCAGATATACCACATCCCTTGGACATACTTATGAGATTACGATAGGGAAATCGGAATTTGCAAATGGAGCTTCCCCGGAAGTAAATTTCAATTTACAGCAAGGTGAGTTTGTGACAAGCTTTTCTGATATAAAGCTTTCAAATCTGCCCGTCAATGCATCTGTGGAGATGGTATTGGACACCTTCAGGCTGACGGACGGAATCCTGCCAAGCGGCAGGGCTGTCGATACTTTGTCTTATGAAAAAGAAGGTGAATCAAGTTTGTATACAACGTGGGTGCATAGCTATGCTGCGTCCGTAACCTATGAGGATTTATCAGGTACGGCGTATTCGGGCGCTTATGACATTGGAGACATCGGGCGTTTGTATTGGTATATATGTATCCCTTTCGGTCCCGTTAAATACTCTGGAACGGAACTCATGTTATCTCCCCCCACCATTGCTGCGGGCGGTAAAACAACCCTGAAGTTTTACTTGAACGACGTGGCATTTAACCCTACTTATGCCTTTGAAATCGACAAAAACTTCGATTATGTCCGGGAAAGCTTTCAAGGAATAGGGAACAAATATAAATTTATTGAAGAATGGCTGCCGAATTACTTTAGGGATCCGACTGATACGGCGCATTATGGCAACGGTCTTTTGCGCATCCGCTTTATCGGTAAAGGAAGCGAAGCATTTAACCTCTTTCCTGTGAAGAATTCCTCTGCCGATAATCAAAACTTCAAAGACTACCAATTTTCCATGACCCTGCGGGCGAAACATCAGACAGAGCCGGGGACATATCGGCTGACGCCCATGGTATACCGCTCAGATAAAGATGCGCTTAAAAACCTGGCCGGAAAAAAGGTGGAGGTGAGCGGATGGAAAGCCCCTAAAAGTCTGCCTGAGCTAGATTCTTTCACACCTGTGGAGATATCCAAAACAGGCGCAGTCGCCGGCGGCGCCGGTATTAGTATTAACCGGGCAGCCGATCCTTATGACATTGACGGCGACGGGGACAAGGGCGCTTCAATCGTAAGTCTGGAGCCCCCCGACTACCCGTGCTATAAACAGACGGTTTCAAAAATGACGACAGGGGCGGTCAGCACATGGCTGAGAGATCCGAAGACAGGGACGGAAATGACGGAGGCACAGCTGCATCCCCATGGGGAGGTGGACTTTATGCAGTCCACTCGTATCATAGGCAGCAAGGACGGCAGCGACTTTATCGGCTATTATCATGTACCGAAACGGGGGCACTCCATTACCTATGTGGATCAAAACGGTAACGAATTACATTACACTTCACAGTTTGACACCTACATAACAGACTTTGTTAACATCACGGTGAACGGCCAGCCGGTACCTCCGGATGCGGGAATGTCGGTATTTTATTACATATCGCCGCATCCCGAAGACCCGGACAGCGACGACCACAATGCCATGAATGAACTGAACGGAGGCCAAGACACCTCACCAAATTACCTCACAGAGCAGGAAGTGCGGGACAGGGCGGCGGCCGAGATGAAAACGCCGGCGGATATCCTTGCAAACTGCACCATGATAAAAATCAAATCCAAAGTTCTTACGGCAAACGTGGATATCGTGAGCAGCATTCCTATGAAAATAGGCCATAAGGAAGAGGGAGATAAGGAAGTCATAAAAGATTATTTCAGCGGAGTATATACCTACTCCATGGATGGCAGCCCGTTTCCGGTAGCCTATACGCCCCTGACCATTCTGTCCATGGTGCCGTATACGGTGTCCGGTACAGTGTTCAGTGATAAAAACGCCAATTCGTTATTGGACATCAGCGACAGCGGGATAGAGGGAATAAGGGTGGAACTGCACCAGACCGGGACAGATCCTCATACCGGAGATCCCATTGGAGATAAACTGGTCGAAACACAGACCACAGTTTGGGACGGAAGCTACAAGTTTACTGTGCCTTATCATGGGGATTATTACTTGAAGATTCAAGTTCCGGCCGGAAAACTGCTGAGCCAGCCGTATAAGCCAGACGGTCTGCCTTATGAACAGTCCGTGTTTAAACAGGAGGGAGACAATGCGGTAACGGAACCCATCACGCTGGACGATACCGATGTCCTATATCAAAACGCCGGACTTGCTGACAAGCGGTTTTTGAACGTACCCAGCGATATCTACCTCTCGGTGGGGGAGACAAGGAAGATTCCTTACACCATCCAGCCGGATTACCTTATGTATGATCCAGTTTTCGCGATCAAGCCAGCGCTTGCAAGCAGCGCAAACAACTTCTTCACCGCAGATCCTGACAGTTTGAAGCTGACAGGTAAAGCGGAAGGCCAGGGAACAATCACCCTGTCCATCCCGGAAGCACTGGACGGAACTGTTACGATTACAAAAGAAATTACGGTTCATGTGGAGCCGGAGTCTGTGGCCGGGATCAGTGTTCCGCTGAAGGCAGAGATTTACGCCGTGAAGGGGAAGGAGAATCAAATTATCGCTCCGGTGATGAGCGTGTACAATTATGGCAGGGACAAGACACGCATTTTTATAAACAATGCAGACCAGGAAAATACGGGTAGCAGCCCCGTTTTGGAACTGGTAGGAAAAAAAGCTGCATCCGCCGGCTATGCCGACAACGAAATCAGTCTGAACGTAACTTCTGTCAAGCGAGACAACCCTTTTATGGGAATTGCGGAAACCGATTTCACAAAGCTAGCCATGCAAAATAATGGAAAGGGCCTGATTCTCGGCGATTTGCCGGGGTTTGACAGCAACAGCAACTGGGGACAGTTTACGTTCAGCGGCGCATATGATCCAGGCATTGTTTCCACACTGCCTGCAGATAACCGTTTTGTTCTGCGCTATCGGGCTGAAAAGGTGAGTCCATGAACATACATGTAAATAGAAATAACAGGAAAAAATGTCTGATCCTCGCTGCGGCAGCCGCTGTGCTGCTGGGGGTGGCAGTCACGGCAGCGCTTTTGCCAGGCCGTCCGGAAGAACAAGGAGATTTTGTCGTAGATGAACGTACGGAGACAAGCGCAGAAATGAAAGACCCTGCGTTTATTCAAAAAAAAGTGCAGGAGAATGCGGATGCAAGCAGAATGATTCTGCGGATCAACAGCCAGATACAACTGAAAAAAAATTGGGACGAGGCCCTGCTGTATCTTAGCAATGTGCCGGAAAATCCTTACGATCTTTATCTGGAGCTTATCTGTGATGAAAGCGGAAAGACCGTGTACAAATCAAATATTCTAAAGCCGGGGGACAGCGTGGAGAAAGACCGACTTACAGGCATTGAAAGGTCAGGCGCGCAGCCTTACACGGCATTGTTTCATATTCTGGAAGACGGAAAGGAAATAAGTACGGTGGAATATGCCGTTACTGTAGAGCTTTTAGGAGGTGATGAATAATGATACATGCAAAAACAGGGGATAAAACGCAGAAAACCAAGAAGAAACACCGGTGGATTTTTTTCCTGCTGCTCTTAATTCTCTTCATACTTGCGGGCGTGGGATATTGGTTTTTCGGTCGTCCCGCCGATGACTTTTATTTCGATAAGCAGGCACGGGACGGACTCATCAAAGCAAGAACCAAAGAGGATGTGCAGAAGATTCTGGACACGGTAGTTGAAAAGGGGATGTTCAACGCTTCTATCAACCCAAACCCGGTATTTCCTGACGGGAAGACGGAAGGCGACCTTTATATCGAGAACATCAAGGCAAACCATTATTACACTAAGGTCGGCATCACACTTACGGACGGAGGGGAGACCGTTTTTCAAAGCGGTGGCATCAAGCCGGATCAAAACATTGAGAAGGCAAAGCTGGACAAGGAGCTTCCCAAGGGAACGTACCCGGCGGTCGCCAGGTTTTCCATCATAGACCCTCAAACTCTGAAGGATATCGGTGTGGTGAATATTAATATCACCTTAACGATCCAGAACTAACCGGTCATAACAGCAAAGTCTGTATGATAATAAATTTTAAACAAAAGGAGAAAGAACTATGAAGAAAAAAATTGTAGGAATCGTAATGGCTGCCACACTGTTAATGAGCACAGCTATCACAGCATTCGCAGCTGGAAATCCGGCAGGGGGCAACACCGACGTATATGTAGGTGTTACGAACACAACCCCTGCAAACATCAGTGTAACCGTACCAACAGCCCTTGCGATCGCGGTGGTTGCCGCTGATAGTAAGGTCACCACGCTGATGGGCAACTACATGGTGGACGCTGCCGGTGACATTACCATGAGTGGTGATGCGAGCCAGGGCATCAAGGATCAGCGTGTCACCTTTGTGAACAACGGAGACGTGGCCGCCAAGGTGACCGGTGCCAAAATCATCAATTCCTATGGCAGCAAATGGACTATCGATAACACTGCGGGGAGTGCCCATGAGCTTTCCTTGAAACTCAACTCTGTGCTGGCTGGCACCATTGCTCCGGACAATAACGCCACCATCATGCTGAATGATTTTGCCCTGCCGGCGAATGAGGTTGCTCATATGGCGGCTGAAGTAAAAGCAGGTGGAACCGCCGGAGATTACTCTGCGCCCGAGAAATCCGCAAAATCCTTTGTCATTGAGTGGAACATCGCGGCACAGTAAAAACACAAGGTAATGACCTGGCAGAAAGCTGCGGGTTATCAAATCTGCAGCGCAGCGAGCCGCGGGATATTGAGCCAAGGCAGCCGCTAAATGTATATGTCTGCATGTACATTTGGCTCGTTACCTTCATGAGGACAAAATCTTTACATAAGGGAGAGTACATATGAAGCAGAAGGAGAAAACCGCCAGTAAAAATACAAAGAGAACAGGACGTCTGATCGTGATACTGCTGGTGCTGCTTCTCCTTGGAACCGTTTTCTTTTTTGCCTGGCAGTATTTCAGCCGGGAAGGCGGGGTCTATAAAGACCGGGATGCACAGCTGGGGATACTTCCGAACATGAGTGAGGAAGAAGTTCAGCAGCGGCTGAACACAGTGGTTTCGGAAGGAATGATGAACGTGAGCATCAATCCCCACCCTGTATTTGAGGATGGGAAGTCCCCCGGAAATCTTAGAATCGAGAACATTAAGCAAAACCATTATTCTTATATTGTAAGTATCACACGAGATGACACCGGAGAAGAGATTTACAAATCCGGCTTATTGGAGCCGGGGTATTATATTGAGGAAGCAAGCCTCTCCTCGGCGCTGAAACAGGGAGATTATCCGGCAACCGCCCGATTTCTGGCCTATCAGGATCCAAAGGAAAAGCCTATTGGAGCGGCCGTCATTAAAATGACTATAACGGTATCAAAATAGCGGGGAGGAAGTCAAATGAAAAGGATGAAATGGCTGGTGACGGTATTAGCCTTCCTGACGCTTTGTTTTCCGGTTTCCGTTCTTGCAGACACGGACGATTTTTCAACAGATGTTTATGTTGGTGTTATCACGTTGACGAAACCCAATGTGTACTTTTGGGTGGTGGATGAGGAGGATAAACCAATTGATGGAGCCAGTATTGAGATATGGGCCAATGAGCAGCTTGGGTATCAGCTGCTGGGGGTTACCCATGATGGGGGAACTTATGATTCGATCATACCGTATGGAAATTACCATTGCAAAGTGTACAAAACAGGTTATGAAACAACAGAGCTTAATTTGGTGTTATCGGGGAGCAATAATCCGCATATTGAAAAAGTAGTTTTAAAAAAGACAGAAACCCCATCAGCGCCTTCATCCGTTCCGGTCCGACCAACCGGAAGCAGTCTGACTGTAAGCAGACCCATAAAAACCGGCGATATTTCCAATTTACTTTTGTATCTCCTGCCAGCGGTCATCTCTATTTTGTTATTGGTCATCCTGCTCCCCGGAAGAAAAAATACGAGAGAAAGCGGAGGTTGAATAAAGGATGGAAAACGTATGTCTTTTGGATAAACTGGCGGCTGTACTGCAACTTCGCTGCTTATCTG
The DNA here is from genome assembly GCF_001404335.1 of Faecalicatena contorta. Lineage (GTDB taxonomy): Bacteria > Bacillota > Clostridia > Lachnospirales > Lachnospiraceae > Faecalicatena > Faecalicatena contortus_B. The sequence continues at coordinate 52,156 of NZ_CYZU01000031.1, forward strand.
ATCTGAGGATGCATAAAAAAGACTGTTATTTAATTTTATCCAGTTTTGAACTCCAACTGTACACGATACAGCAGTGGAAGGAGACACTGAATTACATAGAAACACAAACACACCAGTTGGAAAGCTATCCTGACATTACCTGCTGCATCCAGGATAAACTGAGGAACTATTGCCAGGAATACAAGGCAGGGGCAGTTCCATACGTGGTTAAATTTTCTGAAAAATAGTTTATTTAACGACAGGACCCAAATAGGATATCAAAGAAATAGGATAGTTAAAAAACGGGGAAGTATGGCTCATGCGAATCGAACTTCTCCGTAAATTTTACACCCGTTAGGAAGACGAGGCAAAAGAGATTCAGACGGAGTATGAGGAGGCCTTCGAATTAATAACTGCGGATAAATGGGTAGAAGATCTGGTAAAGCGTTTCCAAAATAACTGTACTGGAGAGGTTCGAAATAAAAAATATGACCAATCGTCATTTTTGTGTTGTTTTCCTGGTTTGTTTTTGTTATACTTAACCCGATATATGCAGGAGGGCATTCATTATGAAAAAAGCATTTCGGATATTCAAAAGGGATCTTGGGCGTCTTGTACATAACCGGGTCGCCGTGATTGTGATGGCAGGCGTTTGTGTCCTGCCGTCTTTGTATGCGTGGTTTAATATTGCCGCAAATATGGATCCATACAGCAATACGCAGGGGATTAAGGTGGCTGTGGCCAATCATGATACGGAAGCGGCGAATGACCTGATTACTCTGAATGCGGGGGATCGTATTGAGGAGAATCTGAGGGAAAATGATCAGCTGGGGTGGACATTCGTGGAGGAGTCCCAGGCTGTGGAAGGGGTAAAGTCAGGAAAGTACTATGCGGCCATCGTGATACCGGAGGATTTCAGCAGTTCGCTTCTGAGCATTATCTCGGGGTATCCGGTAAAACCCCGGCTGGATTACTATATTAATGAAAAGAAGAATGCGATTGCTCCTAAGATCACAGACACAGGGGCAGGCACCGTGCAGCAGGAGATTAACGATACTTTTTCCTCTGTGGCGGCAGAGACAATTTCAAAACTGATCCAGAGCTCTGTCACCCGGCTTTCGGGGGATATGGGCAGTATGAATACGGAAGTGATGACCATGCTGTCTGAGATTCAGCAGAATCTGGGGCAGTATCAGACTGTGCTGAAGAATTTTCAGGACACGGTCGGAGATAGTTCCGGGCAGATCAGCAATACGCAGGAAGTGCTGGACAGTGTGAAATCGGCTGCGTCAGCGGGTTCGGACACATTGTCGGATACTGCTTCTGTACTGAGCAGCGGACGAGGCAGTATTGGGGAATTTTCTTCTGCATTTTCCGGCAGCCTGTCGGACGGGGAGAACTGGCTTAACAATATTTACGGCTCGGCATCCGACAGCCTGAGTTCCCTTAAGAATCAGGCGGACACGGTGAACGGGGCAGTGAAAGATGGAATTGATTCGGTACAGAATCTGGTGGATACAAACAGCAGTATTCTGGAAAAGCTGGAGGAAATCAGTGCGGATCTGCCGGATGCGCTTAAGGAGGCTGTTTCCGGACGGATTGCCGAGCTGCAGGCGCAGAATGAAGAGTTTCAAACTCTTCTGGACTCATTGAGCCAGAGCAATGCCAGTATGGGAAATGCAATGGACACCGCGCAAAGCACCAAGGAGCAGCTGGAAACGCTGGTATCTCAGAGCAGGCAGTCGCTGCGGGATTACCGTAATAACTTTGACCAGACGCTTCTGCCCCAGCTGAACGAGTCAATGGATTCTTTTTCTGCCCTGGGCGGAGAAATGTCCGCTGCGCTGTCTGGCGTATCGGCTTCCACAGATCAGTTGAAGGGAATCCTGTCCCAGCTTGGCACAAGCCTAGAGGATAGTTCTAAGGCGCTGGGCAGGACGGGGGATTCTGTAACCTCTTTGAAGGGGCAGATGGACCGGATCGTGACGGATCTGCAGGCATTGCAGAGTTCGGAGGCTTATCAGCAATTTCTTTCACTGGAGGGGCTGGACGCGGACTCCATTGCAGAGTTTATGGCATCGCCGGTGAACATTCGAAGTGAAACTCTGTACAGCGTAAAGAATTACGGTATTTCCATGACTCCTTTTTACACAAACCTGGCGCTCTGGGTAGGCGGAATTGTATTAATTGCGATTCTGAAAATGGAAGTTGACAGAGGCGGTGGTGTCAGGCACTTTTCCACATCCGAGGCATACTTCGGCAGATGGCTTCTTTTTGTTGTGATCGGTCTTATTCAGGGACTGATCGTATGTCTGGGGGACCTGTGGCTTTTGAAGGTGCAGTGCCTCCATCCCGCTGCCTTTGTACTCACGGGAATGTTCTGCTCCTTTGTGTATGTGAACCTGATCTATGCCCTGTCTAGCGCGCTGAAGCATATTGGGAAAGCGCTTTGTATCGTACTGGTAATTCTGCAGATCCCGGGATCTGCGGGCACATATCCGATTGAGATGACGCCGCCGTTCTTCCAAAAGCTGCACCCTCTGCTTCCCTTTACTTATGGAATCAATGCAATGAGAGAGGCGATTGCAGGCATGTATGGAAATGCCTTCTGGGGCAGCCTGCTCCATCTGGCGGTGTATCTGCCGGCAGCCCTGCTGATCGGGCTTGGGCTGCGAAGGCTGCTGGTGAATCTGAATGATCTGTTTGACAGAAAGCTAGGAGAGACAGACTTGATGCTCTGCGAAACTTCAGACGGAAAGGGGGGGAAGACGCCCTTCTCCCTGGCAGTCAGGACACTGCTTCGGGATCAGACCATGCGGGAAGAACTGGTTGCAAAGGCCGCTGCATTTGAAGCGGGCTATAAGAAACGGATCCGTAATGGCTTTTTAGCGATTCTGATTCTTCCGGCGGTCTTTTTAGTCCTGATGTTCAGCATTGAGTCAAAGATTGTCTTTCTGGTTCTATGGATTGTATCAATAATTGTAATCGCGGTTTATCTGATCTGTCAGGAATACATCCACGACCGCCTGCAGCGGCAGATTGAGCTGGGATCACTGACCCAGGAAGAGCTTCTGGACGCAATGAAAGGGAGGGATGAGTGATGAAGAATATATGGGGCATCTTCAGAAGGGATGTGAAGCGGTGCTATAAAAATGTCATCGCTCTGATCGTTGTACTGGGAATTGTTGTGGTTCCGGCTCTGTATGCATGGTTTAACATTGCCGCCAGCTGGGATCCCTATGAGAATACGGGAAACCTCAAAGTTGCGGTAGCAAGTGTGGATGAAGGGTATGAGGGGGATCTGGTCCCGGTTTCACTCAATCTGGGAGAGAATGTCCTTTCCGCACTGCGGGAAAATACACAGCTGGACTGGACCTTTACAAGCAGCGCCAAAGCAGTGGACGGTGTGAAGTCCGGTAAATATTACGCTGCAATTGTGATCCCGGAAGATTTCAGCAGGAATATGATGAGCCTTTTCTCAGGCACAGTTACGAACCCTGAGATCACTTATTATTCCAATGCCAAAGAAAACGCGATAGCGCCCAAGGTCACGGACAAGGGAGCCAGTGCCGTGCAGACACAGGTAAAGGAAGTGTTTATTAAAACCATATCTGACACGGCCATTACGGCCATGCAGGCTGTAGCAGATACGGCAGAACAGGAGGGCGCAGAATCAATTGCCGCTACACTGATAGCGAACCTGGAAAGGACTTCCGCCGATTTAAGCGCGGCCGCGGGTACCATCCAGGCATTTTCTTCCATGGTGGTGTCTACACAGCAGATGCTGGATACCACATCCGGGTTTTTAAAACAGTCCAGAGAGCATTCAGACAGCAGTTTGAGTGCGCTGAAAGAGAAAGAAAGCTCATTTTCAGATATGCAGGGAGCCATATCTGGCGCAGCAGAAGGCATGAATCAGGCCCTGGCAGACAGCGCAGGTTTTTATCAACAGATGGGGGAAACGATTCATGGTGGACTGGATTCCCTGTCATCGGATGCGGCTGCAACCGCAGGCACTCTGGATCTGTTTTCAGAAAAGATCAGTAACATCATACAATCCTATACGAACCTGCGGGATGCCCTGCAGTCGCTTGGAGAGGAACATGCGGTAATTGCCCCGGCTGTTGGCAGTGTCGTGGGAAAACTGAATGAATCCATAGCTGTCCAGCAGTCTCTTTATGATAAGCTGAGCAAAGCGGCGGAGACGATTCGAAATAAACCGGAGGAGGCTCTTACCTCAGAGGAAGAACTGGACGCCCTCCTTGAGCAGAGTGCACAGAGCCTGTCAAAGGTTCAGAGTGAGTATGAGGAACAGGTGAAACGGAATCTGGACGGCCTTTATGCCTCTCTGGGAGATACCCGGAGCAGTATATCCGGGCTTCTGAAACAGCTGGATGAGAGTGCCGATGGTATCTACACTTTATCCGGTTCTGCTTCGTCAGACCTGTCACAGATAAAAGAAACACTGGATACGTCCGGTTCGCTGCTGGAAAAGGCGGCCTCACGGCTGACGGAAACGGTATGGAAGCTGAATCAGGCACAGAGCAGCGGCGATTTCCAGACGCTGGAAGAGATCGTAGGCGGGGACAAAGAAAGCATCAGCGCCTTCCTTGCATCTCCGGTGGAACTGGAGACAACTAAACTGTATCCAATAGAGAATTACGGGTCTTCCATGGCGCCGTTTTACTCCACCCTTGCGATCTGGGTGGGCGGCATCGTACTGGTCGCAATGTTAAAGGTTACCGTATCTCCAAAATCACTGAACGGACTGAAGCGTGTAAAGAATTACCAGGTCTATTTGGGGAGGTATCTCATATTCCTGCTGGCGGGACTGTTCCAGAGCGGGCTTATCTGCCTGGGAGATCTTTACTATCTGCAGATTCAGTGTGAGCATCCGTTCCTGTTTCTGCTGGCCGGCTGGATTACCAGCATTGTGTATGTAAATATCATATATACCCTGACCGTGTCCTTCGGAGATATCGGGAAGGCAGTCTGCGTTGTGCTTCTGGTTATGCAGGTGGCAGGATCAGGCGGGACGTTTCCAATTGAAGTGGCGCCGGCATTTTTCCAGAAGGTATATCCGCTGCTTCCGTTTACCCACAGTATGACCGCCATGCGTGAGTGCATCGGCGGGGCTTATGGGATGACATATTGGAGAGAACTGGGGATACTGGTGATCTTCCTGGCGGCATCACTTATGCTGGGCCTGGTGCTGAGAAAGCCTGTTATAAAGCTGAACACTGCATTCTCAGAGAAACTTGAGGAGACGCAGCTTATGTAGGCGGGGGATTTCGGCTGGAGGGGCTTCTGAGAGAAGCAGGATGCACGGATGCCGGCCGCTTCCCGATCATATAAGTTTTTGTGTTTAAAATGTTGTATACTTTAAATCATATGAAGCACCTTTCTTTGTGTGTATGAATCATTGGCAAAAGGATTCTGTCACAAAGAGGTGCTTTCTTTTAAGATGTTATTTTCTACAATAGGTCTTGCATTCCGCTTTAGGAATTGCTGTTCTCTTTACAAGACGGATATATTTTAGAAATAACAAAATAGTGCACTTTTATCAAAATGTTATAATAAAAAAAGAATTGTTTATGAAATATAATACAAGAAAAGGAGGCGAAAGATATGAAAAAAGTAGTAAGTATGATTCTTGTAGCAATGATGACGTTGTCTTTGATAGCCGGGTGCGGGAAAGGTTCGGCTGACAGCTCTTCCAAGGAGGGGGAGAGCGCCCAGGATACCAAGAGGACGGAAGCGAAAAGCAGCGGTGACATTGTTGAAGTGGAAATCTGGGAGTATTTTGAAGACCTGGAACATGAATATTTCTCGGATATTATGAACAAATGGGGCGAAGAAAATGGCTACCGTTTTAAGATTGTCCAATATCCATATGCTGACTTGAACAAACAGTATACTCTGGGAATGGTTTCCGGCGAACTGCCTGATCTGACGATGATTAATAACTGCGATACTGCGAGCTATGTGGAAATGGGAATGCTGCAGGATATCACGGAGCAGGTGGATGCATGGGGGCAGAAGGAGAACTTCTACGAGACATCCTTAAACACAACGACAATTGACGGAAAGCTCTACGGACTGCCTTATAATTCAAACTGTCTGGCATTGTACTATGATGAGGATCAGTTAAAGGAGGCAGGAGTAGAAGTCCCAAAAACCTGGGATGAACTGGCAGCAGCGGCGCAGAAGCTGACCCAGGAAAGCCAGTATGGTTTTGCACTCTCGCTTGTAAATAACGATGAAGGAACCTTCCAGTACTTCCCGTTTTTATATTCCAGCGGAGCAGATATGTACTCTATGGGAAGTGCAGATGCAGTATCTTCCATGCAGTTCTTAAAGGATATGATCGATGCAGGGGCGATGAGTTCAGAAGTGATTAACTGGTCACAGGCAGATGTCTGCCAGCAGTTTATGCAGGGAAATGCAGCCATGATGATTAACGGGCCATGGCAGGTGCCGACTTTGGAAGGAAATGTACCGGACAAAAATTGGAAATGTGCGCCGATTCCTATTGACAAGGAACAGGCTTCAGCCCTGGGCGGAGAAGGATTTTCTGTAGTCAAGGGAGCTGATCTTGAGAAGATTTGGCCGGTTATGGAATTCATGATGGACAAGGATACCCTGGCTGACTGGGATCATGCAGTCGGTAAGCTGCCGCCGAGAAAAGATGCGGTAGATAAATACACAGATTGGTCAGAAGATCCGGTTTTACAGGTATTCTTTGACCAGTTGAACTATGCGGCAGTACTGGGGCCGGATGTAAGCTGGCCGGAGATTTCAACCGCAATTTATACTGCCTTACAGGAGACGATGACAGGACAGAAAACGGCCGAAAATGCCTGCAAGGATGCACAGACAACCATTGACGGATTGGTGAAAAAATGAAAAAAGGAACAGGGAAACGGACAATTATAACTAAAAATACAAGGTATCTGCTCTGCTTTGCAGGACCAGCCTGTATTTATATGGGGATTGTAGCGGTTTATCCGATAATTTACAACTTCTATCTGATGTTCAGAAATATGTCCACCAGAAACTTCCTGAACCACCAGTTTGTGGGGCTTGATACTGTCAAAGAGCTTCTGGGAAAGGGCGTTGTCTGGACGGCTGCATATAATACCGTATTGTTCACTGTCGTTTGTACTGTTATCCAATTTGTGATCGGATTTGCTTTTGCCATGCTGCTTTCTAGAAAGTTTTGCATGGCAAAGCTTTCCAAAAGCCTTATGCTGATCAGCTGGCTGATTCCAATGACAGTGACAGGGATTTTATTTAAGTTTATCTTTCAGACAGACAGTGGGATATTAAATTTTATTCTGCAGCAGATCGGAGTAATCGATAGTCCGATTGAATGGCTGACAAACAGCAGAACCGCGATATGGTGCATTATAGCCGCTAACTGCTGGGTCGGGATTCCGTTTGATATGGTGCTTTTATCGACCGGGCTGGCGAACATACCGGACAATGTGCTGGAAAGTGCGGCAATCGACGGGGCAGGAAGAGTTCAGAGATTTTTACATATTACGCTCCCCATGCTGAAGCCAACAATGTATTCAATTCTTATTTTAGGCGTGATTTATACATTTAAGGTATTTGATCTGGTACAGGTTATGACGGGCGGCGGTCCTGTTAATGCAACAGAAATGCTTTCAACCTATGCGTATAAGCTTGGATTCAGAGAGTATAATTTCAGCCAGGCATCGGTAGTAGCTAATTTTATGTTTATTTTATTATTTATTATGGGAGTCATTTACCTGAGATTTGTCAACGATGACGAGGTGATTGAGTAATGAAGAATGGCAAAATAAAAAATATAGGGATCAATGCAGGAGCAGTTCTGCTTGTACTTCTATTCCTGTCGCCTGTCATATGGATGGTGATGTGTTCTTTTAAAAAGGATGTGGAAATTTTCAGGTTCCCTCCGACTTTTTTACCGGAAGCCCCGACAGTCCAGGCATACATAGACCAGTTTGAAAGCAACTTGTTTCCGGCATTGAGAAACAGTCTGGTAATAGCAGTATTTTCTATGCTGATAGCACTTGTATTGGCAATACCGGCAGCTTACGGGCTGGCCCGGTTTAAATCAAAGGCGGGAAAGCCGATGATTCTTGGATTTCTTGTAACGCAGATGTTGCCGCCGGCCTTACTGCTGACTCCGTTATTCTTACTGTATACCAAAATGCACATCATTAATACCAGGATTGCCCCGATTCTATCCACGGCTACCTTATCGATCCCGTTTATTGTAATTCTGATGCGGCCTTTTTTTGCATCCCTGCCCAAATCGGTAGAGGAGGCGGCAAGAGTGGACGGATGTACGATGTTAGGCGCATTTGTGAGGATTATGGTGCCTGTTTCACGTCCAGGTCTTGCTACGGCCGCTATCTTTTCTTTTATTTTTGCATGGAATGACCTGGTATATTCTATGGCCTTTATTTCGGATTCCTCACTCTGGCCGATGACGACTATGATTAATAATTTCCAGACAAAATACGGGACACAATGGAACAGTATTCTTGCATTCGGAGTCTGCCTGATTATACCGATCGTGATTATCTTTATTTTTATGCAGAAGTATATCGTATCAGGGCTGACAGCAGGAGCAGTTAAGGAGTAGGTGAAAAAAGTGATAGAATATATTGATCCCAGGATCATCTATACAGATCCGCCGAAATCAGGATTGAATGAAAACGAGAAAAATGTACTTCGGGAGCTTGCTGCCAAGGTACAACATTATGCCCAGGATCATAAACAGGAAGAGAAGAAGAAATTGTGGTATGCACATAACAGCCTGCAGAGAATCAGGCCCATGGTGCTTGTGTTCCCGGAGGGGGCCTGGCTTGAGATACTGCCATGGGATAAGATGGTATGCAGGGAGGAATTCTACCGGGCTTATGAATGGGCCATGCGCCGTCTTTGCTACAGATTTGAACATTTTGACGACGACTTTGTAATAGAACCGGTGATCGAAGTGCCGCTCGTATATGAGATTACACCTTTCATAAAAGGCGGCGCTTCCTTTATTCATATGGATATGAAAGACTCTGGGGAGGGGATACATCAAAACAAAATATTGCTGGAAAATGAAGAAGATATACGGAAACTTTCCAAACAGGAGTTTATTTTCTATAAAGAAGAATCGGAGAGGAACCTCTGCCTGATCCGGGAAGTAATCGGAGATTTAATAGAAGTACGTTCCTATGGATATATGGCGCCGGATACAAGCCTTTTGAGGCAGTTTATTGAGATGCGGGGCACAGAACAGATTTTTTATGATTTGTACGACCAGCCCGAATGGCTCCATGAAGTTCTGGGATTTATGAGGGATTCCACACTGGAGCTTCTTCAAGTGATGGAGCCTTGTCTCATGAAGACGAATACAGGAAATGATTATATCGGATCAGGCGGTATCGGCTATATTCACGGACCGGGTTCAGACAGAGCCTTATATCAGAACAGCTGGGGATTTTCGGATGCCCAGGAACTTGCCGGAGTATCCCCGGACATGTACGAAGAATTTGCTACAGCTTATCATCAGCCCTTACTGGAAAAATTTGGATGGAGTTGTTACGGATGCTGCGAGCCTATGACGGATAAATTTGATATAATAAAAAAGTGTATTAAAAATTTAAGACGTGTGTCGGTAAATCCGTGGACAGACAGAGAAGCAGCGGCGATTGCACTTTTGGACCAATATGTATACTCCTGGAAACCAGCTCCAACAGTGGTAACCCGGAGATTTGACGAAGAAGAAGCAGGACGCGATATTAAAAGGACGATGGAAATAGCCGGCGGCTGTGTTGTGGAGATGATTCTGAAGGATACAGTAACGGTGCAGCACGAGCCGGAGCGTATCGAAAGGTGGATTCATACCGCAAAATATATCGCAGAGAAAGGGTATGCATAGTTATCACAACAGCTCAAAGACTATTAAAAAGGTACAGGGCAGCACAATTAAGCACTCAGATACAGATATTGCTTGCGGTATTTACATTTTTACCGGTGATGATGATATTGCTGGCGCTTAATATCTACCATGGACAGGATATGATACAGCACACGACGCTGGCGGCATCTGAGAATATGATAGATAAATCGGAACACCTGTCCAATTATATGCAGCGCTACATGGAACCGTATTATAAAGCAGTTATTGACGGACAGATTTGGGAGGAAATAAAGGATGTCTCCATGGAGGTAAAAAGCAACAGCAACCGGATCTTTTCTCTTTTAGAAGGCTATTCCACCCCTACCAATAATGAAGTGGCGTTAATGTTTCTCATGAGAAAAGACGGATCCGGATACCTGGTCATCCGCCTTCCGGCTAGCCAGCAGACCATTGTTACCCAGAATAATAAGCTGCTTTATGAGGATCTGATACAGCTGGGAAATAAAGGGATGGAGAGCCAGGAACTGGTGACGGCCAAGCTGGAATATCACAATAAGGTGTGCCTTGGGCTGTCCCAGAAAATATATAATTATAAGACGAAAGAATGCTACGGAAGCCTCGTAATGCTGATGTATCCGGAAACAATAGAATCCATTCTGGAAAGTTCAGAAGGCGGATACACCTCTTACATACTTCAGACGGCAGGCGGCAGCCTGTTTGCAGATAACAAAAGCCTGGAGCTTATAGACAATCTGAAAGTAGATAAGACGCATCAGGATGAAGTGAAATGGACGAACTGGCATCTTGCTTATGCCGTGGATACGGAAAAAATAAAAAAAGATATCAGAGTATCTACATTTGCAGCTTTTTCAATTGTATTGTTATTATTTCTCCTGACCATTGTGCTGGTAAATATCTTTATCCGCCGCAGGATGAAGACGCTGAGCCTTCTGGAAGGAGCGATGTCCAGGATACGTAAGAGGGGCGAATATACCTCGCTGCCATCCGCCGACAATGGAGAACTGAATTCACTGTTTGCTGGTTATAACAAAATGGTAGATCAGATTGTCCTTCAGAAAAAGAAAATCCAGGAGCAAAATGACGAAAAACTGAAAGGGCTGAAGAAACAGAAGGATGCGGAGATAAAGGCGCTGGAGCTGGAGATTAATTCACATTTTATCTACAATACGCTGAATTCTATTAATTACACTGCGATAGAGCACGAAGATTATGAGACCAGTGATCTGCTGAAGGTGTTTGCCAATGTACTGCGCTACATGACTGAAAATCGATATGAACTTGTGACAGTCAGCCAGGAGATTGCCTGGCTGGAACAGTATTTATTTCTGCAGAGAAGCCGTTTTAACGGGCGTTTTGATTTTGAGATTGATGTGAATCCGGAGATCGAAGATAAAAAGATACGCAAGCTTCTGCTGCAGCCCTTTGTGGAAAATGCCATTATTCATGGCTTTGACAGCAGGAGCAAGGGAGGACTTATTACCGTTATCTGTTCAAAGGAAGAGGATTCGGGACTGATGATTATAATTGCAGATAACGGGAATGGAATAGAGGAAGATCTTCTTAGGAAAATACGGGAAGGTATTGCCCTGGAAAACAATCCTGAAAATCTGGGGCTGGGTATGGCGAATACTTGTTACCGCATGAGACTGTATTATGGGGAGGCTTTTGCTTTTTACATCGAGAGTACAGGCGGCAGAGGTACGACCGTCATGTTAAAGCTTCCGGCATTATAAGGGCAGGGGGGAATATATGAGAGTGTTAGTAATTGAAGATGAAGACAAAGCCAGGCAGCTGATTGTCCGCCTTCTGAGGCAGGTGGACCCGGGGGTTCAGGTGGTGGGTGAGGCGGATAACGGAAATGAGGGCAGAGAGCTGATCCTGAAGCAGCTGCCCGATCTGGCCTTTGTTGATATTAAGATGCCCGGGCTGTCCGGGTTGGATATGATCCGCAGCCTTCAGCCTAAAAAACTGCAGGTAAACTATGTGATTATCAGCGGGTATGGTGAATTTCATTATGCACAGGAAGCAATCGAACTGGGGATTAAAGGTTATATATTAAAGCCGGTTTCTTATGGGGATATTGAACGTGCGCTGAATAAGGCATATACAAACCTGGGCGGTTATTCTGTGCCTGAGGAAGTAAAACAGACAGTAAAAGTTGCGGCTGTAGACGAATTACTTACGGATATTGATACAAAAAAATCTATGGTGCGCAATGCAGTGAACTATGTAAGGCAGAACATCAGCGTAAGGTGCCGGCTGAGTGATGCGGCGGAAAACCTGCGTGTATCGCCGGAGTATTTAAGCCGGATTTTTCATGATGAGATGAAAATTACATTTATGTCCTTTGTCAAAAAAGTAAAAATTGAACATGCCTGTGTTTTACTGCAGAAAACAGATTTAAAAGTTTATGAGATTGCTGCGGCAACCGGATATGATAATGATAAATATTTTTGTAATATTTTTCGGGAAGTGATGGGCGTGTCTCCGAAGAAGTACAGGGAACAGCATGTGGAGACGGTATTTCACTGCGAAAGTCAGGAGAAATAGTAGCAGCAGTTCAGGCTTGCCTGAACTATTACAAATATTGGACCGTTAAAAAGTATTGAGGAGGAACAGGATGGAAAGATTAAAGTGTGTGGACGGCGCTCTTGAATTTCGGTATGATTCAGAGACCGTACGTGTAGAAGCCTGGGGAAAAGATTCTCTGAGAGTCCGCGCCACCAGATTATTTGCGATGCCCCAAGAAGACTGGGCGCTTTTGAAGAGAGAAACGCCCTGCGGGGAAGTAGAGATATCAGACACGGAGGGAGTCATAAAGAATGGTAAGATCACAGCCTCAATTAATTATGCGGGGAAAATGCGGTTTTATAACAGTGAGGGCAAGCTTCTCATGGAAGAATATGTGCGGAACCGAAAAGATATATATGATTCAAAATGCAGTGCACTCGAAATTGAAGGAAGGGCATATAAGCCGTTGCAGGGCAGTGATTATAAGCTGATTGTAAGTTTTGATTCCCTGGACCCGGAGGAAAAAATCTACGGAATGGGGCAGTATCAGCAGTCCTGTCTGAACCTGAAGGGAACAGACCTGGAGCTGGCGCACCGCAATTCACAGGCGAGCGTCCCGTTTCTGATCTCCTCTCTGGGGTATGGCTTTTTGTGGAATAATCCGGCAGTGGGGCGGGTTGTTTTTGGCAGAAATAAGACAACATGGGAGGCGGAATCCTCAAAGAAGATAGATTACTGGATCACAGCAGGAGATACACCGGCAGAGATAGAAGAGAATTATGCATCCGTGACCGGCACGGTTCCGCAGATGCCGGAGTATGGCTTGGGATTCTGGCAGAGCAAGCTGCGCTACCGCACCCAGGAAGAACTGCTTGAGGTGGCACGGGAATACAAACGGCGGAATCTGCCCATATCCGTGATTGTGGCAGACTATTTCCACTGGCCGTATCAGGGGGATTACCGGTTTGATGAGGAGTATTGGCCGGATCCTGACGCTATGATACAGGAACTGGAATCCATGGGCATTGAGCTGATGGTATCTGTATGGCCGCAGGTGGATTACCGGAGTGAAAATTTTGAGGAGATGAAGGAAAATGGCTTTTTGATCCATACAGAGCGCGGAATCCAGATCGCCATGGACTTTCAGGGGAATACCCTGCATTTTGACACCACGAATCCGGGCGCGCGGAAGTATGTCTGGGAAAAAATCAAGCAGAACTATTATGACAAAGGAATACGTATCTTCTGGCTGGATGAAGCGGAACCGGAATATACAGTTTACGACTTTGAACAGTACCGTTACAGTCTTGGGCCGAATATCCAGGTCGGAAATATTTATCCGGTGATGTACGCGAAAACATTTTTTGAAGGCATGCAGGCCGCGGGCCAGGAAAAGATTGTAAACCTACTGAGGTGTGCCTGGGCCGGATCACAGCGCTATGGTGCGCTTGTATGGTCCGGGGATATCCATTCCAGTTATGAAAGCATGAGAAATCAGCTCACGGCAGGCCTGAATATGGGAATTGCAGGCATTCCATGGTGGACCACGGACATTGGCGGATTCCATGGGGGAAATCCTGATGATGAACGGTTCCGTGAGCTGTTTGTAAGGTGGTTTCAATACGGTACCTTCTGTCCGGTAATGAGACTGCACGGCGACAGAGAGCCGCACAAAGAACCGATGGCGGAAATTGGAGGCGGTGCTTGTGTATCCGGTGCTGACAATGAAGTCTGGTCTTATGGGGAAGAGGTGTATGAGATTCTGAAAAAATATCTGCAGTACCGGGAAAACATGAAGCCATATCTGAAAAAACTTATGCAGGAAGCACACGATAAAGGAACGCCGGTTATGCGTCCTCTGTTCTATGAGTTTCCGGAGGATAAAAAGGCGTGGAGCGTGGAAGATGCCTATATGTTTGGCAGCCGGCTGTTGGTTGCACCTGTGCTTTATGAAGCGGCGCGGCAGAGAGAGCTGTATCTGCCAGCAGGATGCAGATGGGAACATGCCTGGAGTGGGGAAACATATCAGGGGGGGCAGATGATAAAAGTCAATGCTCCTTTGAATGAAATTCCTGTTTTCATCAGAATCGGGATTTAGCGACGAGCTTTAGCCTCGGCGCGGATGGGGACGCTCCATAAAGGGATAGCCGAAAGCCTCCCGGAGAACATCCATATCCTTTCAAAAACGCGGCCGCGGACCTAAGAAATTCTAGGCGGGAAACAGCCCTGAAAATGGAGCACCACTGAC
>NZ_CYZU01000032.1 GCF_001404335.1 Faecalicatena contorta
ACCTCCCCGGCCTCCCTGTCATAAAGCGTCCCCATCCGTCGACTAGGCTAAAGCTAGCCGACTAAATCCCGATTTTGTATAAAAAATATATAAAGACTGTTGACAAAAATTATCCATGGTGCTATCTTAGTATACGTAAGGTATTAGCACTCAAAACTAAAGAGTGCTAATAAGTAAAAAGGCTGAATCAAAAAGGAGGGTCCGGATATGGCAGCAGTTACTGAAATGACTGACAGGAAGCTAGTGATTTTAAAAGCAATTATCCGGAATTATCTGGAGACGGGCGAACCGGTAGGTTCCAGAACCCTTTCGAAATATACGGAATTGAATCTGAGTTCAGCTACTATTCGAAACGAGATGGCAGATCTGGAGGATCTGGGATACATATTCCAGCCCCACACATCTGCAGGGCGCATTCCTTCAGACAAAGGCTATCGGCTGTATGTGGATATGCTGATGGAGGAGAAAGAGCAGGAGATCACGGAACTGAGGAACACAATGCTTGAAAAGACAGACAAAGTTGACAAGATATTGCAGCAGGCAGCCAAAGTTCTAGCAGCGAATACAAATTATGCGACTATGGTTTCGGCCCCGGTCAACAGCAGGAACACATTGAAGTTTATCCAGCTTTCACAGGTGGATGAAGAACAGATTGTGGCAGTGATCGTGATGGGCGGCAACGTCATCAAGAATAAAATTATTGATGTCGGTGAAACTTTAAGTAGTGAGACTCTGCTGAAGCTGAATATGCTGCTGAATACGACCCTGAACGGGATGTCCATAGAAGAGATTAACCTCGGCCTGATCGCAAGGCTGAAGGAACAGGCTGGGATTCACAGCCAGGTGATCAGTGATGTTCTGGATGCTGTGGCAGAGATCATCCATGTGGATGAGGATATGGAGATTTATACCAGCGGTGCCACGAATATTTTTAAGTATCCGGAGCTTAGCGATAAGCAGAGCGCACAGGAAATTATCAGTGCATTTGAAGAAAAGCAGCAATTGGCCGATCTCGTTACCGAGACACTGGCCAGTGAAGATAATCATGGAATTCAGGTATACATTGGAGATGAAGCACCGGTGAAGACCATGAAAGACTGCAGTGTTGTGACAGCAACCTACGAATTGGGCGAAGGCATGAAGGGTACTATAGGTATCATAGGTCCAAAGCGTATGGATTATGAACATGTCATGAAGACGCTGAAGACTCTGCAGAATGAGTTGGATGCAATTTATTACAAAGACCCAAAAGAATAGGAAGGTGAATAGCTGGTGGAAGAGAAGATGAGCAAAGAAGATATGGTAAGAGAAGCCGTAGAGGAAGCCAAGGCTAAGGCCGCAAAGGAAGCGGAAAAAGAAAGAGACGAAAACCAGTCTGAGTCCGAAGCCGGGCCGGAAGCCTGTGAGGATGTACAGGAAGAAACAGAGTGCACAGACAACGGTGAGGATGCCGAAGAAGCCGAAGAGAATGAAGAACCGGATACGGCTGAGGATGAAGAAGACAAATCCGGTAAAGAAAAGAAGCGCTTCGGCAGAAAGAATAAAAAAGATAAAAAAGACGAGAAGATCGAAGAACTGACTGACAGGCTTACCCGTCAAATGGCAGAGTTTGATAACTTCCGCAAGCGTACGGAAAAGGAGAAATCCCAGATGTACGAGATAGGTGCGAAAGATATCATAGAAAAGATTCTTCCGGTCGTGGATAATTTTGAACGCGGCCTGGCAGCTGTGCCGGAGGAAGAACAGTCCAATCCTTTTGCAGAGGGAATGGAAAAGATTTATAAACAGCTGATGACTACACTAGAAGAGGTCGGTGTGAAACCGATCGAGGCGGTTGGAAATGAATTTAACCCGGACTTCCATAATGCAGTCATGCATGTGGAGGATGAAGAACTTGGCGAAAATATCGTAGCCGAGGAGTTCCAAAAAGGCTACACATACCGCGACAGTGTAGTAAGACATAGTATGGTAAAAGTAGCAAACTAATTTCTCATTCAAAATCAAAATATTTTAGGAGGAAATGATTATGGGCAAAATAATTGGTATTGACTTAGGTACAACAAACAGCTGCGTAGCTGTTATGGAAGGTGGACAGCCGACTGTCATCGCAAATACAGAGGGGGCAAGAACAACTCCGTCCGTAGTAGCATTTACAAAGACAGGAGAGCGTCTTGTGGGAGAGCCTGCAAAACGTCAGGCAGTAACGAATGCAGACAAAACAATCTCTTCCATTAAAAGAGAGATGGGAACCGATTATAAAGTAACAATCGATGACAAAAAGTATTCTCCTCAGGAGATTTCTGCTATGATTCTTCAGAAAATGAAAGCGGATGCAGAAGGATACCTTGGTGAAAAAGTAACGGAAGCAGTTATCACTGTACCGGCTTACTTTAACGATGCTCAGCGCCAGGCAACAAAGGACGCAGGTAAGATCGCAGGGCTGGACGTGAAGCGTATCATCAACGAGCCTACAGCAGCAGCGCTTGCATATGGCCTGGACAATGAAAAAGAGCAGAAGATCATGGTATACGATCTTGGCGGCGGTACTTTCGACGTATCAATCATTGAAATCGGCGACGGAGTTATCGAAGTATTATCTACAGCAGGAAATAACAGACTCGGCGGAGACGATTTTGACCAGAAGATTACTGATTATATGCTGGCTGACTTCAAGGCAAAAGAGGGCGTAGACTTATCCGGGGATAAGATGGCTCTTCAGAGACTGAAAGAAGCCGCTGAGAAGGCAAAAAAAGAGCTTTCATCTGCAACAACAACCAACATCAACCTTCCGTTCATCACAGCTACATCCGAAGGACCGAAGCATTTCGATATGAACCTGACAAGAGCGAAGTTCGATGAACTGACACATGATCTTGTTGAAAAGACAGCGGAACCGGTAAGACGTGCGCTGTCAGATGCAGGCATCTCCGCATCTGAGCTGGGCCAGGTACTGCTGGTTGGTGGTTCCACACGTATTCCTGCAGTTCAGGAAGAAGTAAAACGTCTGACAGGCAAAGAGCCAAGCAAGTCTCTGAACCCGGACGAGTGTGTTGCACTCGGCGCTTCTGTACAGGGCGGTAAGCTGGCCGGAGACGCAGGCGCAGGCGATATCCTTCTGCTGGATGTTACACCACTGTCACTTTCTATCGAGACAATGGGCGGCGTGGCAACAAGACTGATCGAAAGAAACACAACGATTCCTACAAAGAAGAGCCAGATCTTCTCCACGGCAGCAGATAATCAAACAGCAGTTGATATCAATGTTGTACAGGGAGAAAGACAGTTCGCAAGAGACAACAAGTCCCTCGGACAGTTCAGACTGGATGGAATTCCGCCGGCTCCGCGTGGAATCCCGCAGATCGAAGTAACATTCGATATCGATGCAAACGGTATCGTAAATGTATCAGCGAAAGACCTCGGAACAGGCAAAGAGCAGCACATCACAATTACTGCGGGCTCCAACATGTCAGATGATGACATCCAGAAGGCGGTTAAGGAAGCTGCTGAATTCGAGAGCCAGGATAAGAAACGTAAAGAGGCGATTGACACCAGAAATGAAGCCGACAGTATGGTATTCCAGACCGAAAAAGCAATTCAGGAAGTAGGCGACAAACTGGATGCTACAGACAAAGCAGCCGTAGAGGCTGACTGCCAGGCATTGAAAGATATCCTTGCAAAATCTACTCCGGAAGATACTTCAGACGCTCAGGTTGCTGAGATCAAGGCAGCTAAGGATAAGCTGATGGAAAGCGCTCAGAAGTTATTTACAAAGATGTATGAGCAGGCAGGAGCTGGCGCTGGAGCAGGAGCAGGCTTCTCAGAGGGACCGGGACCGGAAGCAGGTCCGGCGCCGGAAGGCTACCAGGGAGATGATGTAGTAGACGGGGATTATAAAGAAGTATAAAATCCGTTGGCAGAAAGGTTCTACGAAGCCGCGAAATGCGGCCTCGTAGAATTTCTTTGTTGACAGAATTAAGCAGACAGATGAAAGGGTAGAGTGTTATGGCAGAGTCAAAAAGAGATTATTACGAGGTGCTTGGCGTAGGCAGGGATGCAGATGACGCGGCAATTAAAAAGGCATACCGAGTTCTGGCCAAAAAGTACCATCCGGATATGAATCCCGGAGATGCCGAGGCCGAAAAAAGGTTCAAAGAGGCATCGGAAGCGTATGCAGTACTTAGCGACCCTGATAAACGCCGCCAGTATGACCAGTTTGGACACGCAGCATTTGAAGGTGGGGCCGGCGGAGCAGGCGGCTTCGGCGGATTTGATTTTAACGGTGCTGATTTCAGTGATATATTTGGCGATATTTTCGGAGATTTGTTTGGCGGAGGCGGACGCAGAGGCGGCAGGGCCAGCAACGGTCCGATGAAGGGGGCAAATATCCGCAAGAGTATTAGAATCACATTCGAGGAAGCAGTCTTTGGATGTGAAAAGGAATTGGACGTTGCATTAAAAGATCCATGTACAGCATGCAACGGAACAGGGGCAAAACCGGGCACATCTCCTGAGACTTGCCCGAAGTGCGGAGGAAAAGGCCAGGTGGTCTACACATCCCAGTCCTTCTTCGGCACAGTACAGAATGTCCAGACCTGTCCGAACTGCGGCGGTTCCGGAAAAGTTATTAAGGAAAAGTGTCCGTCTTGTTCCGGAACGGGATACACATCCAGTAAAAAGCATATTTCAGTCATTGTGCCTGCCGGCATAGACAGCGGGCAGAGCGTACGTTTACGGGAAAAGGGCGAGCCGGGGGTTAACGGCGGACCGAGAGGCGATTTGCTGGTAGAAGTAAATGTAAGCAGACATCCGATCTTCCAGAGGCAGGATATGCATATCTTTTCAACCGTACCGATTACATTTGCACAGGCAGCGCTGGGGGGGGATATCAGAGTTCCTACCGTGGACGGAGACGTTTTATATACCGTAAAAGCAGGCACCAAGACAGATACAAAAGTGCGCTTAAAAGGAAAAGGTGTTCCGTCCCTTCGTAATTCTCAGGTGCGGGGAGACCATTATGTAACATTGGTCATCCAGACTCCGGAAAAACTTAGCCCGGAGGCAAAGGAAGCATTGAAGCAGTTTGATAAATTATCGGGGAATTCACTGAACCAGAATGTGGAACCGGAAGAGGAAAGCAAACCTCAAAAGGGGAAGAAAAAAGGGTTCAGAGGGAAAGTGAAGGATGCGGTGGATGAGTGAAGGAGAGGGCGCTTAGCGAAGGGACGCTTAGTGAAACCTCGGAACGGCCGTCCCCCCGGGAATCGGATATAGGCGCAGTCGGAGAGACGGGTTTTGACTGTAAGCTGGAGTAAAGCAAAAGAGAAGAAAAACCAGGGCAACCTGGCCACATCACGAGAAGCCTTGATGACTTCTCGCGCTGGGGCCAGGGATTCTTGTGATTTGTGATCACAAGAATCACCCTGGTTTTTCTTCTCTTTTCCTTAACTCCAACTAACAGCCAAAAGACGCTTCCGACTGCCCCTATATCCGATTCCCGGGAGGACGGCCGTTCCGAGGTTTCACTAAGCTGGGGCGTCCAAGGCGGGAGGTACGCTGCGGGATGGGGAAACGGCTGTCAGGCAGATGATTGAGCGGCCTCCCAGGAGTATGGTTCCAGTTGCCTTGGGGGCAGTGTTTTCGTCGTAAAGCATTTGTGACGAATCGCCGGTGTTTACTGCTATGTGCCAGCTGTAATCCGGCGGGAGTTCGGGGAGGGTTAGCTCTAGTGTTCGCCAGTAGGGGTTCACTGCCAGGTATACGATATCTTCTTTTTTGGTTTCTTCGTCGTATCCGGCGAACATGATTCCTATGGTCCTGGATTCGGGAGTGTAGTCTGGTGCCCAGGGGGTCAGGCCGTGTTCACTGGTGCAGGGGAAACCTGTACGGCTGGGAGCCAGGTTTTTTCGGATTGCGGGATGGCTTCTCCGAAAGGCGGTCATGTAGCGGAAAAACTGGAAGAGATCTTTGTTTTTTTCTAAGAGACGCCAGTCCAGCCAGGAGATGAGATTGTCCTGGCAGTAGGGGTTGTTGTTGCCAAAACGGGTATCCCCGAACTCGTCTCCGGCGAGGAACATGGGGGTTCCTCTGCTGCACATTAAGACCGCACAGGCGTTGCAGATCATGCGGAAGCGGAGTGTATTGACTTCAGGATTGCCGGTATCGCCTTCTACACCGCAGTTCCAGCTGTTGTTGTCATCCGTTCCGTCGGTATTGTCCCAGCCGTTGGCTTCGTTGTGCTTCTGATTGTAGGAGTACAGGTCGTAGAGAGTGAAGCCGTCATGGCAGGTCAGGAAGTTGACAGAGGCATTCAGGCCTCTGGAATCCGGATCATATAGATCAGGCGAACCCAGGATTCTCATGGCGGCGGCTCTGGCCATGCCGGCATCTCCTTTTAAGAATCTGCGGAGGTCATCCCGGTATTTGCCGTTCCATTCCGCCCAGCGCTTCCAGGATGGGAAGGATCCTACCTGGTATAACCCGCCCGCATCCCAGGCCTCTGCGATCAGCTTTACATTGCCAAGAATGGGGTCGAAGGCAAGGCTGCGCAGCAGCGGAGGCTGGCTCATGGGGGAGCCGTCGTCGCTGCGGCCGAGGATGGACGCCAGGTCGAAGCGGAATCCGTCAACCCGGTAATCCGTCACCCAGTAGCGCAGGCAGTCCAGGATCAGCTGCTGGACGACCGGGTGGTTGCAGTTCAGTGTATTACCGCAGCCGCTGAAGTTATAGTAATAACCATCGGGGGTCAGCATGTAGTAGATATGATTATCAAACCCTTTGAAACAAAAGCAGGGGCCGTATTCATTACCCTCGGCCGTGTGATTGAATACAACATCCAGAATCACATCAATGCCGTTATCGTGCAGGGCTTTGATCAGTTCCTTGAGTTCCCTGCCCTCCTGGTTATATTCCACGGAAGAGGCGTAACTGGTGTTTGGGGCGAAGAAGCTGACCGGATTGTAGCCCCAGTAGTCCAGCAGCTGATTATTGTCCAGCAGCCGGGCATCGCGCATCTCATCGAACTCAAAGATAGGCATCAGCTCCACGGTATTGATGCCGAGCTGCTTCAGGTATGGAATTTTTTCTTCCAGCCCCCGGAAAGTGCCGGGATGTTTTACCCGGGAGGAATCATCTTTTGTAAAGCCTCTGACGTGGGTCTCATAGATGATCATATCTTCCATGGGGATCTGAGGCTGGCGTTCCCGTCCCCAGTCGAAATTGTTGCGCACAACGCGAGCCCGGTAGCCGTGCTGTGCGCAGTTCATGCAGCCCCATTTGCTCTGGCCGGTGACGGCCCTGGCATAAGGATCCAGCAGGATCTTTGTTTTATCAAAACGGAGGCCTTTCTTCTCGTCATAAGGCCCGTCCAGGCTGTATGCATATTCGAAATCTTCGATGTCCAGCCCGAATACAATCATAGAATAGACAAACCCGATCTTATAATGTTCAGGAAAAGGAATCACTGCGAAAGGTTCTTCCGCTTTCCTATGGAAGAGAAGCAGTTCGCAGGAATAAGCCTTATGGGACTGAATTGTAAAATTGACCCCTCCGGGGATGATGGTTGCCCCGAAAGTATTAAAAAATCCAGGGCGGACGAGAAAACCGCTGATCATGTCGAGCGGTTCCAGCTGACCGTTGGGGACAAGAGACATATCGGTAGTCTGTAATGGCATAAATATCAGATCCTTTCTTTTTAGTGCTGATAATATTTTGGCTGTTATTTTGTGTGCCGGCATTATTTGTGCTGATAATAAAAGACGGCAACCTGGGTCCGGTCCCTCAGCTCCAGTTTATCGAGAATAGAACTCAGGTAATTCCGTACAGTTCCTTCGCTCAGATACAGAGCAGAGGCAATCTCCTTATTGCTCAGCCCGTCGGCTATGAGCCGGATGATTTCCAGCTCTCTGTCATTGATATCACAGGAAGTGTAGTCAAAGGCCGGGGGCCTCTGGAGAAGTGAAGGAATCTTCGATACTATGGCATCTCCGAACACGGTCTGGCCCGAATACACGGCCCGGATGGCAGGCACGATATTTTGGTAGTCCTGTTTCAGGAGGTACCCCTTTGCACCCAGCTTCAGCGCTTTGATAATATATTCATCGTCAGAAAATGTGGTAAGAAGCAAGATTCTTGCTTCCGGAAATTCTCTGAGTATTTCCGCTGAAGCATCCAGTCCGTTCATATCTTTCATACGGATATCCATGAGAAGAACATCAGGCCGGTGCTGCCTAAACAGCGCGGCTGCCTCACTTCCGTCACTTCCGCAGGCCGGTACATGAAAGTCTTCCTGCGTCTCAAGTATCGTTTTCAGGGCTCCTGCCACGAGAAAATCATCGTCTACGATCAAAATGTTCATACTTTAAATCTCCTTTGGTATGGTAATAAATATTTTGAAACCTTTGTCCGTCTGAATCTGTATATTGCCTTTCAGGGACTGTATCCTGTCTTTCATGTTGACAAGCCCGATCCCGGAACCGGAGGGGGAAAGGGCTGTTCCGTTGTCCTCAATTAAGAGCTGGTAAAGTGCCGGATGCTCACGCATAATAATCGTTACATGTGTAGCATTGCTGTGTTTTATTACATTGGAGAGCGCCTCTTTTGTAATACTGATAAAGGAGTACTTGATTTCCCGAGATAAGTCACGCCCCATGTCATATTCAAATGACACCGTGCAGGCTGTAAAATCTTTGAGCAGGCTGTTCACCGCCTCTTCTAAGTCTATGGCATCATCATGGAGGTCATGCACGCTGTTGCGAATGGTGTTCATGGCAGAATTCAGAGTAGAATCCAGGATCTCCAGCGGCTCCGACAGTGCAGGCTCCTTATGAACGGCACGCAGGGCCCCCACCATGAGAATGGAGCGGGAAAGAAGATGTCCGACATTATCGTGAATCTCACGGGCAATCCGGTTGCGTTCCCTCAGAGTGGCGGCGTAGATCTCGTAATCCTGTTTTTCCAGCAGTGCATGGTTCTTTTCCGTGAGAAGAAGATTCAGCTCCGTACTGTCATCTCTCGTCCGCTTATACAGGTTGTCCAGCTGCTCATAGGTTCCTGCGCTTCTTTGGAGCAGAAAGGCAAGCATCACCCCGAAGATTCCAAGACATAGAAGGAACAGGTCTGCTTCCCGGATGCCATATGCCCAGATATACAGGCAGAGGCCTGCGGCGGCCGGAATATAGCGCTTATGGTGCAGAAGCACATAAGCACATGCCGGATAAAAATAAAGCAGCTCAGGAAGCAGTATGGATACGAGCAGATACAGGAGGAAAATGGGCAGGAGCAGCTTATTCAGCTCCAGAAAATAATCGGCGCAGCAGAAAATCAGCGCCGTTAAAAAACCAAATACGTAAACAATATCCGGTGAATCATGAAATAAAGTGAAAAAGCAAAATACAATCAATAATCCAGTGTCTCTGAAAAAATTCATGGGAACCTCTTTCTGTGCGGAAGAATCATCACAGTCTGTTATATTTTCTATTATATCATGAATCTAAGATTCATGACCGCCAAACGCCGTTCGGAAAATGTACAGACACACTTTCCAAACTAACGATCATTATATCATAAAATGGCTGGATACGTAACTAATATGGAACAGTTCTGGCAGGCCTGAACTGTTATGCTGTTGTTACTATTCACGGACATAGGCCGCGCATAGTAATCTACTGTTAATGTGTACACCCTGCGGGCGCACATATTAACAAGGTGACATTTGTCACATGAAGATCATGACGTATGACACTACCGGAAGGAAAGAAAAGAAAGTATACTGAGACTATAAAAAACAAGGCCGCCGCGCGGCTAAGGAAAATAAAGTCAGAGGAGGCTTTGGAATGATAAAAATAGAAAACCTGGTAAAGCGTTATGGAAAACTTGTGGCACTGGATCATTTAAATCTGGAGATAGAGGAAGGGGAGATATACGGACTGCTCGGTCCAAACGGATCCGGAAAAACAACGGCGATCAGCTGTATGCTGGCACTTTTAAAATACGACAAAGGCACGGTAAGTATTTTCGGCGAAGAGATGAGTCCGGATAATTATGGTATTAAACAGCAGATTGGAATCGTCCTTCAGAATGTGGCAGTCTTTGATGAGCTGACCGTTTATGAAAATATCGACTATTTCTGCGGACTGTATGTGAAAGACAGAGAGAAAAGAAAAAAGCTGGTTGTGGAAGCCATCCACTTTGTGGGGCTGGAGGACTATATAAAAATGCGGCCAAAGAAGCTTTCGGGAGGCCTGCTCAGACGTCTGAATATTGCATGCGGCATTGCACATAAACCCCGCCTTATTATCATGGATGAGCCGACTGTAGCGGTAGACCCGCAGAGCAGAAACCGGATTCTGGAGGGGATACAGGAATTAAACAGACAGGGATCTACCATCATCTATACATCCCATTACATGGAGGAGGTAGAACAGATCTGCACCAAAATCGCTATCATGGATCATGGCAGAAGCATTGCGGTTGGAACAAAAGAAGAACTAAAGGGCATGATTAAGACCGGGGAAACGGTTACCATAGAGGCAGCTGCCCTGGATTCGGATCAGATCAAGGATATCCGCCTTCTGCCCCATGTTTTCGATGTAAAATATGAAGAACAGATCCTAACAGTGCGCTGCACAGGGGCAAAACACAATCTGATACGTATATTGAACTATTTACAGGAAAATGAAATACCATTCGGCAGGGTATTCTCGGAGCTTCCGACACTGAATGACGTTTTCCTCGAAATCACGGGAAAAGAGCTGAGAGACTAGGAGGGGATCACATGCTGCATTTAATGAAATATGATGTCAAAGTAAAGCTGCATAATTTTAATATGCTGTTTTGGCCCTTCTTTTTTCCGCTTTTGCTGGCTACCTTCTTTTACTTTGCGTTCGGCAAAATAGACGAGGCTGATTTTGAGACAGTGCCAGCTGCGGTTGTAGAGGAGAAGGGGCAGGCTGCGGATCAGGAATTTTTGGGATTTCTGGATATGATGGAGCAGGATGATTCCAAACTGATCCATATAGAAACTATGGATGAAAAAAAGGCACTCCATGCTCTGAAAGGGAAGGAAATATCCGGGATATTCTATGTAGGGGAGACCCCTGCCCTTACCGTTGGAGGTGTGGGAATGGGGGAAAGTATCCTGCAGTCCCTGCTGGAAAGCTATTTGGACGGGAAGCAGACGATGATGACGATCGCAGCGGAACACCCGGAGGGAATCCGTAATGCAGCCGCTCAGATGTCCGATTATCAGGAGATGGTAAAACAGGTTTCTTTGGGCGGCAAGACAACAGACGGAAACTCACAATTCTTTTATGCGCTCATCGCAATGGGCTGCCTGTACGGCTGCTTTATCGGATTTGGTTCCGCACTCACCCTGCAGGCCAACCTGACCGCTCTGGCGTCCAGAAGATGCGTTACGCCAACCCATAAACTGAAACTGATCCTGTCAGAGATGCTGACCTCATTTGGTATGCATTTTATGAATATCATCATCCTGCTTTTATATCTGAGGTATGGGCTTCAGTTGGAATTCAGAGGGGAAATGCCGCAGATGCTGATCGTATCATTCATAGGCTGTCTGATTGGTGTTTCCATGGGGATCTTTATCAGCAGTATCAGCAAGTTTGGCGAAGGCATCAAGATAGGGATACTTCTTGGAATCTCCATGGTGTGCAGTTTTCTGGCAGGGCTGATGAACTCGGAAATGAAATATACGGTAGAAAGATACTGCCCGATTATAAACCGCATTAACCCGGCGGCTCTGATATCAGATGCATTCTATTGTATCAATGTCTATGATGATCCGGTGAGATTCAGGCGCAGCCTTCTTATCTTAACGTTCATGTCAGTGGTGCTGATCCTGGGATCATTCTTAGCAGTCAGGAGGGAACGTTATGACAGTATTTAAAGGTTATATGAAAATTGTAAAAGCAAATGTGGGGCTGATCCTGATGTATCTGGCTATCTTCTTCGGTATCACGATGATGATCCAGGCTGTTACAAAAGATACAGGGAGCGGCAGCTACAGTGCGGAAAGTGTACGTGTAGGCATCGTGGATGAGGACGGGGGCGCTCTGGCGAAAGGGCTGAAGGAGTATCTCGGACAGTTCCATAACCTGACCATGATAGATAATAACAAAGAAAAGCTGCAGGAAAGCCTGTTCTACAGAGAGTTAGAGTATATAGTAAAGATTCCCGACGGCTTTGAAAAAGAGTGTCTGGAAGACGGGGAGAAGCTGGAGGTGACGAAGGTGCCCGGCTCGTACACCAGTTTCTATGTAGACCAGCAGATTACCAGTTTTCTGAACAGTGTGAAGACCTACTATGCTGCCGGATATTCTGCATCGGATGCAGTTGATGCGGCTCTGGATAGGCAGGAGGCAGAGATCACCATGCTGGATATCAACGGCAACGCCGGAGAATTACCAGGTTATACTTATTATTTCAGATACATTCCATATTTGATGATGAGTGTCCTCTGCTATGTGCTGGGTAATATCTTATCCGCCTTCCATAAAGGAGATATCCCCAAAAGAATGCAGGCATGCGCAGTGTCAAACCGGAGGCAGAACCTGGAAGCGCTTCTGGCTGCCGGGCTGCTGGGGGGAGCGTTGTGGGCGGTATGCATGCTGGGCAACCTGGTGCTCTATGGCAAAGCGTTCCTCAAGAGCAGTTCCATTCCCTACTATCTGCTCAACTCGCTGGCGGTTCTGCTCGTGGTTCTGGCGCTGGCATATCTGGTGGGAATGCTGACCAATAATACAAATGCACTCAACGGCATTGTCAATACGGTGTCGCTTGGCATGTGCTTCCTGTGCGGGGTCTTTGTACCGCTGGATGTCCTGAATAAAGGGGTAATAACAGTTGCACAGTTCCTGCCGGTTTACTGGTACGAAAAAGCCAATGATACGCTGGCGGAATTTGGAAATATTACAGGCGGCGTGCGTACAGAAGTGCTGCAGGCGGTTGGTATCCAGCTGGTTTTTGCAGCGGCTATCCTGTGTATTGCTATGGCAGTGTCCAAAAAGAAGAAGATGGGGGCATAAACTGCAAAAACAGGGCTGTACCTTTCTGGGAATATATGTTAGAATCTAAAAAAGATGTTCTCCGCGCAGTGCGGAGAACATCTTTTCTGGGATTGAAAGAAAAAGCGTTACTGCCCACGGGCAAACCTGTAGACGGTAACGATAAATTTTACTGACTGAGGAGAGGTACGGGACTATATGACATTCATGAAACGAATATTATTTGGAGATGACGGATTGGGAATTGACTGGGGAAAGTTTTATCGGAGTGTTTTTGCTCTTGTAATTCCTATGGCCCTGCAGAACCTGATTAATGTGGGGGTAACCGCCGCCGATGTAATTATGCTGGGGAGAGTGGGAGAAAAGGCGCTTTCAGGAGCGTCCCTGGCGGGACAGGTGCAGTATATCATGGTACTTTTTCTGTTTGGGCTGACCTCCGGCGCCACAGTGCTGACGGCACAGTACTGGGGGAAGGGCGACAAGAAAACGATAGAAAAGATTCTGGGGCTGGGGATGAAAGCGGCCATTATTGTCACTGCCATATTTACGGTGGCGGCCCTGATGATCCCGGATCTTCTGATGCGGATATTTACAAATGATCCTGCGGTCATTTCCGAGGGGATAAAGTATCTGAGAATTGTTGCCTTTTCCTATGTTTTGATGGGAATTACCCAGGTTTATCTTTTCATCATGCGCAGCGTGGAACGGGTGGTAGTCGCAACGGTTGTATACCTGGTCTCTCTGATCTGCAATGTCATACTGAATGCCATCTTTATCTTCGGACTTCTCGGCTGTCCTGCAATGGGAATACAGGGAGCTGCGCTGGGTACGCTGGCAGCACGGTTTGTGGAACTGATACTTGTGTTCGGTTATGCCAGGCTCTTTAATAAGGACATTAAGTTCCGTTTCCGCTATCTTATGCGGACAGACAGACTGCTGGTGAGGGATTTTCTCCGGTATGCCCTGCCGGTGGTGATGAATGAGGTGATGTGGGGGCTTGGAACGGCGGCGAACACCGCGATTCTTGGACATATGGGCAGTGCGGCGGTGGCGGCCAATTCCGTGGCGCAGGTGGCCAGGCAGCTGGCTACGGTAGTCGCATTCGGACTGTCCAGCGCGACAGCGATCTATCTGGGCAAGACGATAGGAGAGAAGAAGTTTGAGCATGCAAAAGCCTATGCACACCGCTTCCTTCTTCTAAGCGTGGTGATGGGGGCGATCGGCGGCGTGATTATTCTTGTGGCAGCGCCGGTAACAGCGGCTCTTCTTTCACTGACACCGGCGGCAAAGAGCTATCTGAAGTTTATGTTCTTTGTTATGTCTTATTTCGTAATTGCTCAGTCGTTCAATACGACGATGGTGGTCGGGACGTTCCGCTCCGGCGGAGACACGAGGTTCGGACTGATCATGGATGTCGCTACAATGTGGGGATGCTCCATACTCTTTGGTTTCCTGGCGGCCTTTGTGTTCCACTGTGGCGTGCCCGTTGTCTATATCATACTGATGAGCGATGAACTGATTAAAGTACCCATTACATGGATCAGGTACCGCAGCTATAAATGGCTGAAGGACGTAACCCGGGAGTTGGATTAGTTTTCCCCCATGGGTGTACTTTTTTTTAGAGTGTGGTATAATAGGAACAGTGGGCCGGCGTTCAGGACAAAGGCCCGGATTTGGTATCATGAAAGAAAGAGAAGGTAGAGTATTATGGCAGAAGAGTACAGCAATGGCTGCAGTGAACAATCCTGCTCCGGATGTTCACATGCCGGGACATGCGAAAGTAAAAAAGAAGATTTTAGGGTCCCTGCAAATGCATATTCACAGGTAAAAAAAGTAATCGGCGTTATCAGCGGAAAGGGCGGCGTGGGCAAGTCTCTTGTGACCGCTTCACTTGCCAGAATGATGCGTGAAAAAGGATATACGGTAGGTATTCTGGACGCCGACATTACAGGGCCGTCCATACCCAAAATGTATGGCGTGCACGAGATGGCAAAGGGAAGTGAAGACGGAATGTTCCCCTGCATTGCAAAGGATGAGACGAGGATTATGTCCGTGAATCTGCTTCTGGAGGAAGAAGACACGCCAGTGATCTGGAGAGGGCCGGTCATAGCAGGCGTTGTCACACAGTTCTGGACCGATGTTATGTGGGGAGATTTGGATTATCTGTTTGTAGATATGCCGCCGGGAACCGGTGATGTTCCTCTTACCGTATTCCAGTCCCTGCCGGTAGACGGCGTAGTAATCGTGACCTCTCCCCAGGATCTGGTACAGATGATCGTGAAAAAAGCCTACAACATGGCGAAACAAATGAATATTCCGGTACTGGGAATCGTAGAGAACTACAGTTATTTAAAATGTCCGGACTGCGGCAAGGAGATCAGTATCTTCGGCGAGAGCCACATCGATGAGATCGCGGCAGACCTGGGACTGCCTGTCCTTGGCAAGATGCCAGTCGATACAAAGATCGCAGAAGCAGTAGAACAGGAAAAATTCTACGAGACGGAGAATCCGTATCTCAAAGATATCGAACTTTAGAGCGTGTCGGAAAAGAAAAGGCATCATCCGCTGTGAATACTTCATACGGATGATGCCTTTTAAAAAGCGGTTATTAAAGTTTGATATTCTTGAAGAGGTCTCCGAGACTGGTTCCAATGTTCTCACTCTTCGGAATCTCGACTCTTTCTTCCACTTCTTCCTGATGTTCTTCCAGAGCTTTCATGCTCAGGCTGATCTTTCCTTCTTTGATGCCGATTACTTTCACTTTCACAGTGTCGCCCACTTTCAGCACTTCGCCAGGGGTTTTAATACGCTTCTGGGAAATCTGGGAAATGTGGACAAGACCGGACAGCCCGTTGTCAAGCTTAATGAATGCCCCATAGTTCTGCAGCGTCTCTACGGTTCCTTCCATAACAGTGCCGGTCTTAATGCTGGCAATCTGTTCTGCACGTGCCTGCTGTTCTTTTTCCCTCAGGATCTCACGTGCGGACAATACAAGGCGGTTATTCGCCTGATCCACATCAATCACGCGGACTTCAATGTCTTTCAGTAAATATGTTTCAAGATCTTCAATATATGAAAGAGAAAGCTTGGATGCAGGGATAAATCCTCGCAGCCCTTCTACCATGGCTATAGCACCGCCATTGACAATGCCTTCTACCTTAACTGGCAGAACCGTTTTCTTTTCCATATAATCCATCACTCTGTTCCATGGGTTGGCATCATCAAAATGTTCCTCGTAATCTGCCATTGTCTCAACCGGTTCATCGTTTGTCTGTAACTCTTCTGTTCTCAATTCTTCACTCATCGTCGCACCTCAACTTATCTTTTATAATTCATGTAGTCCATATAGTATAAGTATAGCATATTTGTGACCAAAAAAACAACAGGTCTTGTAACATTACTGAATTTAGAGTGCGAGTTTTTTGGGGGAAGGGGGGACGCCTTGCGGGTGACTGGTTCATCCTGCCAGAAGGGAAGAACTCGTTCTTTGACTAGGGGGGAAAACGAGGGCAGGGGATGAGATTGGGGGAAGATTGGTAGTTTTTGGGGACAAATAGACCAGTCAGGAGAAAGGGGGATTAGGAGAGCGAAGTGAGGCGCTGGCTGGGGTTTGGGTAGCTTCTGTTGTAAAAAATGATGAGAATGTTGAAAATCTGGTTGACGAAAACTTAAAAAGGTGGCAATCTACTATTATGTGAATTTATGGTTAAAGGGGATATAAAATGGATAATGGAGTTAATAAACGAAAAGTATATGTAGTCGGCCATAAGAATCCTGATACGGATTCTATTTGTTCTGCGATTGCTTATGCAAGGCTTAAGACGATCGTGACAGGGGAGGACCATACCCCTCGCAGGGCGGGGCAGCTGAACGAGGAGACACAATATGTGCTGGAGCGTTTTAAGGTGAAGGTACCTGCACTTTTGTCGGATCTGCGTGTTCAGGTTAAGGACGTGGAGCTGAGGAAAATTGAAGGGCTGAGCGGCAGTGTATCGATTAAGACGGCCTGGGCACGGATGAAGGAACTGAATATTAAGACGCTTCCGGTTACGAGGGATGGGAAGCTGGAAGGGCTGATTACGATCGGCGATATCGCCACATCCTATATGGATGTTTATGATAGTACGATTCTGTCGAGAGCCAGGACGCAGTACCGCAATATAGCGACAACGATTGGCGGGCGGGTCGTGATCGGTAATGATCACAGCTATCTGCTGAAAGGAAAAGTAGGCATTGCAGCTTCCAGCCGGGATCTCATGTCGGATTTTATAGAGCAGGATGACCTGGTGATACTGGGAAACCGAAGAGAGGCCCAGCAGTGTGCGATTGACCTGAATGTGGGATGCATGGTTGTATGCCAGGGGGCAGAAGTTCCGGATGATATTATTGATCAGGCAAGGGAGAAGGAGATTGTGATCATTAGTACGCCTCATGATACGTTTACCGTAGCCAGACAGATTAACCAGAGTATTCCGGTCAGGCATTTTATGACCAAAGAGGGGCTGATATCATTTAAGATGCGTGATTATGTGGATGATGTGAAGGAGGTCATGGCACATAAGCGGTTCCGTGATTTTCCGATTCTGGACAACAGAGGGAATTTCCTTGGGTTTATTTCCAGAAGGAGACTTCTTAACTGCAGGAAGAAACAGGTGATCCTCGTGGATCACAATGAAAAGAATCAGGCTGTGGACGGGATTGAAGAGGCCGATGTACTGGAAATCATAGACCACCACAGACTGAGCAGCATTGAAACGATGGGCCCGGTATTTTTCAGAAATCAACCGGTGGGCTGTACAGCTACGATTATTTACCAGATGTATCAGGAAGAGGGTGTGGTAGTGGAGCCGACGATAGCGGCCCTCCTCTGTTCCGCAATCATTTCCGATACACTGATGTTCCGCTCACCCACGTGTACATCTCTGGATGAGGCATCCGCAAGGAGTCTGGCCAGGGTTGCAAACATTAATATAGAAGAACTGGCTTTGGAAATGTTTAATGCGGGCAGCAATCTGAAAGGTAAGAGTGCAGAAGAGATTATTTTCCTGGACTTCAAGCAGTTTACAGTCAATGAGATCGTGATAGGCGTAGGCCAGGTGAACTCTATGAGTGCGGATGAACTGAAGGAAATCAAGACCACAGTGCTTCCGCATCTGGATAGTGCAAGAAAATCACACGGCCTGGATATGGTATTTTTCATGCTGACCAATATCGTGACCGAATCCTCCGAACTGCTCTGCTGCGGGCCGGATGCAAGGGAAAAAGTGATGTCAGCCTACGATCTGCGTGAGGATACGGAAGACCTCCTTCTGAAGGGAGTTGTATCTAGAAAGAAGCAGCTCGTGCCAACACTGGTAGGCGCACTGCAGCAATAGGATCATATGGTGATTGAAACGGACAAAAGTACCCATCATTTGTAAGAGAAAGAAAAGAGGCACATACATTCATGAGCAGACAAATATGGAAACCAGGCAATATGCTGTACCCACTCCCAGCAGTCATGGTAAGCGCGGGGGACAAGGAAGGCAACCAAAATATCCTGACCATTGCATGGACGGGAACCATCTGTACCAACCCGCCCATGGTCTATATATCCGTGCGGCCGGAGCGGTATTCCTATCAGATGATAAAAGACACCGGTGAATTCGTAATAAACCTGACAACAGAAAAACTGGCAAAAGCCACGGACTACTGCGGTGTCAGATCCGGCCGTGACACAGACAAATGGAAAGAAACCGGTCTCACCTCGGGGCCCGCCGAGTCCCTGCTGTATGCACCGGTCATAAAAGAATGTCCCGTCAGCATCGAGTGCCGGGTAACCGAGATCAAAGAACTCGGCAGCCATCACATGTTCCTGGCTGAGGTAAAAACAGTACAGGTTGACGAATCGTATCTAAACGAAAAAAACAAATTCGAACTCAATAAAACAGGACTCCTCGCCTATTCCCACGGAGAATACCTGGGGCTGGGAAAAAAAATCGGAACCTTCGGATATAGTATTCGCAAGAAGAGGAGACGGGGGAAGTAGGATTTTTGCGGGTGTGGGGGGCGCCTGCCTGAGATGGGGAGAGGGATGCCGCCGGGACTTAGAGGAGGCTTTTTGTTTGTAACCCGCTTACGGAGAAGTCCTAACGCAAAAGGAACTGTCCATGAGGGCACGTACTACATGCAGCGAGAAAGCTTGATGCTTTCTCGCATTAGGTAGTACTGAAAAGTGATTTTGGAAAATCACTTTTCATCCCTCATGGACAGTTCCTTTTACGTAAGGACTTCTAGACCGTGCGCTCTATACGAACAAAAAGCCTCCTCTAAGTCCCGGCGGCATCCCTCTCCCCATCTCAGGCAGGCTGGGCGCATCCAGCCGGAAATAAAAACTTACTTTGGGTGGCGTTTCACGAGGGCAGCGGATCTTGGTTGGATGTGCGGGACAAGATGGAAGAGGAAGAGCAACCCAAGAAGTGCTTTTTATATTTCCAATTCCGCCAAGGAATTTCGTGATATTCCTCCCGATTTTCCCGTTACGCCCCCTCCGTATCGCCGCTCCCATCCGCCTCTCCCGCAGATTCCCCCGTACAGGCTGGTTCTCTGCATACCGGATGCACGCAGCCTGTGGAAGGAGGGAGGTCCGGGGCGGGGAAGAAAATGCAGGGGAGCCTTTGCAAAAGCATAGAATGCGCGGTTTAGAATGGCTTAATGGAAAACCTGCTGGATTTTGAGGCTAAAATCGGCTCACAAAGCCGATTTTAAAGAGACCTGAGCTGCACAATCATCAAGATTGTGCAGTGAATGTCTCTGATGCCTCAAAATCCAGCAGATTTTCCATTTAGCCATTCTCCGCAAATGGGTTGCTTTAGCAAAGGTTCCCCTGCATTTTCTTCCCCGCCCCGGACCTCCCTCCTTCCACAGGCGGACCCTTCCCCGTTTCCAACTACCCAGCCCCTAAAGAATCCCTATGAATTTATGAAAAGCTTTGAGTCCGCTTTCACTGCATTTATACACCCCGGCATCTTCGAGTACCTGGCAGAAGACTTTACCGATTTCCAGCCGGAGGATATGGTCGATATTTTCCGGGGTGATCTCCGGATATCCGGGCAGGAAGCCTTCCGCCCAGTCGGCGTGTTTCGTCAGGATCTCATCGCTGCGGAGATCTTTTTTCTCCAGTATACAGGTCTTTAGCCGTTCCATCTCATCCTTTAAGCGGGCGGGGAGTACGGCGAGGCCCATGACCTCTATCAGACCGATATTTTCTTTTTTGATGTGATGCAGGTTTGCGTGCGGGTGGTATACACCCAGCGGGTGCTCTTCTGTGGTGATGTTGTTGCGCAGTGTCAGGTCAAGCTCGTACAGGCCGTCATGCATTCTGGCAATCGGGGTGATCGTGTTGTGAGGCTGGCCTTCTGTTTCTGCGTAGATAAAGGCTTCCTCATCGGTGTAGCCTCTCCAGGCCTTAAGGATATGGTCCGCCAGATCGATGATCCGGTTTTCATCTTTTCCCTGCAGACGGATGACGGAAAGCGGCCACTTAACGATGCCGGCTTTGACGTCCTCAAAGCCTTTCACCTCGAATGTGCTGATTACAGGCGCTTTTGCCATTGCAAAGGTGTAATTTCCGCCCTGGAAGTGGTCATGGCTCAGAATGGAGCCGCCTACAATCGGCAGGTCGGCGTTGGAACCAAGAAAATAGTGTGGAAATAATTTGACAAAATCAAACAACTTCCGGAAGGTGTTTTTTTCTATCTTCATGGGTACATGTTCGCCGTTCAATACGATGCAGTGCTCGTTGTAATAAACATAGGGGGAGTACTGAAAGCCCCAGCCGCTGTCGTTGATAGTGACCGGAATAATCCGGTGATTTTCGCGGGCAGGATGGTTGGTACGTCCCGCATATCCCTCATTTTCCATGCAGAGCAGGCACTTTGGATAGGAGGAAGCCTTGGCGTTCCTTGCCGCAGCGATGGCCTTGGGGTCTTTTTCCGGTTTGGACAGGTTGATGGTGATATCCAGTGTGCCGTATTGGGTATCAACCGTCCATTTCATGTCCTTTGCCACGCGGTAGCGGCGGATATAATCGCTGTCCTGGCTGAACTTATAATAATAATCGGTGGCAGCCACAGGCGATGTTTTGTAGAGTTCCCAGAACTCTTTCTGGATCTGGGCGGGGCGGGGCAGCAGACAGTTCATCAGTTTTGTATCAAATAAATCACGGTATACGATGCTGTCTTCTATGATGCCGCGGCTGCATGCTTCGTCCAGAAGGTCTCTGAGCACATCTTCCAGGACAATGCCGGAAAGATCGCAGTCAGTATCTTCATATTCGTCTTCATGATACAGCTCCAGCAGCAGATTCGTTGTGTAAACGCGTTCGCACTCCGGAGTCAGGCCGGTCTGAATACCGTACTGCACCAGCTTTTTGATAGAATTACTTAACATGAAGCGTCCCTCCTGCCATCGTCAAATCCTGCGGGGTGGGTACTGTGCCATTTCCAGGCAGAAGAGATGATCTCTTCAAGATCTGCATGCTCTGGTTTCCAGCCGAGTACTTTTTGTGCCTTTTCACTGGAGGCAATCAGCCTTGCCGGATCTCCGGCGCGTCTCGGTGCAGTCTGTGCCTTGATCTCCAGGCCTGTGGCTTTGCGCGCGGTTTCGATGACTTCCTTTACGGTAAAGCCAACGCCGTTGCCGAGATTAAAAGTATTGCTCTCCCCGCCGTTCATCAGATACTCTACCGCCAGGATATGGGCCTGTGCCAGATCGGTTACGTGAATATAATCCCGGATACAGGTGCCATCCTTTGTGTCATAATCATCTCCGAAAATGCTGATATAATCGCGCTGTCCCAGCGGAACCTGGAGAATCAGCGGGATCAGGTGGGTCTCCGGGCTGTGTGCTTCGCCGATACAGCCGCTTTTATGAGCGCCGCAGGCATTGAAATAGCGCAGCGCAACAAATTTGAGGCCGTGGGCCTTGTCTGTCCACATCATCATTTTTTCCATAGCCAGCTTGGTTTCACCATATGTATTGGTGGGACAGGTCTTATCATCTTCCAGGATCGGAATGTTTTCCGGCTCTCCGTAGGTAGCTGCAGTGGAAGAGAAGACGATTTTCTTGACATCGTGGGCAATCATGGACTCCAACAGCACTTTAGTGCCGCAGACATTGTTATCATAATATTTCAGCGGATCAACCATGCTTTCACCTACCAGGGAATTCGCTGCAAAATGGATGACCGCGTCGATGGTTTCCTTTTCAAAAACGGAATCGATAAAAGCACGGTTCCGGATGTCTCCCTGATAGAAACGCGCTTTGGGATGCACCGCTTCGATATGGCCTGTTTCCAGATTATCCGCAATGACGACATCCTCTCCCCTGTCAATAAGTTCATACACTGTGTGGGATCCGATATATCCGGCTCCTCCTAATACTAATACAGACATTTTATTTCCACCTTTCTGTTCTTGTTTCCAGGTTACCTATGACGGAATCCTGCGGGCCCCTCCGCCGATTTCTACAGTATAGAATTCCGCCTCGCCGCCGGTCTTTTCCTGATAGCCCTTCCCCACAGCCTTGATAAATTCATCTACTGCGCTGTTTTCTACGATGCTGACCGTACATCCGCCGAAGCCGCCGCCCGTGATACGGGAACCGGTCACGCCGGGAACTTTCCATGCCAGGTCAACCAGAATATCGATTTCCTCGCAGGACACTTCATAATCATCCCGCAGAGATATGTGGGACTGGTTCATCAGCTCCCCGAAACGGGTGATATTTCCTTCTTTCAGCGCCTTGACAGCCTCGATGGTGCGCTGGTTTTCAGCAACGGCATGTTTGGCACGCCTTACTTTGACCGGGTCAGGGATGACCTCCTTGAATTTTTCAAAGGTATCCATATCCAGGTCACCGAGCGTATTGATATCCAGCTCCGTCTGGAGCGCTGCGAGCGCATCGGCACATTCCTGGCGCCTCTCATTGTATTTGGAATCCACCAGGCTGTGTTTTACCTTACTGTTGGTGATAATGATTTTGGCATCTTCCAGTTCAACCGGAGCGTATTCATAATTCAGGGTCGCGGTATCCAGGAAAATGGCATGATCTTTTTTGCCCATGGCTACGGCAAACTGGTCCATGATACCGCAGTTGCACCCATTGAAGTTATTCTCGGAATACTGCCCGATGAGTGCAAGATCGGTCATGCTGAAGCGGTCAATACAAAAGAGATCGGTCAGAATGACGCCTGTGAGCACTTCCAGGGAAGCGGAGGAGGAGAGACCGGAACCGTTGGGGATATTGCCCCAGATCACCATGTCAAAACCAGCGTCCAGCGTGATACCCTTTTGGGCGAAGGCCCATACAACGCCGAGGGGATAGTTAGCCCAGCCATAGGCAGCTTTGTTTGTCAGGTCGTCCAGAGATGCTTCCACCACACCGAAGCTATCCAGGTTCATGGAATAAAAGTGCATGGATCTGTCTGTGCGTCTTTTGGCAATGCCATAGGTGCCGAGGGTTAGCGCACAGGGAAAAACATGGCCTCCATTATAGTCGGTGTGTTCTCCGATCAGGTTCACACGTCCGGGCGAAAAGTAAAATCCTGCACCCTCAGTGCTTCCGAAGAGTTCTTTGAATTTTGCGAATAATTTGTCTTTCATGATATCTGCCTCACTTTCGTCTATGTTATACACTTCTCTGGTTGTTACTATTCACGGCCTATGTGCCGTGCAGCAGGGTGCACAGCCTGTGAATAGTAACATCTGCTTCCTTCTTTATCCTGCCCCTATTATAGCGAAAAAGGGCGGGGATGTATATAAAAAATCCGTGCAGATATATGTAATAATGTTGCATGAAAATCGAGAGGTGGATATAATGAAAGAAGGGAAAAACAGTATCAGAAAAAGAAAAAAATCTTAGACGAAAGGGGAGATTGATGTTGGAAGGAACCTATAAGTATTCTTATAAAGCAGATGAAAACCTGCTGACCTCCTTATCGGTCTATAATGTGGGCCATCAGAAGTGCGGGCCGGGTTACCAGTGGGGGCCTGGAGTGCGGAACCACTATTGTATCCACCATATTATCTCGGGAAGCGGGTTCTACAGCGTGAATGGCAGCACCAGCAGGCTGGCGGAGGGCGATACCTTTATCCTGTATCCGGATACGGAGGTCAGATACTATGCGGACCGTGAAGATCCGTGGGAATATGCCTGGGTAGGATTTATGGGGACCGATGCTGCGCCGATTATCCGTGCAACTGATTTCACGAAAGAAAAACCTTTCATAGAGAACGGAGGTCCCCCCAGAAAGATTCTGCAGAGCCAGCTGAGCAGAATCTATGAGGTAAAGGGGAACAGCCATGAAGCGGCTGTAGCCATGACAGGCGCCCTGTATACGCTGCTCTCCACATTTATGCATTATTCGGGCAACAGGGAACCAGCCAGAGATATTCAGCTCTCCTATGTGGAAAAGGCAAAGGCTTATATATCAACCAGTTATTCCTATCCCATCACGGTGGAAGATGTGGCGGCCTATGTGGGGATCAGCAGAAGCCATCTGTACCGCTCATTTCAGGCCTGCCAACAGCAGTCTCCCAAGGAGTATCTGAGCAGTTTCCGCGTAAAACAGGCCTGTCTCCTCTTGAAGGAGACAAGCCTGTCCATTGCTGCAATCGCGTATTCTGTTGGATTTGAGAATAATCTCTATTTTTCAAAAGTATTTAAGAAACAGATGCAGGTCAGCCCCACAGAGTACAGACGAGGCTAGCCCTATCCTGCTGTCAGTTCCTGGTTCAGCTGTGGTTCCGGTGCCTCGAGCGGCTTGATTTTCAGCCGTATAATGCGCCGAAACAGCAGTGTGGTGACCGTAACGGCTACAATCTCTGCAATCGGAATTGCCCACCAGACTCTGGATAGACCAAACACCCTTGCAAACAGATAAGCCACAGGCAGAATTACAAAAAGCTGCCTGATCACGGAGACCACCAGACTGTAAACCCCGTTCCCGAGCGCCTGGAAAACGGAGATGATGATGATGATGTAACCTGCAAAGATAAAACTCAGACTGATGATGCGCAGTGCAGGCACACCGATTCCAAGCATGTTTTCGGAAGCATCGAAAATTTCCAGAAGCTGTACAGGGAAAATCTGGAACACGACCAGCCCCACAAGCATGATCCCCACGGCAATCAGAACGCTCATTTTGATGGTCGCCATAATCCGTTCCCTATTCTTTGCCCCGTAGTTGTATGCTATGATAGGGATCATGCCGTTATTCAGACCGAATATCGGCATGAAGATGAAGCTCTGCAGCTTGAAATATACGCCGAATACGGCTGCGGCAGTGGACGAGAAGATCAAAAGGATCTTATTCATCCCAAATACCATGACGGAACCGATGGACTGCATGATAATCGAGGGAACGCCAACCTTATATATAGTGGCAATGATTGTCTTATTGGGCCGGAAAGTCCTCATATTCAGATCCAGCTCCGTATTCTTTTTACAGTTAAAATAAAGGGACATGCAGACTGCCACCAGCTGTCCGATCACGGTAGCCAGAGCTGCGCCTGCGACCTCCATGCGCGGCAGGCCGAACATTCCGAAGATCAGGATCGGATCCAGGACAATGTTGATAATCGCACCGGTTCCCTGGGTAATCATATTGTAAATCGTCTTGCCGGTGGACTGGAGCAGGCGTTCAAAAGTGATCTGCATGAATATCCCCACAGAGACAACGGTTATAATCAGCATATACTGGGTGCCGTAGCGCACAATGAGCGGATCCTTTGTCTGGACGGTAAAGAAGAAATGGGAGCCGGCCAGGCCGATAACCGCCATGACAATATAGCTGATCATGCCGAGAAAGATTCCGTTTTTTGCGGCAGCGTTTGCCCCTTCAAGATTTTTCTCCCCCAGATTTCTGGACAGAAGGGCGTTGATCCCGACTCCGGTGCCCGCGGATATTGCTATCATCAGATTCTGCACAGGAAACGCAAGGGAGACCGCCGTCAGGGCCTCCTCATTGATCTGCGCTACAAACACGCTGTCAACGACATTGTAGAGCGCCTGTACCAACATAGAAATAATCATTGGCAGGGACATGGTAATTAATAATTTTGGAACGGGCATGACGCCCATTTTATTTTCCGCTTGTGGTGTTTTTTCCATCTTAAATACAACCTCCTCATATGTAGAACGTGTTCATTATAACATCAATAAAATTTAAGTACAATGCATATATATAAAAGAATCGTTAAAAAAGGGTTGTGTGCTGTTTGCGTTTAAAAAGAATGATGCAGGGAGCCGGTTTTGTTTACGTGCTTCTGCTGCTGGGAGCGGTCTGCCCGTCCCTATTTACAATTGGAAACCAGGCGGAAGGGGAGGAGCCGGGAACCGCATATGCCAATGCATCCGCCTATGTGGCGGACTCTATAACAGAAAAGCCCAAAATTGCCATTACATTTGATGACGGGCCAAGCACCGTCTACACGCCCCGGCTTCTGGATGGGCTGAAGGAAAGAGGAGTGAAGGCAACGTTCTTTCTGATCGGGCAGAACATAGAAAAGGAAGGCGGCAGTGAGATCGTGAAGCGTATGTATGAGGAAGGGCACCTGATCGGTAACCATACATATCACCATGTGGAAATTACGAAAGTAAGCAACGATGAAGCCTATCAGGAGCTAATGCTCACCAATGAGGCAATCAAAAACATTACGGGAGAGGAAGTGCAGTTTATGCGCCCTCCGTTCGGCCTGTGGCAGAAGGAGCTGGAAAAGAAGATCCATGTGCTGCCGGTGATGTGGAGCATCGACCCTCTGGACTGGGCTACGGAAAATGTAGATGAAATTGTCAATAAAGTAGTGACGGAAGCGCAGGAAAATGATATTATTCTGTTGCATGACTGTTACGACAGCTCCATAAAAGCGGCGCTGCGCATCATCGATCTGCTTCAGGCAGAGGGATACGAGTTTGTGACCGTAGATGAGCTGATGCTGGACTGACATGCAGAATAAACGTAACCCCAGGGGCAGGATACATGTCCTATAGAGGTAGCCGCAGCAGAGCTGCAGCTTATGGAGGAAAAGATGTTAAATGAATATTCCAGGACGGAATTACTGATTGGAAAAGCTGGGATAGAGCGGTTGAAAGCGGCGTCTGTGATGGTATTCGGCGTGGGGGGCGTGGGCTCACACTGCATTGAAGCGCTAGCGCGCAGCGGTGTCGGCCGCCTGACGCTGATCGACAATGACACCGTCTCCCTGACCAATATCAACCGGCAGTCCATTGCCTATCACAGTACCATCGGAAGATATAAGACAGAGGTTATGAAGGAACGGATCAGGGACATTAACCCGGAGATTTGTGTAAAAACATATGAGATGTTTGTGCTTCCGGATAATCTGGAAGCATTGTTTGTGGAGAGACCGGATTATATAATCGACGCCATAGATACGGTCACTGCCAAGCTGGCGCTGGTGGAACTGGCGCTGAAACTGGATATCCCGGTCATTAGCAGCATGGGGACAGGAAATAAACTGCACCCCGAGATGTTTGAGATCACAGATTTGTCCAAAACAAGCGTGTGTCCGCTGTGCAAGGTGATGAGAAAAGAGCTCAAAGCCCGGGGCATCTATCATCTGAAAGTACTGTATTCCAAAGAGAAACCAATTGATACATCCGAAAGGGATACCGGGGAGGATAAAGGGCAGCGCCGCAGCATACCCGGCAGTATCTCTTTTGTGCCCCCTGTTGCGGGCCTGCTGATTGCGGGGGAGGCCGTGCGGGATATCGTTGAGAAAGGAAAAGCCTGATAGTCTGTTTCAGATTGTCATGCAGTGGAAAAAAATGGATTTATTTGACTATATGAGAGAGACAAATCAAGAGAAGGAAGCGCCGCTGGCATCCAGAATGCGGCCGTCCACGCTGGAAGAAGTAGTGGGGCAGCAGCATATTATCGGAAAGGACAAGCTGCTGTACCGCGCAATCAAGGCGGATAAGCTGGGTTCCCTGATATTTTACGGCCCTCCGGGCACCGGAAAAACAACGCTGGCCAAAGTGATAGCGAATACAACAAGCGCCCAGTTTAAGCAGATCAATGCGACTGTAGCCGGAAAAAAGGATATGGAAGAGGTGATAAAAGAGGCAAAGGAGCTTCTTGGCATGTACCAGAAGAAGACCATCCTCTTCATCGATGAGATCCACCGGTTTAATAAAGGGCAGCAGGACTACCTGCTTCCTTATGTGGAAGACGGAACCATCACGCTGATAGGGGCGACGACGGAGAATCCTTACTTTGAGGTAAACGGCGCTCTGCTTTCAAGGTCCAGTGTGTTTGAGCTGAGATCTTTGGAACGCGGGGATGTAAAGACATTGCTGAAACGCGCCGTTTATGATAAAGAGAAGGGGATGGGAACCTTCAAGGCGGAAATTACGGAGGAGGCGCTG
Source organism: Faecalicatena contorta (assembly GCF_001404335.1). Lineage (GTDB taxonomy): Bacteria > Bacillota > Clostridia > Lachnospirales > Lachnospiraceae > Faecalicatena > Faecalicatena contortus_B. Next base: position 28,449 of record NZ_CYZU01000032.1, read on the forward strand.
GAGTTTTTGGCCGATGTATCGGGCGGTGATGCAAGAAATGCGCTGAATGCGGTGGAATTGGGCATACTGACTACCGAAAGAGGGGCGGACGGGCTGATCCATATTACGCTGGAAGTGGCCAGCGAGTGCATTCAGAAGCGTGTTGTGCGGTATGACAAGACGGGAGATAACCATTATGATACAAGCTCTGCATTTATAAAAAGCATGAGGGGGTCAGACCCCGATGCTGCCGTTTATTACCTTGCAAAAATGCTGTATGCAGGGGAGGACATTAAGTTCATCGCGCGGCGGATTATGATCTGTGCCTCGGAGGATGTGGGAAATGCAGATCCAATGGCGCTGACGGTTGCGGTGTCCGCAGCACAGGCGGTGGAGCGCATCGGGATGCCAGAGGCGCAGATCATCCTCTCGCAGGCAGTGACCTATGTTGCATCCGCACCGAAAAGCAACTCCGCCACCAATGCCATTTTTTCTGCAACAGAATGTGTCCGGCAGAAGAAGACAACGGTTCCCGCCCATCTGCAGGATGCCCACTATAAAGGTTCACAGAAGCTGGGGCACGGAGTCGGGTACAAATACGCACACGATTATCCGGGGCATTACGTAAAGCAGCAGTACCTTCCGGACGAAATAAAAGACGCCAGATTCTATGAACCGGGCGTCCTTGGATACGAAAAAACCATACGTGAATATTTAGAGAAGCTGAGACAGGAGTGAGGAATAGATCTTCTGGCTCTCCCTTGACCAGTTGCTGGCAATGGTTTCGGCCTCGATCTCCGTCGGGACAGTGATCTTAAGATCAATCAGGCTGAAGCCATTTTCCACGATCTGGCAGCGCACCTCGTATTCATGGTTTGTATTCAGGTAATAGTCTGATTTAATAGCAACTTCTTCTTTTAGGTCATACCTCTTTTCTTTTAAAAACTCATCAATATCGTTCTGTATTGCGGTTGAGATCTTATTCTTGAAGAACTGGATTGTCTCCGCTCCATTTTCCGTCAGGTGGTACAGCGTACGGTTGTGGGTGGTCTCCACCCGGAGCAGCCCGGATTCCACCATCTCCGACAGCGTTTCCTGCAGCTTAAAATAAGTAGTATAACCCTTGTCCAGAATGAATTCCGAGATCTGGGATGTGGTCAGCGGAAAATCTACTTTCTCCAGCATGTATAATACGATTAACTTATATAGGGTAAATGTTTCAGTCATAATACTCCTTTCCCTGCCAGATGTCCTGCTCCTTCAGATAACGGTGCAGGGTGTTCAGGACAGTTCTTTTATTGCTGCTCCAAAGCGGGGCAGCCAGAAGACCGCTGGGACCATCGCCGGTCAGACGGTGTATTGCGATCCGGGGATTCAAATGCGAGATACATGTGCCCAATAATTGAATATACTCTATCATCCCGGGGACGTAAAACGGATGCTGTTCATATTCCAGGGCAAGATCCGTTCCTTTTAAAATATGCAGAAGCTGCAGCTTTATGCCCTGTATATCCATGTGGTTCAGATAATCCAGTGTCTCCAGCATTTGCTCCCTGGTCTCGCCGGGCAGATAGAGGATGGTGTGGACGATCACGGCAATGTTCATTCTTCTGAGAGCACCGACTGCACTTTCAAAGACAGGCAGGTCATATCCCCTCCGGATATACGCGGCAGTTGCGGGATGAATTGTCTGAAGCCCCAGTTCCACCCACACTGGTTTGATCCGGTTGATTCTATCTAACAGTTCCAGGACATCAGGGCCCAGACAGTCGGGCCTTGTGGCGATAGAGAGGATACGGACCTCAGGATCCGCGATGGCCTGCATGTACAGCTCTTCCAGACGGCTTACCGGAGCATAGGTATTGGTAAATGCCTGAAAGTATGCGATATAAGAGTGAACCGGACGTTTCCCATTCAGGGCCTGCTTTCCGGCGGCTATCTGCTCTGTGACAGAGCAGACCCTTGAGCCGGCGAAGTCCCCGGAGCCCTCGGCGCTGCAGAAGATACAGCCTCCGTGCCCTAAAGTGCCGTCCCGGTTCGGGCAGGTCATGCCGCCGTCCAGGGTGATCTTATATACCTTTTCCCCATAGGCCTGCTTCAGGTCATAGTCCATGGAGCGGTAACGCTTTTCCCCCCAGCGCATCATCTATATCAGTTCCTTTACTGCCTTGCTCACCGCCTCGGCTACACGCGGATCGAAAGCTTCCGGCAGGATATTGTTTTCATTTAAGTCTTCCTCCGCAACAAGTCCGGCGATTGCCTTGGCAGTAGCCAGCTTCATATCCTCCGTAATCTGGGACGCGCGCCCCTCCAGGGCGCCCTTAAATATACCCGGAAAAGCCACCACATTATTCACCTGGTTCGGAAAATCGGAACGTCCTGTCCCAACGACTCTTGCACCGGCTTCTTTTGCAAGATCCGGCATGATCTCCGGTACCGGGTTCGCCATTGCAAAAAGAATTGCATCCTTGTTCATAGAGGATACCATCTCTTTTGTCACAATATTAGGTGCAGAGACACCTACAAATATATCTGCACCCTGAAGCGCATCGGCCAGCGTACCTGTCCGCCCTTCCAGATTGGTAACCTCTGCCATCTTTTGCTGCATCCAGTTCAGATCAGGGGAGGCCTTGCTTATCATACCATTGATATCACACATGGTAACATGACGGAAACCATATGTAAGCAAAAGCCTGGTGATAGCAACACCGGCAGATCCCGCACCGTTAATTACCACGCGGCATTCTTCTTTGACCTTTCCGGTGACTTTCAGCGCATTGATAATACCGGCCAGGACAACGATAGCCGTCCCGTGCTGGTCATCATGGAAAACAGGGATATCCAGCAGCTCTTTCAAACGCTCCTCAATCTCGAAGCAGCGCGGGGCCGAGATATCTTCCAGATTAATGCCGCCGAAGGCGGGAGCAATGTTAACTACAGTCTGAATGATCTCTTCGGTATCCTGGGTATCAAGACAGATCGGAACCGCATTGACGCCGCCAAATTCCTTAAAAAGAACGGCCTTCCCCTCCATAACCGGCATCGCAGCCAGGGCGCCGATATTGCCGAGTCCAAGAACCGCACTTCCGTCGGAGACAACTGCAATCGTATTAGACTTTATCGTGTATTTATAGGCATCTTCCGGATCCTCTGCGATTGCCTTACAGGGTTCTGCAACACCAGGAGTATAGGCAATGGCAAGATCCTCGCGGGAGTTCACATGGGCCTTGGCCGTAGTCTCGATCTTCCCCTGCCATTTTTCGTGCATCTGCAATGCTTTTTCACTGTTTGTCATCTTTCTTACCTCGCTGTATCTTCATATTCTTATAGATTCTTGCTATCTGTCCAATATAATAACACTCTTATAAAAGCAACGCAAGGCAGGATTGCTATAGTAACGAGATTTAGTTTCGCTGGTGGATGGGGACGCTCCATGAAGGGATAGCCGCAAGCCTCCGGAAGAACATACCTGTCTTTCAAAACGCGGACACGAACCTAAGTGATTCTAGGCGGGAAACAGCCGTGAAAATGGACACGGGATTTTATATAGCCAGTATGATCTCAGACATAAAAAAGGATATCACCAATCCAATTCCATCCGCAGCCCCCGTTAGTTTCACAACTGGGGAGCGCGTTCTTTTCTGCCGGCCGGATGAAACAGCTTACCGTAAGCCGGGACGGGCTGCAAAAAGTACCTGTCCTGTTGGAAATGCATCCTAGCGAGCCTAGCGGCAGTTAGAGGTAATCTGCAGAATCAGCCGGAAAAAAGCTGCTACCGAAGCAGCTTTTTAGAACACCTGAGCCGCTTAATCACCAGATTAAGCGGTGAATGTGTTCGGTTCCGGCTGATTCTGCAGATTACCTCTTACTGCCGCTTGGCGCAGCGGTCTGTATTACCAACAGGACAGGTACTTTTTGCAGCCCGTCCCGGCTTACGGTAAGCGTCCCCCCTTTCATCCACTCCGAGCCGAAACCCCACCCCCTAAAAAAACTCTTTCTTTTTGGTGGAAGATGAGGTATAATAGCTACAGATTTAAGATGTAGTCGTACTCTGTGAAATTACCGAGCACGGATAGGAATAGTATATCTTTGAGGATACAGGCAGACGCCTGAATTCGGACAAGTCGTTTCAGACTAAAGGTTCCCGTAAAATTTAACAAGATAAGATGAGGATTCTCCCGCCGCTATAGTCGGTGAGATGAATCATGAAAAACAAGATTAACGACAGTTTTGGCTGGAGAGGAAACGGTTTCTCCCACTGGCATGAGATTAATCTACGCATATGTATTGGCCGTAGACGTACTCTGTGATATTACCGGGCGTGGATTGAAACAAAAGAATACTGTAGAAAAGCCATATATTTATTGAGAAAGGAATTAAAGTATTATGACGAGAGAAAAATATGAATCTCTGCCGCTTGCAACATTAAAAGACCTGGCAAAGGCACGAAAAATGAAGGGTGTGTCAGCTATGAAAAAAAGCGGGTTGATTGACGCTATGCTGGCCCAGGACGAGAAAGAGAAGATGGAAGAAGCAAGGGCAGAAGCCAAGGAAGAAGTAAAAGAAGAATTGAAAGAGAAGAAGGAAGGCACGGATATCGAACAGCTGGACAGCGGCAAGTCAGCCAACGGGATCCTGGAGGTTCTGCCGGACGGATACGGATTTATCAGATGCGAGAACTATCTGCCCGGTGAAAACGATGTATACGTATCCCCCTCACAGATCAGGAGATTTAATCTGAAAACCGGTGATATCATTTCCGGAAATACACGAATTAAAACGCAGTCCGAGAAATTCAGCGCCCTTTTGTATGTTTCCACCATCAATGGCATGAGGCCGTCGGAGGCAATGAAGAGAAATAATTTTGAGGACCTGACTCCGATCTTCCCAAATAAGAGGCTCCGCCTGGAGACACCGGGATGTTCAACAGCTATGCGAATCGTTGATCTGCTTTCTCCTATAGGAAAAGGACAGAGAGGTATGATTGTGTCACCGCCGAAGGCCGGTAAGACGACCCTGCTGAAGGAAGTGGCGCTTTCCGTACAAAAGCGTGAGCCGAATATGCATCTTCTGATTCTGCTCATCGATGAGCGCCCGGAGGAAGTAACAGACATCCGCGAGGCGATCGCAGGACCGAATGTAGAAGTCATTTATTCTACATTTGATGAACTTCCGGATCACCATAAAAGGGTTTCCGAGATGGTGATTGAGCGTGCAAAGAGGCTGGTTGAGCATGGCAAGGATGTTATGATCCTGCTGGACAGTATTACAAGGCTTGCCCGTGCATATAATCTGACGGTTCCGCCATCAGGTAGAACACTATCAGGTGGTCTTGACCCGGCAGCGCTTCATATGCCGAAGAGGTTTTTCGGTGCAGCCAGAAATATGAGAGAAGGCGGCAGCCTTACGATCCTGGCTACTGCACTTGTGGAAACAGGGAGTAAGATGGACGATGTGGTATACGAGGAATTCAAGGGAACAGGCAACATGGAACTGGTGCTGGATCGAAAGCTACAGGAAAAGAGAGTATTCCCGGCCATAGATATACCAAAATCAGGAACTAGAAGGGAAGATCTCCTGCTCAGCAGAGAGGAGCAGGATGCAGTCTATATTATCCGCAGGGCAATGAACGGCCTAAAAGCGGAAGAAGCTGTGGACAACCTGCTGAATATGTTCTCACAGACAAAGAGCAATGCAGATCTTGTCCAGGTTGTGATCAAAAAGAAATTTTTGTAGAGCAGCATAAGGCATACACCGGCGCAGACAGCAAATACTGTATTACAGGAATTTACGCAGCGCAGTACTAGGGTGTGCCTGAGCAATATGCCGCCCTACTTCAGGTATTAGTATACATTGAGTACCTTCAGAAGCAATAGGAAGAGTACTAGCAGAATGCTTGGTTTTACGATTTTAGCGCCATTTTTCATGACCATTCCGGCACCCAGGTAGCCCCCGGCCATATTACACAGTGCGGCTGCGATCCCTACGGGGATCAGCACCTGGCCGTTTAGCAGAAAGATAATGAGGGATGTGATATTGGTCGTCAGATTAATAACTTTTGCCTGTGCGTTGGCGGTTTTTATACTGAGCTTGGCAAATACGGTAAATGCGATGATCAGAAACGTACCCGTACCCGGCCCATAGAATCCGTCATAGATGCCAATGATAAAAGCTGCAATGACTGCGGTTATGTAAGTTCTTTTGTCCAGCGTAACAGAGTCGTTTCCCTTATCATGAAACAGCTTTTTATTCAGCACCAGGAATGCGGATACAGGCAGTATGCCAATCAGTACATACAGCATGATCTTCTCAGGAACGATCATGGAAATATGTGCACCGATTGAAGAACCTGCAATTGCGGCAATCACGGAAGGGATGGCCAGCCGGAAACTGACAAGCCCGTTTTTTATAAAACGGATCGTGGCAAGTGTGGTTCCACAGGTGGAAGACATCTTATTGGTGGCAACTGCCATATGAGGAGGAAGTCCCGCGATCAGATAGGCGGGCAGAGAGATCAGACCTCCGCCGCCTCCGATCGCATCTACCAGCCCGGCAAGAAAAAGAAATGGGCATACGATTAGAAATGTGGAAGCGGAAAGTTCGATAATTGGGGCAGTGATATCCATATGAGCAACTCCTTATGTCATTAATGATAAATCAAACATGGGAATTATATCACAAACCGGATATACAAAAAAGACTTGTCCTATTTTATTTGTTTATTCTAAAAAATCGCTTGCAAAACCATAAATCTTATGATACAATAACAAAGCTGTTTAGAGATTATAATTACTATATTTTAAAATAGAGAGGTGAAAATCATGAGAGAAGGAATCCATCCAGAGTACCATCAGGCGACAGTAACTTGCAACTGCGGCAACACATTTGTAACAGGCTCAACAAACAAGAACATTCACGTGGAAATCTGTTCCAAATGCCATCCATTCTACACTGGACAGCAGAAAGCAAATCAGGCTCGCGGACGTGTTGACAAGTTCAACAAGAAATATGGTATTAAATAGGAATGACTTATTGCAGGCTGAGGTGAGATATCTCAGCCTGTTCTTGGGTAAAGGACTGTCTATCACAACTGGTGCACATTGATCAGCAACTTGCACAAGTGATTTCCGGGCAGTTCCTTACAGGTAACTATATATGCAGATTGGATCAGAAGGTCAGCAACTTCAAAGAAGAAGGAACTGACCCTTTTCTGGTACAGAAGACAGGAGGGTGCATGAAGTCATCGAACATAGGCGGACAGGCTGTTTTGGAAGGCATCATGATGAAGAATGGTAATCAGTATGCGGTGGCGGTCAGGAAACCGGATAAAGAGATCGCGGTAGATATACAGGAGTATAAAAGTGTAATCCCGTGTAAGCCGCTAATGAAGATTCCTTTTATACGAGGTATCTTCAATTTTGTTGATTCCCTTGTCCTGGGGATGAAGACACTGATGTTTTCGGCGAGCTTTTTTGAAGAGGAAGATGAGACAGAGGCGGAGCTGACAGAGGAAGCGATTGCAAAGAAGGAGAAGCAGGATAAGCTGTTCATGAATCTGACGGTCGCATTTTCCGTAGTTCTTGCGGTTGCCATATTTATGCTTCTTCCTTATTTTTTAAGTAATATACTGCGGCAGCACATTGCGTCCAGAGGGGTAATTACCATTCTGGAAGGTGTGATCCGCCTGGCTATTTTTCTGGGATATATTCTGCTTGTCTCCAAGATGGAAGATATCCAGAGAACATTTATGTATCACGGGGCGGAGCACAAATGCATCAATTGTATTGAACATGGACTTATCCTGAATACAGAAAACGTAAGAAAAAGCTCCAAACAGCATAAACGCTGCGGTACAAGTTTTCTGTTCTTTGTCATGATCGTGAGTATTATATTCTGCTTCTTTATTACAGCAGAGTCGCAGGTTATGAGGGTTGTGCTGCGTATCGCGCTTCTCCCGCTGATCGCAGGGGTATCATATGAGATTATCAAACTGGCCGGAAACAGTGATAATTATTTCATTAACCTGCTGAGCAAGCCGGGAATGTGGGTGCAGAATCTGACCACGAAAGAGCCGGATGACAGCATGATTGAAGTGGCTATCTGTGCAGTGGAAGCCGTATTTGACTGGAAGGCATATCTGGCGGAGAATTTCGGTATCGAGCTGCCAGCAGGCACATCAGTTGAGAAGACACCGGATCAGGAAATGAAAACCGCTGCAGCATCCGGGCAGACGGCCGGACAATATGGTATGACGGGCCATGCCGCAGCCGAGGGGCAGCAGCTATGACACTGCGTGAAGCGTTTCAAAGGGGAGAAGAGCTGTTAACAGAGGCCGGAATCACAGATGCCCGCCTGGATGCATGGTATCTTCTGGAACATGTGAGTGGTGTCGGCAGGGCCATGTATTATGCCATGCCGGATAAAATTCTGACAGAGGTACAGGAAAAGCAGTATATAGATTTTATAGAAAAAAGGGCGCAGAGGATCCCCCTGCAGCATCTGACCGGAACGCAGGAATTTATGGGCCTGGAATTCCGGGTGAATGAACATGTGCTGATTCCGAGACAGGATACAGAAACGTTAGTTGAGGAATCCATCCGGTTTATACGCAAATATAAAGAAAATTCTTGCGGTGTGTCTGCCGGGATTACCGGGAGCAGCCGAAGGGAGAACGAAAAAGCATTTCGACTGCTTGATATGTGCACTGGTTCCGGATGTATCCTGCTGAGTATTCTGCATGAGATAAGAAAAGAAAAAAAGCTGCTGATAGAAGGAACAGGGGCGGATGTTTCGGAGAAAGCGTTGGAGACAGCCCGGGAGAATGCGGAGTCGCTTCATATCCGCGCAGATTTCCTGCACAGCGACCTCTTTGACAGGGTGGAGGGAAACTTTCAGATGATCGTGTCCAATCCTCCCTATATCAGAACCGATGTGATAGAGACTCTGCAGGAAGAAGTGAGGCAGCATGACCCTCTTCTGGCGCTAGACGGCAAAGAGGACGGTCTGTATTTTTACAGAGAGATTGTGGACACGGCAAGGCGCTTTCTCGTAAGCGGCGGATGTCTGCTGTTTGAGATCGGGGCCGCTCAGGGTGAGGCCGTGCAATCCATGATGTGTGAAGCGGGCTATACCCATGTTGCCGTAAAAAAGGATCTGGCAGGACTTGACCGGGTCGTTTCGGGCGTGTATGATGAATGAAGTGAGTTGTGAGAAAGGATAGAGAAATATGTTTGACAGATTAGAAGATTTGCTGATCCGCTACGAGGAAGTAATGGGAGAACTGCAGGAGCCGGATGTGGCCAATGATCCGGAACGATTTCGGAAACTGATGAAAGAGCAGAGTGACCTGACTCCGATCGTAGAGGCATACAAAGAGTATAAGCAGTGTAAGCAGAATATAGAGGACAGCCTGGTCATGCTGGATGAAGAATCTGATGAGGAGATGCGGGAGCTCGCAAAAGAAGAACTCAACGATTCGAAAGCCCGTGTTGAAGAGCTCGAACAGGATCTGAAGATTCTGCTGCTGCCGAAGGATCCCAATGACGAGAAGAACGTAATCGTAGAGATTCGTGCAGGAGCCGGTGGAGATGAGGCTGCGCTGTTTGCGGCAGAGATCTATCGCATGTATGTTCATTATGCGGAAGGACGCCGCTGGAGGGTGGAGATGATTTCCCTGAATGAAAACGGAATCGGCGGCTTCAAGGAGTGTGTGTTTATGATCAGCGGGCAGGGCGCTTACTCCCGTTTGAAATATGAGAGCGGCGTACACCGTGTACAGCGTGTGCCGGAGACAGAGAGCGGCGGCAGAATCCACACCTCCACAATTACGGTTGCCATTATGCCGGAGGCCGAGGAAGTGGACGTTGTCATCGAGGAGAAGGATATCCGAATCGACGTTATGCGTGCGTCTGGAAACGGCGGACAGTGCGTCAACACAACGGACTCCGCTGTGCGTCTGACCCATTATCCAACGGGGATTGTGATTTACAGCCAGACCGAAAAGTCACAGCTGCAGAACAAGGAAAAGGCGTTCCGCCTGCTTCGCTCCAAGCTGTATGATTTGGAACTGGAAAGGCAGCAGGCGTCCGAAGCTGAGGCGAGAAGAAGCCAGGTCGGAACCGGGGACCGTTCTGAGAAGATCAGAACCTACAACTTCCCCCAGGGACGGGTTACGGATCACAGAATTAAGCTGACGCTGCACAAATTGGATACGATTTTAAACGGGGATCTGGATGAAATTATAGACAGTCTGACCGCTGCAGACCAGGCAGCAAAACTGGCTAATATGAATGATAACTAAACATGATTAATAAGAGTCCGGCATCAGCGGTTTAAGCTGATGCCGGACTCTTATAGTTGGGTGCCGTCAGAACATCTTAGTACGGATTGACAAAAGTTTCTTATGTGTATGGTCTCTTACATATACAACTTATATACCATCCACCTCCAGTTGCACAGGAAGAACACGGCAAGTACGCTCAGCACCATGTAAACCGCAGGTTCGTGGAGGGAGAGTGCGAGCTCTTTCCTCGTGCCGGTCCGGGGAAACAGGCGCCGGTATATGATCCAGATACAATAGCCGGCCAGTGCGCCGAAGGTGTTCATGATCAGGTCATTCATATCGGTAACCCTGTTGTTGAATAACTGGCAGATTTCGATGGAAAGAGAATAGCCGGCTCCGGCCAGAAGGACTCTGGGGAGTGTACGGTAATTGGTCCAGAGCAGCGGCAGGAGAAATCCAAGCGGCATGAACATAATGACATTCAGAATCTGTGAAAACTCCAGCCCATCGTTAAATGGAACCAGGTTGATCTTGTCCAGTGAAAGGATACTGTCGTATTTGCCGATGTCCCATATGGTTCCGATCCCCGTTGTGTCCAGTACCATATGCAGGTAGAACAGAAACAGGAATACCCAGATAAAATGAGCCTTAGTCAGGTGGTTTCCGGGCTTGCGAGCCAGGATAAACATATAGATAAGACAGGGCAGCAGCACACACAAAATAGGATAGAGTGTAATAATAATATCAGCCATAGCAGTTTCCTCCTTGATGCTTGTACATTGAATAATAATCAACTTACTGTTATATTGACCTAAATTTTTGATGCATTAGTTTGTAACGGTTCAGACAGGCCTGCCTGATGTATTACGTTAGTTTCATTATTTCAGCCTCTTCTTAAAATACTTTGGGGATTTTATTAAGATTTTATGATTTAGGAAATTCCTGTATCCCAAAAGGCCTGAGGACATATGTACTGCGGAAGCAGGGCCGTCTAGCAGTATTGAGGCAGGGATATATAAAGGAAGGGTTTGCAGATACAACGAAACAGGAGTAATATGATTAACATACGAATTGTTATAATGAGAGAGGTAAGATCATGAAAGAAAAACTGAAGAGATTATTTTCCTATTATAGGCCCTACAAAGGGCTGTTTTACAGCGACATGTTTTTTGCCATACTTGGAGCGGCTGTGACCCTGGTCATTCCGATGATTGTCCGGTATATTACAAACGACGTTATTTATTTTGACAGGGCCGATGCGAGACATGCAATTCTTATTCTGGGTGCCGTGATGCTGGCGCTTGTGGCACTGGAAGTCTTCTGCAATTTTTATATAGCGTACTTCGGACATACGATGGGCGCAAAGATGGAAGCCGATATGCGCAGCGATATATTCGGCCATTATCAGAAGCTGACATTTGCGTTTTATGATAATCAGAAGGTCGGCCACCTGCTCTCCAGAATTACGAGCGACCTGTTCGATATCAGCGAGCTCCTTCACCACGGACCGGAGGATCTTGTCATATCTTTTATTAAAATAATCGGTTCCTTTGTGATTCTGCTGACTGTTAATGTAAAACTGGCGTTGATTGCTTTTATTTTTATTCCGGTTATGGCGATATTCGCCTTTTATTATAATGGTAAAATGAAGACCGCGTTCAAAAGAAACAGAGAGAAGATTGCGGACATCAACAGCCAGATTGAGGACAGCCTCTCTGGTATCCGCGTTGTAAAATCATTTGCTAATGAAAATGTGGAAATGAAAAAATTCAACGCAGGGAATGAGAATTTTGTGGCGGCAAAGAAGCTGAGCTATAAATACATGGGGATTTATAATTCCGGGCTTGGGGCTATGAGCACACTGATTACTGTTATCGTACTGCTGGCTGGCGTGAGTCTGATGCTCAACGGATCGATTGTCGTGACGGATCTGATTACATTTCTGCTTTATATTAATAACTTTACGGAACCAGTAAGGAAACTGGTGAACTTTACCGAGCAGTTCCAGAACGGCTATTCCGGCTTCGAGAGATTTCTGGAAATACTGTCTATAGCGCCTGATATTGCTGATGAGCCTGATGCGGTTTCCTTGAAAGAGGTAAAAGGCGCCATTGAGTTTAAAAAAGTATCCTTTTACTATGAAAATGAGAGTGAGAAAGTCCTGGACAATCTGGACCTCAAAGTGGAGGCCGGCGACTATATTGCACTGGTAGGGCCGTCGGGAGTGGGCAAGACAACGCTTTGCAGCCTGATCCCCCGTTTCTACGAAGTATCTGAGGGTGGGATCTTTCTGGATGGGACGGACATCAGGCATATCAAACTGGAAGAACTGCGCAGTCATATTGGAATCGTACAGCAGGATGTGTATCTGTTTTCGGGCAGTGTTATGGATAATATCCGTTATGGAAGACCCGGGGCCACAGACGAAGACGTGGTCCGCGCGGCAAAAAATGCCAATGCCCATGAGTTTATCATGAGTTTCCCAGATGGTTATGATACAGATATCGGACAGCGGGGCGTAAAACTGTCAGGAGGGCAAAAACAGCGCCTTTCCATTGCCAGGGTCTTTCTTAGGAATCCTGAAGTGCTGATCTTTGACGAGGCAACATCCGCGCTCGACAACGAAAGTGAAAAAGTAGTACAGCAGTCAATGGAGAACCTGGCAAAAAACAGAACCACCTTTGTGATTGCGCACAGACTGTCTACGATACGCAATGCACAGCGTATCCTGGTCATGACGGATCATGGGATTGCAGAGGAAGGGACACATGAAGAATTGCTGAGAAAACGGGGGATATATGCGGGGCTGTACCAAATGCAGTTCGGGGATTAGGGGACCAGCTTTAGGTTCGTCAACGGACGGGGACGCTCCATAAAGGGAAGGCGTACGGTATTGGAGCGGCTATTATAGTCTCGGGCATATTCGGATCCATTCCTTCCCTGGTATCCCTGTCATTAAGCGACTCCGTCCGTACCGAGGCTAAAGCTCGTCGCGCACCCCATTTTTTTAATTATCCATGCTTTTATTGTCAGTTAAAGAAAAAATGTGGTATACTATCAAAGTATTATTTGTCTGTGAGACAAGTTTATACAAAAAGTTATTAGAAATTACATTCAGAAAGAGAAGGTTAGGAATGGACGATATAAACTTTAAACGGCCGGAGCTGGAGGACAGGGAGATAATTACTTCTTATTTCAATAAGGCGCCTAGCAGAAGCTGCGAAAGAACATTCAGTAACGTGTACCTCTGGTCCAGACATTACCATGTAAAGTATGCTGTTATAGAGGATGCCCTGATATTTCAGGACGATGAATTTGATCTTGCGTTTGCTTATCCGGCGGGAGAGCCGCAGTGCGTTAAAAATGCACTGGAGTTTCTTATGAAATACAGCGAGGAGAAGGGATATCCGTTTAAACTATATAATGTGACGGAAGAAAATTTTGCGCAGTTGGATGGCTGGTATCCCGGAGAATACCAAATTCATTATGATCGGGATCAGGCGGATTATGTGTACGAGTCGGAAAAGCTGGCGACGCTGGCAGGTAAGAAGCTGCACAGTAAACGAAACCATATCAATAAGTTTAAAATTGCGAATCCGGACTGGAGCTATGAGACGCTGGATAACAGTAACCAGGAAGAGTGTTTCCAGATGGCATTGAAATGGCGTAACCAGAATGGGTGTGAGGAGGATTCGGATAAGAATGCGGAGATGTGCGTGACATTGAATTCGCTGCGTTTGTTCAAGGAACTTGGGCAGAGGGGCGGTGTTCTCAGGGTGAACGGAGAGATTGCCGCATTTACGATTGGCGAACCTGTATGCGGGGATACATTCGTTGTTCATATAGAAAAGGCATTTGCTGATATTGACGGTGCATATCCGATGATTAACCAGCAGTTTGTGCAGCATGAATGCATGGATTATAAATATGTGAACCGCGAGGAGGATACGGGGGCGGAAGGGCTGAGGAAGGCAAAGCTTTCGTACAGGCCGGCCTTTCTGGTAGAAAAAGGGGTTGTTACGAAAAAGACGGCCCGCGGTACCGAATAGCAAATCCAGTTCTGCGGCCATGCTGCAGAACTGGATGTAAGGGTATCCCCGGATGTCCATATATTAAATAAATCAGAAATGGAGAGAGGAAAATGATTTCAAAAAAAATGGAAACTATGGTCGCGAACAGTTCTGCGATCCGTGCAATGTTTGAAGAAGGCAACCGTCTGGCGGGGATTTACGGAGCGGAGAATGTATATGATTTCAGTCTGGGTAATCCCAATGTTCCCGCGCCGGAGGCGGTAAAGGACGCGATCCGCGAGCTGCTTGATGAGGAAAATCCCGTTGTGCTTCATGGATATACAAACAGTAACGCGGGCTACGAGGATGTAAGGCAGGCCATTGCAGAATCTTTAAATAAAAGATTCGGTACATATTTTGAATCTAAGAATATTACGATGACGGTTGGCGCGGCAGGCGGCCTGAATGTCATTCTCAAATCGCTTCTGAACCCCGGAGACGAGGTCATTGCGTTCGCCCCTTATTTCGGCGAATACAGGAGTTATACCAATAATTATGACGGAGTGCTTGTGGAGATTTCTCCGGATACCTCCACATTCCAGCCAAAACTGGATGAATTCGAGGCCAAAGTCACGCCGAAGACAAAGGCTGTCATCGTAAATACTCCGAACAACCCGACCGGCGTTGTCTATTCGGAAGATACCATTCGTAAGATGGCCGCTGTCATGGAGGAAAAGCAGAAAGAATATGGGACGGAGATTTATCTGATTTCCGATGAGCCATATAGAGAACTTGCATATGACGGAGTAGAAGTTCCTTATCTTACGAAGTATTATGCCAATACGGTTGTAGGATATTCCTACAGCAAATCCCTCTCCCTTCCAGGGGAGCGTATCGGTTATCTGGTAATTCCGGATGAGGCGGCTGACAGTGAAAAGCTGATCGGCGCAGCGAATGTGGCGACCAGAATTCTGGGCTTTGTAAATGCGCCCACCCTGCAGCAGAAGGTGGTTAAAAAATGTCTGAACGAAAAGACAGATATTTCTTATTACAATAGAAACAGAGAAACACTATATAACGGTTTAAAAGAATTAGGCTTTGAATGTATCAAACCGGAAGGCGCTTTTTATCTGTTTGTAAAATCACCGGTTGCAGATGAAAAAGAATTCTGTGCCGCAGCGAAAAAGTACAATATTTTGATCGTGCCCGGCTCCTCCTTCGCATGTCCTGGCTATGTCAGGCTGGCATATTGTGTATCCTATGAGACAATCGTGAATTCCCTGCCTAAATTTGCGGAACTGGCGGCAGAATACAGATAGGACAGGAGCAGCGAAAATGGAACCAAATGCAAAGTTGTTAGAAAATATACGTAAAGTAGAGCCTTATGTTCCCGGTGAACAGCCACAGGAAAAGGTAATCAAGCTTAATACAAATGAAAATCCCTATCCTCCGGCGCCCGGAGTGCTTGAAGCCTTAAAGCATCTGGATACAGACCGCCTGCGCCTTTATCCGGATCCGGCCTCGGGCACACTTGTGGAGGCGCTGGCAGCGTATTACGGTGTTAGCAGTGAACAGGTATTTGTTGGAGTTGGCTCTGATGATGTACTGTCAATGTGCTTTTTGACATTTTTCAATTCAAAAAAGCCGATTTTGTTTCCGGATATTACATATTCCTTTTATAAAGTATGGGCTGAGCTTTATCACATTCCATATGAGTGCCCGAAACTGGATAAAGATTTTCGTATCCGAAGGGAAGATTATTATAAAGAAAACGGGGGGATTATATTTCCCAATCCAAATGCTCCCACGGCCGTTTATGAGAACCTGGAGTTTGTTGAGGATATCTTAAAGCATAATCAGGATGTGATTGTGATCGTAGATGAAGCGTACATTGATTTTGCGGGAAGATCTGCGCTGGAACTTTTGGACAGGTACGAGAACCTGATCGTAGTGCAGACATTTTCAAAAGCGAGGTCTATGGCGGGGATGCGAATCGGATATGCCATCAGCAGCCCTGCTTTGATCAAATACCTGAATGATGTGAAGTATTCATTCAACTCTTATACCATGAATCTTCCGTCGCTTGTATGCGGGGCAGAAGCGGTAAAAGATAAAGTGTATTTTGATATGACAACAGCCAGTATCATAGAAACCAGAGAGTGGGCAAAGAAAGAACTGAGCAGTCTGGGCTTTCAGTTTCCCGATGCAAAAGCTAATTTTATATTTGCAGCTCACCCGGATTATGATGCGAAGAAACTGTTTGCTGCTCTGAAAAAAGAAAATATTTATGTAAGGTACTGGGGCAGCGAACGGATCGAGCAGTATCTGCGAATCACAGTAGGAACCAGAGAAGAGATGGAAGCACTTTTCACATTTCTGAAAAGCTATATGAGATAAATAGAAAACCGGAAGTCAGAATGTGTATTGAGACAGGAAACAGAGCTGTCAGAAATACATATTTTGACTTCCGGTTTGGTTTAGGATCCAGCTTCCATCCGTCCTTTTCCCTCATTTTGTTCTTTCAGCATCAGCAGATGCAGATATTCTTCCAGTTTCCGTTGGGATTCTGCGGAAAGATGAAGATAAGAGATCAGGATTTCACGCCCTTTTTCGGGAGAAGTACTGGTGGTTGTGATAAGTCCAAGTTTCGAACCCGTAAGCAGATAATCGGCCGATACACCGAAGTATGCGGCGATGCGCAGCAGACGTTCATAATCCGGCTGTTTGCCCTTCGTCTCATAGCCTGCGATTGTCGAGCGCGTCACCTTCAGATAATCAGCCAGTTCCTTCTGTGTGACATGGTTTGGTTCCCTTAGTAATTTCAATGTAGATGCAAACTTCATGATGGCACCTCCCAGAATATGGTATATTTTACCAGCTTGTTACAATTTATAGACAAATTGTGTCAAAAATCAACATAAGAAAAATAAAAGTGTCGATATGACACGTATTGATTCCTTGTTACTGTGCGCACCCGCAGGGTGTGAATAGTAACGATTTCTTACTGCTCAAATGCTGCAAAAGTGATACCCGTTGACACAGACCGGTAAAATTCGTATAATGAAATTGAGAAAAAGAAGGGAAGTATATGCATGATCGCAAAGAATAACGAAGAAAAAAGAAACCGGATCTGGAGGGCTGTAATGGCTGTTACAACTGTGCTGATCATCATCATAGCAGCCTTTTTCGTGATAAAGCTTTTTACTGCCAATCCAGTGGAAGGCAAGTGGAGCCATGAGGACAGCGGCCTGGTTATGTCGATCAGGGGGAATGGGACCGCAGTACTTGAATGGCCGGAAGAGTTCGAGAGCGAAGGCGTCTCTGTTGAGATGAGGTATAGTGTAGACAAAGATACAAAGACATTTACGCTGCGGTCGGATGACGAGGCGGTACAAAAGGCAGCGGATGCGTCGGACGGAACTGCTACAGCAGAAGGATTAAGTTCGGCAGTGAATTCGCTGGAGGGAACGTATGACTACAACATTGAAAAAAGTACGCTGACACTGACCGACAGAGAGTATGGAGATCAGATGATATTTGATAAAAAGTAACCGGAAAACAGGGAATTCACTCCCTGTTTTTCTACGATAAGACGGTGTGTGCAGAAAGGATAATTACGATGGAGATGTTAAGAGAAAAGACAAAAACAGTCAGAATAGGAGATGTCCTTATTGGGGGCGGGCATCCGGTTGCAATCCAGTCTATGACGAATACAAGAACCGAGGATGTGGAGTCTACAGCTGCCCAGATACAAAAGCTGGAGGCGGCAGGCTGCGAGATCATCCGCTGCGCAGTGCCTACGATGGAGGCGGCTTCTGCCTTAAAAGAGATTAAGAGGCAGATCCATATCCCGCTGGTTGCAGACATTCATTTTGATTACAGGCTTGCAATTGCGGCGATCGAGAACGGAGCAGATAAGATCCGGATCAACCCCGGCAATATCGGGAGCAGGGAACGTCTGCAGGCCGTCGTGAATAAGGCAAAGGAATATGAGACGCCGATCCGGGTGGGCGTCAACAGCGGTTCGCTGGAAAAACCACTGCTGGAGAAGTACGGCGGCGTGACCGCAGAGGGGATCGTGGAGAGTGCGCTGGACAAGGTCCGTATGATCGAAGAGATGGGATATGATAACCTTGTGGTCAGCATCAAATCTTCGGATGTAATGATGTGTGTGAAGGCCCACGAACAGATCGCTTCGAGGTGTCCGTATCCGCTCCATGTGGGGATCACAGAGGCGGGAACTGTTTACTCGGGAAATGTCAAATCTTCTGTGGGCCTGGGAATCATCCTGTACGAAGGCATCGGCGATACCATCCGTGTCTCCTTGACCGGAGATCCACTGGAAGAAATTAAAACGGCAAAGCTGATCTTGAAGACACTGGGGCTGCGCAAAGGCGGGATCGAAGTGGTGTCCTGCCCGACCTGCGGACGGACGAAGATTGACCTGATCAGCCTGGCAAACCAGGTTGAGAATATGGTGGCAGATATCCCCCTGGACATCAAGGTTGCCGTTATGGGATGTGTGGTTAACGGCCCGGGTGAGGCAAAAGAGGCAGATATCGGAATTGCAGGGGGAATTGGAGAAGGCCTTCTGATCAGGAAAGGTGAAATTGTAAAAAAGGTGAAGGAAGAGGAGCTTCTGGAAACCTTGCGGCAGGAGTTGTTAAATTGGAAAAGATAGGGAACGAAAAGATATTTTTTCATGTTTTTCCGACATTAAAAGTGGAAAATGATATCAAGATGCTTTTTAGCGATGTGGAGGTCTCGAAGATCACAACGAACTCAAAACGTGATTTTCTCCGTGTCCATATTTTCAGCACGCATCTGATCCAGAAAAAGCATATATGGCAGATGGAACAGAAGATTAAAGAGCAGCTTTTTGGCAATACGAGGGTGTCCATCCGCCTGGAAGAGCAGTATGCGTTGTCCGAGCAGTACACGGCGAGTACGCTTATGATGGAATACCGGGAAAGTATTGTGCAGGAGCTGAAGCAGCACAGCGTGCTGGCGGCAAGTATGTTTGAACAGGCAGAGATGCACTTTGAAGGCAGTGATATCCTGTATCTGGAGATGCTCAACACGATCGTATCCGAAGGGAAACGGGAGTATATCGTAGATCTGCTTCATGAGATCTATGAAAAGAGATTCCATATCAAAGCTGACATTAGGGTAACGTACCGCGAGGCGCAGGGAGAGCAGGACCGTCAGTATGAGGAGCAGCGGATCCAGCAGGAGATCAATGCCATATTTGAACGCAGGGCGAAGCAGAGAGGCGAAGAACCGGCAGAAGACAGCGCTGGCGGCCAGGGAGTAAAGAAAGAGGGGAATCAGGAAAAACGGGGAGACTCCGGGAAGAAAGGCGATTTCAAGAAGAAAGATTTCAAGAAAAAAGATTTCTACAGGCCGCTTAAGCAAGGCGATGACCCGAGTCTGATATACGGCAGGAATTTCGACGATGAGCCGATCACACTGGATCAGGTTGTTACTGAGATGGGAGAGATTACCGTCCACGGAAAGATTATTAATTTTGATACCAGGGAGATCAGAAATGACAAGACGATTCTGATGTTTGCAGTCACGGACTTTACCGACACGATAACGGTGAAGATGTTCACCAGAAATGATCAGCTGCCGGAACTGCTGGGGGATCTTAAAAAGGGCGTTTTCGTTAAAATCAAGGGGATCACAACCATTGATAAATTTGACGGGGAACTGACCATCGGCTCGGTGACAGGTATCAAAAAGAGCGGAGATTTTACTGTTACAAGAAAGGATCTGAGCCAGGTTAAGAGAGTGGAACTCCACTGCCACACAAAGATGAGTGATATGGATGGGGTATCTGAGGTAAAGGATATTGTGAAGCGTGCCCATGACTGGGGGCATCCTGCCGTTGCTATTACAGACCATGGCATTGTGCAGTCATTTCCGGATGCCAATCATTTTATCGAGACACTGGATAAGGATGATCCTTTTAAAGTGATTTATGGTGTGGAAGGCTATGTTGTAGATGATCTGACGGAGATCGCGGTAAATGCCGGGGATGAGCGGCTGGATGATACATATATCGTATTTGACCTGGAGACGACCGGCTTTAGCGCTATTAAGGATAAAATTATTGAGATCGGAGCGGTTAAGGTTGTAAATGGCGAGATTGTGGACCGGTTCAGCACCTTTGTCAATCCCAAAAGGCCGATCCCTTTTGAAATCACACAGCTAACAAGTATTACGGATGAAATGGTGATGGGATATCCGGACATAGAAACGATACTGCCGCAGTTTCTGGAATTTGCGGCGGGCGGGGTGCTTGTTGCGCACAATGCAGGGTTTGATGTGGGATTTATTGAGCAGAACTGCAGATATCAGGATATAGAGCCTGACTTTGTTTATGTGGATACGGTGGCTATGGCAAGAGTACTTCTGCCCACGTTGTCCAAGTATAAGCTGAACGTGGTGGCGAAGGCGCTGGGAATTTCCCTGGAGAACCACCACCGGGCGGTAGACGATGCAGCCGCGACAGCGGAGATATTCGTAAAATTTGTCCAGATGCTGAAAGAACAGAATATCACAACCTTAAAGGAAATGAACCAGTTTGGGGACATGAATCCGAAT
Organism: Faecalicatena contorta; assembly: GCF_001404335.1. GTDB lineage: Bacteria > Bacillota > Clostridia > Lachnospirales > Lachnospiraceae > Faecalicatena > Faecalicatena contortus_B. Next base: position 49,329 of record NZ_CYZU01000032.1, read on the forward strand.
GCCATCCGCAAGCTGCCCACTTATCATATCATCATACTGATTAAAAATGATATCGGCCGGTATAACCTTTACCAATTAATCACCGAGTCCCATCTGACCTATTATGCAAGAAGGCCCAGAATCCCCAAAAGTGTACTGAACAAGTACAGGGAGGGGCTGATTGTAGGGAGCGCATGCGAGGCCGGAGAACTTTATCAGGCCATTTTGAACAATAAATCTGCGGAATCTATCGCAAGGCTGGCAGATTTCTATGATTACTACGAAATCCAGCCGCTCGGCAACAACCGGTTTATGATGGTCAGTGACAAGTTTCCGGATATCAACACTACGGAGGACTTAGAGGAGATTAACCGAAAGATTGTGGAACTGGGAGAAAAGTTCAAAAAGCCGGTTGTAGGAACCTGCGACGTGCATTTTCTGGATCCGGAGGATGAGGTGTACCGCCGGATTATCATGGCGGGCAAGGGATTCAGTGATGCGGATGAACAGGCGCCGCTGTATCTGCGGACGACGGAGGAGATGCTGGAAGAGTTTGAATATCTTGGTTCAGCAAAGGCCAGGGAGATTGTCATAGAGAATACGAACAAGATCTGCGATATGGTCGAGAAAATATCTCCGATCAATCCGAATAAGTGCCCGCCGGTGATCGCGAATTCGGAGCAGGATCTGAGGAATATCTGTTACAACAGGGCCCATGAAATCTATGGCGAAGACCTGCCGGAGCCGGTATCCACCCGTCTGGAGAAGGAACTGAACTCTATCATATCGAACGGGTACTCCGTCATGTATATCATTGCCCAGAAGCTGGTATGGAAATCAAATGACGACGGATACCTGGTAGGTTCCCGTGGTTCTGTCGGTTCTTCTTTTGTTGCCACGATGTCTGGGATCACAGAGGTGAATCCCTTAAGTCCGCATTATTACTGTGAGAAATGCCACTATAATGAATTTGACTCCCCGGAAGTAAAGGCATATGCAGGGGGCTGCGGCTTCGATATGCCGGACAAAATATGCCCGAACTGCGGAGAAATGCTGATTAAGGCGGGATTTGACATCCCATTCGAGACCTTCCTCGGCTTTAAGGGTGATAAAGAGCCTGATATTGACCTGAACTTCTCGGGAGATTATCAGGCAAAGGCACATAAGTATACGGAAGTGTTATTTGGGGAGGGACATACGTTCAAGGCCGGGACTATCGGAACACTTGCAGATAAGACCGCATTTGGTTATGTGAGGAACTATTACGAGGAACGCGGGCACAGAAAAAGAAAGTGTGAGATTGACAGAATTACGGTGGGATGCACAGGGATCCGCAGAAGTACGGGCCAGCATCCGGGAGGAATCGTCGTACTGCCTCACGGACACAACATCAATGAGTTTACCCCGGTGCAGCATCCGGCAAATGATATGACAACAGATATCATTACGACTCACTTTGATTATCATTCTATTGACCATAACCTTTTGAAGCTGGACATTCTTGGCCATGATGATCCTACTATGATCCGTACACTGGAAGAATATATCACTTCGGATGCCATGGACAATGAGTACAATGAGGAGAATCCGTTTATCGCCACCAATATACCGCTGGACGATAAGAAGGTGCTCTCCCTGTTCCACGATACAAGTGCTTTGGGGATCAAACCGGAGGATATAGACGGGTGCAACCTGGGATGCCTTGGAATTCCTGAGTTCGGGACAGACTTTGTTATTCAGATGGTACAGGATGCGAAGCCGCAGTCGCTTTCAGACCTGATCCGTATATCGGGTCTGTCCCACGGGACAAACGTGTGGCTGGGAAATGCACAGGAACTGGTAAAGTCAGGAAAGGCCACAATTTCTACCTGTATCTGTACACGTGATGATATCATGATCTACCTGATCAACCAAGGCGTGGACAGCGCGCTGTCTTTTACGATCATGGAGAGTGTGCGTAAGGGAAAAGGGTTGAAACCGGAGTGGGAAGAAGCCATGAAGGCGAAGAACGTGCCGGACTGGTACATCTGGTCCTGTAAACAGATCAGCTACATGTTCCCGAAGGCCCACGCGGCGGCGTACGTTATGATGGCTTACCGCATCGCGTACTGCAAGATTAATTATCCGCTGGCGTATTATGGCGCTTATTTTGGTATCCGTGCCAATGCATTTTCTTACGAAATCATGTGCCAGGGAAAAGACAAGCTGAATTATTATATAAAAGACTATAAACGCAGGGCGGATTCGCTCAGCAATAAAGAGCAGGATGTAGTAAAAGACATGAAGATCGTGCAGGAAATGTACGCCAGAGGCTATGAGTTCCTGCCCCTGGATATCTATAAGGCAAAGGCAACCAAATTCCAGATCATAGACGGGAAACTGATGCCGCCGCTCTCCAGTATCGAAGGGATGGGTGAGAAGGCCGCTGAGGCTGTGGAGGAAGCAGCCAAAGACGGGCCGTACCTGTCTCTGGATGATTTCAGACAGCGGACGAAGGTCAGCAAAACAGTCATTGATTTTATGGCGGAACTGGGGCTGTTTGGAGATCTGCCGCAGAGCAATCAGCTGTCGCTATTTGATTTTGGGTAGGGGAGAGTGTATTCTGCTTGGGGGATGCAAATGGCAAGGAGAGTCCGGAACGGGAGCAGCGGATGGAATAGAATTATGTATGGACTTAACGTTCTTGTTTATGCTATAATGTCCCCAATGGACTTTTACCGGGAGAATTTTTAATGATCCGGAAATGCTTAAAGATTTATGGAGGAGAAGAATTATGTACGGTTTCGAGGAAATCAAGAATGAAGATGTAGAGATTGCGGAAGCGATTCAGGCGGAGATGGACAGGCAGAATTCTCATATTGAGCTGATTGCTTCTGAAAACTGGGTTAGTAAGGCTGTTATGGCGGCCATGGGCAGCCCGCTGACGAATAAATATGCAGAAGGATATCCGGGAAAGAGATATTACGGCGGATGCCAGTGTGTGGATGTTGTTGAGAATCTTGCCAGAGAGCGGGCAAAAGAGCTCTTCCAGTGTGAATATGCCAACGTGCAGCCTCATTCCGGAGCACAGGCTAATATGGCAGCAATGTTTGCTATGGTAGAGCCGGGAGATAAAGTGATGGGTATGAACCTGGATCACGGCGGACATCTGACTCATGGTTCACCGGTTAATCTGTCAGGCAAGTATTTTGATTTCTCGGCGTATGGCGTGAATGACAATGGTGTCATTGATTATGATAAAGTACTTGAAATCGCTAAAGAAAATAAACCAAAGCTGATTATTGCTGGTGCAAGCGCTTATGCCAGGACCATCGACTTCAAGCGATTCCGTGAGATTGCGGATGAGGTTGGCGCATACCTGATGGTGGATATGGCGCATATTGCCGGCTTAGTGGCAGCAGGCATTCATCCAAGCCCGATCCCCTATGCACACGTGACGACCACCACAACACATAAGACCCTGCGCGGACCAAGGGGCGGTATGATTCTGTGCAGTGAAGAGATGAATAAAAAGTTCAACTTTAATAAGGCAGTCTTCCCGGGCATCCAGGGAGGCCCGCTGATGCACGTCATCGCAGCCAAGGCAGTCTGCTTCAAAGAAGCCCTGCAGCCTGAGTTCAAGACATACCAGGAACAGGTCGTGAAAAACGCCAAAGCATTGTGCAAAGGCCTGCAGGAAAGAGGAGTCAAGATCGTATCCGGAGCAACCGATAACCACCTCATGCTCGTAGATCTGACAGAGAACAACTTAAGCGGCAAAGAACTTGAAAAACGACTCGACGAAGCCCACGTAACCTGCAACAAAAACACCATCCCGAACGATCCCCGTTCTCCGTTCGTTACAAGCGGAGTAAGGCTTGGAACCCCAGCAGTCACCACCCGGGGAATGGTAGAAGAAGACATGGCAAAGATAGCAGAAATCATAGCCATGGTAATAGATGATGAAGCAAATGTCGAAAAAGCACAGGGAATGGTAGCAGAACTTACGAAAAAGTACCCGCTTATCTAATCCCCCAATGAGAAAGGATTGCAGGGCCAGGCAATCCTTTCTTTTTCCTTTTGCTGCCGCTAAGTCTGCGGACCGCCATACAAAACAGCACAGGCCTTTCCGTCCCCTTCCGCTTCTTCTTCCGCGTGAACCCCGTCCCCATAATTTTTCAAATTTAATGCTTTAATTCGTCAAAGCAGTGTGTTATACTATTGGATAACGAATGTGATGTTGAAGGAGGTTTTTACGATGATTTGGGCAAAGGAAGAGACTCTGCCAAGGGCCGAGATTGAGAAAATCCAATTGGAACGGTTACAGAAAACGGCAGCATATATTTATGAAAGGGTAGAGCCTTACCGTAAGAAGATGGATGAGGCCGGTGTGAAGCCAGGAGATATTCAGAGCCTGGAAGATTTAAAGAAGATGCCGTTTACATATAAAGCAGACTTCAGGGATCATTATCCCGACGGCCTTTTTGCGGTAGATAAAAAGGAGATTGTCAGGTACCATGCAAGCTCCGGGACCACGGGGAAACCAACCGTAGTGGCATATACGAAGAACGATCTGGATGTCTGGCTGAACAATGTGGCAAGAATCGCATGTATGGGCGGCGCAACATCAGAAGATGTAGCGCAGATTGCATTTGGATACGGTACTTTTACCGGCGCACTGGGACTGCATGGAGGACTGGAGAAGTTAGGGGCTTCCGTTATTCCAATGTCTTCAGGCAATACAAATAAACAGATTATGTTTATGCAGGATATGGGCGTGACACTGTTGGTAGCGACCCCTTCTTATGCGCTTCATCTTGGAGAGATCTTAAGGGAACGGGGAATTGACCCTTCAAAGGATCTGAAGATACATATCGGCCTGTTTGGCGGCGAAGGAATGACAGAACCCATGCGCGATGAGATGCATAAAGTCTGGGGGGATCAGTTTGTCTGTACACAGAACTACGGTATGAGCGAGCTGTGCGGACCCGGCGTATCAGGTGAATGTACGGAATTATGCGGTATGCATATCAACGAAGACTGGTTTATTCCGGAGATTATAGATCCTGAGACAGAGGAAGTCCTGGCTCCCGGTGAGACCGGAGAGCTTGTAATAACCTGCCTGTGCAAGGAAGCGCTTCCGCTTGTCCGTTACCGTACAGGAGATCTTACCAAACTGATGTATGAGCCTTGCAAATGCGGAAGAACAACGGTACGCATGGAAAATCTTTCAGGACGTGCGGATGATATGCTTGTAATCCGCGGTGTCAATGTATTCCCAAGCCAGATAGAAGAAGTCCTTTTGAGAATTGAGGAGATCGGGCCGCACTACGAGATTCTGGTCGAGAGAAAGAACCGTCTGGATGTTATGACAATCTCTGTTGAGCTGATCGACGACCGATTGCTGGACAGCTACGCGAAGTTAAGCGAACTGGAGCAGAGCATCAGAGCGTCTCTGAAGTCACAGCTTGGACTCGCAACACAGATCAGGCTGGTTGCCCCGAACTCGCTTCAGAGATTTGAGGGCAAGGCAAAGAGAGTGAAAGATTTACGAAAGGATGGATTATAAACTATGTCAGATAAAGTGATAATGCTGGGAAATGAGGCGATTGCCAGAGGCGCATATGAGGCCGGCATCAAAGTTTCCTCAGCCTATCCGGGAACCCCAAGTACAGAGATCAGTGAGTACATGGTTCAGTATAAAGATACTTTTTATGAAGAATGGGCGCCGAACGAAAAAGTAGCTGCTGAGGTGGCTGTAGGAGCCAGCATTGCAGGTGTGCGTGCGATGGCCTGCATGAAACACGTCGGCCTGAATGTGGCATCGGATCCGCTGTATTCCGTATCCTATATGGGCGTTAACGGCGGTCTTGTGCTTACGGTTGCCGATGATCCGGGTTTATACAGCTCCCAGAACGAGCAGGACACCAGAATGGTGGCAAGAGCAGCCCAGATCCCGGTGATCGAACCTTCTGACAGTGCGGAAGCAAAAGAATATATTAAGGCAGCTTTTGAACTGAGTGAGAAGTTTGACAGACCGTTTATTTACAGAATAACCACCAGGCTGGCACATTCACAGGGGTTGGTGGAGCTGTGTGACAGAGAAGAGATCGAAGATAAGCCTTACGTGAAAAACATCCGGAAAAATGTGATGATGCCGGGCAACGCAAAGCTGCGCCATGTGGAGATCGAAAGGCTCAATAAAGAGCTGGCCGAGGCCGCAAATACACTGCCGATCAACCGTGTGGAGATGAGCGACACGAAAATCGGAGTCATTACAAGCGGTATCCCTTATCAGTATGTAAAAGAGGCCCTTCCGCAGGCTTCCGTATTAAAACTGGGAATGGTCAATCCGCTTCCAAGAAAGATGATTGAGGAATTTGCAGCGAAAGTAGATACACTTTATGTTGTAGAAGAACTGGATCCGGTCATTGAAGAGCAGGTGAAGTCCTGGGGGATCAAGGCGGTCGGTAAGGAGATCTTTACCGTACAGGGAGAGTACAGCGCGAATATGCTGCGCAAAGCAATATTAAATGAGGAGCTGGATATCCAGCCTCCGGCAGATGCCCCGCAGCGCCCGCCGATCTTATGTCCCGGATGTCCGCACCGAAGTGTATACCATGTGCTGAATAAGCTGAAAATGCATGCGGCCGGAGATATTGGATGTTATACGCTGGGAGCAGTTGCGCCCTTAAGCGTAGTTGATACAACGATGTGCATGGGCTCCAGCATTTCCACCCTGCATGGCATGGAAAAGGCAAAGGGAAAGGAATACATCAAAGACTGGGTAGCCGTGATCGGTGATTCCACATTTTTACATACAGGTGTGAACTCCCTGATGAATATGGTTTATAATAAAGCGACAGGAACCGTGATGATTCTGGATAATTCCACTACCGGGATGACCGGGCATCAGGATCATGCTGCGACAGGAAAAACACTCCAGGGAGATCCGACTTATGCCATTGATATTGTGAAGCTGTGCCGCGCTATGGGTGTGAATCACGTGATAGAGGTAAATGCATTCGACCTGGACACACTGGAGAGGACAATCAAGGAAGAAGTCGCCAGAGATGAGGTGTCGGTCATCATCACAAAATCACCGTGCGTACTTCTGGACAAATCCAAAAAGCCGCTTTATACCGTGCATGAAGACAAATGCAAAAAGTGCGGTATGTGCATGAAGCCTGGATGTCCCGCAATGACGAAAAATGCAGATGGCACCATCCATATAGACGATACCATGTGTACGGGATGCGGCCTGTGCGAATCTCTATGTAAATTTGGCGCAATAGAACTGGTAAAGGCGGGTGAATAATCATGGCGACAAAGAATATTATGATTGTAGGAGTAGGCGGTCAGGGAACCCTGCTTACCAGCAGAATATTGGGAGGACTTACCATTGCAGGCGGCTATGATGTCAAACTTTCCGAGGTACATGGCATGGCTCAGAGGGGCGGCAGTGTTGTTACATTTGTGCGCTATGGCGAGCAGGTGGCGGAGCCGATCGTGGAAGAGGGGCAGGCGGATGTGATCATTGCATTTGAACGCCTGGAAGCCCTGCGGTATGCACATTTTCTGAAAAAGGACGGAGTTCTGATTGTCAATGACTGGCGGATCGATCCGATGCCGGTTGTAATCGGCGCGGCAGAATACCCGAAAAATATCCTGGAGACCCTGGAAAAAGAGTATAAGATCTATAAGGTAAACGCGACGGAGGAGTCCAAGAAGCTCGGCAATCCGAAAGTATTCAATCTGATTGTACTGGGGGTTGCAGCGCAGCATATGGACTTTACAAAAGAGCAGTGGTATGAGGTGATCGAAAAGACGGTTCCTCCAAAAACAATTGAAATCAATAAAAAAGCATTTGATGTAGGATACACATTATAAGGATAGGCGGTGAGAGGATGATTAAGCAGTTATCAGTATTTGTGGAAAACAGGCCGGGCAGCCTGATGCAGGTGACATCGGCGCTGACGGAGGCGCATATCAATATCAGGGCGATCGCTTCATTTGATACGCCTGAATTTGGAATTCTCAGGCTGGTGGTTGATAAACCGGCAGAAGCAAAGACCTATCTGACAAGCAGGGGATTTGTTGTCAGAATACACGACGTAATTGGTGTAGAACTCAAAGATGAAAAAGGAAACCTGAACCGGATGCTTTCCATACTTGCAGAAGGCAGGATCAACATCAATTATATTTATTCTTTTGTAATCCGCGAGGGAAGGGCGCCGGTTATGGTGTTCAACACAGATGATTTTGAAAAAGCTGCGCGTGTTCTGGAAGCAGCAGAGGTAAAAGTCGTAAAAGAAGCGGATCTATAAAATTACGGAAATATGGGAAAACAGATAAGGAGTTAAACGAAAATGGCGGCAGTGACATTAGAAAACTGGAAAGAGCGGATCTTTGACCCGGATATAGAATGCATGAGCAGTGACGAGATGGCTGCTCTGCAGAGCAGACGTCTGGCTGATGTAGTAGAAAGAGTATACAACAATGTAGATTTCTACCGTAAGAAAATGAAGGACCTTGGAGTAGAACCGGGGGATATCAAAGGAATTGAGGATATTAATAAACTTCCATTTACGACAAAGGAAGACCTGAGGGATAACTATCCGTTCGGGCTTCTGGCAATCCCCAAAAAGGATGTTGTCCGGGTTCAGGGCACATCAGGAACGACAGGGAAGCTGACTCTGGCGTCCTATTCGCAGAAAGATGTGGATGTGTGGGGCGAATGTGTGGCCAGATGCCTGACAATGGCCGGACTGACAGAGGAAGATATCATCCACGTATGCTATGGCTACGGATTATTTACAGGCGGAATGGGTCTGGACTTTGGGGCTAAGGCGCTTGGAGCGACAGCGATCCCGATGTCAGCGGGAAATACCAAACGCCAGATGATGTGTATGGAAGATTTCGGTTCAACAGCATTCGCATGTACCCCTTCCTATGCACTGCATCTTGCGGAATCCCTGCAGGAGGCTGGCGTTGTGGACCGTCTGAAACTGAAGGCCGGGATTCACGGCGCAGAGCCATGGACCGAGGAGATGCGCAAGAAAATTGAAAGTATTCTGCATATCAACTGCTTTGACATTTACGGATTATGTGAGATTACGGGCCCTGGAGTCGCACAGGACTGCATCCATCACAGAGGTCTGCACATCAATGTTGACTATTTCTATCCGGAGGTACTTAATCCGGTAACTCACGAGGCTTGTGCAGACGGTGAGACAGGAGAACTCGTATTTACAACATTGGCAAAAGAGGCGATGCCGCTGTTAAGATACCGCACGAAGGATCTGACCAGTATTGACCACAGCACTTGTGACTGCGGCAGAACCACACCTAGGATCTCCAAGTTTACGGGACGTACAGATGACATGAAAGTCATCCGCGGCGTCAACGTATTCCCGACACAGGTTGAGACAGCGCTCCTTGGCATGGGCGGCGCAGTTGCACCGCATTACCTCATGATTGTGGACAGAGAGGATAATCTGGACGTCCTGACGGTTATGGTGGAGGTCGATGAGAGCATGTTCTCAGACGAGATCAGAAAACTGGATGCGCTGAAAGCAAAGATCGGCGCAGTTTTGAAACAGGCGCTTGGAGTTTCCGTCCGCGTGAAGCTGGTTGAGCCTAAGACAATACAGAGAAGCGAAGGTAAAGCAGTACGTGTTATAGATAAGCGTAACCTGCAGTAGAGGAGGTAAGCACGATGGGAATCACAATACAACAATTATCAGTATTCTTGGAAAACCGGGAGGGACGTCTGGACGAAGTGCTTGCAGTGCTGGCCAGCAACGATGTGAATATCGTTGCACTGAGCCTGGCAGATACATCAGATTACGGAATGCTCCGCATGATTGTATCCGACCCGAACAAGGGAAGAGCGGTGCTTAAAGACAATGGAATTACAGCCATGCTGACAGACGTTGTGGCGCTTCGGGTGCCTCACGCGACGGGATCCTTAAGCAAGGCAATGCATCAAATTGTAGAAGGCGAAGTCAATATCGAATACATGTATGCATTTGCAAATGGCACAGACGCATCGGCGGTATTAAAAACAGACGATCCGGCAAGGGTGGTTGATATCTTAAGGGGAAGCGGATTCGACGTCTGGGAGGCGGCGGAAGCGTATGTTTCTAATGTGAGCTTGTAGGTAGGGCGTATTTGGCTGGTATGGGGACGCCCCGTGAACCGGACACAGGGGTGTCTGGAAACGGGGGAGATGCTGCAAGCTGGAGTAACGGAAAAAAGAAGGAAAACCGGGGCAGACCTGGCCACATCACCCAAAGTCTTGATGACTTTGAGTGCTGGGGCCAGGGAGATCTGTGATTTGTGATCACAGATCTCACCACGGTTTTCCTTCTTTTTTCCGTAACTCCAGCTAACAGCATCTCCTACGCTTCCAGACACCCCTGTGTCCGGTTCACGGGGCTGGACGCATCAAGGCGGTTAATAGCGCCATACCCGTGGGGGAGCAGACGGGGGCGGCGGATTGAGTTGGTTGGTATGGGCAGAGATTCAGTAAGCTGCAGTAAAATTACTAAATACGATGTGCTCCGGGTATCCGGTTCAATCCGTCTCTACCGTTTAGGAGTACCTTCCGAGTCTTTTTATAGTTACCGGATGCGAGCAGCCAGCCTGGATGGGGAGCGGGAGGCGGGCTTGAGCAAAGTGGATGGGGGCTGGGGGTTTAGAACGCGCGGTTTAGAAGTGCTTACGTAAAAGAAGCCGCCCGCGAGGGATGGGAAGTGATTTTCCAAAATCACTTCCCAGTACAATCTAAGGCGGGAAAGCATCAGGCTTTCCCGCTGTATGTTGTACGTGCCCTCGCGGGCGGCTTCTTTTGCGTTAGTCATTCTCCGCAAGTGGGTTACCCCCAGCCCCCATCCACTTTGCTCAAGCCCGCCTCCCGCTCCCCCATCCAGGCGGGCGTCCCCTTCCAACACACAAAAAAAGCACCCGGAATATCCGGGCACTCTTTTTTTAATCTCATTTCTCTGTATTTCTTTTAAATATTAAATCTGATGCTAATTTATATATTTAAAGGTACATTTAAAATTATGATTAAAGTTTTGTTACATTGACTGCCTGCGGTCCTTTAGCGCCGTCTGTTACATCGAACTCAACTGCCTGGCCTTCTTCTAAAGATTTGAATCCATCCATCATTAATCCTGAGTAGTGTACGAATACGTCATTTCCCTCTGAGTCAGAGATGAATCCATAGCCTTTTTGGTTGTTAAACCATTTTACTGTACCTGTCATTGTGTTGCCCTCCATAAATAAAAAAATAAATAATAAAGTGTTCGCAATGCTCATTTCTATTATGAGCAATGCTGTATTATCGTAGCATATTTAACAATGAAAGTCAATGTGTTTGTGAAAAAATCCATAAAAATATACAAAAAGTGTCGAAAAATTACGGATTATCTGTGAACTGCGTGACTGTTTGAAAAGTAAGATTGTTTTTTATGCGGGTTTTGTTTAAAATACATATAGTAAGTAAAACAAAGGAGTGTAGCTTAAAATGAAAATGTCGACAAAGGGACAGTATGCTCTGGAGATTGTGGCAGATCTTGCACTGCATTCCGGCAGGGACCATCTCGAGAGCCTGAAGAATATAGCGGAGAGACGGAAGTTGTCTGAAAAATATCTGGAACGGATAGTAAAGGCCCTGAAAGAAAAGGGAATCGTAAAGAGTGTTCGTGGTGCTTACGGAGGATACTGCCTTGAAAAAGAAGCCGAAGAACTGACCGTGCTGGAGGTACTGACGGCAGTAGAGGGTGAACTGGCTCCGGTGCACTGCCTTACCAGAGAGAGCAATTGCGGGATAGACTGCGGATTGTGCCCAACCAGAAACACATGGGAAGAAATGTGGAAGACGATGAATAATGCGGTAGGCAGGGTTACAATTGCGGATATCATCCGGGGGGAGAGGGGGAGACTGTCCGAAAACTAAACTAGTCAATACTTATTGATTGCAAGGTTGAATCACCCGTAAAAAGGTGTTTAACATAGATGTTTTGTACATTGAAAACTGAATAAAGCACACAGAAAGCACAGATTTCCGGCTCCAAATGTAGTATAATGAATACAGTAAAAACTGTATTTAGAGGTGACGGATTATGCCATATGTATCAACATTTAACCGAAATCAGATGATGGTCTGTTCCTGGGATTCTTTTGTAGATCAGGAGAGTATAGCAAGACTTATAGATGCTTTTGTAAACAGCCTTGACTTAACAAAATATCATGTAAAAAAGGCGGCGAAAGAAGGCCGGCCGGCATATGACCCGAAAGGAATATATAAGCTTTATATCTACGGGAACCGTAAAAGGATCCGTTCTTCCCGTAAATTAGCGGAAAGCTGTAAAATTAATCTGGAAGTAAAGTGGATGCTTGGAGGTGTAGAACCAGATTTCCGCACGATTTCAGATTTTCGGAAAGATAACATTGACAGCCTGAAAGAAATTTTCCATGAATTCAACCGCCGGATTTCCGGAGCAATAGAATGGGGATTCACTTCTGTCGATGGGAGTAAGTTCCAGGCAGACAATTCCAAGGACAGGAACTTCACTAAGAATAAGCTGGATGACCGGATCAAGTGGCTGAATGCCCATACGGATGAGTATCTCAGAATTCTGAAGGACATGGACGAACAGGACGAACTTGCGGAGACACCGGAGAAACTTACCCGGGAAGTGATAGAGGCAAAGCTGAAGGAAGCACAGGAACGCCTGGAAAGATACGAATCGTACCAGAAGCTGATGGAGGAAACCGGGTATCCCAGTTGTCCCTAACGGATGCAGATGCAAGGCTGATGAAAAACAAAATGGGTTTGCAGTATCCTACAATCCACAGACAGCCGTAGATTCAGAAACCCATCTAATCCGGGATTTCAAAATGACTAACCAGGTAACCGACCATGGAATGCTGGGTCCGACGATGGAAGACATCCGTGAAGATACACCGGGAGAGATTCTGGAGGTGGCAGCCGATAAAGGCTATGAAAATGAGAAAGATATAATCAGCTGCCTGGAGAATGGAATCATTCCCCATGTCATAATGGATGATGGAAAAGACGGATACGAACTGGAAATCCCATATGAGGAAGCAGAAGCGGATACAGTCAGTACAGAACCTGCCGAATTGGCGAAAAGCCTTCATGCCGGAAAAGTACCGGAGGCATATAAAGAGATCCTTTCAGGTATGGAAGTAAAAGAGGTACGGCGAAAAGTGAAAGAGGAACCGGCAGAATCGGAAAAAGCAGGGTCTGTATATGGAACACCAAAGGAGATGCAGGAGAGGGCGAAGGAAGGATATTATATACGGGATCCGGAACGGAATCTGGTATATTGCCCGGCGGGAGAAATCTTAAGGCAGAAATGCATAAAGAAGAATGGGAACATCCGATACGCCAATAAAAATGCCTGTAAGCACTGTAAAAACAGGAACAAGTGCTATAAGGGAAAAGGCGGATGGAAAGAGATAGATTTTACAAAAGATACACTGGAAAAACCGTGTAAGGAGTGGCTGCAGGCAGAAGGGAAGCCTTGTGAGGCTCCAAAGCAGACTGCCAGAAGCCATTTTGAAAAGGTAAAGGTTGTAAAATTTTACTTTAAACCAAGTCATAAGGTAATGTCTCAGAGGATGTGCCTGTCAGAGCATCCGTTTGGAACGATAAAAAGAGCAATGGGAGCCACCTATTTTCTGCTGAGAGGCTTGAGGAAGGTGGCAGGTGAATTTGCGCTCTTTTGCCTAGGATATAATATAGAAAGAGCTAAAAATCTTCTGGGATTCAAGAAAATGATGGAACTGATGGCAGGGGCATAAGCTTCTTTTCTTTCCATACGTGTGTTTTATTCAGTTTTCAATGGCACATGAGAAAGAAAGGGGCTAATTTTATGCTCAAAAATAAGGTTTTCGGACAAGCTGGGGGGCTCCAAGCGGTAGATAGCTGGTTTCCCCGGTTGGGAGGCCTGCACGAGGTACAGCGAATGGTTATGAGCTTTGCGTATCTGTATTCTGTTAATATAAGATTGATCTGTTTAGGGTTCGGTATATAATATTTTTCCAAGATTTAAAGAGTAAGAGCTTCAAGCTATAAGCTGTAAAATTAGTTATTATAAAGTTTATTATTGTTTGCTTATCGCAGTTAATTATTTCTGTGTAGCCTTTGCACATCCGCCGCACTTGGGCTGGAATCCCATCATCTCCGCTTGTGAAAAGTAGTGGAAACCCAGTATTTATTTGAGTTTCCGCTGCCTTTAGTTTAAGTAATTTTTGATTGCACTTTTCGAGTAGTCAGGAACTCTTGATTTGAGCGGGGGTGCGGCTAATTTGTTATCTTACGGCAGTTGGCCTGCTTGGATGCCTCCTACCTATTTTCAAGGCTTCCGGTAGTAAGAATATAAGAGTTTCAGGTCGTTGAAATTTCTTTGTGTCCGTCGAACATTCTGATCCCTTCATCATTTAAAACGTGTGATGAGTACATGTTGGATAAGCAGGTTTTACGAATGTAATGATTGCCCTTTTTGTCGTTTTGATTTTCTTGTTTTCCTGACGTAAGGCGTTATTTAACATATTGTCAATCCGGTCTCTCCCCACAAGAATTAGTCAGCTAGATACAATTCTTCTGCATTTTTCAATAATTTTTGTAGATCATCAATGGTTTTATAGATGGCTTGGATTAAGGAACTGGACATGTTTTGTATTTGGTGAAGAATTATTCTTCATCGTTGCAATGTTCCGATTCAAGGTCTAGTTAAAAACCGGCATGTATGCCTAGCTCTATGCAGACGTGCTCGTATTTGGAAATTGTCTTGTTAATGGTAGAGTATAGTTTTGTACATCTTCTTGATCATACTATTAAACAATAACATTTCATTTCTTGAAAGCAATTCTAATTCTGATATAATAACCTATAGTTGAGTAATTGGATTCAGTTATACCGTAGAGAAGTAAGAATTCAGTAAGTGACTGTATACTTGATTATTTAAGGACATCGTTTATATAGTTCATAATTTCCAATTTTTTTTAAATAAGAGTAGAGTTTATAACTCTATAAGTTAATAGAGTTTATTGCTCTACGATAGAATGTGTAGTTAAAGAGGTGAGTGAATATGGGATATATTAAAATTTTACGAGCACTACGTGAAGATAATGATTATACTCAAAAACAAATTGCCGAAATACTTAATATAGGACAGAGAACATATGCTGATTATGAATTAGGTAAGACTAGAATTCCTTTGGATTCTATAATTAGGCTGGCAAAGTATTATGATGTAGATATGAGTTATATATGTGGGGTTACTTCTAAAAAATCAAAATTTCCAAGAGATTAAGAATGAGGATAAAACCAATGGTTTATAATCAATATACTAAAAATAGATCGAGAAATATTATTTTGAGACATGCAGTTCAAGCATTAACGGATAATAGAAATGAAGCAGCTTGCTTAAGTGAATATTATGTACGAGATATTTATGAATTCTTTTGTGATAAAAATGATGGACGAGATTTTGAAGAAATTCAGAAGATAGATATCAATTATATTAAAGAGTGGGAAAGACAACGAAGAATTGAGGTGGGATATAAGAAACCAGAGGAGTTGAATATTTGTTACTTGGCCGGTCCAGAGCCGCAGAATGATTTTAATGTATTAATTTCTCTAGGGGTTTTACCACAAAATATTTGGGCATTTGAGAGTGATAAAGATACTTATAGTATAGCATTAGAAAATTACAACAGTTCTAATTTTGCTCAACCTAAAATTATAAGAATGTCAATAGAGAATTTTTTTGCACATACTCCTAAAAAATTTGATATTGTATATATAGATGCTTGTGGAACAGTTATTTCTAATAAGCATGCACTAAGGTGTATTTCAACCTTACTAAAATACCATAGGCTGAATTCCCCGGGAATGTTAATAACTAATTTTGCGGGCTTAGACAAAACAAACAGTTCCGAAATATCTATATATACAGAACTAATGGCTAGGTACTTTTTGACGAAAACGTATACGGTAAATCACTAGTACCGTGCTAGTTTTATCTATCTATGAGATAATAACTCCAGAAAACTACAAGTTTTTTAA
>NZ_CYZU01000033.1 GCF_001404335.1 Faecalicatena contorta
TAGTGTTTATGAACACGCACCAGCTGAACCTGAATGAGATCCGTGGATTCGGGCGTAAGAAACCGTTCTTAAACCTGGCCTTTCTGATGGGGGCCTTAGGGATCGGGGGCATCCCGTTCTGGAACGGGTATATCAGCAAGACTCTGCTCCATGAGAGCATCATCGAGTATTCCAAGGCCCCGGTGTTCGTGTTTGTGGAATGGATGTTCCTGATCAGCGGGGGGCTGACGGTGGCGTATATGCTGAAGCTGTATGTGTCGGTGTTCTGGGAGAAGAATGCAGACCCGGCAAGGCAGGCGGAATTTGACGGCATGGGGAAACATTATATCAATAAGCAGAGCATGTTTGCGATTGGCGTAAGCGCGGTGGTCTTGCCGATCCTGGGGATGACGCCGGTGAAAACGATGGAAGCGCTGGCAGGGGCGGCCCAGGGCTTTATGCGGATGGAAGGGGAGGCACATATCCCCCACTTCTTCAGCATGGAGTGCTTAAAAGGGGGGCTGATCTCAATCGCCATCGGGGCCCTGGTGTATCTGCTGGTGATCCGGAGGGTGTTCCTGCGCAAGAAGGAAGGGGGCGCCAGCACCTATGTGGATGCGTGGCCGAAATGGCTGGATCTGGAGAACCTGGTGTACCGTCCGCTGATCCAGCGGGTGCTGCCGTTTATCGGGATCTTTGTGTGCCGGATCGGGGATTCACTGGTAGACGGCCTGGTGGTGGCGCTTAGGAAGACGCTGTATAGGGACCGGAAGATCCCCTACCGTACGGGTTCGCTGCCGAAAGTGGACACGGCCATCGGGAAGCTGCTGGATCAAGGCGCGGCGTACTTAAAGAGGCAGGAGGAGAATGTGTCATATCGGAGGAAGCTGGGAATCCGGGCGCTGGAGAGGAAGGAGAGCCGGGATATGA
The DNA here is from genome assembly GCF_001404335.1 of Faecalicatena contorta. GTDB lineage: Bacteria > Bacillota > Clostridia > Lachnospirales > Lachnospiraceae > Faecalicatena > Faecalicatena contortus_B. The sequence goes on from NZ_CYZU01000033.1 coordinate 910, forward strand.
TCCGCTACAGCCTTTCTTATGGGCTGCAGCTGGCGGGGATCGGGATGATCCTGATCCTGGTGTATCTGCTGCTGTAGGGCAGGATAGCTGAGGAAGAAAATAAATGGGGAACGACCATTTATAATAAAAGAGAAATAGAAGAGAAAGGATTGGTATCAGAATATGGAAGAAGTAAGAGATATAATCAAAAAATTTTCTCCCGAACAAATCAATCAATATCTGGACCGTATAGGAATGCCTCCGGTGAAGGAACCTACCAGAGAAGTATTAGACGAGCTGATCTATCGCCATCAGTGCACGATCGCATTTGAAAATCTAGACAGCTACGACTTTCATAAGGAAGTATGCCTGGATGGCGACTATTTGTTCCAGAAAATTATCCAGGGAACAAGAGGCGGTTACTGCCTGGAGTTAAACGGCTTATTTTACCGTCTGGTGGTCAGCCTTGGATATGATGCAAGGCCATGTTTTACAAGGGTTTTACTGGGAAAAAATGACCTGAGATGGCCGGTTGACCACAGGGGAACCCTGGTAAAGCTGGACGGTATAGAATACTTTTGTGACGTCGGTCTTGGCGGGCCAATGCCGTCAGGCGCGCTAAACATCGAAACCGAAGAATGGCAGACCTTAGGAGATGAGTCATTCCGTGTCGTTCCCTGCATGAGAGGCTGGTTAGCAATCCATCGCAAAACCCGCATCAAACAAGAAGTCGAACCGGGGAAAGCACCTCAGACCGAAAGAATTGAAGTGGTCATATCCGACATCGCATGCTTTGACACAGACTTCAACTTCTTAAACTACTATAAATCGACTAAAGAAGAGTCTTTATTCTGTGCCCACAGAGTCTTTAACCTAAGAATCGACGGTGGGTATCGGTCGATAAGAGACGATATGTATAAAGAGGTAACAACAAAAGGCGTTGTTATAGAAAAAATCAGTGAGCAATTGGAAGAAATAGAACCATTGATAAAGGAAAAGTTTAATATAGAAATATAACTGACAACGAAACCAGCTCCAAAAGGTGTACCGCTGTAACAGTTCAGGCTTGCCTGAACTGTTAAGTACCGCTTTCTACCCCATCCACTTTCCATAAGTACGGACTACTAGTACATCATAAAATATGTAACTGCCACTTAAGCTGAGATAAATTTTCGAGAGTGCTGCTCCACAAACGCAGGCAAAGCGGACTACGCGAGGCTTGGGGAGCAGTGCTATCAGCAGTGCTATCGGAAATTTAGGTCGGCTTAAGTGGCTGTTAATTATTATTTATTATATGAGGTACTAGTTTTGGGCAAAAGATGATACAATGAAAAGAAAAGGGTTGGTGAAGCTTATGAAACTGACATTTATTGGAGCAGCCCATGAAGTGACGGGAAGCTGTCATCTGCTGCAGGCGGCAGGTAAGAACATTCTGATTGACTGTGGCATGGAACAGGGCCCGGATCTGTATGAGAATCCGGGGCTTCCGATTCCGGAGACGGATATCGACTATGTGTTTTTAACCCATGCGCATATTGATCATTCGGGAATGCTGCCTTTACTTACGAAAAATGGGTTTAAAGGCCAGATTATCACAACTTATGCAACGGCCGATCTGTGTAACATTATGCTTCGTGACAGTGCGCATATTCAGGAATTTGAGGCGGAATGGCGCAACAGAAAGGGCAGGCGTGCAGGGCAGCCGGTGTATGAACCCATCTATATGCTTCAGGATGCGCTGGATGCGATAGAACTGATTGTACCCTGCCAATATCAGGAACGTATCCGGATCTGTGATGGCATTGAAGTACGTTTTACAGACGTGGGGCATCTGCTGGGATCTGCGAGCATCGAAGTATGGGTTGCGGAAGACGGTACTACAAAGAAGATTGTATTTTCCGGAGATGTGGGCAATACAAATCAGCCGATTATTAAAGACCCAAGTTATACCGAGTCAGCCGACTATGTGGTGATTGAGTCCACCTATGGGAACCGCGTCCATTCTGCAGAAAAGATCGATTATCTGAAGGACTTTACAAAGGTGCTGCGGGAGACTTTTGAGCGCGGCGGCAATGTGGTCATTCCCTCCTTTGCAGTCGGCAGAACACAGGAGATGTTGTATTTTATCCGTGAGATTAAAGAACAGAATCTGCTGAAAGAATACCCGGATTTTGAGGTTTATCTGGACAGTCCGCTGGCCATTGAGGCGACAAAAGTCTTTACAAAAAACATGCGGGAATGCTTTGATGAGGATGCAATCAAGCTGGTAAATGAAGGAATCAATCCTTTGGTATTCCCTGGGCTGAAGACCTCGACCACCAGCGAAGATTCAAAAATGATCAATTTTATCGAAAAGCCAAAAGTGATCATATCTGCTTCCGGCATGTGCGATGCCGGCCGCATCAGACATCATCTTAAGCACAATCTGTGGAGGCCGGAGTGCACGATTTTATTTGTAGGATATCAGGCAAATGGCACGCTGGGAAGAAGGCTGCTGGATGGAGACAAGAATGTCAAGATATTTGGTGAGCCTATCGAAGTACGTGCCCGGATAGAAAGTCTTCACGGGGTCAGCGGCCATGCTGATATGAATGGCCTTCTGGACTGGCTGGGAGGATTCAAAACACCTCTGGAGAGAGTTTTTGTCGTACATGGTTCAGACAAAGTAACAGAAGAATTTGCAGAAACGATACAGGAGAAGCTGGGGCATCCAACCTGGGCGCCATTCCCGAGCTGTGCAGTCGACCTGTTAACCAACGAAATTCTGGACGAGGGCGTCAAAATCCCAGTCAAGGCGAAGAAACCAACCCAGAAGAAGGCGGACGCAGCATTCGAAAGACTGCTTGCGGCAGGCAAGAGGCTTCTGGATGTTATTTACAGAAATCAAGGCATCGCAAACAAAGACAAGGCCAAATTCGAAAACCAAATCAACAACCTCGCAGACAAGTGGGATAGCTGGGAGTAAGGGCGGGGGGGAGGTCGCTGCAGCGAATCCCAAAGTGCAAAGCGTCCCGGGAACCGGACACAGGGGTGTCTGGAAACGGGTATGGCAGTAAGCTGGAGTAGAGCAAAAAGTAAGGAAAACCAGGGCAACCTGGCCACATCACGTGAAGCCCTGATGGCTTCACGCGCTGGGGCCAGGGATTCTTGTGATTTGTGATCACAAGAATCACCCTGGTTTTCCTTACTTTTTACTTTACTCCAGCTAACAGCCATACCCATGTTTCCAGACACCCCTGTGTCCGGTTCCCGAAACGCTTTGCACTTTGTGATTTCCTGCAGCTAGGTGCCTCCAGGCGGGGGGGCGAATGGTAAACGTTTTGACGGCTATTAGGGTGAAAGGGGATTATGTCTTCTCTTTTATTAAAGGTCTGATGCAGCATAAGAAAACGCAGATTCAACTCAATCCGCTGCTCCCATCTGGTTGCCCTACCGGGGCATGAGTTATACTTCTGACTGGATGAACACAGCCTGTCCGGGATGGTGGATTTGGCGGCAGAGGGAATCCCCCTGCATGCATTCCCTCTGCCGCCAAATCCACCATCCCGGACAGGCGTCCCCTCATCCATTCTTTCACAAACTCATTCTCCAAAAACTATTGACTTTTGGTTGTGATATGCTAAAATTATCGTGACATGCATAGATACAATCGTTCTATCATGCAAATATAGGCCTGACAGTTTTTTCTGTGAAAAGCTCATCGGACAGGGCTGGCCGCTGCCGCGGGTGGCGATAGCGCCACATTTATTGATCGAGTTAAAAGCTCAGTTTTATAAGTTGGTTACTTTATAACCTGCAAATGCATACCACTTGTGAAATGTTCAATAGAGGAGTAGTAAAAGTATATTTGCTGTATAGACTCTGATAAGAGGACAAATTGATTGTATACGCTGTGCGGATATTCTATCTTTCCGGAGGAAAGGCGGACTTTATTACCCATAATGTATATGACAGGTAGTGTTGCTTTTGCACACTGCCTTTTTTATATAGGTAATTATTTTGGAATTTCTTATTGCGAATGTTTTCTGTTTTGTGTTATATATCTGCAAAACTTAACGAAATCACAGATACACAGGAGAAAGAAGAATGGATAAAAAGCGACAATTACAGGCACCGATTTACAGCGCTCTGGAGCGTTTCCGCAAGCAGCGGGTCGTACCTTTTGACGTGCCGGGCCATAAAAGAGGCAGAGGGAATCCGGAGCTGGTGGAATTGCTGGGGGAAAAATGCGTCGGAATCGATGTGAATTCCATGAAACCGCTGGATAATCTCTGTCATCCGGTTTCTGTAATCAAGGAGGCGGAGGAACTGGCGGCGGATGCGTTTGGCGCGGCACATGCTTTTCTGATGGTGGGCGGAACGACCTCCTCTGTGCAGAGCATGGTTCTCTCCGCGTGCAAAGCGGGGGATAAGATTATACTGCCCAGAAATGTACATAAAAGCGTGATCAATGCGCTGGTGCTTTGCGGGGCCGTTCCGGTATATATTGACCCGAAAGTAGACCAAATGCTGGGGATTCCGCTGGGAATGGAGCTGGAGGACGTACGCAGTGCGATTGAAGAGCATCCAGATGCCTCCGCGGTCTTCGTTAATAATCCGACTTATTATGGAATCTGTTCTGATATCAGGAGCATTGTGGAGCTGGCGCACAGCAAGGGAATGCTGGTGCTGGCAGATGAGGCTCACGGGACGCATCTTTATTTTGGTCAGGGCCTGCCCTGTTCTGGTATGGAGGCGGGGGCGGATATGGCCGCGGTCAGCATGCATAAGTCCGGAGGGAGCCTGACTCAGAGTTCCCTGCTGCTTCTGGGACCGGGCATGAACGAGCGCTATGTGTCCCAGATCGTGAACCTTACGCAGACGACCAGCGCTTCCTATCTGTTAATGGCAAGCCTGGACATCTCGAGGAGGAACCTGGCGTTAAGAGGCGAGGAGACTTTCCAGAAGGTGGCCCAGATGGCGGAATACGCCAGGGAAGAGATCAATGGGATCGGAGGGTATTATGCCTATGGCTCCGAACTAAAGAATGGCGGCAGCATCTTTGATTTCGATGTGACCAAGCTGGCTGTCTATACGCGGGACATCGGGCTGGCTGGGATTGAGGTTTATGACCTGCTGCGTGATGAGTATGACATACAGATTGAATTCGGGGATATCAGTAATATACTGGCCTACATATCTATCGGGGACCGGCTGCAGGACATCGAGCGTCTTGTGGGGGCGCTGGCGGATATTAAGAGGCTGTACCGGGAGCCAAAGAAGAATGTTTTTCTGGCGGAATATATCGCCCCGGTTGTGGTAACAACGCCGCAGCAGGCATTTTATGCGGAGAAGGAGAGCCTGCCGATTGAGGAGACCGCGGGAAGGGTCTGCGGGGAATTTGTGATGTGTTATCCCCCGGGAATTCCAATTCTGGCTCCGGGCGAACAGATTACGGAAAAACTGATCCACTATATCCGGTTTGCGCAGGATAAGGGATGTTCTATGCAGGGGCCGGAGAGCCTGGATCTTTCGAGGCTGAATGTGCTAAAGGAGGTTGGCGATGGATTTTTGGGTAAGTGAGATGCATACCAATAATGTAAAGATCTCGATTCGTGCAGAGAGGCAGCTGTTTAGCGCGCAGAGCGAATTTCAGCGGCTGGATATTTTCGAGACGCCTGAATTCGGAAAAGTACTGACTTCGAACGGAAACGTGATATTTACGGAGAAGGATGAATTTATTTACGATGAAATGATTGTCCATGTGCCCATGGCGGTGCACCCTCATGTCAAAAATGTACTGGTGCTGGGCGGCGGGGACGGCGGAGTGCCGAGAGAGTTGTCGTATTATGATGAGATAGAGCATATCGATGTGGTCGAGGCGGACCAGCTGTTTGTCTATGCGTGCCGGGAACATTTTCCGGAGGATGCAAACGGGCTGGATGACGACCGGGTGTCCATGTATTATGAGGACGGACTGAAGTTTCTGCGCTCCAGGCAGGACGCCTATGACCTGATCATTAATGACTGTACGGATCCTCTGGGGCATGCGGCGGGGCTGTTCACCAAGGAATTTTATGGAAGCTGTTTCCAGGCGCTCCATGAGGACGGGATCATGGTGTACCAGCATGGAAGTCCATTCTATGCTGAGGACGAGGAAAGCTGCCGGATCATGCACAGAAAAGCATACCGCAGTTTTCCCGTAAACCGGGTCTATCAGGCCCATATCCCCACCTGCCCTGCAGGGTACTGGCTGTTCGGCTTTGCATCGAAAAAGTACCATCCACTCAGAAACCTGGATGCAAAGAGGTGGAGAGAACGGGGAATTCAGACGAGTTACTACACGACAAACCTACATACAGGGGCTTTTATGCTCCCCAAATATGTGGAGGATTTATTAGAAGAGGAGGAAGCTTGAATGAGCAGAATATTAGTGATCGGCTGTGGAGGCGTTGCTTCGGTTGCCATTAGGAAATGCTGTCAGAATGAGAAGGTGTTTAAGGAACTGTGTATTGCAAGCAGGACGAAAGAGAAGTGTGATGCACTCAAAGAAAAGCTGGAAGGGAAAACATCCGTAAAAATTACAACCGCGCAGGTGGACGCAGACCATGCATCGGAGGTTGCGGCATTGATCCGCAGCTATCAGCCGGATGTGGTTTTGAATCTGGCGCTGCCATATCAGGATCTCTCCATCATGGAAGCCTGTCTGGAGTGCGGCGTCCATTACATCGATTCCGCTAACTACGAGCCGGAGGATACGGATGATCCCGCGTGGCGTGCAGTCTATGAAAAACGCTGCAGGGAGAAAGGATTTACTGCGTATTTTGATTACAGCTGGCAGTGGGAGTACAATGAGAAATTTCGGGAAAAGAATCTCACCGCGCTGCTTGGATCCGGATTTGACCCTGGGGTGACAAGTGTATTTACCGCCTATGCAATGAAACATTATTTTGATGAGATCCATACGATTGATATACTGGACTGCAACGGCGGGGACCACGGCTATCCGTTTGCAACCAACTTCAACCCGGAGATCAATCTGAGAGAGGTGTCTGCAAACGGGAGCTACTGGGAGGACGGCCACTGGGTAGAGACTGAACCGATGGAAATAAAGCGCACCTACGATTTTCCACAGGTGGGCCAAAAAGAGATGTACCTTCTGCACCATGAGGAGATAGAATCTCTGGCCGTGCATGTTCCGGGAGTGAAGCGTATCCGTTTCTTCATGACCTTTGGAGAGAGCTATCTCACCCATATGAAATGCCTGGAAAATGTAGGGATGCTCTCCACCAGCCCGATTGTTTTTGAGGGAAAGGAGATTGTTCCCATTCAGTTTCTGAAAGCGCTGCTTCCGGATCCTGCCACACTCGGGCCGCGCACAAAGGGAAAGACGAATATTGGCTGTATCTATACAGGCGTGAAGGACGGACAGGAGAAAACCATCTATATCTATAACGTGTGCGACCACGAGGAATGCTACCGGGAGGTGGAAAGCCAGGCTATCAGTTATACCACAGGGGTACCGGCGATGATCGGGACTGCATTGGTTGCTTCGGGTATCTGGAATAAAAGAGGCGCTGTGAACCTGGAAGAACTGGATCCGGATCCGTTTATGGATATGCTGAACCAGTACGGCCTTCCCTGGGTGGTGAATGAAAATCCTGAAACCGTGGAGTAGGGAAACACATATCCGGCAGGAGGTGCGGCAGGCCGCAGAATCATGAAATTTCGTAACAGTTCAGGCCTGTCTGAACTGTTACGAAATGGCGGTGGCAATTTCTTTTATAAAAGCTTAATGAAAACACGAGGAAAGAGTATTGAAAGAAAACTTATTAAGAACAGAAGAACTAAGGACACCGGTTTATCTTGTAGATGAAGCAAAACTGGAGCATAATCTGGAGATACTTGAAAACGTGCAGGAGGAGACCGGATGCAGAATCCTTCTGGCCCAGAAAGCATTTTCCATGTATCGGGTGTATCCGATGATCCGGCGTTATCTTGCGGGCGCTACCGCAAGCGGACTGTATGAGGCGAGGCTGGCTGCGGAGGAGATGGGCGGAGAGAATCACGTATTTTCTCCGGCGTATACTGCAGAAGAGATGCAGAAGCTCTGCGAGATTTGCAGCCATATCAGCTTCAATTCGATTGCACAGCTTGAGCGCCACCGGACATTGTGGGAAACGAAGGGGATCAGTGCAGGGCTTCGGATTAACCCGGAGCATTCTACACAGGAGGGGCCTGCCATTTATGATCCCTGTGCGCCGGGATCGAGGCTTGGAATCCGGCGGGAACAGTTTCCCAAGCGGCTTCCGGCAGGGGTGGAAGGCCTGCATGTCCACACCCTCTGTGAGCAGGATGCGGCCCCGCTTGTGGAGACGTTCGAGGCGGTAGAGGAAAAGTTCGGGGAATACCTTCACCAGATTCGATGGCTCAATCTCGGAGGCGGGCACCACATCACAAGGCCGGGATATGATATTGCAGCATTGAAGGACCTGCTCTGTCGGATACGGGATACCTACCATGTACAGATTTATCTGGAGCCTGGGGAGGCGGTTGCACTGAATGCCGGATATCTGATCACGGAAGTGATGGATATTGTGGAGAATGAAACTCCGGTTTTGATACTCGATGCATCCGCAGCCTGCCATATGCCGGATGTGTTGGAGATGCCTTACCGCCCGCCGCTGAGGGATAGCGGTAAACCGGGGGAAAAGGCAGTAACGTGCACGCTTGGCTGCAGAACCTGTCTGGCGGGGGATGTAATCGGAGATTACAGCTTTGATGAAATGCCCGGAATCGGGGAACGCCTGGTGTTTGAAGATATGGCGATCTATACGATGGTGAAAAATAATACCTTTAACGGTATGCCGCTGCCGGACATTGCGCTTCTCAGAAAAGACGGGATGTGCGAGGTTATTAAACGGTTTGGCTATCAAGATTTTAAGGAGCGTTTATCCTGATGAATAAGTTGACAACGCCGCGGGAAGACGGCTATTTTATGCCTGCGGAATTTGCCCCTCACGAGGCTGTTATTTTAATCTGGCCGGTGCGGCCGGGAAGCTGGGGAAAGAATCCAGAGAGGGCGAAGAAGGCATTTTTAGAGATTATACGAGAGGCGTCCCGGAGTGAAAAAGTATATTTACTGGCAGACCGGGAACATGAGGAAGAGGCGGTACGCGCGGCAGGAGGGTTTGCTGAAATTCTGACAGTGGAGAGCGATGATGCCTGGGCCAGGGACGTGGCCCCCACCTTTGTCACCAATGGAAGGGATGTCAGGGGCATCAGCTGGCGTTTTAATGCCTGGGGCGGCAGCACAGACGGCTTGTATGCTTCCTGGGATAAAGACGATGCGGCTGCAGGTGCGATTCTGGACAAACTGGGCTATTTTTGCTACGATGCGGGAGATTTTGTGCTGGAGGGCGGTTCTATCCATTCTGATGGGGAAGGCACCATATTGACAACAAAGAGCTGCCTGCTTAGCCCCGGCAGGAATCCGCAGCTGTCAAAGCTGCAGATCGAGGAAAAATTAAAAGAATATCTGGGAGCCGAAAAGATACTGTGGCTGCCCAGGGGAATCTATATGGATGAGACGAATGAACATGTGGACAACGTCTGTGCATTTACTGCACCAGGAGAGGTTGTGCTTGCCTGGACAGATGACCGGGAGGATCCCCAGTATGAGCTTTCCAGGGCCTGCCTGGATTATCTGGAAAAACAGACGGATGCAAAAGGCCGCCGGCTGACCGTGCACAGGCTGCCCATACCCGATGTACCCGTGAGGGTGACACGGGAAGAAGTGGAGCAGTTTGTATTTGAAGCCGGAGAAGATATGCGGGAAGCCGGGGAACGTCTGGCCGCCAGCTATGTGAATTTTTATTTTACCAACGATGCCGTGCTGGTGCCTCAGTTCGGTGGTGAGAATAAGGAAAGTGACAGGCGTGCGCTGGAGATACTGCGGCCCCTGTGCCCCGGACGCAGGGTGACAGGGATAGACAGCAGGGCGATTCTGCTGGGAGGCGGCAATATCCACTGTATTACCCAGCAGATTCCAGAAGGAGGAGGACAATGAGTGAGGTTACGGTTGCAGTGATTCAGATGCAATGTACTGCAGATGTACAACAGAATATGAGAACAGCAGAACGGCTGGTCAGGCAGGCGGCAGAGCAGGGCGGTCAGGTGATTCTGCTTCCGGAACTGTTCGAGCGGCAGTATTTCTGCCAGGAACGGCGATATGAATACTATAACTATGCCCTTCCGACAGAGGACAATCCTGCGGTGCGTGCCATGCAAAGCCTGGCAGGTGAGCTGGGGCTTGTGATTGTGGTAAGTTTTTACGAGCGGGCGCAGAACACCTTGTATAACTCTGCAGCTGTGGTGGATGCAGACGGCAGCCTGCTGGGAGTGTACCGGAAGACACATATCCCGGACGATCATTTTTATCAGGAAAAATTTTACTTTACACCGGGAGACACCGGATTTACCGTATGGGATACAAGATATGGCCGGATTGGGGTCGGGATCTGCTGGGATCAGTGGTTCCCGGAGACGGCCAGATGCCTGGCTCTGAAAGGAGCCGATGTGATCCTGTACCCAACTGCCATAGGCAGTGAACCGATTCTGGACTGTGACAGCTCGGGACATTGGAGAAGAGCCATGCAGGGCCACGCGGCGGTCAATATCGTGCCGGTGGCGGCTGCCAACAGGTTCGGATTGGAAAAAGTAGAGCCATGTCCGGAAAATGCGGGCCAGAGTTCCAGCCTGGAGTTCTATGGCAGCAGTTTTATAACCGATGAAACAGGAGTCGTTCTGTGTCAGGCGGGCAGAGATACGGAAAACGTGCTGTGCGCCCGGTTTGATTTCGAGAAGATCAGAAGAGAAAGGCTGGAATGGGGGCTTTTCAGGGATCGGCGGCCAGAGTGTTATTGGAGTTGACGAGATGTCGACTTGGCGGCGGATGGGGCCGCACCGTAAAGGGATAGCCGGGAAGCGCCGGAAGAGTATATGCCCGGCGGAAGTGCACCCCGTACATTAAGAAATTCTAAGCAGAAAAAGGCAGAAAATTGGAGCACAGCTGACACATCACGAGAAATCGGATGATTTCTCGCGCTGGGTCAGCAGAAAACGTGCTTCGGAAGCACGTTTTCTCTCCAATTTTCTGCCTTTTTCTGCTAAGAATTTCTAAGATGTACTCCAGCACTTCCGCCGGGCATATACTCTTCCGGCGCTTCCCGGCTATCCCTTTACGGTGCTGGGTTCATCCAATCGGCAGGCAAGAGCCGTTCGTCAGGTGGGCTCCAAACGGGGGCAGTGTATGAATTCGTTTGGTGTAGCGACGTATCCCCGGTACATAGAAAAAAATTATCTTTTGCAAAGGGCGATGTGATGTGCTTACAGCGTAACTTTTCATACTTCCGAAAGTTATACCTTTCCAATTAATAATAAATGGAGATTTTTTTGTTCCGCCAAACGAATCAATACGCCGCCCCGGTTCCGAGCCACCCGAGTTGACAAGCATAACTACCAATTGGATGCACCCAGCGAAATGAAGGGAGAGACGCAAGCCTCCCAAGTGCACATATGCCGTTTCGAGGTGCTAAAGCGGACCTTAGAAATTCTTGGAAGCCGGCAGCTGAAAAAGTAGGGAAATTTTGTGATCACCGAATCACAAAATTAGGCGGCCCAGCGCGAGAAATCATCAGATTTCTCGTGATGTGCCGCCGGTGCCCTGCTTTTTTAGCTGCCGGCTTCCTAGAATTTCTTAGGTCCGCGTCCGCATATCGAAACGGCATATGTGCACTTGGGAGGCTTGCGTCTCTCCCTTTATTTCGCGCCCCCCCTTTCATCAATTCCCCGTTCATTTGTCAAGGTCTAAAACTTTTTTTAATTTGCGCATCTTCGAATAACCCGCCTCTAGATTGAGAATGATTTTACTAGATTCAAATTTTCATCTAGGAGGATTTTTATTATGGCACTGAATAAAGTTGAATTGTGTGGGGTTAATACGGCGAAGCTTCCGCTCTTAAAGGAAGAAGAAAAAGAAGCTTTGTTTGTGAGAATCAAGGCAGGAGATGAGGAGGCCCGTGAGGAATATATTAAGGGCAATCTCCGCCTCGTTTTGAGTGTGATCAAGCGGTTTTCCAACAGCAATGAGAATGCGGATGACCTGTTTCAGATTGGCTGCGTGGGGCTGATGAAGGCGGTGGATCATTTTGACCCGGACAGACTGGTGAAGTTCTCTACTTATGCGGTGCCCATGATTATCGGAGAAATCAGGAGATATCTGCGGGATAATAATTCCATCCGGGTGAGCCGCTCCCTGCGTGATACGGCCTATAAAGCGATTTACGCAAAGGAAGGCTACATGAAGAAACATCTGAAAGAACCTACCGTGCAGGAGATCGCCGAGGAGATCGGAATCTCAAAAGAGGATATCGTCTTTGCACTGGATGCGATTCAGATGCCGATGAGCCTGCACGAACCGGTATACAGCGACGGAGGCGATACGCTCTATGTGATGGATCAGGTCAGTGACAAGAAAAACAAAGAAGAAAACTGGGTGGAGGAGCTGTCCCTTGAGGCCGCTATGGAACGCCTGAATGAAAGGGAACGTTATATTATTACTTTAAGATTTTTCGAGGGAAAAACGCAGATGGAAGTCGCGGAGGAGATTAAAATATCCCAGGCTCAGGTGAGCCGGCTGGAGAAAAATGCGCTCAAGGTCATGAAACAGTATCTGCTGGGCTAAAATAAGCTGCCGTGCATACCATGGCCCTGCACTGAAACAAAAATATATAGAATCCCTGTATTTTATGGTTGAAATTTCCATGACTTCATACTATTATAAACGTAGACTAAAGGAAGGTATGGAGAGGAACCATGTATAAGATATGCATTTTTGATTTAGACGGAACTTTAACGGATACGTTGGATTCTCTGACTTTTTCTGTGAATGAGACATTGAAGGAGATGGGGCTTTCCCCGATCACCAGTGAACAGTGCCGCATGTTTGTAGGAAATGGAGCAAGGGTATTGATGGAGAAAGCGCTGTGGGAAAGCGCCAAGGCTGGTCCGGAAAGGCTGGACGAGGCAATGGAGATATACGGCCGTATATTTGACGCTAACTGCACATATCATGTAATACCATATGACGGTATCTTAAAGCTCCTGGAGGGCATGAGGGCACGCGGTATCTGTCTGGCAGTGCTGTCAAACAAACCTGACAGGCAGACCGTGCATGTGGTGGAAGAGATATTCGGCAAGGATACGTTTCAATGGATTCAGGGCCAGAAAGAAGGCATACCCAGAAAGCCGGATCCTTATGCCGCCCTGCAGATCGCCGGGAGGTTTGGGGCTGAGCCGGAAGAGTCACTGTATGTAGGGGATTCGGAAGTGGACATTGCAACCGGCAGGGCAGCCGGGATGAAGACGATAGGAGTGTCCTGGGGCTTTCGGGGAAGAGATGCGCTTGCAGAGGCGGGAGCCGTGCATGTTGTAGATTCTCCGGAGGAGATTCTGAATTTGATTACTTAAAAGGGAGGGAAAAGAGTCATGTATGAATATGATGACGAGTGTCTGCTTACATTTTTAAAGAAGCAGTCTCAGCTATTTGATGAGCCGGTGGCAGAGACCATCGAGGCAGCGGAGGCTTTCCTGGAGGAATGCATGGCCGCAGTCGTGGATTCCCTTGATGAGGTGAGGGAATATTTTGAGGAAAGCGGGATTGACGTGGATGGAATGTCGGACGAGGAATTGGAAGAGGCGTCCGAGGTCTTTGCACTTCCGAACGGACAATATCTAATTGTGGAAGGTTAATCCGAATACTTAAAGCAATGAAGCACAAAAGCCGCAGCATCATTTCACTGCGGCTTTTTCTGTGGCCTCTTTTATGGCGTCCAGTATAACCTGAGATGTGTAGGGGGTGTCGTCTGACAGTGAGATATCCTCCAGGGACTGCTTGTCGTAGACCTGATCTGCTATATCTTCGATTGCCGGCTGAATCAGAGGAAACATGGTGGTCATTGCCTCATCCAGATTGGAAAATCGGATGGAATTGATGTGGGACTCATCCACGGATACTTCCACTTCCAGATTTGTATTGTTTAACGTCAGCGTCGAGGTATAGACTCCCGGAGTATACTGCTTTTTCGCATCTGCACTCTTATCTTTTCCGCCGGGACGGAACATGACAATCAGCAGTATGATCAGAAGAATGCCAAGTGCCGCGAAGACTGCCGTATAGATGATTTCTTTCATATGCAGAACAATAATTTTTGTTTTGGAACCCATTGAAGAGACCTCCCGTGTTAGTCAATTTTACTTCCCTGTAATGGGCAGGTAAGGAAAACTGTCCATTGCGCTTTTTATAAGTGTATGACGTGAAGGGAAAAAATATTCGCGTCTTTTGCGTGACAAATAGAATGGCATCCTGTAAAATGGATAAGAATGAAGAGGTGAAAAGGATGTATATCATAGCAGGTCTGGGAAATCCGGACAGACAATATGAAGGTACGAGGCATAATGTGGGATTCGAAGTGATAGATACCATTGCTTCGAAATATAATATAGCAGTGGACACGAAAAAACACAGAGCCTTCATTGGCAAGGGTGTGATAGGCGGGCAGAAGGTGATTCTGGCAAAGCCGCAGACATATATGAACCTGAGCGGAGAGAGTATTATCAGCCTTGTGGAATATTATAAGATTGATGAAGAGCAGGAATTGATCGTAATATACGATGATGTCAGCCTGGGGGTCGGGAAGCTCCGTATCCGTGCAAAGGGCAGTGCCGGCGGCCACAATGGAATCAAGAATATCATTGCTCATCTTGGAAGTGAGGTATTTCCCAGGATTAAAATAGGAGTTGGTGAGAAACCGCCCAAATATGATCTGGCGGACTATGTACTCGGACATTTTACCAAAGCGGAGCACGAGTTGATGGAGGAAGGTTATGGGAATGCGGTCCATGCCGTAGAGATGATAATATCCGGTGAGATTCAGGCTGCAATGAATGAGTATAACCGGAAAAAGAAGGAAGAGTAGATAATATGCAGGCTTTTTTAGCGCCGCTTGCCGAGCTGGCGGAGTACAAGGAGATATTCGGCAGACGAAAGAAAAACAGCGGAGTTCTGCAGATTACAGGCTGCGTCAATTCCCAGAAAACACATTTGATGTATGCATTGAGCGATGGTTGTTATTATAAAATCATCGCTTTTTCTAGTGATGAAAAGGCAAAGAAGGCTTATGAGGAATACCGGTTCCTGGATGAGAATGTGTATCTGTATCCGGCGAAGGACCTTCTGTTTTACCATGCGGACATTAAGGGAAAGTACCTGATCAAGCAGCGGATGGAGGTGGTACGCGCCATACTCGAGGCGGAGGAAATGGAGAGCATGGATGAGGGCGGAATCACGGTTATCACAACGATGGACGCTTTTTTGGATGGTATGCCTTCTCTGCGGGAAATTGCAAAGCGCAGGATCCATGTGGAGGGGACGGGGACACTGGATTTTATAAAGCTGCAGGAAAAGCTTTCCGCAATGGGGTATGAACGGGAGGTTGAGATCGAAGGCCCCGGGCAGTATGCGGTCAGGGGCGGTATACTGGATGTGTTCCCTTTGACGGAGGAGCTTCCGGTCCGCATTGAACTGTGGGGGGACGAGGTGGATTCCATCCGGACATTTGATGTGGAAAGCCAGCGGTCGATCGAGAACCTGGATAATGTGGACATTTATCCCGCAGCGGAATTTCTTGGAGAGCGAGGAAAAAGCGTTTCTTTTCTGGATTATTTCCCAAAGGAAAAGAGCCTGTTGTTTTTGGATGAGCCTCTGCGTCTGGCAGAACATGCGGATGAAACCGCGGAAGAGTATCTGAACAGCCGGAAAAACAGGGAAGAAGCCGGGATGCAGGAGGAAGAGGAACCGGAAATTTTTTCAACGAAGGTGATTGTAGATAAGATGAACCAGTATTACGGCATCGGTCTTACAACGCTGGAATCTAAATGCGGCGGTTTTCATGTGCGGGATACCTACAGTCTGCAGACGAAAGGGGTCAATCCCTACAATAACAGCTTCGAGATGCTTACAAGGGACCTGAAGCGCCTGAAAAGAAGCGGTTACCGGGTGATACTGCTTTCCGGTTCCCGGACCCGGGCAAGACGGCTTGCCGAGGATCTGCGGGATTATGACCTGAGCAGTTTTTACAGCGAGGATCTGCACCGGGAAGTGCAGCCCGGGGAGATCATGGCCGCCTACGGACATGTTGCGGAGGGGTACGAGTACCCGATGCTGAAGTTTATGGTGATATCCGAGACGGATATTTTCGGGAAGCAGAAGCGCAAAAAACGGCGCAGGACCTATGAAGGCCAGAAGATCCAGAATTTTTCCGAACTCAAGGTAGGCGACTATGTCGTTCATGAAAATCACGGCCTTGGGATCTACCAAGGGATTGAGAAGATTGAAGTTGATAAAGTAACCAAAGATTATATGAAGATTTCCTATGCTGGCGGAGGGGCGCTGTATATTCTGGCTACCCAGCTGGATCTGATCCAGAAGTACGCCGGTGCGGATGCGAAAAAGCCGAAACTGAACAAGCTGGGCACCAGCCAGTGGACAAAGACAAAGAGCCAGGTGCGCAGAGCTGTCAGGGCAGTGGCAAAGGATCTGGTGGAGCTTTATGCGGCAAGGCAGGAGTCCCAGGGATTCGTATATGAACCGGATACCGTGTGGCAGAAGGAATTCGAGGAGATGTTTCCTTTTGAGGAGACCGATGACCAGCTGCAGGCGATTGCGGACACAAAGCGGGACATGGAAAGCAAAAAGATCATGGACCGGCTGATCTGCGGGGATGTGGGTTACGGAAAAACAGAGATTGCGATCCGGGCGGCATTTAAGGCGGTACAGGAAGGGAAACAGGTAGTCTATCTGGTACCGACCACGATTCTGGCCCAGCAGCACTATAATACCTTTGTGCAGCGGATGCGGGATTTTCCGGTCAGGGTAGACCTCCTGTGCCGGTTCCGCACATCGGCTCAGCAAAAGAAGACAGTGGAGGATTTAAAAAAAGGGCTGGTGGATATTGTGATCGGCACCCACAGAGTGCTCTCCAAGGACGTACAGTTTAAAGACCTGGGGCTGCTCGTGATCGATGAGGAGCAGCGTTTTGGCGTTACCCATAAAGAGAAGATCAAAAAGCTCCGGGAGAATGTGGATGTGCTGACGCTGACAGCAACGCCGATCCCGAGGACACTCCATATGAGTCTGATCGGGATCCGGGATATGAGCGTCCTGGAGGAGGCCCCTATGGACAGAATGCCGATCCAGACCTATGTCATGGAATACAACGATGAGATGGTCCGGGAGGCCATAGAGAGGGAACTGTCCAGGGACGGGCAGGTATACTACGTCTACAACAGGGTGAGTGATATCGCGGATGTAGCGGGGAGAATACAAAAGCTGGTGCCGGATGCAGCCGTTTCCTTCGCGCATGGACAGATGAATGAACGCCAGCTGGAAAACATTATGTATGATTTTATTAACGGGGATATTGATGTTCTGGTGTCCACAACGATCATCGAGACCGGGCTGGACATCTCCAACGTGAACACCATGATAATCCACGATGCAGACCGCCTCGGGCTGTCACAGCTGTATCAGCTCCGGGGGCGTGTGGGCCGTTCCAGCCGGATGGCCTATGCATTTTTACTGTACAGAAGAGATAAGATGCTCAAAGAAATGGCGGAAAAACGTCTTGCGGCCATCCGGGAATTTACGGATCTGGGATCCGGGTTTAAGATCGCGATGCGGGATCTGGAGATCCGCGGAGCAGGCAACCTTCTCGGGGAAGAGCAGCACGGCCATATGGAAGCCGTGGGGTACGACTTGTACTGCAAGATGCTCAATGAAGCGGTGAAGCAGCTTAAAGGCGAACTGGAGGAGGATGTCTACACCACAACGATGGACCTCAATATTGACGCTTATATTCCGGAATCCTATATCCCGAACGAATTTCAGAAGCTGGATATATATAAACGGATTGCCAGCATCGAGAACGAGGAAGAGATGGATGATATGATAGAAGAGCTGATTGACCGTTTTGGGGATATTCCGAGGAAGGTGCAGCAGCTTTTGAATATTGCTGGTCTGAAAGCGCTTGCCCATTCCGCCTATGTGACCGCGGTCGAGCAGAAAGGGGATGCTTATCAGTTTACCATGTATGAAAAAGCGAAGGTACAGCCGCAGAAAATCCCGGGTCTTTTACAGGCCTATCATGGGAGCCTGGTGTTCAAAGCAGATACTCCTCCGTACTTCCTGTACCAGAAGAAAGGACGCAGCGGAAGGGAGAAGGATGAGAACGTGCTGGAATTGGTGAAAAAGGTGTTAAATGACATAAAAGGCTTGTTAGAATAAGAAAAACAAGCTATAATAATGAAGTTAAAATGTACGTAGGAGGATGTTATGGGACAGTTCAAAAAAAGAGTGATGATCATGGCTGCTGCGGGCCTTATCGCGGTTTCTTCCCTGGCAGGGTGCAGCCGCTCTATGAATAATGATGCCGTAGTTGCCGAAGTAGGAGAAGACAAGATTGTGCTGGGGGTTGCTAACTTTTATGCAAGGATGCAGCAGGCACAGTATGAGACATATTATGCCGGGATGATGGGAACCACCGGCGAGGCCATGTGGACACAGGAAGTAGAAGAGGGCAAGACCTATGAGGATACGACAAAGGAAAGTACCTTGAAAGCAATCGAGGACATGTATCTTCTGAAGCAGCACGCGGCCGATTATCAAGTGGAACTGACCGATGATGATAAAAAGGCGATTAAGAAGGCAGCAGAATCCTTTGTGGAAGACAACACGCTGGAGGATAAAGAGGTGGTGTCTGGTTACGAGAAGTACGTCAAGACATTTCTGGAGTTGGCTACCATTCAGGCAAAGATGAATGCTCCGATGAAAGAAGGCGTGGACGAAGAGGTTTCCGACGAAGAAGCGGCGCAGAAGAGTATGCAGTATGTGCTGTTCTCCTATAATAAGACAGATGGGGAAGGCAATTCAGAGGCCATGACGGACGATGAAAAGTCGGCCCTGAAAGAGACAGCAGAGAAGTTTGCAGAAGATCTGAAAAACAGTGACGGTAAGGATCTGGAGGCAGCGGCTTCAGAAGCAGATCTGGAAGTACAGACAGCAACCTTTGATTCCGAATCCACATCGCCCACGGCTGACCTGGTAAAGGCAGCAGATGCGCTGGAGGAAGGCGATGTAACCGGCATCGTAGAATCTGACAACGGAATCTATGTAGCAAAGCTGACCAGCAACCTGGACAGAGAGGCCACAGATGCAAAAAAGGAATCCATTGTGGAGGAAAGAAAGCAGGAACAGTACGATTCCCTCCTGGAACAGTGGAGAAAAGATACAAAGATAACAGAACATGAAAAAGTATGGAAAAAAGTAAAATTTGAAAAACAGGGTGTGACTATCGTACAGAATGAGGAAGAGGGGGCGGACGAATAGTTAACGAGTTTTAGTTTCGTTGGCGGAGGGGGACGCTTCATGACAGGGCTGCCGGGAAGGGACTGGGGCTGTATATGCCGTTTCGGTATGCACCCGTGCTGCTAACTGCTTCTAAAAAAAACGATGCCGGATATACGGGCACGGAGAACACATCACGGGGAATCTGATGATTCCCCGCGCTGGGTTCTCCAAAAACTTGATTTGGAGATCAAGTTTTTTCCCGTATATCCGGCGTCGTTTTTTTAAGAAGCAGTAAGCGCACTCCAGCATACCGAAACGGCATATACAGCCCCAGTCCCTTCCCGGCAGCCCTGTCATGAAGCTGGTTCATCCAATCGGGAGGATAATATACATTCATTTGGGGCCTCTGGACGGGAGCAGCGGATTTGAACTGGCTATGCGCAGCGGATCGCACTCCAGGGAGAGATATGCTTTTGTCTGTTAGCCGTCCTGTTCCATGCCAAGCGTCCCCCATCAAAAAAATATTTTATACTTGAAGTTTTCCTGATGGGATGGTAAAATATTAGGAGTTCGTGAGGGAGTAATTAGCGTAGTGCATACGTGGTAAGTCAACATACTGGCCGAGGAGGTCTGGCTTATCTTAAATAATGAGACTCATGTACAGTTTTTTGCTGTACATGTGTCTCTTTTTATGTTGCAGCGCAGGCTAGTACAGCAGTGCATTAATCTTTCAGTAATAAACGCCTGATATCTGCGCCAGAGTTGTGCCTGCTTTCGCGACGGCGTAGTGGTTCCTACGTCTAGCGAAAGCAGGTACAGCTATGGCGTAGAGAGCAGGTGCTTATTGCTGAATTATTCGTGCAATGCTGTACTAGTACATCGAATAATAATTAACTGCCACTTAAACCAATTTAAATTTCCGATAGCACTACTCCACAAGCCTCAGCGTAGCCCGCTACGCCTGCGTTTGTGAAGCAGCACTCTCGAAAATTTATATCGGCTTAAGAGTCAGTTACTTATTTTTCGATGTACTAGCACGTGGGAAGGTTCACAAAGGAGGAAGATGACAGATGGGAATTATTGAATTGTTTTTATTGGCGGTAGGTTTATCAATGGATGCTTTTGCGGTGTCTGTCTGTAAGGGGCTGGCGATGCCGAAGATTACCGTGAAAAAGGCTTCCGTTGTGGGGCTGTGGTTCGGTGGTTTTCAGGCGCTGATGCCGCTGGTGGGGTACTTTCTGGGGGTGCAGTTTAAAGATAAGATTACGGCTATTGATCATTGGATTGCTTTTATTCTGCTGGGCATCATTGGATTTAATATGATCAGGGAGGCGTTGTCCCCGGGCTGCGAGGCGGCCAGCGATGCGCTGGATGTCAAAACGATGTTCGTCCTTGCTGTTGCAACCAGCATAGATGCCCTGGCTATTGGTATTACTTTCGCTTTTCTTCATGTAGATATTATATCAGCGGTTTTCTTTATCGGAGTGACAACCTTTCTCTTATCTGCAGCCGGCGTGAAGATCGGAAATGTTTTTGGAACAAAGTATAAGGCTAAAGCGGAGCTGGCGGGGGGCGTGATTCTGATCTTGCTGGGACTGAAAATTCTGCTGGAGCACCTGGGGGTTCTTTAAATCAGAAATCCCAGTTTTCCCCCAGCGTTTCGCGCGCAACATACAGGGTGCGGTCTTCTCTGGTGCGCAGCGTCCATTTTACCAGCGTCAGGCGACGGTTTTGGATTTCAATGCAGGTAATGCAACGGGGGTGTACACAGCTGCCGGTATTGAAGTAGGGAGAGGCATCCGATCCGGTCATAGGGCGGTGGGTATGGCCTGCTATGAGTACTTTCTGTTCCCTGAGTGCCCAGTCGGAGAGACGCTTTTCTACTTTTTTCTTCCTGGAATAATTTCTGGCGGCACTGGTTGGATCGGATACCCCAAGCGCCTCCAGCGGCTTCCAGAGGTACCGCACGAGAAATCTTGCGGCCGGGCTGCCTGTACTGTTTAGAAAATCAGCCTGGTGTCCGTGGGTCAGATACAGATCTCTCCCATGTTCCATATCTTTTAATATCACCCCCTGAAGATAGCACATATCAGGAAAGAGAGGGACTTCGTCCGCCTGTCCGCTGGCGTGGTATGTGGAACAGTGTTTTCGGCAGTAGCCGCAGTGGCGTTTGCTCTGGTCGTGGTTTCCGTAAAGCATATACAGCCGTCCTTTGTTTTTAAATTCCCGGAGCAGCCAGAATACATTACTGTGAATGTCTATGATTCTGGAAAATGACCTGTTTTCCCACAATTCATCTCCGTCACCCAGTTCAATATATGAAAATCCCCTCTCATAATAGTAATTTAGGGCCGCAAAATAGAGGTTCTGATTCTTTAGAAAATTGTCGTTGTGATCACCGGTGCCGCGATGGCAGTCACTGATAAGCACAAAACGTGAGGTGCTGTATAAGGGGACTTCCGGTGCTTCTGAAAAAGCACGCGAAATCCTCTGATACCAGCTCATGAGTGCCTCCCGGTTCTTTTTCCAATTCTGCGGATGCGAAGTGTCTTCCGAAACAGAAAAGGAGACAGATAATAGAGGAAAAGAAGCCTGTCAGCGGTGCTGTAAAACGGCCTGGTTATCCAGAGGTACAGTCGGCAGGCCAGCCTAGATTTCCACATTACATAGCTCTGTACCCAGGTATCCCATGGAACGCCCGGCACTTTGGGGTCAGTGAGGTAAAATTGTACGGTAGTGCCGTAGACCAGGATTTCACTGTCTTTATAGCCCAGCCCAATGAGGGCGCGGGTAAAAGAGCGGCACATAGATTCTTCCGGAAAAGTCAGTACCGCCTCCAGAAGCAGGTCCTCCGGCTGCGTACAGGTACCCATGACAAATCCCCCCGGCCGCCAGTGGGTCTGGGACAGATTGAAAAACGGGCATTCTGGTCCGATCAGCCTGAGCCGGACAGGCAGCATTTCTTCCGGTTCTGCGGCTGGAAAGATTGTCTGGCGCCGCAGCGCAGGCGGTATGATCGTATCTGCATGGCAGATTCCGGCCTCGGCCCCGGTACTGATCCCATACTGCCCCTTCCAGAACTCGATCAGCCAGGTCCTACCCCGATAATTAAAGTAGACGGGCTCACGGTCAAAAACCATGTTTGCAGACAGGGCTGTCTGGTCGTAAAATTCCCCGCAGCCGGATTCTTTTTGCCACGCGTCCGTACTGGTAGTAAAAATATCCTGTACAAACTGATACGTGAAGCCGAAAGGCTCCGCGAGTTCATTCAGGAGGCTGCATTTTTTCGTGCAGGACATTTTCCGGACCTTTGTCAGGCTCCGTTTTCTGCGGATGCAGAAAAACGCGCAAAGTAATAGCAGTATTACAATGATAGAAGTGATGATAAGATACATACGCAAAATCCTACAGTGATTCTTCCTATATTATATGCAAAATTCTGTAAAATGGCCGTAAAACCTTGAAATTTGGGGGAATCCCATATATAATACACGGGTTGTGGATATGACAGGAACAGTGTACAGCTGGGAATCAATTGAGGACTTTACGGAAGGGAGAAGAGCGAATGGGATACGACTATGGGAAAATCTGGGTTGCAGGCGCGGCCGGACGTGTGGGTACGATGATACACAATATGCTGGATATGCGGGATGTTGAACTCCTGGAGACAGATGTGGAGGAACTGGATATTACCTGTGCAGCTGAAGTGAATTTGTTTGGCAGCAGAAATCGTCCGAACACAATTATTAACTGTGCGGGAATGACGGATGTACAGGAATGTGAGGATAATATAGAACAGGCCTACAAGGTAAACGCATTGGGTGCGAGAAACCTAAGCGCCATTGCCAGAAAAATTGATGCAAGGATCATTCAGATATCAACAGATGATATTTTCTGGGATAACAGCTGCAGGAGTTTTCACGAGTTTGATACGCCAAATCCGAGAACGGTCTATGGAAAATCAAAGCTTGCCGGGGAAAATTTCGTCAAAGAACTGGCGCCTAAGCATCTGATAATCAGAAGCTCCTGGGTATATGGAAAGGAAGGGCATAACTTTGTAAATTCCATTATAGAGCAGGTTCAACATGGCGGCATTATCGAGGCTGCCATCAATGAATATGCATGTCCCACCAGCGCAAGGGAGCTGTGCAAGGTAATCCTGCGTCTGATCAAGGAAGAGCAGGAGGGAATCTACCATGCAGTCTGCAGCGGGTCCTGCAGCCGCTATGAACTGGCGCAGGAGATACTGCGGATCATGGGCAGACAGGATGTTAAGCTGGAACCGGTAGAACTGGAAGAACCTGGGCAAGAGCCTTGCAGGTATACAGAGAACTGTGGAAGCACGTATATCCAAAGTGCATCCAGCAACTCATGCACTTCGGGCGGATCTGCAGAAAACTGCGGAATAAGGTATACCCAAAGGGTACCCCGCAATGCATGCCCTACGGGCGGATCCGCAGAAAACTGCGGAATAAGGTATACCATTCTGGATAATATGATGCTTAGGATGTGCGGAATTGAAGAGCCGGGACCGTGGCAAGCCGCACTGAAAGAGTATTTACAGGAGCTTAACCTGCAGGAAGGAGCGGAAATTTAATGGAAGAGACAAAGAAGAAAAAATTTGGTCTTACGACATTGATTTTCATCAGTCTGCTGCTCGGTGCGGCGGCAGGGATTATACTCCACTATCTGGTGCCGGCAGGATATACCAGAGATACCGTTATCATTAACGGGATCTTTTATGTGATCGGCAATGGATTTCTCAGGGCTATGCAGATGCTGGTTGTACCGCTTGTGTTTTGCTCTCTTGTCTGCGGCAGTATGGCGATAGGGGATACAAAGACGCTCGGGAAGGTGGGCGTTAAGACGATTATTTTTTATCTGTTTACTACGGCAGCGGCGATCACGTTGGCACTGGGGATCGGCAATCTGATCAATCCTGGAGTGGGGTTGGATATCAGCAGCGTGGAAAAAACAGAGACAGCAGCTGCAGAGGCAGTCAGTTTTGCGGATACTATCCTGGAAATAATTCCCAAAAATCCGATACAGGGATTGGCGGAAGGGAATATGCTTCAGATTATATTCTTTGCTATATTTGTGGGGATTCTGCTGGCGAAAAGAGGAGAGCGCGCAGCGTCTGTTTCTCAGTTCTTTGCCCAGTTCAATGACCTGATGATGGATATGACGATGGCGGTGATGAAGGCCGCCCCGATCGGGGTGTTCTGCCTGATCGCAAAGACCTTTGCCGGAATCGGATTCGATGCATTCCTTCCCATGCTCAAATATATGGCGGCGGTATTTTTAGCGCTGCTGCTGCAGGGGTTCGGTGTATACCAGATCCTGCTGAAAATATTTACAGGGCTGAACCCTGTTAAATTCGTAAAGAAGTTTCTGCCGGTTATGGGATTTGCATTCTCTACGGCAACATCCAATGCTACCATACCGCTATCCATAGAAACGCTGGATAAAAAAATGGGAGTGTCCAAAAAGATATCCTCCTTTACGATACCGCTCGGAGCAACGATCAATATGGATGGAACAGCAATCATGCAGGGAGTGGCTGTCGTTTTTGTGTCCCAGGCCTTTGGAATCAGCCTGTCGCCGGCGGATTATATTACGGTGATCGCAACCGCTACATTGGCGTCAATCGGAACGGCGGGAGTACCGAGCGTCGGGCTGATTACACTCTCCATGGTGTTCAATGCGGTCGGGCTTCCGGTAGAGGGAATTGCACTGATCATGGGCATTGACAGGATACTGGATATGACGAGAACGGCGGTTAACATAACGGGGGATGCGGTTTGCACAACTATCGTGGCACATCAGAATAAAGAACTGCGCAGAGAGGTCTTCGAGAGGGGAGTTTGACGCCCAGCGAACCGCAAGAGGAAGGATGCCCTGTGAGATGCGGGACGGAATGCGCGGCAAGGTCTGTGCTGTTTTGCAGGGCGACCCGCAGGCGAACCAGCAGTAGGAGAAAAAAGACAGGATTGCAGAGAACCAGAGACATTCACCGCTTAAGCTGATGCTTAAGCGGCTCAGGTCTCTTTGGAAATTGCTTTGGAGAGCAATTTCCATCTCTGCAATCCTGTCTTTTTTCTCTTACTGCTGGTAAGCCTGCTCTACGCCCTGCAAAACAGCACAGACCTTGCCGCGCATTCCGTCCCGCATCTCACAGGGCATCCTTCCTCTTGCGGTCCGCTGGGCTGGTGCATCCTGGCGGGAGTGGGAGAAGCGAATTGAACTGGGGGACGGGGGATGTGCTGGACTCGGCAGGGCTGTGAAGCTATAATGGATAGCTTTTTTCAGGCGGTTAAATATTTTGTTTATATGTACTCTAGTTTTTCGAAGTAATGCATCAGGATGTCGGCGCAGTTTTCTACTCCTAGTTCGGAGGTGTCCAGGATCATGTGGTAGTCGTTTACATCACCCCAGGTTTTGCCGGTGTGTTCGTAGTAGTAGGCGGCTCTTTCTTTGTCGGTACTCTCGACTTTTTCTTTGGCTTCCTCGTGGGTGAGGGATTCCAGCTCCATGATGCGGGATATACGGTCTTCTTTGTCTGCGCAGACGAAAATATTCAGGACGTTTAGACGGTCTTTCAGAATGTCGGATGCGCAGCGGCCGAGGATGATGCAGGGGCTTTTGGCAAGTTCACGGATTGCTTCGGCTTCTGAGTCGTACATTTTGTCATCTATTGTATGTTCAATGTAGGCTTTGTCGTATACCGGGATGTTCAGTCGCTGGGACAGCTCATTTGCAATGATACTTGCTCCGGTACCAAAACGGCGGCTCATTGTAATTATTAATTTCATAGTTTTTCCTCCTTCGTGTATACACTTGGGTTTGGCTTATGGGTCTATGTGTTTCCTTATTATAACACTGATGTGCGGAAAAGTGTAGATTTTATTGCTTAGAAATCTTAGTATTCGCGGGTGGGGGACGCTGAGAAAAAGGGGAGGAAGGTTTCTGCCGGGGCTGTATATGCCGTTTCGGAAACCGGCCGTCCGCTAAGAATCCGTAGAAGAAAAAGCGGGAAAAACAGAGGGATCAGCGGCATGCAACCCGAAATTTGATAATTTCGGGTCTTAGGCCGCCTCGGAATTTGATACGGACATCAAATTCCGCCCTCTGTTTTTCCCGCTTTTTCTTCAACGGATTCTAGTACGGACTTTAAGGCTTCCGAAACGGCATATACAGCCCCGGCAGAAACCTTCCTCCCCTTTTTCTCAGCTGGTGCATCCGGGCGGTAGGATTTAATTTCTAAGGAGGGAGTAAATCCGGGAGAGGCTTATGTGTGTTTCTTTGGTGTTGCTTTGTCTTCTGAGGAGGGGATAAATGATATGTGAGGGACTTGTATTTTTAGAAATTTGGTGTTGTGATAAAAGGGGAGGGAGGTTATAATGGGGCTGTGACAGAAATCGGCGGGAAAGGCGGGAAGGGCATCGTGAAGAACAGGAATCAGAGAGCGGCTGTGGTTGTTTTGATTGTTTGTATGGTGTTTTTTGCGGCTTTGGAGAGCGTTGGCGGATTTCGGGCGGGCTGTCGGAATGAAGGGAGCGGTGCGCTGCAGTCTGCTGCAGCTGTTTTGGGAAACGATACATGTGCAGAGCGTTTGGGAGAAGGATTCCGGGCTGGCGGATGTGGGTATGCGGGGCAGCGGATGGACGGGGGAGACAGCCTGCGTACGGGGAGTTTGGATTTTATGCCTGCTTCGGAAGCGAAGGATACGGTTTTTATGCGCGGCGGCAGGATGGATGAGGATTCTGCGGAGCCTTCTTTGTTTTTTGTTGAAGTCTTTCTTATATTAAGTGTTTTTCAAATTCTTCTGGATGGCAGGATGTGGTCTGCGGTTCAGTCTTTTTGCATGGGTTTTCAGAATTATGCCATGCTTCAGGTTCATATTATCCAGCAGCGGGACGGGAAAAAGGGCCGGCTTTCTTATTCTTTTTCATAATGAGTGTTCATAAGTGAAAATAGGGAGGATCCTCAGGGGATCATCTGGTTGAATAAGAGGAGGCTAATACTTTGAAAGAACATAAACGAAATATATGGATTGTGCTGTGTGTAACCGCAGTGTTTCTTTATGCTGCCATTTTCGGACTGGGCAGTGATTTTAAGGGTGCGGTGGATATGCGTTTTGGGATTGATATACGGGGCGGTGTGGAAGCGGTCTTTGAGCCGGAGGGTGTGACAGAGACTCCGTCCGCAGAGGATCTGGATGCGGCGAGAACGGTGATAGAAAACCGGCTGGATGCGCAGAATATTTTGGACAGGGAGGTAACTGCAGACAAGGAGCATGGGAATATTATTGTACGGTTTCCATGGAAGTCGGATGAGAAAACATTCAATCCGGAGGCTGCCATTGCTGAACTGGGTGAGACTGCGAAGCTGACCTTCAGGGACTCACAGGGGAATGTTCTGGTAGAAGGCAAAAATGTTGCGGACAGCAGTGTGGTTAAGAACAAGCAGACAGGAGAGTATGAAGTGTCTCTTGAATTTGATAAGCAGGGGGCAGAAGACTTTGCAGATGCCACGGAGAAGCTGGTCGGACAGTCCATGGGCATTTATATGGATGAGGAACAGATATCCAATCCAGTGGTCAGGGAAGCAATCAAAGGCGGGCAAGCCGTGATCAATGGCATGGGTTCTCAGGAAGAGGCGGAAACGCTGTCTGAAAAAATTAATGCGGGGGCGCTGCCGTTCTCTTTGAAGACGACGAACTATAATACCATCAGCCCGACGTTGGGAAGCGGGGCTCTTAAAGCGATGACAACGGCTGCGGCCACGGCCTTCATTCTGGTCTGCATTTTTATGATTTTATATTACCGGCTTCCGGGGACGATCGCCTGCCTGGCGCTGGTATTTCAGATGAGCCTTCAGGTTCTGGCTTTGTCTGTGCCCCAGTATACCTTAACACTGCCCGGGATTGCAGGGCTCATCCTGTCCCTGGGAATGGCGGTGGATGCAAATGTGATCATCAGCGAGCGGATCGGGGAGGAGCTGCAGAAAGGCTCCAGTATCCGGACGGCAGTGCGGCGCGGCTATAAGAATGCTTTTTCTTCCGTACTGGACGGAAATGTGACGACCGCGGCAGTGGCGGTGATCCTGATGATTTTTGGCTCGGGTACCATGCTGAGTTTTGGCTATACTCTGCTGACGGGGGTACTGATCAATCTGGCAGCAGGCGTATGGCTTTCCAGGGTCATGCTGAGTTCTGTGATTCTTTATCCGGGATTCCAGAAGCTCAAACTGTTCCGTGTAAAAAAGGAACGGAAAGTGATCGACTTTCTCGGCAAGCGTAAAGCTATCCTGATATTTACGGTATCCGTGCTGGTGGCCGGAAGCATTATAAGCGCGGTGAGGGGTGTAACGCTGGATACACAGTTTACCGGCGGGGTAATTTTAAAATATACCTGTGAGGGCACGCCGGATACGGAAAAAGCTGCCAAGGCAGTCGAAGGCGTATTAGATCGTCCTGTCAGCGCCCAGGCGGGAGAGGATTTTGTGTCGGGGCAGGAGAAGCTGGTTTTGAATCTGGGAGGCAATCAGGGTATTTCACCCCAGGAGCAGGAAAAGGTGCTGCAGCAATTGCAGGCAGTTCAGCCGGAATTAAACTATCAGTCATCGGAAACCTATGCGGTGGAACCATATATCGGAGCCAGGGCTCTGAAAAATTCTGCAATTGCCATCGTTTTGGCCGCTCTGTTTATTGTTGTGTATATCAGACTGCGTTTTTCCGCGCTGTCGGGCTTTTCTGCGGGAGTGTCGGGAGTGATTGCTCTTCTGCATGACGTTTTCATTGTATTTCTGGTATTCGGAGTTTGTAAAATACCCTTAAATGATGCGTTTGTATCAGTAACTTTGACAATAATCGGGTATTCTATTAACGATACGATCGTACTGTACGACAGAATACGGGAGCATATGAGCGGCCACACAAAAGAAGGCCTGGTTCCGCTTGTGAACAGGAGTATAACGGAAACATTAGGGCGTTCTGTTAATACGGCGTTTACCACGGTGCTGTGCGTGGCAATTGTGCTGGTGTTTGCAATCATTTATAATATAGAATCTATTAAAATATTTGCACTTCCTATGCTGATCGGTATGATCAGCGGCTGCTATTCCTCAATCTGCGTAGCCGGAGCGGTCTGGGTTACCTGGAAGGAACGGAAAAAATCTTAATATTTGCGTAATATAATATTAATAAGTTTCCATCCTGTTGCGAAAAATGTTGAAAAATGCTATTATGTTTTGGTATGTAACTTAGTTTTGCATATAGAAAGTATATAAATTATTGAAATAAGATAAAGAAATGGAAGGGGCATACCGATGGGCCAGAATAAAATGAGCGATAGCGAAAGAGAGGCGTACAGGAGAGAGCAGGCCAGACAGCGCCGCAGAATGGAAGAAAAGCAGAAAAAGACGGTACAGGGGAATCCGGCCAAATCTGTGGCCAAAGGAGGCAAAAGCGGCAATGGTAAGAGCAAAGCTGCAAGGCCGGGAAGCGCCGGCAGCAGGAATGCGGCGAACGGCGGCAGACCCTCCGGGGGAACAGGTAACGGCAAAAAAGGCAATTCCGGCAGGCATCCGGCGCCAAACAAAGTGAGCAGACAGGTAGGGCTCGTACTCTGCGCAGTTCAGCTGGCTGTAACGCTGGTGTTTATAGCCGCATTGTTTGTTTTGAATATGCTGCCCATGAAATATCTGGGGATTATTATTGCGGTCCTTGTATTACTTTGGGTACTTCCGCTTTCAAGCCAGCTGATATCTAAGAAAAAAGCGATTGCCGGAAAAGTGCTGAGCGTGCTGATGTCCATCGTGCTGATCCTGGGATCCTATTATATATTTAAGACAAACGGCACTGTAAAGGACATTAGCGGCGGCAATAAAAAAGTCGATAAGATGGTTGTCGCTGTACTGGCGCAAGACCCCGCAGAAAACATCAAGGATGCATCCGGCTACGACTTCGGCGTACAATACGCGATGAAGGGCGACGATGTGAAATCTACGGTGGATATCATCAATAAGGAAGTGGGCAGCAGCATCTCGACGGTAGAATACAGCAGCCTGAATGAGCAGGCGCAGGCGCTGCATGACGGCGCTGTGGAAGCGATCATTTACAACGATGCCTA
Organism: Faecalicatena contorta; assembly: GCF_001404335.1. GTDB lineage: Bacteria > Bacillota > Clostridia > Lachnospirales > Lachnospiraceae > Faecalicatena > Faecalicatena contortus_B. The sequence goes on from NZ_CYZU01000033.1 coordinate 31,465, forward strand.
TACGGCTATTTTGGAAGAGGCATTTACAGGATACAGCGACAGCGTAAAGATTATTTATACCCATGAAATTACAAGCAAGCTGGAGAATACTGCAGCTGACGTAAAAGTAGATGATGACTGTTTTACAGTCTATATAAGCGGAATCGATGTATTTGGCGCGATTGAGACTAACAGCCGAAGCGATGTGAATATCATTGCGGTTGTCAATCCGACGACGCACCAGATCCTGCTTGTAACGACGCCGCGTGATTATTATGTAGAGATTCCGGGTATTTCGGGCGGACAGCTGGATAAACTAACTCATGCAGGAATTTACGGGGTGGATGCATCAATGGCGACGCTGGCGAAGCTGTACGATACGGATATCGACTTTTATGCAAGAGTGAACTTTACATCCCTGGTACAGATGGTGGATGCACTCGGCGGTGTGGATGTCGTTTCGGAACAGGAATTCAACACCAGTTATGATTCAGGCCTTGAGATGTATGTGGCCCAGGGAGTCAATCATTTTAACGGACAGCAGGCGCTGGCATTCTCCAGGGAGAGACAGAATGTAGACGGCGGGGACTTCCAGAGAGGAAGAAATCAGCAGGCCGTCATCACTGCGATGATCAAGAAGGCGATATCACCGGCAATCCTGACAGGCGCAAACGGTATTCTGAGCAGCATCAGCGGGAATGTAGACACGAATATGTCCCAGGAGCAGATTCAGGAGCTCATTAAGAGCCAGCTGAATCAGCCGTCCGCATGGAATATCAAATCCATGTCGGCAACGGGAACCGGGGATGATCAGGAATGCTATTCCTCTCCGGGAAGCATCCTCTATGTAACGCAGCCGGATCAGAATTCAATTAACGAGATTAAACAGGCCATTGACGCAGTGGAGGCAGGAGAAACGCTGCCGGATTCTGAAGTGGCACAATAAAATTCTAAGATACCGAGGAAAAGAATATGATGAAACTGTTAAAAAAGTGGGATCTTTCGATTATCTATAAAGCATTGCTTGTAGTTTTGGATATCGTATTTATCAATGCCAGTTCCTTTCTGGCATTGTGGATCCGCTTTAATATGCAGATCAGTGAGATACCTGCCGAATATTACACCTCTGTGCTGGATCTGGTCGTAGTTAATACGATTGTGACCGTTGTGATCTTTGCTGCCTGCAGATTATATACAAGCCTTTGGAGATTTGCGAGTATCAAAGAACTGGTATATGTGATTGAAGCCTGCCTGGCATCGGTTTTGTTTAATATTCTGGCCTATTATCTCACTTACAGGACCATATACAGGGGATATTTTCCTCTTTATGTTGTTGCCTTGTTTCTGCTTACCTGCCTGAGCCGGTTTTCATACAGGCTGGCAAGGCTCTTGTACCGGGGGAATATTCACGGGAGGCATGTGCGCAATACCATGATTATCGGAGCCGGCGAGGCCTGTAATGTGGTGATGAAAGAACTGGAACTTAGTACGGAGCTGGATGCAAAAATCTGCTGTGTAATCGATGATAATCCAAGAAAACGAGGTACATTTATCCACGGAGTTAAGGTAGTGGGCGGCAGGGAAGAGATCCTGCACAGTGCGGAAAAATACCGGATTAATGAAATCATCATTGCAATCCCAAGCGCAGATAAGCGGGAGCGGCAGAAAATCCTGGATATCTGCCAGAAGGTGCCGGACTGTGAGCTGAAGATTCTTCCCGGCGTATACCAGCTGGTAAATGGAGAAGTCAGTGTATCAAAACTGCGCAATGTAGAGATTGAAGACTTGTTGGGAAGAGATCCGATTCGAATTACGACGGAGAAAATCGGGCGGTATGTGTCCGGCAAGGTGGTACTGGTGACAGGCGGAGGCGGAAGCATTGGAAGCGAGCTGTGCCGCCAGATAGCGGCAAACGGTGTAAAACAGCTGATTATTTTTGATATCTACGAAAACAATGCCTATGATATCCAGCAGGAACTGAAAGCAAAATTTCCGTATCTGGATCTTGTGGTGCTGATCGGATCGGTCAGAAACGGAAGAAAGGTGAATAGTGTTTTTGCCCAGTACCGTCCCGATATTGTCTATCATGCGGCCGCGCACAAGCACGTACCGCTGATGGAGGACAGTCCCAATGAGGCGATCAAAAATAACGTCTTTGGAACTTATAAGGTAGCGCTTGCGGCGGACAGGTACGGTGTTGATAAATTTGTGCTTATTTCTACGGATAAGGCGGTTAATCCGACAAACATTATGGGCGCCTCCAAGCGGATGTGCGAGATGATTATCCAGGCCTTTAACAACCGTTCAAAGACAGAGTATGTTGCAGTGCGTTTTGGAAACGTGCTGGGCAGCAACGGAAGCGTGATTCCGCTGTTTAAGAAACAAATTGAAGCAGGCGGGCCGGTTACCGTGACCCACCCGGATATTATCCGCTATTTCATGACGATTCCGGAGGCCGTCTCACTGGTTCTGCAGGCAGGGGCCAGCGCTAAGGGCGGAGAAATCTTTGTGCTGGATATGGGCCAGCCGGTGAAGATTGTGGATCTGGCAAAGAACCTGATCCGGCTGTCGGGCTATACACTTGGAATGGATATTGAAATTAAGTATACCGGACTGCGGCCGGGAGAGAAGTTATATGAAGAACTTCTGATGGCAGAAGAAGGTCTGGAGAATACGGAAAATGAAAAAATACACATCGGAAAGCCGATTGAATTTGATGAAGAAGAATTTTTAAACGATCTGGAGGATTTATATCGTGAGGCATATGCGGAGACCGACCGTATGAAATATATTGTCCACAAGATTGTTCCGACCTATCATCTGCGGGATGCAGATATTATCAGGGATCAGCAGATACAGGCCGGATGGAATAAAGATTTTTCAGACACCCGTTCCAAACTGCCCAGCGCTTTTTTGGACAGAGGGATTGCGGATGCAGATATACGGACAGACAGTCCCAAATCCAGAAAAAACCTATCATAACAGGAAAGAAGGCACAAAATATGAAGGTACCATTTTCACCACCGGATATTACCGAAGAAGAAATTACAGAGGTTGCGAAGACCCTGCAAAGCGGCTGGATCACTACCGGGCCGCGGACCAAGGAATTCGAACGCAGAATCGCGGAATACTGCGGTACACGTAAGGCTGCCTGCCTGAATTCCGCTACCGCCTGTATGGAGATGACACTCCGCGTGATGGGAATTGGAGCAGGAGACGAAGTGATTACGACTGCATACACGTATACGGCTACCTGCAGCTGTATCTGCCATGTGGGGGCAGTTCCTGTTTTAGTGGATACGCTGCCCGGATCCTATGAAATGGATCCAGAGAAAGCGGCGGAGGCGGTGACGGAACGCACAAAAGCAATTATATGCGTGGATCTGGCCGGCATTATTTACAGCAGATACGATGAAATCTTCCGTATTGCCGAAGAAAAAAAACAGATCTACCGGCCGGCTAATGAGCGGCAGGAAGCGCTTGGCCGTATTCTTGTGATGGCAGACGCCGCGCATGCATTTGGCGCGCGCAGGGAGGGCAAAAAATGCGGAGAGATTGCGGATTTCACCTGTTTTTCATTTCATGCAGTTAAAAACCTGACTACAGCCGAAGGCGGGGCGGTGACCTGGTCCGATACATTGCAGAAGGCAGGTCTGGACGCGGAAGGACTATACAGGGAATATATGCTTCTTTCCCTTCACGGGCAGTCCAAGGATGCTCTGGCAAAAACACAGGCAGGTGCTTGGGAATACGATGTTGTGGCGCCTTATTATAAGTGCAACATGACGGATATTATGGCGGCTATAGGACTGGTGCAGCTGGAGCGGTATCCGGAGATTCTGGAGAGAAGAAAAAAAATCATCGGCATGTATGATGAGGGGCTGGTAGAAAGCCCGGTGCAGGTGCTGACACACTATGGAGAGCATCATCAGTCCAGTGGACACCTATATCTTGTACGTGCGCTTGACAAATCACGTGAAGAGTGTAACAATATTATAACAGAATTGGCAGAAGCTGGAATTGCGTCCAATGTCCATTACAAACCACTTCCGATGCTGACCGCTTATAAGAAGATGGGATTTGACATACAGGACTTTCCGAATGCTTATGCACAGTTTGAAAATGAAATTACGCTTCCGCTTCATACCTGCCTGACTGATGAACAGGTGCAGTATGTATCCGATACATTTCGGGCGCTGCTATGAGCGCGGATATAGCATTACGATAGAATAGAGATCCAATGTTAAGAGCCCTTCGGGACTTGGGACATGATGAAAGATGTATGCTACTGTGCACGCCCGCAGGGTGTAACAGTAACAGGTGTATAGGAATGTTATGACAGGGCGTAGCAGCCGTTATTCTTACAATCAGGAGTAAAAAGAATGATCAGATGGGAACAGCTGCCGGATTCGATGAAGAACAAGACACTCCGGCCTTATTATGATAAATTGAAAAAAAAGAAGTTCAGTCTGTGTATGAAACGCATCATGGATCTTCTTTTTGCAGTGGTTTTGACCGTTGTTTTAGCACCGGTCATGGCTGTGCTTGGACTATGGATAAAATTGGACAGCAGAGGGCCTGTCTTTTACAGACAGGAGCGGATTACACGATATGGGAAACCATATCGTATTTTCAAGTTCAGGACTATGGTTGCAGATGCGGATCAAAAGGGGCCTTTAGTCACCGGCAAGGCGGACAGCCGCATCACAAGGGCAGGAAAGATGCTCCGCAAATGCAGGCTGGATGAGCTGCCGCAGCTTTTTAATGTACTAACCGGGGACATGTCTTTTGTTGGAACCAGGCCGGAAGTAAGAAAGTATGTGGAGCAATATACCGATGAGATGATGGCAACGCTTCTCCTTCCCGCAGGAATCACATCCCGTACCAGTATTATCTTCAAGGATGAGGATTTGATGATGGAAAAATATCTGAGGGAGACGGGGAAATCGGTGGATGAAGTATATGTGGATCATATACTTCCCGTGAAAATGAAACATAACCTGCAGTATCTCCAGAACTTTCATTTCTGGGGAGATATCAGGGTAATGATAGATACAGTACTGGCAGTGATAAAGTAGAGGGGGATATACGATGAAGAAGATAGCAGTCATTACAATGGGGGTAAGACTGGATGGAGAAAAGGGCTATACCCGATTCCGCTACCTTTGCGATTTTCTGACAAAATCGGGATATCAGGTGGATTTGATCACGACCACATTCCAGCATTGGGAAAAAGCCCAGCGGGATATGGAAAAGATTAAAAAAGAGGATTACCAGTTCGGTATCAAGTTTATATATGAGCCGGGATACAAGAAAAATGTGGATCTGAAAAGAATCCGCAGCCATAAGATCGCAGCAAAGAATCTGACGGCGCTGCTGGAGAAGGAAGGGGATTATGATCTTCTCTATGCGGAAATTCCGCCCAATGATGTGGCGCTGGCGGCAGCCGAATATGCGAAGCGGCGGGGCATTCCTTTTGTGGCCGATGTAAACGACCTTTGGCCGGAGGCCATGCGGATGGTGCTGGATATTCCCGTGGTCAGTTCTATTTTATTCCATCCACTGCAGAGAGATGCAGAAAAGGTCTATTCCCTGGTATCGGGAGTCATCGGCACATCGGATGAATATAGAGACAGGCCGTTTCAGAATCAGAAGAGGGAAGTGCCTAAGGCCACGGTTTATGTAGGCAACGAGATCTCAGAATTTGATAAAGGCGCCGAGGAGAATGACGCTCTGGTTGCAAAGACAGAACATGAGTTCTGGGTGAGCTATGCCGGCACAATCGGAACCAGCTATGACATCCGTACCATGGTGCTGGCTGCGGAAGAACTGGCAGGAAGAGGCAGGCAGAATATCCGGATCAAGATACTGGGCGGCGGCCCGATGAAAGATGAGTTGGAAGCGCTGGCGCGGGAACGCCAGATCTACAATGTAGAATTTGTTGGTTATGCACCCTATGATAAAATGGCAGCTTATCTGAAAAAGTCGGATATTCTGGTCAATTCTTTTGTAAGAAAGGCTCCGCAAAGCATTGTTACCAAGATCGGTGATTATCTTGCCGCCGGCAGGGCAATGATTAATACATGCATGAGTCCTGAATTCAGAAGAAAAGTAGAGGCGGACGGCTTTGGCGTAAATATCGAACCGGAGGATGTCAAGATTCTGGCGGATGCGATCGAAGACTTGTATGAGAATGAAGAAAAGCGCCTGGAAATGGGGGAAAAAGCAAGAAAGATTGCGGAGGAACAGTTTGACAGGCCCAAATCATACAGAAAGATAGAAGAGTTAATCAGGGAACTGACAGAAAAGAACTAAATTGAGAGGTACATTTATGGATATAAAAGAGGCAAAAACGCCTTATTTTTCCATCGTTATGCCTGCGTACGGCGTGGAGAAATATATAGACAGAGCGATTCAAAGCATACAGAATCAGACATTTGACAATTGGGAGATCCTGGTAGTAGATGACTGTACTAAGGATGGAAGCGGAAGGATTGCAGAAAAATACGCCTCGGAGGACTCCCGCATCCAGGTGATACGCCATGAGGTGAACAGGGGGTTGAGCGCAGCACGCAATACCGGAACCAGAGCGGCCCGCGGAGAATACATCTGGTTTATGGATCCGGATGATTATGTGGATCCTGCCCTGCTGGCGCAAGTGTATGCCTCTATCGAGAAAAATCCCGCGCAGGCAGTGCTGTTCGGTCATATTGAAGAATACTATGATAAGAAGGGGCATCTCCAATATACACATCCTATCTGCCCGGAAGAACATTATTACCGGTCTGCTGAAGAATTCCGGCCCCATATAATAGAGCTGGAACAACAGACACTGTATGGGTATGCCTGGAACAAGTTTTATCTGCTTTCCTATATCCGGGAGCTGAAGCTGGATTATGAAAATGTCAGGCTGATCGAGGATATCGTCTTTAATGTTAAATATTTTATGGATATAGAAAGATTGAATATTCTGTCCATTGTGCCGTATCATTACGGCAAAAGGATGGAAGCGAATCTGACGAATAAGTTTGTACCGGATTATTTTAAACTCCACAGGCAGCGGATTGAGATGCTGTTTGACCAGTTTTCCTACTGGGGGATCTGTACGGAAGAAGTCAGGAGTATTCTGGGGAGCCTGTATGCAAGGTATATTCTTTCCGCTCTGGAAAGAAACTGTGACAGGCGTTCAGGAATGAATCATGCACAAAGGTATAAGTGGTGTAAGGGGGTGTTTGCCCAGGGCCTGTTCAATGAATTGATACCGATGGCACGGGCCAAGGAAAGTGTGACGCTTCGGACTGCACTGATGCTGTTCCGCTGGAAGAAAGCAATCCCATGTTTGATGATGGGGAGGGGAATCTATATGGTAAGGAGATTTCTGCCTATGGTTTATTCGAGGGTGAAATCAGGACGTTAACGTGTTTTAAAAATAACTGCAAGGAGAATTATGACAGAGAATAAGAGATTTAAACAGGTACTTTTTATATTTAAGATGTATTATATGATTTATTTACTGCTGGCTTTCAATGCCTTTGTAAACGGGACTGTATGGATGAAGTATGCGACGATTTTATCGGCGGTCTGGGGAGCGGTGCTGGGGCTTTGGATGCTGAAGGATTACCGGCTTTATCTGAAGGTTCCGAATCTTTGGCCCCTGGCTGCGTTCTTGCTGAGCGCGGTATTCAGTGCGGTTATGAATATAAGGTATGGATATCTGGAGAATATAGAAGGCCTTGTATGGATGTTTATCTCTTTGTTTATTATATATATACCGACCTGCACGTATAGCAGGGAAGAGGTATTGAAGGAATTGAAAATTACGGCGGCGGTGTATGTTGTCTACTGTACCGTTGTTCATATAATCAGCCTTTCTATGGTGTATTGGGGCAGGAATATGGGATATACAGACCCTCTGGGGACAGAGCACATCGTAGGATTCAACTGGGGACGGCTTTGGGGAATCTATGACGAACCCAATAGGGGATCTGTTATCGCGCTGGCGGCAGTATTTCTGGCAGTTTATCTTTTCTGGATATCCAAAAGGAAAGCCGGGCAAGTTTTCTGGGTATTCAGTATCATGGTGCAGTTCCTGTTTCTTGTATTTTCCGATTCCAGAACTGGGGAGGTCGCTCTGGCTGCCGGTCTGTTTGTAATGGCAGGTCTCTGTCTGTACCGCCGGTTTGGAAGATTCAAAGGAAGGGCTGCGGCAGCGTTCGCTGCGGCGCTGGTGATCGGATTGGCAGCAGTTGCGGGAACCATGGGATTTAAACAGGTCTATAATACTGTAGATAAAAAAATAGAAGCAGTGCACAGGGCAAAGAAAAATATTCCAAAGAAGAGCAACTCAGGAAGGAAAGCGATCGGGCGGAAAGCCGATCTTGCGCATGACCTTAGTAATGGCAGAATGGGAATTTGGGAAAGCGGTCTTGAGATCATAAAGGCATCTCCGGTATACGGCGCCAGTTACCGCAATATTACGGAATTTGCAGAGGACCGGTTTCCGGAAACATATCTTGTGAAGAATTCTTTGGGTATCAAATATGACTCTATGCACAGCATGGTGGTGGATACGGCTACGGCACAGGGCGCTTTGGGCATAGCAGCGCTTATATGGCTCATGGTTAATACGCTGTTGTATATGAAGAGAAAGGTAAAGGGAGCGCCACCTGATATCTTCAGACCTGCGGTGGCTGTTTTCACGGTAATGGTTTCTATTTCGGCGGCGGCCACGGTGCTTTCCACGATCTTTTATGTGAATTCACCGGAGACATTTTGTTTTTGGCTGTGCTTTGGATATTTCATTGCCCTGCTACAAACAGGGCATAAGGAAGAGGCAAAATGAAAAAGGTTTTAATTGGATTTATTATGGATGGTACAGGCGGAGGGATTGATGGATATCTGCTTAATTTTCTGGAAACCGCCGGGGGAGAGGATGTGCAGATGGATTTCCTTACCAACCATATCGATGAGGGGCTGCGGCAGCGGCTCGAAAAGTATCATTCCCGTTTATTTGAGATTCCCAGCCTGCGCCACCCTTTTAAACAGTATGCAAAGGTGTGCCATTTGATCCGGAATAACCACTATGATATCGTTTATTTAAATATATCTACGGCAATAGATTGTGTGGCAGCTCTGGCAGCAAGAAAGTGCATGGTAGAGAAACGGGTCCTGCATTGCCATGCCAGTGGGAATGACTGTGCAAATTCACTGAAACGACTGGTCTTTAACTGCATTCATAAAATATGCAGACTGTTTTTGTACCGGACAGGCACCGAGTTCTACGGTGCTTCCAGACTGGCCGGAGAGTGGGCATTTCCGAAAAGAATCGTGGATTCGAATCGTTTTCATGTAGTAGTGAGTGGAATTGATACCCAAAAATATACATTTAATCAACACATCAGGGATGACGTGAGAAGGGAACTACAAATAGAGGACTCTTTCGTGGTCGGTCATGCTGGTACGTTTACCTATGTGAAAAATCATGGGTTTCTTCTGGAAGTATTCCGGGAAATCTATAAAAAAGATTCCAAGGCCGTTCTTCTGCTGATCGGAGCAGGAGAGGAAATGGAAATCATAAAAAAGAAAGTGCGGCAGTATGGGCTGGAAAGCGCGGTGCGTTTGACGGGCTGGAGGAATGATGTGGACAGGCTTCTTCAGGGCATGGATTTTTTTGTTCTTCCGTCTCATTTTGAGGGTCTTTCCATGATCAGTCTGGAAGCACAGGCTGCGGGGCTGCGCTGTGTATTAAGCAGTGGTGTGCCCGAAGAGGCAAAGATCAGCAGGGAGTGTTATTTTCTTCCGTTAAGCGCAGGTGCTGATAAATGGGCAGAATTTATATTAGCTCACAGGGAATATGACCGAAATAACGTGAAAATAGATATGGACAGCTGTTTATTTGACCTTAATGCCCAGAAGGCTGTTCTGAGAGGAATATTATACCCAAAGGGCACCCCATAACTCATGCCCTGCGGGCGGGTCTGCGGAAAAGCCGCAGATTAATATATAGAATGGCGGCAGCTGTTTCTGGATTTGAACAGCTGAGAACCATAAAAAACTGGTGATAAACTCTGCCAGGAAGTGAGGAAATATACACATGGTATTGGTAAGTGTTGTAGTTCCTGTGTATAATGTGCAGGATTTTCTTGAAAAGTGTGTAAAAAGTATAAAAGCACAGACATATCAGGAGTTGGAAATTATACTGGTGGATGATGGGTCCACGGATCGCAGTAATGAGATGTGTGACAAATTTGCACAGGAAGACTCCAGAATTCGGGTAATCCATAAGAAAAACGGGGGACTGAGCGATGCACGAAATGTGGGGGCAGGACAGGCTGCAGGAAAATACCTTTTTTTCCTGGACAGTGATGACTATGTGGGCAGCAGGCTAATTGAGAAAGCAGTGGCGGCAGCAGAAAAATTTGACAGTGACATCGTATATTTTGACTATAAACGGATGGAACCAAATGGGGATGTTGAGGTATGTGCCTGTAATCTCCCGGAGATGCGTCCTATCAGCCTTAAGACGAACCCGGAGCTGATGCTGCAGACACTTTCTGTGTGTGCGAAACTGTTCCGCCGGGACTTTTTTACCAAAACAGGCCTGTTTTTCCCGGTAGGATACCGCTATGAGGACCTGGGGACGATTCCCAAATTAGTTCTCACGGCAGACAATGTTGTATATTTAAGAGAACCGTTGTATTATTATATGATAAGGGAAGGCTCTATTACCACCGGCACGGAGGATGAAAAGAATTACACCCACAGAAGAAAAATGGTGGAGGGGGTTCTGGACTATTATCGGGAAAACGGACAGTTTGAGACTTTCCACAGGGAACTGGAGTATCTGACATTTTATAATATGTATTTTATTCCTGCCAGGGAAATGATATATCATGACAGGAAAAGTCCCTATGTGAAAAAGTGCAGGGATTTAACCGCAAAACTGTTTCCCGGGTTTCGAAAGAATCCTTATATAAAAAATATGGGCAGGAAAGAAAAAATACAGTTCTGGATACTGGAAAAAGGGCAGTTCTGGATGATGAATGTACTGTCCTGGGCGAGAAAACAGTCGGACAAGATGAGAAGACGATAGGAGAAAAGACAATGGATAAGGTATTATCAGTAGTTATTCCATCATACAATGTGGAACGTTTTTTAAGGCAGACACTGGATTCTTTTCTGGATGAAAGAATATTGAAGGATATAGAAGTGTTGATTGTAGATGACGGCTCTTCAGACGGTACGGCTGCAATAGGAAAAGAATATGAGAACAGATATCCGGACAGCATCCGCCTGATTTCGAAGAAAAACGGCGGGCATGGTTCTACAATTAACCGGGGGATAGAGGAATGCAGAGGGACATACTTTAAAGTGGTCGATGGCGATGACTGGGTAGATAAAGATGGATTTGTCTGTATGGTGGAGAAACTGAGAACGTGCAGCGCAGACTATGTTGTATGTAATTATTATGAGGTGGACGATCAGACAAAAGAGAGGACACCGCGTGAGTTTAAAATGCTGCAAAGGGAACAGGGCAGCGGGGAATACTGGGATTTTAGTGATATTGTAACAAAGACACAGATCCCAATGCATTCGCTGGCAATCCGCTCGGCAATTCTCAAGGAACATCATATCCGGCTGGACGAGCACTGTTTCTATGTTGATGTAGAATATATTTTGTATCCGGTTCCTTATGTGGAAAAGGTTGCTTATTTTGATATTTATGTTTATATGTACCGTCTGGCTCAGGCGACTCAGAGTGTCAGCATGCAGGGATATCAGAAGCACATACAGAATCATATAGATGTGATCATGCATCTGACAGATTTTGTTACGGAATATGCAAAACAAGAGGGGAGCCAAAAAGAAAAAATTGAGTATATTTCAAAACGGATTGCGGAGATGGTAGGGGAGCAGATTACGATCTTCATGAGTTATCCGGTTGAGAATGAGGAAATGAAGCAGAAATTTGTAGAATTTGACAGGGAGCTGCTTGCGAAGAATCCCGAGGTTTACAGGCTTGCGGGGCTTGAGAGCGGAACGTTAAGTCTTTTGCGGCGGACGGGGTTTAAGGGATATAAGACGATAGTGAAAATGGGGAAAAAGAGAAACGGGATGGAGGAAGCATAATGGCCCTGAAGGTAAATTCGGTGAAGTTTAACTTCATTATGAATTTCATACTGACGGCATCTTCTATTTTATTTCCGTTAATTACCTTTCCTTATATATCCAGGACACTTTTAGCGGCAGGAAGCGGAGCGGTATCGTCGGCAGCATCGGTGCTGACATATTTCGCGATGTTTGCATCGCTTGGGATCCCAACTTATGGAATCCGTGCCTGTGCAAGAGTACGGGATAATAGGGAAGAACTGTCAAGAACCGTTCAGGAGCTTCTTATCATCAATACGGTAACAACGGTGCTGACGTATGCTGCATTCTTAATTCTCCTGGCTGTTGTCCCTAAATTTGCAGCAGAAAGAGAACTGCTTCTGATTAACAGTGTATCGCTGTTTCTTAATGTTATAGGAGTGTCATGGCTTTACAGTGCATTGGAAGAGTATGGGTACATTGCAAGCAGAACTTTGATTTTTAAAGTGATATCAATCGTATTCATGTTCCTGATGGTAAAGAGCCCGGATGATTATATTGTCTACGGCGCTATCAGCGTGTTTGCGGGAGGCGGTTCTTATGTGTTGAATTTCCTGCGTTTACGCAGATATGTGGATTTAAAAAAGACACAGCGCTACCGTTTTAAAGAGCACTTAAAACCGATTATGATTTTTTTCGCCACTTCAGCGGGAATCAGTGTATACACGAATCTGGATACCGTTATGCTGTGGATGATGAAGACAAATGTAGATGTAGGATATTACAATGCAGGCATTAAAGTGAAAACAGTTTTGACCACTCTCATTACATCATTAGGGACGGTACTTTTGCCCAGGTTATCCTACTATGCAGAAACAGGAAATAAAGAAGAATTCTACAAGATTATAGCAAAAGCCTGTAACTTTGTTGTACTATTAGGTACTGGGGTAACTATTTATTTCTGGATGTATGCAAAGGAGTCTATCCTACTGCTGGCCGGAACAGATTTCTACGGAGCTATTGCACCCATGAAATATCTGATGCCTACGGTGATTTTAATTGGACTTTCTAATATAACGGGGATACAGGTGCTTATACCTACAGGGCGGGAACAGAAAGTCCTATATTCTATCCTTGTCGGTGCAGCAACTGATTTTGTTTTAAATTTAGTGTTGATCCCCTATATAGCGTCAGACGGTGCAGCAATTGCAACTACCGTGGCAGAATTTGTCGTGCTGTTGGTACAATGCGTCTATTTGAAGGATACGCTTTCTAAAATTGTAAAAGATATCAGTATACGGAAAGTGTTGGTCGCGTCTGCGCTTGCAATGGCTGGTGGTGTGGTTGTACAATTATTGAATATTAAGAATCTATTTTTGGAGCTGTTCGTATCGGCAGTAGTGTTTTTCGGGATATACGGGGGAATGCTCGTAATGCAGAAGGAAAGTTTTGTATGTGAGATATTAGAAAGCAGTTATCAAATGATAAGGAATAAACTGAACAGGAGATAGAAAATGGAACAGCATAATAAAGGATGGTTCAAGAGAACTCTTCAGTCGATTTGCAGAAATAAATATATATGGCTGGCATTTGCCATAGCATTTTTACCGAGGCTTCCTTTTGTGCTTCAATCCGTACCAGTATCTATTGGCGGGGATGAAATCTTTGCAATGGGGCCGGCGGCAAAGCTGGTTGGATATGACTGGAGTGGGGTTATGCAGGACTACCGCTATTATGGGTATGGGTATACGGTGCTGCTGGTTCCATTTTTTAAATTGATACATGATCCGATCTTACTGTATCGAATGATCGTTTTACTGATGGCTTTAGCTCAGAGCGTCAGTGCACCAATCTCATATCATTTGATGAAGCAGTATTTTCATGTGGACAATGAAAAAATATTATGCGTTTCTTCTATATGCTGTTCCTATCTGGTAGCTGTGAGAGCTGTATATACTTATCCAGAGTTCATCTATGTTCTGGTAATGTGGCTGCTGGCTTGGGTGCTGCTGCGGATGAATTCATGTGTAGATGATTATAAGAAAAAGATTATATATACAGTTGTTCTGGTTTTGGTTCTGTTCTATGCTTCAACTGTACATTCACGCGCAACGGCTGTTTGGATGGCTGTGGCATTTGGGGTTGTTTATTATGGGTGGGCTTATCGGAAAACTTTAGTATCAATTCCAGTGTGCCTTGTGATGGGGACAGGAGCCTTTGTTGTTAGCCAAAAAGGGATGGAGGCTGTGTTAGATTATTTCGTGAAAGCATCCAGTTCTGGTATTGCTAATACAGGAGTTTCTTTTTCAATAGGATATTTGCTGGAAGACATAAAATCATGGCCGGCATGGGTTAATATTATTATAGGACAGTTGAACGAAGCTGTTATTGTAACCGGTGGTTTGGCAATATTTGCGGTCATTGCCATTCTGATTCTTTTGTGGAGAGGCCTAATAAGAGCAAAAAGTAATATGGCAGAAGTTTATCAAATGAGTCCATATATGGTAGTTGGAAGTATTTTTATGGCTGCTGTAATTGTTACAATCGGAGGACAATCAATTAGTTGGCTTGGTGGTGTGACGAGTGCAATGTTTTATGAGGGGGATCCTGATGCATTTCGTGCAATAACTTATTTCCGCTATTATGGGGCCTATGTTGGTCCGTTGCTGATGGCAGGTATCGCCTATTTTTATCATAAAAGACAAGCACTCGGCAAATTATATCCGGTTGTCTGTGTGACTGCCGCATTGCTGCAGGGGTATTGGGTTGTGTGTATCTTGCCTTTTATCAGTGAGTTTAACGGTTCCTGCTGGGATTTTGCACCTTATTCATTAACCAAAGGATTTGAAGATGTGATTAGGCTTCGCACTTATCTGCCAGGTACATTTATAGTATTCCTTATTTTGCTTATCAGTTATATTTTATACAGGTATAATAAAACACATATAATACTAGGTTTATTATGCATTATGCTTATTTATTGTTATTGTTTCAATGCTTTGTATCATGAGGGATACCGGGGGCAAAAAAATTATACTTATGTAGATGATAGCGTACAGCTTCTTAATGACCTTAAGAAAGAAGCGGTTTTACCTGATAAGATATATGTTGAGGATGGCCGTGTAGGAGGAATTGGACAGCAGACAAAATATCTATATCAATTCAATTTATTAGACAAGCCTGTAGTTTCTGCTGAACCGCCAAAAAATGAGACGGAAGCTATCTTTTTGTGTCAGAATCCAAAGGAATGGTCGAAACTTATAGATGAGGGATATTTATGTGGTAAGATAGCAGAGCATGAATACATTTATGTGCTCGGAGATCAACTAAAGGAAAAGATAGGAGAAACTGGTATAACATTGACAGCCGGTTATTAAGGGTAGAAATTATGACGGAAGTGTGTTATATTATTTAAGAGCATGTCGAAATTTGCCAAAAAACAAATGAAGAATGGGGAAGGTGAAATGAAGATAGCGGTTGCTGGTACTGGGTACGTAGGTCTTGTTACAGGAGTTTGTCTGGCTAGTAAAGGACATGATGTTACGTGCGTGGATATAGATAAAAAAAAGGTGGAGATCATGCAAACGGGAAACTCTCCCATTTATGAGCCAGGGTTGTCGGAATTGATGACGGAAAGCTTAGAGCATCTTACATTTACGACAGATTATCAAGAGGCATATCAAGATGCCGAAGTGATTTTTATAGGGGTGGGGACTCCAGAGAAGCAGGATGGTTCAGCAAATCTATCCTATGTATATAAAGTTGCTAAGCAAATAGCAGAAAGTGCGAAGCAGGACTGTGTTGTTGTCGTGAAGTCGACCGTGCCGATTGGAACGAATGATAAGATCGAAGCTTATATTCACGACAAACAGAAAAATGATGTGAAGATTTATGTGGCATCTAATCCGGAATTTCTTTCTCAGGGAACTGCTGTGAGGGACACTTTACATGCGGCCAGGATCGTAATCGGCGTAGAAGATAAAGTCCCTGGGGAAATATTAAAGAAGGTATATAAGGAGTTTGATGCGCCTAAACTTGTTGTGAAGAGAAGAAGTGCGGAAATGATTAAGTATGCATCTAATGATTTTCTTGCTTTGAAAATATCCTATGTTAATGAGATTGCTAATCTGTGCGAGATTGTTGGGGCAGATATAGAAGAAGTAACTGATGGAATGGGTTATGATGCCAGGATAGGAAATAAATTTTTGAATTCTGGCATTGGCTATGGTGGCTCCTGTTTTCCAAAAGATACGAAGGCTTTGAATTGGCTTGCTAATTTTAATGATAACGAAATAAGAACCATTCGTGCTGCAATAGAAGTGAATGAAAATCAAAAGTTTAAACTGATAAAAAAGGCGAAAAAGTATTATGATGATTTTCTGTTTTTAAATGTTGCTGTTTTGGGATGTACATTTAAACCAGGGACTGATGATCTAAGGGAAGCGGCTTCTTTGGTTAATGTTCCGTTGCTATTAGAAGATGGAGCGCATGTACGAGTATGGGATCCAGTTGGAATGGAGAATTTTAAAAAGTATTTTCCGGAAAAGATTCAATACTGCAATAGCATAGAAGACGCTATTTTAGGTGCGGATCTATGTTTGATATTGACGGAATGGGATGAAGTGAAACAGTTTGATGTCCGAAAATATGAGGCATTGATGAATAAGGCAATTGTTCTGGACGGAAGAAACTGCTACACATTAGAACAAATGAAGAATACAAAAGTAGTTTATGATTCTATAGGCAGAAGTGCTGTAAATCAGGAATTACTTAAAAATATATGAAACACGAGGGGAAAACTATGAAATTGATTATTCAAATTCCTTGTTTTAACGAGGCGGAAACAATAGAAGTGGCATTAAACGATCTGCCTAAACATATCGAGGGTGTTGATATAATAGAATATTTGATTATTAATGATGGGAGCACAGACAATACGGTAGAAGTCGCTAAAAACTGGGGCGTGAATTATGTCGTTAATTTCAGAAATAATAAGGGACTTGCCAGGGGCTTCATGGCAGGTCTCGATGCATGTTTAAGGAATGGTGCAGATATCATTGTTAATACGGATGCTGATAACCAGTATTGTGGGGCGGATATTGAAAAATTGATTCAGCCTATTCTGCGTGGTGAGGCGGGGATGGTAGTGGGGGAACGTCCTATTGATAAAACTGAACATTTCTCACCGCTAAAAAAGAGGTTGCAGCATTTAGGAAGTTGGGTAGTACGGAAAGCTTCTAAAACAGATATACCAGATGCACCAAGTGGATTTAGAGCTTACAGTCGCCATACTGCTATGAGATTGAATGTTATAAACGAGTATACTTATACGCTAGAAACTATTGTACAAGCAGGAAGGCAGAAAATGGCCGTAACCTCAGTGCCAATACGGACGAATGCAGAGCTCAGACCGTCAAGACTTTTTAGTAGCATGTTCGGATATGTAAAAAAATCAATGCTAACAATAGGACGGGCATTAATGATGTATAAGCCCTTATATTGTTTCGCGTGCATTGCAACAGTATTCGGAGTTGCTGGATTAGCATTGGGAATTAGATTTATTGTATTTATGTGTATGGGAGCTGGATCTGGACATGTACAATCATTAATACTAGGGAGTATGTTGATTATTATAGCTGTTCTATGTGGAGTAATCGGATTATTAGGAGATGTTATTTCAGCTAATAGAAAATTGCTAGAAGAAATACAGTTTGAGTTGCGTAAGATGGATTATGGTAAAGGACATGAAGAGGCTAAAGCATGTAAAAAGAATGAGAGGTAAGTATAATGCAAGATATCCAATTATCTATAATTATACCTATATTTAATGCAGAAAAATATTTAAATTATTGCCTTAAATCTTTGGAAGGATTAGCTGATAAAGCTGAAATTATTATGGTTGATGACGGGTCAACAGATCAATCGGTAGAAATATGTAATTATTATATAAAAAAACATAGTAGTTATATATATATTAGCAAAAAAAATGGTGGACCTTCTTCAGCAAGAAATAGAGGTATAGAAATTGCTAGAGGGAAGTGGATAACGTTTGTAGATGCCGATGACTGGATTTGTAGTGAAACCTATATTAAAGTATTAGAAAAAGTAAGTGATGATATTGATATATTTTACTTTACATCGGAATATGTAAAGGAGGAAAAAGAAATACTGGATTATAAGGACGGCAAAGCATGTGGGGAATTTTTGCCATATAAGGTCAAAATGGGGCTGCTTAATAGTGATAGTACATATATTAATAAATATATAAAAAGAGGCTTTATTTTTCATGGTCCTGTTGCAAAGTTTTATAAAAGAGAAGTGATTATTTCTAATAATGTTAGATTTCCAGAGAATCTTAGTTGGGGGGAAGATATATACTTCAATTATATAATTTTGGGATATGTAAGCAAACTTATGTATGTTGAAACAATAGGATACTATTATAGAAAAAATAATGAATCTATAATGAATTCATATAAACCAAATAAGAGTAAACAAATGTTAGAACTTATGACTATGATGCATAGAATAGTAGTTAATGAACCAGAAGTTATGGATGCGTATTATAAAATGGGAGTTCGCCAGTATTTATATGCGTTAAAACTAGATATTTTTCATAAGAATAATACATTATCTTATAGTATAAGAAGTAAAGAGGCAAAAAAGTTAATAAATACGGAACCTTTTATGGAATGTATTAAAAAGGCTAATCTTTTTAATTTAAAACCTCAATTAATTTTTATGGGGATTTTAGCAAAAGGACATTGTTTTTGGATAATTGATAAAATAATAAAAATAATATATTAATTATGGTGGTGTATTATGGAATTGATAAGTGTAATAATTCCAATTTATATGGTAGAAAAAGAAATTGATCGTTGTATAAATTCTGTAATGAAACAGAGTTATTCGTATTTAGAAATAATTCTAGTTGATGATGGAAGTTTAGACAGATGTGGGCAAATATGTGATAATTATAAAAAAAAGGATTTGAGGGTAAGAGTCATTCATAAAAAAAATGGCGGACTTTCTGATGCCAGAAATGCAGGTATTGAAGCTGCAAAGGGAGAATATATATACCTTTTAGATTCTGATGATTATATACATCCAAATACAATACTGTTATTATATAAAAACCTTGTTGAAAATAATGCAGATATTTCAATCGCTTCACATATTAAAGGATATTGTGAAGAGTTTAAATGGGGTGTATTAGATAACGATATTGAGATAATATCTGGTAAGGAATTATTAATCAAACAAGACAAAGATAACTATATCGATATTGTTGTCGCTTGGAATAAATTATATAAGAAATCAGTATTTCAAGATCTAAAGTATCCAAAAGGACGTATACACGAAGATGAATATGTAACATATAAAATCTTGTATGCAATGTCTAGATGTGTTTATTCTAAAGCTAAAACTTATTATTATTACCAAAGACAAGAAAGCATTATAGGACAAGGTTATAGTATCAGAACTAAAGATGTAATCCAAGCATTTGAGGAAAGAATGAATTATTTTAAAAAAGAAAATGAAATTTTGTATATTCAGTCATTACAGTATTTGATGAGTGCTCTCTCTAGAAACATTTTGGGTTTAAAGACAATAAATAAAAAGGTTGAGGCTAGGAAGTTGAAAAAAGTATATAAAGGATATCTAAAAGAAAACGTGTATTTAAGTCCTATGCCGAAAAAGAAGAAATTAAAATATAGTATGTTTTATTATTTTGAACCAATATATTCTATTTTAAAACAAAGGATGATTAGTTAGATGCAAAATAGTAATAAACGGATTAATGAAATTCTTTTAATTAGTGCCTTATCGATAATACCTAAATTGGTATTAGTATTTTATGCATACCCTTTTAACATAATCGGAGATGAAATTTGGACTTTGGCCAGCGCTGCCAAAATAGCAGGTTTCGATTGGACAGGAATTTTAGATGGTGGAAGATATTATGGTATGGGTTTTTATTCTCTATTCTTCCCATTGTTTAGAATGATCGATAGTCCGGTGGTTTTATACCGCTCTATTTTATTTATATGTGTAATTATGAATTCGCTTATTTCTATAATCGCATATTTTATACTTATAAACTTCAGCAATATAAAGAAGCGAGGCCTCCGTATTCCTATGGCTGTGCTCGCTTCATATTTTGTTATACTTCCAGTAACATATATCTATAACGAGCATATTTACGTACTTATATGTTGGTGTGTCTTACTATTATTGTTATTATTGGATGCAAATCAAGATAACAAGAAAAAAGTGATGTTATATACGGTTTTACTATTAACTATATTAACATATGCAATGTTAATACATAATAGGGCAATTACTTTATGGATAGCTGTAGTATTTGTTATAATTTTATATTTTATTGCTTATAGAAAATGGATAGTCAATTGGAAAGTATTCTCTATAATGGGGATAATAGTATATATCCTTATTAATATATTTATAGAACATCAAGTTGAGTGGTTATGGATAACCTCTTCTGAAAATTTAGGAAATACTGCTGTTTATAACGGTGGCCTATTAAATATCCTAAAACCGGAATATTGGCAAGCCTGGATAAGTATTATTTTAGGTCAACTTTTTACTGGAGATGTTTTTACAGGAGGGTTATTAATTTTCCTTTTTATAATAGCAGTTGTATTTATTTATAAAGTATTTTGCAAGAGTGAAAAAACAGAAAAAGATACGATTATGTTTATAGTGTTCGTGTTTACTTTAGTTTGCGTAGCGATTACGATTGGTGGGCAATCTGTTAATTGGCTTCAAGGAGTAAAAGAGGCTATGGAAAGAAGAAGTAGCAATGCTGATGCATATAGAGGGGTAACATATTTACGATATTATATGTCTTATGTAGGACCTATGCTTCTTTTAGGATCTATTTATTTAAAAGAAAAGTGGCACGAAAACAAAAAATATGTCCCATATATTATATGGGCAAAAGTACTATTATGTGTAGTTTGGTTTGCGTTTATTTTTCCATACATCATATCAGCTGGTACGGCGGCATCAAGTTTTAGACCTTTTTCATTTCAAAGTATATTTGATATTACAAGTGGCATGCGAACATATTTTCCTGCAGTTGTAGTTTCTATTATACTATTTGTATATGTAATTATAGTTTTACACTACAAAAAATCATACCAATCTATAATATTTCTATTTTCATTGTTCTTTATTTATAAGTATATTTATACAGGAATTACAGTTTTAAATATAGAGAAGGATAATTATCAGTCAATAAATGGATTTGCTAAAGTTGTAGATGAACATAAAGATATCTGCAATAATATTAAAGAAATTTATGTACAAGGCGATAGAGCATTAAAGGAAGAACTACAATTCCTTTTAAAAGAAAGCTTAATTAAAACAGATATTAATTATGCAGATGAATTTATTTTATTCTCGCAATTTCTGGATAATACAAATGCAATAGGAGATTTAGATATATATTATGGTCAGATTGATGAAAACGAATATATTTATGTAAAAGGCAAAGAAAATTTAGATATTATAGAAAATTTAGGGATAGAAGTAATGCAATTGCATGAATAGATAAATTAATAAGGGATTTTTATGAAAAACAAACAGCTTTTTATTAATATGATATCATCATTGATTTCATTTGGGGTAAATTTGGGGATAAATTTATTGCTTACGCCATATATTATAGCTAAACTAGGTAGTGAGGCTTATAGTTTTATACCAATAGCTAATAATTTTATCCAGTATATAAGTATTTTTACAGCTGCGTTAAATGCAATGGCTAGTAGATTTATTACTATTGAATTGCAAAAAAATAATAATCACGGGGCAAATGAATATTTCACATCGGTTTTGATTGCGAATACCGTATTGTCCATGTTTTTAACCATACCCGGGATCTTGATGGTTTTATATATAGACAGTATTTTAAATGTACCGATAGAGGTTCTTTCAGATGTGCAAATAACTTTTACCTTTGTAGGGATTAATCTAGTCATATCATTGATAGGTAATGTGTTTTCAGTAGCAACATTTGCGAAAAACAAGTTGTATTTAAGTTCACTTAAAACAATACAAGGGAATTTGGCTAGGGTTCTTTTAATTATTGTTTTGTTTGTGCTATTTAAGCCACACTTATATTATGTCTCACTGAGCGCTATAGTTTCGACAGCGATTCTGACACTGGGGAATTTATATTATACTAAAAGATTATTGCCAGAGATTAAAATAAAGCGAAAGTTTTTTAAGATCTCGGCCATAAAAGAGCTTTTGATGTTAGGGGTTTGGAATTCTATAAATCAATTAAGTGTAGTTTTATTGACTTCGTTAGATTTATTAATAGCAAATGTTTGTTTGGGAGCAACAGCAGGAGGACAATTTTCGATTGCAAAAAATATACCTACATTAATACAAAGCTTGGTTGGTGTTTTAGTCTCTATATTCATTCCAGAATTTACTATTTTATATGCTAAGAATGAAAAAGAAAAACTTTCAGAACGCGTAAATTTTTCCGTGCAGATTATGGGGTGGCTTATAACTTTGCCTATTGCATTTTTGATGATAAACGGAAAAGAATTTTTTATGCTGTGGGTGCCAGGTGAAGACGCTATACTGTTACATAAATTATCATTGCTCACTATTATTCCTATGATTATTACAGGCAGTGTAAACACTATTTTTAATGTGTATACTGTGACAGGTAAGTTGAAAACGCCAGCACTTGTATTGTTAGTAAGTGGAATTTTTAATGTTAGTGCGGTACTTTTATTATTAAGATTTACAAACTTGGGGATATTTGCAATACCTTTAGTGGCAGCACTTGTTGGAATAATTAGAAATACAATATTTACACCACTTTATGCAGCAAAATGTTTAGAAATTAAATGGTATAGTTTTTATATTGCAATAATAAAAGGAATATTTTGCACTATCACTATGTGCATAATATGTATAATTATAAAACAATTTATTATATGTAATTCTTGGGTGAATTTTATATTTTCTGCATGTATTTCAGTAATAATAACAATGCCAATTAATTTTATTATATTATTTAGTAAAAAGGACAGAAAATCAATATTGGAGCTTATCAGGAAAAAGTAAGAGGTTAGAATATGTTTGAGAAAATATTTAGTATACAGTTTTATTTAAAAACTTATTTTCAAATTTTAAAATCTAGAAAAAATAAGAAGATATTTGTATTTGGAGCTCCATATCATTCTAATATGGGGGATCAGGCACAGACACTGTGTATTAGACAATGGCTAGAAAGAACTTATCCTGAATATACTATCATAATTTTAGAAACATTAATGGCGAATAAATGTGATTTTAAATTTGTTAATATAGTAAAAAGATACATACATTCGCAAGATTTAGTATTTCTGCACAGTGGTTATCATACAACGGATTTGTACATGTTAGAAGAAAAACTACAGAGAAAAGTAGTCCAGGAATTTCGAAATAATAAGCTGATAGCATTTCCACAAACTATTTATTATAGTAATGAGTTAGAATTAGAAAAAGCAAAAAAAATCTATAATGGTCATCATAATTTGGTGATGTTGTGTAGGGATATAACTTCGTATGAAACAGCAAATGATATTTTTCCGAGGGTCAAAACTTTATTATTTCCAGATATTGTTACTAGTAGAATAGGTAAAAGATATTGGGGGGGAGAACGCAAAAAAGTTCTTTTTTGTATGAGAAATGACAAAGAAGGGCTATATAGTTCAGAAGAAATAGAGCAGTTGAGAAAACAAATAGAAAAGAAGGAAGAGACAGATATAACAGATACGACGTTAGGGATTCCTATAAGAAAAATTAGGATGAATAGAGAAGAAATTTTGAATGAACTTTGGACAAGTTATGCTGGGTACAAGTTGGTAATAACTGATAGATATCATGGAACTATTTTTTCGTTAGTCGCTGGAACGCCAGTTATTGTACTAGCATCAACTGATCATAAATTAGAGTCGGGAGTAAAATGGTTTCCTGAGTCGTTTTCATCATATGTAAAATTCGCAAGATCATTAAATGAGGCATATGAATATGCCGAACAAATGCTCGAAACGAAATATGATTATAAGTTAGAAGATTATTTTGATGAAAACTATTATAGCAAGCTAAAAAAATTATTGGAATAGATTTAGGAGTGAAATTAAATGACATATTTGTGTGAAAAAAGTAAATGCACAGGGTGTATGGCATGTTTTAATAAATGTCCGATTTCTGCAATAAGTATAGTGGATGATGAGGAAGGATTCAAACATCCAAATATCAATAAGGAAAGTTGTATTAAATGTGGAGCATGCCAAAATGTATGCCCTATTTTAAAAAGGGTAAAGCCTTACAATTTTCCAAAAGAAGTTTATGCTTGTTGGTGTAAAGATGAAGGCATAAGATTTAAAAGCTCATCAGGAGGAGTGTTTACAGTATTAGCTACTAAGATATTAGAGAAAAATGGTAGGGTGTATGGCGCTAAAGTAGAGGCGGATGGGAGGGTTGTACATTTTAGAGGAACTTGTTTAAATGATTTAGAAAATATGCGAGGTTCTAAATATGTTCAAAGTGAAATAGGGACATGCTTTCAACAAGTGAAAAGGGATCTTGAAGGACAAACCCCAGTTTTATTTACTGGTACACCATGTCAAGTTGCAGGTTTAAGAAATTATCTAGGAAAAGACTATGAGGATTTAATATGTTGTGATCTTGTTTGTCATGGAGTCCCTTCACCTAAAATTTTTAAAGAATACCTTATGTATATGGAGAAAAAGTATAAAGGAACTCCACAAAGGTTATGGTTTCGAGATAAAACAAAAGGTTGGGAAGAATTTTGTATGAAGATTCAGTTTAGTACTGGAATGGTTTATAAAGAATCTACATATAAAGATGTTTACATTAGAGGGTTTTTACGAAACCTTTATTTAAGGAATTCTTGCTATGATTGTATATACACAAATGTAGATAGAATATCAGATTTAACAATTGCTGATTTTTGGGGATATAGAAGAGATAGCTGGAAAGCCAGAGATAATGATAAAGGTATTTCTATGTGTATAATAAATTCAAAAAAGGGGAGAAGTTTATACAATGAAATAATTGAAGGACTTGTTTCACATAAAAAAAATATAAAAGAAGCGGTAGCTGGAAATACTTGTTTAAGTAAAAGTTTCGAAAAACCTGAATTAAGAGAGGCATTTTGGAATGACTTTTTTGAACTGGGGTACGAGTATGTCATTGAAAAATATTGCTATCCAGAGAAAAGGAATTTATTACAGCGATTAAAGGGATCTAGATTTGGAATTGAATATGGTTACATGAAAAGATGGATTAAGTCCTTTATCCGAATAACAAACAATAAGGTATAGTTTATGAAGAAAAAAGATGATTTACAACAGATGATAAAAAATAAGAATATTGTTTATATAGCTACTAAGAATAGTGATTATATAAGAATAAATGAAGAAATACTAATGGTTAAGAGATTAGCTTCATCATATAAAATTATATGCTATTCGGACAAAAAATATTTTAGTCGTATTTTAAAGGTCTATAAATCTATATTGACAACTAGTTTTAAAGATTGTGATATGGTTTTTGTGGGTTTTATGGCTCAAATGATACTTCCTTTTTTATCATGGAAATGGAATAAAAAAGATGTATTAACAGATTTTTTTATATCTATATATGACACTATAGTAGATGATAGAAAAAAAATCAAAGTAAATTCATTAATAGCACTTATCCTAAAGAAAATAGACATGATTACAATAAAAAAATCTAATTGGATTATTACTGATACCGTAGCTCATGCATTATATTTTTGTAAAGAATTAGGAGCAGTTAAAGACAATTGTTACGTTAATTACTTAGAAGCAGACAGAGATATTTATTACCCAATGCAAATAGAAAAACCGATTATGTGGAAGGGAAAAAAAATTGTATTATATTTCGGTTCAATTCTTCCAGTTCAGGGCATTGACGTTGTAATGAATACAATTTCTGAACTTAGATATATAAAGCAAATACATTTTATTATAATTGGACCAGTACAAAATAAAGTTAAAACCGTAGATTACGATACAGTAACATATATCCCATGGTTGGAACAGAATGTACTTGCAAATTATATTGCATTTTCTGATCTATGTTTAGCAGGACATTTTTCTGCAAATGTAAACAAGGCTAAAAGAACAATACCAGGCAAAGCTTATATTTATGAAGCTATGAATAAACCAATGGTATTAGGCGATACAGTTG
Source organism: Faecalicatena contorta (assembly GCF_001404335.1). GTDB lineage: Bacteria > Bacillota > Clostridia > Lachnospirales > Lachnospiraceae > Faecalicatena > Faecalicatena contortus_B. The sequence goes on from NZ_CYZU01000033.1 coordinate 57,799, forward strand.
CGAATCATGAATTATTTGAAGAAGATTCAAAGCATATCTTTGTTCCTGTAGGATCAAGCAAAATACTTGCTGATATAATTAGAGAATTTTTTCAAAATCATTATGATTAGTAAGAGAGGAATTAATAAAATTGAACGATAAAAAGTTAAAACCGTTAATATCCATTATTGTTCCTGTTTATAATGTTGAACTTTATATTGAACGATGTTTAGATTCAATTTTATCACAGACATATACAAATATAGAAATAGTTATAATCGATGATGGATCAACGGATAATTCCGGGGTTATCTGTGATGCTTATAAAAAGAAAGATGATAGAATCCTTGTTATTCATAAAACCAATGGTGGTTTGTCTGATGCTAGAAATAAAGGTCTAAATAGTTGCCATGGTGTATATGTAACTTTTGTAGATAGTGATGATTTTATAGCAAATGACTATATAGAATATCTCTATAAACTTATTGTAGATAATAATGCAGAAATATCTATATGTCTTAGTAAAGAAACGTCTGATGAAACTTATAAGTTTTGTGAAACAAATGATGAAATAGTTATAATGGATTCCAAAGAAGCAATTAAAAAATTATGCTATCAAAAAGATTATACATCTTCTGCATACGCTAAATTATATAATGTAAAATGTTTTGAAGACATAAGATTTCCATATGGTAAATTATATGAAGACATTGCAATAATTTATTTAGTGTTTTCCAAGGCTAATACAATAGCATTTGGAAAGGGGATTAAATATTGCTATTATCAACGCGAGAATGGTATAGTGAGGGCTAAATTTACTTTAAGTAAAATGGACTATGTTGAAAATACATACAGTTTATATAGATTTGTTGATAATAATTATCCCGAAATTTCAACTGCCGCTAAAGCACGTTTTTTATGGTCAAACTTACATGTTTATATGCAGATTACAGATAAAAGAAAGTATAAAAAAGAATATTTATTAATAAAAAGTAATTTGAAGAAATATGGTAAAGAAGTTATAAAAGACGGCGATGTAAAAATAGTGAATAAGATTTTAATTGTTTTAGCAATATTCGGTAATAAGCCAATGAGATTTTTATATTCTCTTAAGAAGAATTTATGAAATACATTTGATATAACATTCAGTGATGGAGATACCAAGTGGAAGCCATGTTGGTGTGGATGATTTTGCTTAAAAAAACGGCATACTTATGGAACGATTATTGTCGATGAAAATTCCCATATTCCTGTTGCTGTTCTGGTATGACGGGAGGGATCTGCCCTAAAAGCATGGCTGACTCATAATAAGCAGGTAACAACAGTAACTCGTGATCGTGCATCTGCGAAGGCTGTGGAAGAAATCTTGCCGGATTGTATGCAGAGTGCAGACCGGTTCCACTTGCATCAAAATCTTCTGGAGGCAGTAAAGAGTGTAATAAATTCAACAGTGCCAGTGGACATAAAAATTCCCAAAGATGCTTCTTTAACTTATGCAGAAGCAGCAGTTTCGGCTCCTCTTGTGGAGAGAGGTAAAAAAATGCCTGAGGCTGTGGATAATTTAATAGAGTATAATCCTAAAAGTGTACAACTATATAACAGCATTCGAGAATACGCCGCTGCCGGATATAGTAAAAGAAAAATCGCTAAAATTTTGCATTGTGGCCGTAATACAGTCAACAAGTATCTTAATGGCGACTATGAATCCCTATGCAATAGAGATTTTAGGAGCGGTATGGATTGATTTTACGATGATATCGTAAAAGAGCTGAACGCAAGTGTGAGCAGAAAAGATGTCTATTGTCATCTGCTCAAAAAGGTTATAAGGGTAAGCATTCGGCTGCCTATGATTATATGAATAAAATCATAAAGCGAGAGCATATTGATATAGCTGTTTATAAAAGCTCTTCCGCAGAGGTTATTCAAAAACGGGAGAAACTGCAGCAATATGACCATATTTCACGAGCGGGCATTTTTCGTTTACTTTGGATGAATAGTGACTTGAGCAAGGCGAATTGCACTTATATTATGGAGCATTATCCTAAAATCCGTCACTTAGATATATGTATCCGAGACTTCCGAAATATGTATAATCAAAAAAGTATGGTGCTGCTTTATTTATTCATTGAAAAGTATAAACTATCAGAAATACAGGAATTATCCCGCTTTGCAGCTGGTCTTGAAAAATTAATTGAAGCAGTTGAAAATTCGGTTACAAACCCTCTGTCTAATGGATTTGTTGAGGGGACAAGTAACAAATTGAAAATGATAAAGCGTACAAGATATGGCCGATGCAGCTATCAGTTATTAGAAGCAAAGCTTATGTATCGTCCTAGTGTATAAATACCAAAATATGCGGAAGAACCCATTTTCACCGTAATATACATTTCCCTTCGCAGGGCTCCTCTGCCAATAGAAGAACTGCTTTTCTGAGAACCCATTAACTCTGCACCAAGCAGTTTTAGGCATCCCGCTGTTTATGCATTCATTCATGATTTTGGTCCAGTGCTCTGCACGGATCTGATGAGTAATATTATCCATAGGGACAACTCCATTAAAAAACTTGTAGTTTTCTGGAGTTATTATCTCATAGATAAATAAAACTAGCACGGTACTAGTGATTTACCGTATACCCATAACATGCAGAGGAAACCAGTCGCATCGTAATAATCAGAAACAGATTATAAACCAGGTCTATTACTATATATTTACATTAATGTACAGAGGAGCATTTCGTCAATTCTAAAAGCTGTACACAGTTCTTATTCTTAAGACTTTTACAGTATTCACTGGGCTTTAAATTAGTATACCGTTTAAACTGATTAGAAAAATAATTCACATTACAAAAATTCAAAAAGTCTGATACCTGGGTTATATTATAAGTGCCTAAGCACAGCAGTTCTTTTGCCTTATCTATTTTAAGCTGCGTATAATAATTCATAACGGTTGAGGCGGTATACTTTTTAAATACTTCAGATAAAGTTGACTTCGAACAGTGCAGTTTTTGACAGAGAGAAGAGAGCGTAAGGGAAGAAAAAAGACATTGTCTCATTATCATAATTGCTTCGCCTACCAAAGGCGGATATTCATCTTCAGGCACATGACGTTCCGGATATGTAAGAGTATCCATAGATATCAGCAACTCCAGCAAAAAGGATTCTAAATTATTAAGCAGCAGCTGTTCTTGTGCCAGGCTGTGGTCAGGTGAAATTACCTGGTAGATCAGCTCTTTTGTATCAATAACAGAGGAAAAGATCTCACTGCAGTATTTCAGTGCATTAAAAAAATATTGTTTCGTAGAATTTGTAAGAAAAATCGGTTGATCAGCTATTTTATCGAGGGCATTACCCTCGTAATAAAAGGCTCCGTTGCATATGGAAGCTTTTATGTTCTTTATCGATCTATGCCGGTGATATTCATTAGGCGCATGGAAATAAATATGGCCTTCTTCAAGTATAACAGTTTTAGAACCGGTAATGATTTCTACACTCCCAATATCAGCGTAAATAAATTCCCAGTAGTTATGAGTTTCTCCGATGGATGTAAATTTAGGATTAAGATCGCAGTAAAAAAAACTAACGATATTATCTATTTGAATTGTTTTATTCAGTAAAGTCTGCTGAAATGATTTTTGCATATCTACTTCCACTCTTTCTGTTTGTAAGGCTCAAAGTCTTATTGTTTCAACCAAAACACTTTACCTTGACTTTCCTATAAAATATAACACAAAATGGATTTTCTTACAAATATCACGTAAGAAAATGTATGTTTTTATTGCGTAATATAAGGTATTATCTAATAAATCACAACTGTTTAAAGTTATTTATTAGGAGGGTATCAAATGAATGGCAGAGAAAGAACCTTAAAATTTTTGAATGGTGAAAAAGTGGATTATATTCCATTCCATCCGTTAGTCATGCAGTTTGCGTCTGAATATGCGTATACGGTAAATCACTAGTACCGTGCTAGTTTTATCTATCTATGAGATAATAACTCCAGAAAACTACAAGTT
>NZ_CYZU01000034.1 GCF_001404335.1 Faecalicatena contorta
ACAAATATGACCACTATGTTTGTGCATTATGGCAAAGAAAAAGAAGCTCTGTTACGAGCTTCCTAAAGAATGAACGCTAAATCGACTGTGAATAGTAACTTTTTTCCTCCTTCGAACCACAAATTATTTCTTCGAAAAGCGCAGCATCGGCTTCCGGGGTTCTTTTATTGATCGATAGCTTCCGCCATCGCACGCATTCTGAGCAGGTCGGAAGCAGAGATCTGGATGTCTGCCGCTTTTGCATTAACCTCGATCTGTTCTGCTGTTGTAGCGCCGCTCAGCAGGTTGATGTGCGGTCCCTGGTTCATGATCCATGCAAGTGCAAGCGTCGGAATATTGCAATTGTATTTTTCGCAGAATGGTTTCCAGTCATCCATCATATCCATCGCCTTCTGCATGTTCTCCGGCTGGAACCATTTCTTGTTTGCGCGGGCGCCTGTAGGCACATAGTCTCTTGGAAGGGTTCCTGTCAGAAGTCCCTGCTCCAGCGGGGAATATGCCTGGAGTGTTACCTGATGTTCTTTGCAGATCGGCACCAGCTCCTCCTCAACCGCACGGTCAAGAACGCTGTATTTTCCCTGAACAATATCCAGTTCTCCGTATTTTACGTATTCTGCAATGTGCTCTTTCGTCACATTAGCAGCACCGATTGCTTTAATTTTACCTTCCGCCTTCAACTCATTGAGCACTTGCATCGTCTCGGAGATCGGGGTAAAGAACGGCTCTACAGCCTGCCAGTGTGTCATATATACATCGATGTAATCTGTCTGCAGCCTTCTCAGGCTCTCTTCGATCTCCTCACGGATGGATTCCGGTGACAGATTTTTATACAGCTGGGTGTCTCCGACCTTGTTGAACAGGGCGCCCTCTCTTGTCCATACGATGCCGCATTTTGTCACAAGGCATACTTTTTCGCGGTCTACTTCTTTTAAGGCTTTACCGACGATAACTTCACTGTTTCCAAAATTATATCCCGGCGCCGTGTCGATCAGGTTAATTCCGAGCTCTACTGCCTTTACGATTGTGTCGATACAGTCGCGCTCATCCAGGTCGCCGTTCCACGCCGGACCTCCGCCGATTGCCCATGTCCCAAGACCCATTTTAGAAATCTGTGTGCCTGATTTTCCTAACTCCATATATTTCATTTTTTTCACCAATCTTTCTGAATTTCTATCTGTTATACCTTATTCTGCGGCTATGCCGCAGACCCGCCCGCAGGGCATGAGTTACGGGGTGCCCTTTGGGTATACCTTATTCTGCGGTTATTCTCTGTTCTGCTGTCTGTGATACTCTTCCAGCCGCGCATCCACCTGTGCCCTGTCCTTCACACCTGTTGTTGCCCCAATGCTCTGGACACTGATGGAGGCAGTCACATTTGCAAATTCCGCACACTCTTTCAGGCCTTTGCCTTCCAGGATGGCTGTAATAAAGCCGGATGCAAAGTTATCGCCTGCGCCGATCGTGTCAATTGCCGTTATACCCTGCATTGCAGGAACCTCCAGGGCACTGCCGTCCCGGCTCTTGATGAAACATCCTTTTTTACCGGTCTTTATCACAACATGCCCGATTCCACAGCCCAGAAAAATATCCGCAACCTTATCCAGTTCCGTCTCTCCCGCCATCATGCAGGCTTCCTCGTAGTTCGGGAAGAAATAATCCACATAGCCCAGTGCTTCCCTGATATCGTCCAGCGTCTCGCCAAGCCTTGCCTTGATCATATCCGCACAGATCATCATGCCCTGTTTCTTTGCTTCCTGAAAAATCCGCACCAGCGCCTTACAGTCCAGAAGAGGATTATTGAAAATGCTGGCCAGTGAGAGGAGCCTTGCTTCGGATAGTTTGGAAAGATCCACATCGTCGATGGTCATTTTCCACAAACTTCCGTTTCGGTTTGTAACAAATGTCCGTTCCCCATCCTCTGTCACAAGCCCTACATTGATGGAGGTATCAACGCCTTCCCTGACCCGGATTCCGGAATCGTCAATCCCGTTCTTCTGGCAGTGTTCCCGGATGAAAGCGCCGACTGCGTCTTTGCCGACCATGCTCATCAGCCCGATCCTGTGTCCAAGCCGGGACATGATTGTGGCCTCGTTAATTGCATCCCCGCCGATGGTCATAGATATCTGTTCCAGCGGGTATGACTCTATCTCAAACATATCTCTGCATACCGGCCGCAGCGGGATATCAACAACCGCTGCACCCACGCAGATTGCATCCAGTCTTTTTTCCACGTTTTATTCCGCCTTTCCGTCGTCTCCAAACAGATAGATTTTCTCCAGTGCACGCTGTTTTACTGCCGCTCTTACCGCTCTTTCCACCTCCAGGAATGGTTTTTCCACATTTGCCGCAATGGCAGTCATTGCCGCCTGGCACAGTTCTGTGTGGATGTTAATTTTTGCGATTCCAAGGGAGATGGCCTTCTTAATGTCCTCGTCGCCGATTCCGGAAGCTCCGTGAAGTACAAGCGGAACTGATACGGCGTCTCTTACTTTTTCTACCACCTCAAAGTTCAGCTGCGGCTCGGAAGTATAAACCCCGTGCTGATTTCCGATTGCTACTGCAAGGGAATCGCATCCTGTTCGCTCTACGAATTCTGCTGCCTGGGAGGGGTCTGTGTACTGATAGCTTGCCAGCGCCTCCTCGTATACCGTCTCATTTCCCACGTGTCCCAGTTCCGCCTCTACCGGGATTCCCAGTGGATGGAAATAGTCTACCACTTCTTTTGTCAGGCGGATGTTCTCCTCAAAATCATAAGCGGAAGCATCCCTCATGACAGAGTTCATGCCATGGTTGTAAGCATTCTGTACGATCTCCATGCTGCGGCCGTGATCCCAGTGCGTAATAACCGGAACCGCCGCTTTCTTTGCCATAGAAACCATCATGTGGGAGAAGTTCTCGAATGAGGTATTCCCTACAAACCCGGTTCCGAAAGAAATGATGACCGGAGCCTTGGATTCTTCTGCTGCATCAATAACACCCATCAGCATTTCCGCATTCCATACATTAAAGTGCGGAATTGCAAACTTTCCTGCTTTTGCTTTATTTTCCCAATATCTGATATCTGCTAACATGTTTTATTCCTCTCTTTTCTTCCTTAATCACACACTTTGACTACGCCTTTTACCATCTCTGTTTTCTTAACCGGGTCAATTGCTTCTTCAAATGCCTTCTGAACATCCTTGTAATCATAGATGTTGGTAACCATATCTCTTACATTAAACTTACCGGAGGCAATCGCATCGATCGTCTGCGGGAAATTATTGCAGTAGCGGAATGCGGTCTGAATGGTAACTTCGCGGTTGATCTTCAGAAAATCGATCGGCACCGGTTTGGACTGTGTGCCCACCATCATGATCTTCCCGCCGCGGCTGACAATCTGAACGGCCTGCTGTGCCGTGAATACCGCACCTGCCGCCTCAAATACAAGGTCTGCGCCGTGGTCCCCATATAGTTCCGGTGATCTGAGCACAGCAACCGTATCCTGCTCTTTTCCGTTGATCACTCTCTTCGCTCCGAGTTTCATTGCAAGATCCAGACGTTTTTCAATCACATCCACCACCGTGATATCTGTTGCGCCAAGACTTTTGCATGCCTGCATTGTCATCAGGCCGATGGTGCCGCCGCCCAGAATCACGATGCTCATGCCTGGCTTTGCTCCGCCAAGGATGGCTGCGTGCATTCCGACTGCAGCCGGTTCAACCAGTGCGCCTTCCAGTGTGGTCATTCCCTCCGGAAGATGGTATGTCCATTCTTCCGGATGGGTCATGTACTGTGTCAGTGCGCCTTTATAATTCGGCTGTGTAGCCATGAAATCAACGCCCGGGCAGATGTTATAACGTCCGGTCCGGCAGTATTCGCATGTATCATCCGGCACACCCGGCTCGATCAATACTTTATCGCCCACTTTAAACCTGGTTACCTTTGCTCCGATTCCCACTACTTCGCCTGCAACTTCATGTCCCAGGCCAATCTTCTGGTTCGGGTCTTTCGGCGGAATAAACGGTCCGCACTCGAATCCGTGGATGTCGGATCCGCACATGCCGACATACTCAACCTTCATGAGAATCTCATGGTCTTTCGGTTCCGGAACCGGACACTCCTGGATCTCAAAGTGTTTCGGGGTTACTAAGATTGCTTCCGAATTTTTCATATGATATCCTTCCTTTCTGTGCAGAGGGGTCTGACCCCTCTGCCGTTGGGGGCTGCCCCCTTTTGTTATTCTACGTTTCCAATGTCCTCAACAGATTCGCCTCTTGTCTCTACGCCAAAGATGAAAATGCATACCGCAATGATCGCAGCAACGATAGAAATCAGTACAAACACTCCCGTGCTTCCAATGGAGCCTGCAATATATGTCACAAGGAACGGGAAGAAAATATTGCTGACACGGCCCATTGCGTTACAGAATCCGGAACCGGACATTTTTGCTGAGGTCGGCCACATTTCCGGGACATATACCGCGGATGCGTAGCATACGTACATGTAAATAAATGTATTGAGGAAAAATGTGGTTACAATTAATGCGGTCATTGTGGTCTGCTGCCCTGTGATAATTCCCATGACAGCCATGGCAATCAGCAGGATCACACCCATAACGCGTCTCGGGATTTTATCCATGATCAAAGATGCGATAAAGATTCCAAATGGTGCGCCGAACAGTCCGAACATGGTCATAAACTGTGACTGTGATGTGTCATAACCTAAGGACCTTAACAGGGACGGCATCCAGGTCATCAATGTGTACTGGATCGTATTCATGCCGATCAGAACAAGGGAGCCGACAATCGTTCTTTTTAAAAGCTTGCCCTTGAACAGTGCTGAATATGGAAGCTGTTTTACCTGCTTTGCTTCTTCCGTTACAGGCGGCAGTTTCTCACCTGTGGATGCTTCGATCTCTTTTTCAATCTTTGTCATGATCTCATCGGCTTCTTCCAGTCTGCCCTGAGATTCCAGCCATCTCGGTGATTCCGGGTATTTCTTCGCAATCAGGATGGATGCGATGATGGAAAGAACAGACGGGATCATAAACTGAATTCTCCAGTTCATCATATAGCTTACGCCTGTTGAAACAATTAAAAATGCGATACCATTGCAGATTGGATGTGCCCAGTTGCCGATGAAGGAATTCCGGCTTGACCATACCCCGCGGTTTCTGCCCGGTACATATTCGGTAAATCCGGCGAACAGTACGACCAGAAGTGCGCCGAGACCGAATCCCTGAATCAGCCTGAAAACATAAAGTACGTAAATATTCGGTGATATTGCGCCGCCCACCATTGCGATGATATGTATAATTTCATATAAAAGGATGCTCTTTTTCCGGCCGATCTTATCACCGATTGGCCCGCCCACTAAAGCGCCGAAGAGCTGGCCGGCTGTATATGTTGTCCCCCACATTGCCAGAAGTTTTGTTCCCGGCTCCAGCCAGTGGATCTCATTCAGAAGGATATTCTGGACTGCTCCTCCGATACCGTTTGACCAGCAGACCAAAAGTGCAAAGGCGGATACCAGCCACATTTTGATATGCCAACCTGAATTCGGAAGACGATCCAGCCTTGCACCGATATTCACATTTTTTGTATTTGAATTCATAACCTTTTCCTTTCTCTATCTCATTCTTTTGCTATTTTTTCTATGTTCTGTATATTCATACCCGTAATGTCTATTCCCGCCGACAGGCGTCCGAATCTGCCTGCCGGATCTCTGAATTATTTATCCAAAAGAGCGCTTTTTACTTCTTTCTCCATGATTTCCCACGCTTTTTCTATATCCTTATCTTTATTCCAAAGCGCCGGCGGTCCTAAAACCACAACATCTGCCCCGGCTTCATACAGAGGCCCGTATACGTCTGCATTCATGGAGCCGTCTGCCTCGATCAAAAAGTCCAGCCCCATCTCCTCTCTCCATTGTACAAGCGTTCTGATTTTATCGTACATCTGGACAATCACTTTCTGGCCTGCATATCCCGCGTCTACAATCATAATCGTAACTTTGGAAAGCAGCGGCAGGTAATACCGGATAGCCTCCAGCGGCGCGGCAGGGTTCATTGCGATTCCCGCCTTGCAGCCCAGGGAAAGGATTTTGTTGATCGTAACAAACGCATCGCTCTCAATACAGTCCGTATGCGGGGTAATATAGGCAGCCCCCGCTTCGGCACAAGCCTCGATGTAATCCTGGGGATGTTTTACCATTAAGTGTGCGTCCATGGGTGTATGGACTGCCTTCCCCAGCACAGTCATAAAATCCGGTCCCACGCCAAATGTCTTTACATAATTTCCGTCCTTGATGTCAATATGCAGAAAATCAGCCTTTTCATCGATATAGCGTACCTGGTGTTCAAAATCATATAAGTCACAGCATCCCATGGATGGTGCAAGCAGTAATTTCTTTTCCATATTCACTCGCTCTCTTATTCTCCAATTAAGTTCAATATGTTCTTTAATTATGGTCCTTATTTAATCTTCAAAGTCATAGTGGAAAATTACTTTGATTGCTTCTTTATTTGCCATAGCCTCGAATCCTTCTTCCCACTGTGAAAGCCCGATTCTGTGGGTGATCATCGGCTGTACTTTAATCATTCCTGATTCCAGAAGGCGCAGTGCATTCCTCCAGGATGTGGAGTCATATGCCATATGTCCGATAATGCTCTTGTTCCATGATGTAATATCGTTGATGGAGAACTCAAGCGGCTTGAATCCCATGCCTACACGGACAACCTCGCCGTTCGGACGGAGCATCTCGATGGCCTGCTTCAGTGCGATATTGGCGCCGGAGCACTCTACAACCAGCCCCAGATTGTCCCTTCCGCAGATCTCGGTACATCTCTTCACGACATCTTCTTTGGATCCGTTAACCACATGTGTGGCGCCCAGTTCTTTTGCAACAGCAAAACGGACTTTTGTGTCTTCTTCCAGGCCGACCATTACAATGTTAACTGCCCCCATGATCCTTGCAACCTGTACAGCGAACAACCCGAGCGGTCCGGTTCCGAATACAACAACGTCCTGTCCCGGAAGGAGATGGGCCTGCTGTGCGATTGCCTTGTAAGAGTTACAGATCGGATCGAGTACTGCTGCCTCTTCATATTTAACATTCTCCGGAATCTCCCAGATTGCATGTTTATGTATTCTCAGAATCTCTCCCGGAACCTTGCAGTATTTTGAAAAGCCGCCGCCCCAGGTATTGTTGTCCAGTCCGAGGTTCACCTTGTTCTCGCAGCAGAGGAAGTCGCCCTGTTCACATGCCGGGCAGACACCGCATACGTGGGCGCTGTTGTCGGATACAACCCGCTGTCCGACCTTCCAGTCCTTCACCAGCTCTCCGACCTTCACGATCTCGCCTGCGAACTCATGTCCGCGGATGGAATTGAATTCATCGGAACCGTTGTCCACTTTGTAATGCTTCATGTCTGCACCACAGATTGCCGCCGCCTTGATCTCAATAATAATGTCCTCCGGTCCGCATTCAGGCTCCGGCACATCTATCATCCGATATCCACCAAACTCTTTACCATACCTTGCTAACGCTTTCATACTTATTCTCCTTTTTATAAACATATATTTTATTGCTGCTTTGCAAAATCTGTTTCCGGCCGGAAACGTTGTTTCTTTTGATTTAACTAAATTTTACACCCATCCTTTGTTTTAGTCAATTGTTTTCTGTGTTTTAAAGATCAATTCGTCATTTTATACAGATATTATTACTGTTTCAAATGCAAAACTCCTGTTTTATCGTATTTATTCTTGTGTATTTTCACAAACTTCTGTTTTTCAAAGAATATTTATTCCGATTATTATTAAAATATCTGTACTTTAAGAATCTTATTTTAAATTTTTTTGGCTGAAACTTAAAAAGATCATTTTCCCTCTGCTTCATACTGACTCAGGAAAATGATCTTTTATTAAAAGGGGGACAGACCCCTTTGCAAAATGGTCTGTCCCTTTTTATTCTATTATTTCATATATTTACTCTCTACAACAAATGATTTTGTGGTCAGGGGCTCCGATCCCATAAAGTTTTCAATATATCGGAAATACCCCTCCGGGCCAAATTCTTTTGTCCATAATTCGATGGATTCGTAAACTCTCACGATGCACTTTCTTGCTAATTCAAAGAAATCATGATCTTCTATTACGGATTCTTTTAACTGATTTTTAAAAAGAGAATTTTTCTCAGGAATAAAGAGTTCTTCAATCACATCCGCAGAAGGTCTGTAACATTCTTCCTCCAGCCTGGAACAATTATGCTCTTCCCGATCTGTAATGCTTTTGATATCAAACAGTACCAGCTGCAGTAGGGAGCGGTACCTATATATCCATAAATATATTATCGTACTCCTGATGTCTTTAGTCAAGTTATTGGCCTTCATTGTCTTTATAGTCATTTTCCCTGAACCCAGTTACTGTTTAGACCATAATGCTCCTTCGGATCATCTATCAGTCAACCGTATCATCCCGCAGAGCATCCGATAAATTATAATTCAGAGCCCTTTTCCCGCCAACATAATAGGCCAATGCTACAAACCCAAAAATCACAAGACAAAAAATTATCATTGGAATGATGGGCGCCACAGCGATAAATTCCATAGGATTTAAATGACTAGCCTTAATCATGAATGCAACGGCAGCCACCGTAAGCGGTAATGTAATAAGCAGAGGCCTGCCTGCAATGACCAGGGCTTCGATACAAAACATCTTTCGAATGCCTCCCGTTGTCATGCCCACAGACATATACTGCGCTAATTCCCGTTTTCTCTGGCGCAGAAATCCCAGCGTGTTGGAGAATACATTTGCGATTCCGATTACTGCAAGGATGGCACAGAACCCGCCCAGAATCAGTTGATATCCGAAAATGATTTCATCATTTGTGATTTTCTCCTGTATGCGGTTTTCTATTTCTGTTTTATAGTTTGGAGCAAGAAGATGCAGGACATCTTTTTCTATTTTATCCAGAGCTTTCAGCGAAGCGTTTTCCCCGGCCAGAATTCTGATGTAAGTGTCCGATTCTGCGCCTCCAATCTGCCCAGACACTTTTTTCCAAAGTGAAAGGGGCATAAACTGCACCAGCGCATAGTCTTCATATTCTTCCCTTAGGGCTGGCATCTCCTGTGTATATGCTGTCACTGGCACTTCTGTCTTCTCTCCTCCCAGATCAGCATCCTGCAATAACACGGACTCACGGTTTTCCCCCACAAAGGGGATATATTTTGGATATCTGAAATTACTGTGCAGACTGTCCCATATTCTGTTCAGTATGACCGTACCGTCAAGCCGTGGCGGGGCTCCTATTTGTCTGCAGTATTCCGTAAATGCGGCATCATCCAGTATCACAACCGGCGCCTTCACCAGCCACGTGTCCCCCTCTTTTGTAACGGATGTCCCTGCAACAGCCTCCGGCCCTCCAAGTGAGGCCAGTTCTTCACTGAGCCAGTCTTGCGGAACATGGCTGACTGCTGCTGCCTTTTGGTATACCGCAAGATCCCGGACTCCTTCCAGTTCCATAAGCTGCCCTGTCTGCCCGAACTCCTCGATCCCCGTATCTTTAACAGTTGCCATAACATCCCACACATCCTGGTATCTTTCAAAATAAGTATACCTGGTGCTTATGCCTGAAAGCGCAAAGAAACACAAGATCAGGGTGAATCCCAGAAAAGAAAGCGTGAGAGATAGTGTGGAGGTACGCAGGGCTTTCTTTCTGGCTTTTAATGCATTTCCCGCAAGCTCCCCTTCTACACCAAAAAGTAATGTCAGTATTCTGGACTGTTTTTTCTTCTTTAGATGCAGTTCCCCTGTATTGCGGATCGCTTCCAGCGGCGTCATTCTGCTAAGTTTCCTGGCCGGGAGCCATGCGGAAAACAGGACAGTAATTACGGAGGAAGCCAATGTCAACGCAAATACCAGCGGATGGTACCTAAAACCTAATTCATACCTCCCCGGAATATTTTCCGCCATGGCGTTCATTGCCTGATTTACTCCAAAACTTAAGGCGATGCCGAGCAGGATGCCAAGTATTACCGGAATTGTACAAAGTGCGGCCGCTTCCTGCATCAGACACGTCCGGATCTGCCCGGGCGTCGCCCCCACACTGGAAAAAATGCCAAACTGATGAATTCTCGCATTCATGGTCAGTGCAAAGGAATTGCGTATAATCAGTATGAGTGACAGCGAAACTACTACCAGTACCGCCAGATAAAACGTCATCAAAAGCGGTGGCTCCTCATCGTTTGGATCATGTATCAGATACCTGGACAATAGTACAAGATGATAAGACGCGGCATCTTCTTCCATCCCCAGTTTCTCTGCAAGCAGAGGCATATCCTCAAAAACAGTTCTGGGATTCTGAAACCATACATCCACAACTGTCCCTTTTTCACCGGACAATTCCTCATTAATTTCTGCCCTTTCAACATTGCCAAACTTCCGGATAACAGCCAAATCTTCCCCGCTTATCTGACCGGTGATACGGCCCTGCCAGTCCCCCTCATCCAAAGTAAGCTTTTCGACTTCATATACCCAGATATTATAAAACAGACTGCACAGAAACGACAGGAACAATGCGGCAATAAATGCCGCCGCCATGATTGATATACCGGAAGCTCTGTTGTTCTTTATATAACCTGAAGAATAATCCTTCCACATCCTGATCACCTCTGTCTTTCGTCGCCGATGATGCGGCCGTCTTCGATCGTTATAATGCGGTCTGCTTCCAGCGCAATCTTCTCATCATGGGTAATCAGCAAAATGGTCTGCTTCAGGTTCCGGTTCGATAGCTTCAGCATGTCAAGGATTTCCGCCCCGTTCTTCTGGTCCAGATTGCCGGTAGGTTCATCGGCCAGCAGCAGCGCCGGACGATAAATCAGGGATCTGGCTATCGCCGCGCGCTGCTGCTGCCCTCCTGACAGCTGGCTGGGCAGAGCCTCCAGTTTATCGGATATGCCCAGCGAGTTTACGATGGACTCAAAATATTCCCGATTCGGTTCCTTTTTGTCCAACATCAGCGGCATCAATATGTTTTTCCTGATGGTAAGCGTTGGAATCAAATTGTAAAACTGATAAACCAGTCCCACCTTCCTGCGGCGGAATATGGCGGACTGGGTCGGATTCATAGCTGATATGTCAACACCATCTATCCAAACCTTTCCCTCCGACGGCTTGTCCACGCTTCCCAGAATGTGCAGCAATGTAGATTTCCCGGAGCCGGAGGCTCCTACAATCGCCACGAATTCCCCCTTATTTACCGAGATATGGACCCGGTCTAAAGCAACCACCCTGTTCTCTCCTGAGCCGTATATTTTACTGACATTTTCACATCTCAGAATCTCCATGTGATCATCTCCTCTCCTGTAAAAATGAATATAGTCCGTACCTGTTCAACAGGTGTGTATCATCATTATAACAGGTTAAAGTGACTGCTCAGTGACTGTAAAACCTGATTTCAAAACAGCCCCCGCCGCCAGGGATATTCTTCGCCCTGATTGTGCCGTTTTGGAGTTCAATGATTTCTTTTGCAAGGGACAGACCGATGCCGATCCCGTTTTTCCCGGCATTTTGGCCGCGGTAAAACCGTTCAAAAAGACGGGGTATGTCTTCTCCAGTGAAGCCTTCACCTTCATCCCGGATTATGATCGTCTTATAGAGCGGATTCTTATCGTAGGAGCAATGTACGGTACCGCCGGCCGGAGTATACTCCACACAATTTTTGAGCAGATTCATGAGGGCCTCCATTGTCCAGTCGAGGTCTGCGGTAATCTCTATTTGGCTCCCCTCCGGTATGTCAACGCTGACATCCGCATCGGCTAATACTTCCTGTAAATTATCGGCAGCAAGGGTCAGTATCGTATAGATATCCACGGCCTCCTGTTTCAAAGGAAGCGTCCCTGCGTCCAGCCGGGATAATAGAAGCAGCGCCTCCTCCAGGTAAACCAGACGGTTCAGCTGCTTCTGTATCTGCTCTGGATAATCTCCGGACGGATGGAACCTCATCATCTGCGTAGTAAGAGAGATAGCGGTGACGGGCGTTTTTAACTGATGTGCAATATTGGAAAGATTCTCAGCAAATTTGTTTCTCGCATCCAGTGCTGCATCTCTCGTCTGATAGAGCATCGTCACGGTTTTATAGATCTCATCCTGTAATTGTGAGAAATCGTCTTCTCCGGTCTCTGATATCAGGCCCGGACTGCCCGTATTCACATTTTCCAGATAAACCGTCAACGCCTTTATACGCGCCGCTTCCTTTTTTCTCCTGCAGCGGAATGTAAAAAGAAACAGGAGGCTTCCTGTCGCAAAACCAATTGCAGCAAACAGATATGGATACCGGTGGGTGGTCTTAAAAAAATCCGACTGCCTGTAGCCATAACGGAGCAGTACATTTTCCTCTTTCTGCATTGCAGGTGTGTCACTGTACTCTTTTAAAACATTCAGCACCGTCTGTTCCATGTCCGGCTGCTCCTCTGTCAGTTCCCGGAAGAGATGGCCTATAAGCTGGAAATGCATCCTGTTGTTAAACTCTGCCATAAACAGGGCCGTGACGGCGGAGGCAATCAAACTGAACGCCAGGACGAGCCCGATCAGTGCGCCTGCATTTTTTCGTCCTGTCATAGAGTATCCTCCATGCGGTATCCAAAGCTTCTTACGGTTTTCAGGCAGGAGGGCTGATGCAGTTTCTCCCTTAGACGCTTGATTGTCACCGTAAGAGTGTTATTATTCACAAAGTTTCCATTGCTGTCCCAAACCTGCTCCAGTAACTTTTCTCTTGGAATTGTCTTTCCTTTGTTTTTCATAAAGAGCAAAAGCACCTGGTACTCCGGCTGGCTCAAACTGATTTCTTCCTCCCCGCAGAACACTCTCATCCCGTTTTGGTCAATGGTGATTCCGTCGCAGGTCAGATATTGTCCCAATACATTCCCAGACCTGCGCAGCAGTGCACAGATGCGCGAATACAAGACTTCAAGTTCAAAGGGCTTCACAACATAATCATCCGCACCATTTTGGAATCCGGATACGATGTCGCTGGAACCGCTGCGGACGGTCAGGAAAACCACCGGAAGCTCCTGCCATCTGGAGCGGATCCACCGGCAGAACCTGTCGCCATCCCCATCCGGCATATTCCAGTCAACCAGGGCAATTGCAGGCAGATTATTGGTAATCGCCTTCTTTGCTTCTGCTATTGTTGTGAAAACGGATACACTGCAATTGTGCTGTTCCAAATATGCTTTCACTGTCTGCGCGATATTTTCATCATCTTCAATATAATAAACGTCGATCATCTTGCCTTCCTTTCTCAGAACTTCAGGTTCGTGTTCCGTAAAGCCAATCTTATTTCCAAAAAATGCAGGATATCTAAAAGAAAGGATATCCTGCATTTTATAATTGATTATGAACATAGCGGGCAAGCCCGCTTCAACACTATTCACCAAAAAGCCGGTCTGCTTCTTTCATATTTTCAACCACAGACACCCCAAAAGGACACCGTTCCTCACAGCTTCTGCACCCAATACACTCATCTCCCCTGTGCAGCAGGCTGTGATAATGCGACCTGACAGACGGAGGCACCTGATTTGGTGTAAGGCGCGCGATATCCAGGTATTTGTTCACCGCAGCAATGTCAATTTCCACCGGACATGGATGACAATGGCCGCAGTACACGCAATTGCCCTGGAAATCATTTTTCATCGTCGCAATGACCTGGGAATAATCTTTATCTGCTTCATCCATGTCAAAATAACCGACTGCACTTTGCACCTCTTCTCTGGTCTGCGCTCCGACCATGACACTTGCCACTGAAGGCCTTGATAATGCATAGTGGATGCACTGAGGTACCGTTAACGGTTTTGCAAACGGAGAATGCTCTTCCGAGATCAGCTTTCCGCCGCCCAGGGATTTCATGACTGTTATTCCCACCTGATTTGCGCTGCAGATCCGGTAAAGTTCCGCCCTCTTCGGATCCAGGCCCCGGTAAAGCTTGACTCCCATATCGGTTTCTATATGGTCGAATATATATTCTTCTGACGGCAGCATATCAAAAGCAGGATTGATGCTGAACATCATCATATCCGGCACCCCTGTGCTGATGACTTTCGCCGCTGTGATCGGATTGTGGGAGCTGAACCCAATATGCCTGATATCTCCCTGCTCTTTCAGGCGGAGTACATAATCGACGAAATCCGTCTCAAATACATCCTTGTAATCTTTTTCCGTGTCTATAAAAAACATCATCCCAAAATCTATGTATCCGAAGATGCCAAGCATCTCCTCAAAATACTTTTTCACTGAGGGCAGATCACGGCTTACATCATACTGCTCATGAATGTCCGTGGATCCGATGTGCCCCTGGATCATAACCTGATCACGCCTGCTGCCAAGAGCCTTGGCAATATTTTCTCGTACCTCCCTGCCAGGCATAAACACATCAAAGAGATTGATTCCGTTTTCAATAGCAGCATCAATGACCTCTTTGACCTGCTCATATGGCTTTCCGTCAAGATGCTCACATCCAAGGCCAATCGCGCTTACCTTTTTCCCTGTTTTCCCCAACTCGTTATAAATCATATGCCTTACCTCCATACTGTACACCATATTTCATTGCGGCTGTATAATAAGAATAGCATAATCATCCAAATTTTACTATCATATAACACACATAATCGGGATATAGTTAACGAGCTTTAGACTCGTTGACGGACGCCGGACGCGAATGACGAGGGGAGTCCAAAACCTGCCGGGGCAATGTCTGCTGGTGAAATGTCCTGACACTGCGCGAAGAAGCTGTAGAAGAAAACAAAACGGGAAGGGAGGTACGTGCCGCATTTGTCCCGAATGCCGATGCATTCGCGCCGCAGGCGGCACCAGAATCTGCCTGGTAAGGCAAATTCTGCCCTCCCTTCCCGTTTTGTTTTCTTCAACAGCTTCTAATCGCTCGCTTTATGGACTTTTCACCAGCAGACATTGCCCCGGCAGGTTTTGGACTCCCCTCGTCATTCCCTGTTGCATCCAGACGGTGGTTAAGAGCTCGTTCCCCGGAGGGAGCCTCGTACGGTTGCAGCGGATGGGATAGAATTGGTGGTTCGTTTATAGCAATGTTAGTTTTAGATTCCCTTTCCTTTGTATATCTGATAAGGATATAGAAGTAATATCAATTCTATATATCCAGTAGGTGTATAAAAACTAAGGGGATACGACTTGCAGTATCAAACTAATTAATTACACATCTGGAAGATGAAAAGACGCGCAAAGCCAATTCCATCCGCCTCCCCCGTCTCGGGTTCCACTCTGGGGGCGAATTCTTTACTACCGACCGGATGAACCAGCCAAGCGGACCGTAAGCGGCAAGCCCTTTGGCCTGTATGGTCGGTTTAAAACGCCTTATAGCGGACGATTAGAAGCTCTTAGAGAGCTGGAGGCACCCGGAAGGGATGAAAATTGATTCTCCGAAATCAATTTTCAATCCGGCCTGTGCTGAAAAAATATCAATTTTTTCAGCGCATGCCGGATGTGCCCTTCCGGGTGCCTCCAGGTCTCTTAGAGCTTCTTCGTTAAGCGGTCAGGATTTTAAACCGACCATACAGGCCAAAGGGCTTGCCGCTTATGGTTCGCTTGGCGTCCCCATCCGTCGACAAGTCTAAAGCTTGCCGACTAAATCCCTGACAGGAGCCCTGCACCTTCCATTCTGGCACAGATAATACATCGCGCCCTCCTCAGGTATCGGATATTCTTTTACATACGGTATTATTTTTTCTAATTCGGCCTGGTTATTGCTGGTCTTTACAATAACCGAGCGGTTAAATGCAGGTTCTTTCAATAAGTGTTCTTTTAATGTCTCCGGCACCCTGTCCCCCGATGTGGTGCAGATGAGTTCCTGTGACGGATAAAGAGCCCTCAAAAGAGCCTGCAGTCCAAAGCTGTGCCCGGAAGGATATCCTTTTGCAGCACCGGTAAGAAAATGAATCTGCCGCTCCAGGGCTTCCTGCCAGAACGAATCACATGAATACTGTGCCAACTGGCTCAATAACACCGCTGCTGACGAATTTCCGGATGGGATCGCGCCGTCATAAGTTTCTTTTGGACGGGTTATCAAAGTTTCCGCATCCGATGCGGTCAGAAAGTATCCGCCATTTTCTTTGTCTTCAAACAATTCTGTCATTTGGCGTGCGAAAAATTCCGCCTCTTCCAGGTATATTGGTTCATAGGTCATACGGTACAATTCCAGAAGCGCCAGCCCATAGACCGCATAGTCATCCAGCTGCCCTGCTATAGCGGCCTCCCCCTCCCGCCATCGGTGAAAAAGTCTTCTGCTGCTGTCTGTCATAGATTCCCGGATAAACCGGTACGTATCTTCGGCGGCATTTTGGAAGCGGGCATCATCCAATATCTGCGCGGCTTTTGCCATCGCAATTATCATCCAGCTGTTCCATGACAGGATAACTTTGTCGTCTCTGTGCAGTGCAGTGCGGTTTTTCCGGTAATCATACAGTTTTTTCAGCCGAATATCATCTGCCGGCCACGCACTTCCCTTTTGCCCGATCAGATTTGGGATACTGCTGCCTTCAAAATTCCCGCTGGCAGTAATGTCGTAGATGAGGCAGAATTCCTCTCCGTCCTCACCGCCTAAAACCTTCAGAACCTCATCCGGAGTGAAAAAGTAATATTTTCCTTCGATCCCCTCACTGTCTGCATCCTGCCCGCAGTAAAACTGCCCTTTGGGTCCAGTCAGTTCCTTTAATACATAATCCAGAGTTCTTCCGGCAGTATCACCGTAATCCTTTTTCTTCGTTATATGGAAGGCATCCAGATATGCAATCGCAAGGAGGGCATTGTCGTAAAGCATTTTTTCAAAATGAGGCACCAGCCATCTTTCATCCGTAGAATACCTTGAAAAACCTCCGCCGATCTGGTCATTCATACCGCCGCGCGCCATTGCGTCCAGTGTGTGCTCTGCCATTTCCATAGCCATTCTGTCGTTCTCTAAACTGCCATAATGCAGAAGGAAGAGCAGGTTATGGGAAGCCGGAAATTTAGGCGCATTACCAAAGCCGCCCCACAGTCTGTCAAACTGCTGTCTATATAGGTCTACCGCTTTTTTTAGAATCCTTT
This sequence comes from Faecalicatena contorta, assembly GCF_001404335.1. Classification (GTDB taxonomy): domain Bacteria; phylum Bacillota; class Clostridia; order Lachnospirales; family Lachnospiraceae; genus Faecalicatena; species Faecalicatena contortus_B. The sequence continues at coordinate 17,088 of NZ_CYZU01000034.1, forward strand.
TGTCCGGGGCGCTCCCTTCCTCGCAGTCTGAAATTGCAATAAACTCTGTAATCTGCTGCCCGGTCTCCAAAAGCCGCTCCCTGTCCTCTCTCCAGAGCCGGCTGATTTTCTGCAGTACTTCAATGAGCCCCGGATGCCCGTAGCGCGGATATGTCGGAAAATAAGTTCCCAGAAAAAACGGCTTTTGGTCAGGCGCCAGAATCGCCGTGAGAGGCCATCCCCCCGCTCCGGTTACTGCCTGGCAGGCCGCCATATATACCGAATCTATGTCGGGACGCTCTTCCCTGTCAACTTTAATACAGACATAATGATTGTTTAATACTTCCGCAACCTGATCGTCTTCAAAAGATTCATGAGCCATAACATGACACCAGTGGCAGGTGGAATATCCAATGCTTAAAAAAACAGGACGATCCTCTGCTTTTGCTTTATCAAACGCTTCTTTGCCCCAGGGATACCAGTCCACCGGATTTTCGGCATGCTGTAATAGATATGGGGATTTTTCGTATTTTAAATGATTCATATAGATTTGCCCTCCCATCTGCGGTTAATATGCCCCTTTGAGGCGTACTTTATTCTGCAGTTGACTGCGAATGCGGCTGTCAGGGCATATATTGCGGTGAATGCCCTGACCTATCTGAACTTATACTAATATTCTTCTTCGTTTAAGTCTTTTATTGCACATTACCTACTTGACATACGACAAGTAAAAGTGTTAAGTTTATTATTTCACAATAAACATGATATAGTTACCAAAACCGAGGAATTAGATCGCTCTGGATGCTTACTATCAGGCAGAGAGAAATGATAATGAAAATCCGCTTGACTTTTGTAGAAGAAATGGATGGGAGGAATACATTTACAGAATGCTCATTGTTGACTTTCTTATTTTGAATAGAGACCGGCATGGAGCAAACATGGAGGTTTTGAGAAATAATAAAACGAGGACATTAAAATTAGCCCCGCTATTCGACCATGGTCTTTCTTTCATTTTTCAATGTCATGAAGAAAATGAGATGATATCGTTTGATGTCATGCAAGATAGACCTGTCCAATGTTTTGTTGGATCCAGATCTGCAATGGATAATTTAAAATTAATACCTGCTAATCAACATCCGCATTTAAGCAGGCTGCAGGAGAAAGATAAAGAAAGCTTGTTTGAAGGTATTGATTCAGTTATGCCTATGGTTTGGCAGGAGAAAGTGTGGGAAATGATTTGGAAGAGGTGGCAATATTATGAAAGTTTTTGCAATCAAAGATGAAGAAGACAAACAGCTTAAAACTCTTGCGTATTTGATCTATTATGAAAGAGAAAAGAAATTTTATATTGAACTTCCTGAAAATGCTGACCCATGGGAAGTTCCACTGCTGCTGGATTCTTTCGTAAGACGAGGGGAATTCACTGTAAATGCATTTTGGAGCAAGCTATGGGTACAGCAGCGAATTGTGCCTCAGGATCGTCAAAACCTCGGACAGATTTTAAAAACTAATGGCCTTGAAACCTACAACGAGTATGAACTTCTTATGCTGGGTGAGGGTAGATGCGCCCAGGATAGTTACTATTTGGTCCCGCTCTGCAGTAAGGTGTTAAATGAACAGTTCCATATGAGGTACCAGATAAAAATAGAAGATGTAGTTCCTTTAGAAGGTTCAAAGCTTTTAGTTTTTTTCGGAATGGCAATGTACGGAAATGTAATATGAAACGCCTGCTTTCCTATAATGCACGCTTTGCTTCGATCATGAAGAATGACGAGCTTTTTAAAAAAGTATGCATTCAAACCGGAGGATATGGAGTTTGCTGGGGGGAGCATCTATCTGTCTCTGATAAAAAATTATATGAAACAGGAGAAAGTATTCCCCTTTCTATCAATGATTTCCGAAGCTTTGTTTCTTCCCGAACAGTAAATACAACACAAGCTTCCGAATTACTGGAATGTTCGAGGCAGAATATAGAGGATCTGGTAAAACGGGGGAAGCTGCATCCAGTAAAAGTGGATGCTAAGAGCAAGTTATTTCTGAAGAGTGAGATTCAGCAGCGCCTTTGGAGATAATGAATGATAACGAAAAAAACCTAAAGGCCACATTTGTTTATATCATGTGGTCTTCAGGTTTTTAAATCAGATCATTCATTTAAACTCGTTTATAATCTCATTCAATACTTATCAATTCACCAAATTATACTCTCATTTAAATTCTACAATTCTCCATGAAACATTTCTTTATCAAACTCCGGATTAAAGTAGTAGAAATTCTTACTGTCTAACTGCTCTTTTGTCTTTTCCAGTGCCTCTCCGAATCTCTGGAAATGGACGATCTCCCTGCTTCTCAGGAACTTCAGCGGTTCCCTGATCTCCGCATCCGGGATCATCCTTAGCAGGTTGTCATAAACCGTACGCGCCTTCTGTTCCGCAGCAAGGTCTTCCGTTAAGTCAGCAATGGCGTCCCCCTTGGACTGGAATTCAAGCGCTGTAAAAGGTACTGCAGCTGCGGCCTGCGGCCATAGTGCGGTGGTGTGATCAATATAGTAAGCATCAAACCCTGCCGTCTTGGCTTCTTCAATTGTCAGGTTCTTTGTAAGCTGGTACACCATGGAGCAGATAATCTCCATATGAGCAAGCTCCTCCGTACCGATATCTGTCAAGAGGCCGCCAACTGACTTCACAGGCATGGTGTATCTCTGTGCAAGATAACGCATGGACGCAGAAAGTTCGCCGTCCGGCCCGCCGTACTGGCTGATAATCATCTGTGCAGTTTTGGGGCAGGTTTTTGTAATTTTAACCGGAAATTGTAATCTTTTCTCATAATACCACATTTATACACACCCTCCTTCCCACGGCATCGGTCCCTTTTGCCAGCAGAATCTGTCATCATGGCTGCCGCAGTCTGCGATCTGGCAGCGCGTCAGCGGATTGAATGCGGATGCATATTCCTTCAGAAGCATTTCCCGTTCCTTTAGTTTTTCTTGATATAGTTCTTTTGCTTCCTCCTGCTCTTCGTGAGTGTCCAGATAAAGCGTCAGGTCATCTAATACAAAGCTGACCTGGGCAATCTTTCTCATCATGTCCTCTCTTTTGATCTGCTCATCTGACTTCTTTTCTTCCGGCTTTTCGGAATCAGAAGTATGGTGATCCATTACGATACTTGCCGCAAAAAAAGGTTTGTTCAAATCTTTAAAAATGGTACCAATATCCAATGCATCTTTGTCATCATATAATTCTCCCCATTGCTGCATAGGGATGGTTGCAATTGCAAGCTGTGTTTCTGACATAATTATCTCCTTTCTTGTAAATACTAGTGTTGCATATTTAGTATCTGCAAAAATCAGAGCACTATATTGTCAAAAATTGCAATAAGGACTCAAAGCGCCTTATTATGTTATCTTCCAAAAGTTACTATGTAATTGAAAGATCATTCAACTATCCATTTTTACAAAAGCAGTTTTTATCATGGTCATTCACCACACCCACCGCCTGTAAGTACGAGTATATGGTTACAGAGCCCACGTACCGCATGCCTCTTTTCTTCAAATCCTTTGATATACGGTCTGACAGCTCCGTCTTTACAGGAATTGTATCTGCCTGATTGATGATGATCTTTCCATCCGTAAATCCCCACAGATATCCGGAAAAAGATCCGTATTCCTTCTGTATGTCCATAAAAATCGTTGCATTATGAACCGCCGCTGTTATCTTTCCCCGGTTCCTTATAATCTGCGGGTTCTGCATCAGCTCCTCCACTTTTTCCGTTCCATAAGCCGCAATCTTTTTAACGTCAAAGCCATCAAAAGCCTCCCTGAAAAATTCCCTTTTCTTTAAAATGGTAATCCATGAAAGCCCTGCCTGAAATGTTTCCAATAAAAACATCTCGTAGAGCTTCTCATCGTCGTACACCGGTATGCCCCATTCCTTATCATGGTATTCTATATAAATAGGTGATGATAAATCCACCCAGAAGCAGCGCTTCTTCTCCACCTCATGTTCCTTCTTCTCCATATTGTATTCCTCCTTCTCCGCCGTATTATTCTTGTTCAGCCCACTTTGCAATACGGCACATCTTCAAAACCAGTTTCCCGTCAAAAATATGAACCGGTATGTCCGCATCAATCGGATAAATAATCGGGCAGGCTTCGTCTTCAAAAAAGTACACCAGCACCACTTTCTGATTCGGATCTACCAGCCAGTATTCCCGAACTCCGGCGTCTTCATATTTATGAAGTTTTATAATATAGTCCTTTCGCCTGGAACCCGGTGAAATGACTTCCAGCACAAAATCCGGAGCTCCCATGATATTGCGTCTCACAATCTGCCCCGGATTACAGACAATTGCAATATCCGGCTGGAGCATCGTCTTTTCGTCATTATCCAGCTGTACATCTACAGGCGAAATGAACGGTGTGCATTCTCCGTCCTGCTCCACTATATAATTTGCAATCTGCCTGTATAGCTCTCCTGCAATCAGCTGATGAAATGTATTCGGCGCTGCCATATCATAAAAGTAACCATCTATCAGTTCCACTCTCTGATCGTCCGGAAGTGCGCGGTAATCGTCTACCGTGTACATTCCCGGCTCACTTCCTGCGTGGTACGCAGAGGCTTCCCTCACCACTGCCGGCTCTTTAAACACATTCTCAAGCGCAAGAATCGTCGCATATCTCGGATTCTCCGTCTCCCCGTTAAATATCTTTTGTACGGTACCCAGCGGAACACCGGACAATTCTGCAATCTGTGCATACGTATAACCTTTCTCCTTCTTCTTCTGCTTCATCTCCTGAATCGTCATAACCCTTCCTCCTCCGCAGCATCCGTTTATGGTTATATATTACAACATTTAGGGAGAATTGTAAACCGAATCTTATGCAATACCGGTTAAATTTCGGTGTGCAGATCATTTTTTTTTAATATGCCTCCTTTTTTCTTTTTCGCATTCCTGGAATTCATTGCCGCCAGCACAAACAATGCTGCGTTTATAAGAACTCTGTCCGCCTGGTTACCGGCAAAAAAACAAAATGACACTGTTAAAACTGCGCATCAGGCATTATAATAAAGCCAGTAGATCGTAAAATAAGTAACCTGCTGTTTATAGCCTGTGAATGATTCATAAGTAGAAAGGAAAATGCGGACAATGAGCATTTCAACAAACGAAAAAACAAACCACAATTATGCAACAAATAACAGCAAAAAGATCCGGACCGCTGTGGTAGGCTGCGGTGCGATCAGCGATATTTACCTGACCAATATGATGCATCGGTTCCCGAACCTGGAGGTCACAGCCTGCACGGCAAGACATTTGGAGTCAGCTCAAAAAAAGGCGGCTCAGTATGGAATTCGGGCCTGCAGCTATGAGGAGATACTGCAGGATGAAACAATTGATATGGTAGTCGTGCTGACGCCTGCGCCGACCCACTATGAATTAATCCGCCAGGCTCTGCTTAACGGAAAACATGTGTATACGGAAAAAACAATGACCGTTGACCTGGAGGAGGCTAAGGAACTGATACAATTATCGGAAGAGAAGGGCCTGTATCTTGGCTCTGCGCCGGATACATTCCTCGGGTCCGCACTGCAGAATGCCAGGCGGGCAATCGATGAAGGTGCAATCGGCGAGGTAACCTCCTTCCAAATCCACGCCAACCGCAATCTCGACGTCATAGCGAGTTTCGCAACGTTTCTGTGTATGCCGGGCGGTGGAATCTGCCATGATTACGGGGTTTATTATCTGACCGCTCTGGTGAGCCTTTTAGGTCCGGTTAAGCGGGTATCTGCGGTTGTGCGGAACAAGAATGAAAAAAGAAAGAATACGAGTCCGGGAACACAGGGCTACGGGCGGGAGTATGAGTACCGCAACGAAAGCCAGGCTGCTGCAGCTATGGAATTAAAGAATGGTGTATTTGGTACCTTTGTATTGAACGGCGACAGTATTTTGCAGGATCAGGCGGAATTTATGATATATGGCACAGAGGGTATTCTGAAGCTTACTAATCCGAATCTGTTTGGCGGGGAAGTGATTCTTATGACCAATGACAGCAAACAGTGGGAGGCCACAACAAAAGAAGCCGTCCATTATACGGATGCATTTTCAGAAAATAGCAGAGGAATCGGTCCGGCAGAGATGGCATCGGCTATCATCGAGGGCCGGCCAAACCGGGCAAATAAGGAGATGGCATATCATGTACTTGATGTCATCAGCCAGATGATAGCGAGCAGCGAGAGCGGTCGGTTTGAGGAGGTTCTGTCCGAATGTGAACGGCCAGCCGTTTTGGAAGATGGAATGTTTTAGGTTTTTTTCTCTTTACTCACATGCAATGACATGCTCGTATCCGTAATTTGAAAAGGCATGACCATTGAAATTCCGGTCATGCCTTTCCCCATGCTTCATGTATTGTTTTCCTATATTTATGATCAGAGCGGCAAATCACGCTTACTGAACCGTACAATCCCAATCCCGATAAGCACCAGCCCAGCTATATACAAAATGATGCATGTCATCCAGGCTTCACTGTCACCGGCACCCAATCCATCAACATTAAATAATGTCAGCGGAGTTACATATTTCAGATTTTCAAATTTATCCCCTACTCTTGAAAGCATCTGTACCAAAACGGAATATACTAATACTGCTGTACTGATTGACAAGGAATATTTGGATTCGTTAAAGAAACAGGATGCACAGAACCCTACGCCTCCTAAAAATATCAGCAGCCCCAGCAATCCTATATTTACTCTCAGAAATGCTTTGATTTCCATTTCTCCCGGAAACATTCCCTCACTGAAAGCAAGTATCAGCCCCGTCGCAAATCCTACCATAATAACCAGGCACAGAATCATGAAGACTGCCTGTGTCAGCATAATCCTCCAGCGTTTTACCGGCGCAGCCAGCAAATATGCCATTGATCCATTGTCTACATATTTTGCTGACAGCCTGTTCGTCAGAATAATAATAAATACTCCAGGAAAACCGATAAAAAGCCAGCCATACAAATAACTTGAAACAAACTGCAACAGGGTCGAACCAGGACTGTTCATTCCGAAGGCCGAGAAGATTCCTGGCATGCTTTCCGCCATCATTTTTAAGCTGTCACCCATTTTCGGATCATACATAATTGTAATCATACTCCCATAAACACTAAGCACGACAAGGAAAATTGCGAGCAATAGCCAGTTGGATTTTATTTCTTTCTTAAACAACGTTGCATTCATTATCTAGCACTCCCTTCTCCGTAAAAATGCATAAAGAATTCTTCCAGACTCTGCGTCTGCACATCTAAATCCGTAATGGAATATTCACTTGCCTTTTTAACGAAAGAATCTAAATTCCTTCCCACTCTGGCTGTCACAGTCCTGTTTCCCGCCTCATAGGATACTTTAGGAAACTCTGCTGCAAACGCTTCAGCCATAACTGCATTTTTAAAAGTAACCGAGATATTCTTCTGGCGGCCTTCTTTGAGCTTTTCAATCTCCTCAACAGCAACTAATCTGCCGTCACGGATAATGGCAGCACGGTCACATGTACGTTCCACTTCCTCAAACATATGAGAAGACATAAGGATCGTTTTTCCGGCCTTCTTCTCTGCAAGAATCAGCTCTACAAATCGATTCTGCATCAATGGATCCAAACCAGATGTAGGTTCATCAAGTAAGTAAAGCGAGCATGTTGTCTGCATAAAAGCACAGACAATTCCTATTTTTTGTTTCATCCCCTTAGACATTTTTTTCAGTTTACCAGATGCATTCAGCTCAAACATATCCATTAACTCCTGAGCCCGCCCCAAGTTTTTTATTTTTTTCATTCTGGCCACAAAATGAATGAACTCCAACCCGCTCATAGAATCTATAAATGCAATTTCACCTGGCAGATAACCAAGATATTCCTGAATTTTGTCAGCCTCTTTAAAACAATCCTTCCCTAAGATCGACAGTTTTCCGCTGTCCGGTTTCATAAATCCCATTAACTGACGGATGGTCGTTGTTTTTCCAGCCCCATTAGGCCCCAAAAACCCAAGAACTTCTCCCTGTTTCACGTCGAAGCTGACATCGAATACGCCCCGTCCCCTGCCATAATCCTTTGTGATATGGCTGATCTCAATTACACTCATTCTGATATTCCTCCTTGTTAGCTGCAATAAATTGTCCGGACAGGTTTGACTTTCTCAGTCAAACCTTAATATCAGAATACCGGATTGACTATTTTTTACAACCCCTTTGCAGAATTTTTATTTGCTTTTAATCTCTTTTAATTTTACCTGCCCATCCTTCCTAAATCTGATACTCCTCCTTATACACCAGCTTCTTCATCATATCCATCCAATCGTTGAATTCTTTTAACAATTCGTTAATATCTATGGCCTTCCCGGCCATTTGTTTGTCATGAATATAACCGTCCCCCATCCACCTGAGCATTTTATAGACCTTAAAAGGCTCCACGCTGTCCTTGAATTTATAAGTATCTATATGACCAAAATACATCTGGTACATCACTTCTTCCTGCATGGTATTGAAAGATTTTAATGTATCCGACACAATCTCATTCTCCGAGTAAAAAGCCCGCATAGCAAAATCCAGAATATACGGATGCTTCTCAAGCATAACTGCTTTTCCAGCGCCCGCATAGCGCAGCAGTTCAAAAAAATCGGTCAGTTCCAGAAAAGTCGTATCCGCAATCTGATCCTTCATAATCTCAATCAGGAAATTATAGACATACATATACAGTTCTTTCTTATTATGAAAATAATAAAAAAGCAAGCCCTTCGAAATCCCGGCCTTTACCGCAATCAAATCCGTAGAAGCTCTTTTATACTCATTCTTCCCAAACACCTCCATAGCTGCATTAATAATTCGCTCCTGCTTCTCCTCTGGAAGCGCGAAAAATTTTTCATTCATACTGTCCCTCCTCTGCTCTTCAATCATTTTGGCTAATACAAATTGCTTTGACTAACCTGGTCAGTCCTTTCTTAAAGAATACATGATTGACTATTTTTTTCAACCCCAAAAGCAATAGAAATGTATACCGTCCCCCTTCCGGCGGCAAAGAGCATGCTTATTCTCAAAAAAACCACATCGGATTGAAAGACTAACTGCTCACCCAAGCAGAATTTAAGGCAGCCCGAGCCGCGCAATTACTCAGAATTGCGCGGTGACAGCCACCGGTGTCTTTCAATCCGATGTAGTTTTTAATTTGCACCTTTTTTCGTTTTGTACTTACGCCTAATCATATGAACACATATTTTGCCAGTCTCTCCATAGCCTCTTCCACCAGAACTTTTGGAAGTGCCAGATTGACGCGGATAGAATATTTCCCATAGAATGGCCTTCCATCCTGCCATATGACGCCGACTTCAACTCCCGCCTTTAAAAGATCATCCAGCGTTTGTTCATGCTTATTGCACCACGCTTCGCAATCCAGAAACAGCATGTAGGTTCCCTGTGGCTTTGCCAGGGATATTCCTTCAAAATGACTGGTAATAAACTCGTATGCATAATCGACGTTTTCCCCCAGCACTGTCCTGAGTTCATCTACCCACTCTCTGCCCTCCTGTTTGTAAGCGCCGATCAGAGCATGCATGGACAGGACGTTGCAGGAATTATAGTGGGAAGCTGATGCATATTTTGCAAGGCGGTCACGCAGGTACGGTGCATAAATCACGTGATACGAGCCAATCAGTCCTGCCAGGTTAAATGTCTTGGATGGTGCATAGATGGCAATGGTCCGCTCCCTGGCATCCTCAGATACAGACTGCAGCGGGATATGGGTGTGCCCCGGCAGTGTCAGGTCTGCCCATATTTCATCCGATATCACAACACAGTCATATTTATGAAATAAAGCCATAACCTGTTCCAGCTCTTCCCTATCCCAGACTCTGCCCGTAGGATTATGCGGGGAACAGAAGATCACGCAGTGAATGTGGTTATCACGCAGCTTTCTTTCCATGTCTTCCAGATCCATGCGCCATGCGCCGCCGTTGCCGCGCACTAATTCACTCAGAACAAGTTTTCTTCCTATACTTTCCACGGTTTTTGTAAATCCAATGTAGGCAGGGGCATGCATAAGCACTGCTTCTCCCGGAGCAGTAAACGCCTGGAGCGCCGATGATACACAGCCCAGAACTCCATTTTCATAGCCTATATCCTCCCGGGTCATGCCCGTTACGCCAAAACGGTCTTTCTGCCAGTTGATGATGCTGTCATAATATACATCCGGCATATCAAAATATCCAAAATGATGGTGCTTCAGCCTGTCCTCCAATGCTTCAAGGATCGTCGGAAGCGTAGGGAAATTCATATCGGCCACCCACATCGGAATCCGTGTAAATCCTTCCTTGACCTCCACGCCCTCCATTGGGATAGTGTCTACTGCCAGCGCATCGTGTCCCGCCCGTTCCATGATAGTTGTAAAATCATATTTCATAACTTTTGTTTATCCTTTCCTCAATCGTTTCCCTGATTTTTATGAAACTGTTTCTATTCTATACCGCATATTCCTGTCCGTCAAGACACCCTGCCCGCTTCCGAAAGCTTTACCCCTGCCGGTCTGCAGCGGTTCAGGCAGGCCTGCACTGTTACGCCGATCTGTCCGGCCAGACACTATAACCTCTGCTGCTCTATTGCTTTTCCTTATTTATTCAGATATAATATGAACTAGCATAGTATGAACCAGCCTTATGGATATATTGAAACGTTCTGTACTGCCAGGTATCCATAAGATGCAGACAATCCCGAAACGAATTTATTATTAATAAAGGAGATAAAATCATGGAACTGGAAAGAGATCCGGCTGTCAAAGACCCTTCCGCAATTACATCGGTAGATATTGCCGGCAAATATGATGCTTTTCTGGAAAACATCGGCTCCAGCGCATGCAGATTTTTATTAGACAATGATTTGACTCTGCTGTATGCAAACAACAGCTTTTTCAAAAGCACAGGATATACGAGAAAAGAATTTCGGTCCCGCTTCACCAGCCTCCGACTGTATCTAAAAAACCATATCACAGAATTCAACAACATTCAAAGCTCTGCTGCTGACGCAGTCAACAAAAAGGAATCTGTGTTTACAGTAGATTTCACACTTCCGTTAAAGCAAAGCAGCGGGATCAGATGCCGCATGACAGGGAACTTTACAGGGGAGAGTGTCGGAGACAGCCCGATTTTTTCCGCCGTCCTGACAGATATCAGCGACCTGGCCGCTCAGAGTGAAGAAAAAGGGCAGTATTTTGAATGGATGATGGACAGCTATATGGGTAACATTTACATCAGTGATATGGAGACATATGAGCTTCTATATCTGAATACTATAGCAGTTGAAACCCTGAAGACCCCAAGAGAAAAAATAATCGGCCGTAAATGTTACGAAGTAATCCAGGGAAGGACTTCTCCCTGCCCCTTCTGTACAAATAATAAGCTGCGTACAGATGAATTTTATGAATGGGAATTCTATAACCCAATTCTGACACGTACTTTTATGATTAAAAACAGGCTTATTAACTGGAAAGGGCATAAAGCACGCATTGAGCTTTCCCATGATATGTACAGTACAGAATATAAGCTGGCGAAAAAAGACCAGGAAAGGGAAACGCTTCTCAGAACGATCCCGGGTGGTTTCGCCCGCCTGGACGCAAGGGATTTAAGCACGGTTCTCTGGTACGGTGCCGATTTTTTAAATATTATCGGATACACAAAAGAACAGTTTGAAACAGAACTTCATTCCCAGTGTTCTTACATACACCCTGATGACAGGGACCGGCTGCACGCACTCTTGAAGAAGATGCAGCATACCGGCGGAAACATGATTACAGAGGCCCGTTTTATTACCCGCAGCGGCCAGACGAAGACGCAGACACTGACACTATACTACGCGGACGCCAAAAGCAGCTGGGACGGGATTCCTTCCTTTTACAGCGTATGTATCGACGTAACGAAAGAAAGAAGGGAGCAGGAACGCCAGCGAAAAGCTCTGGAAGATGCATATCAGGCTGCCAAAGTAGCCAATTCTGCGAAAACCAACTTCTTATCTACTATGTCACACGACATCCGGACACCAATGAATGCCGTCATGGGGATGGCTGCCATTGCCCAGGCCAACCTCGACGAGCGGGATAAGGTCCGTGACTGCCTGAATAAGATCAATGTATCCAGCCGTCATCTGCTAAGCCTCATCAATGAAGTACTGGACATGTCTAAAATTGAGAGTGGAAATATTGATCTGCAGCCGGAAGAGGTAACTCTACCGGAGCTAATTCAGAATGTTTCCGATATCTGCAGGCCTCTCATTACAGAAAAACAGCTGGATTTCAAAATCAGTGTCAGCGATGTCCGGCATGAAAAGATTATTACTGATGGAGACCGGCTGCAGCAGGTTCTCATGAACCTCCTCTCAAACGCCATAAAGTACACGCCGGACGAGGGCACTGTCAGTCTGCGGATTAAAGAAATCCCGTCCCTGTCAGATAAAAAAGGGCAATTTGAATTTATCGTAACAGACAATGGCATCGGGATGTCGGAGGATTTCATTCCGTTCATTTTTGAGCCGTTTTCCCGGGCCGAGGATTCCCGTATCAGCAAGATCCAGGGAACCGGCCTTGGACTTGCTATCACGGAAAATATTGTGCGAATGATGAATGGATCAATCGAAGCTGCAAGCCAGATAGAAAAAGGAAGCAAGTTCACCGTTACTCTGCAGTTTGATCTGATTGATGAAGATATCCCCCGTGACAGTGAACTGGAGGGGCTGCCTGTCCTTGTCGTAGACGACGATGAAATCGTATGCGAAAGTGCCACTGCACTTTTAAATGAACTGGGTATGCGGGGCTTCTGGGTGCTCTCCGGCGCAGAGGCCGTCCGATGCACTTCAGATGCACACCGCAGCGGGGATGACTTTTTTGCTGTGATCCTGGACTGGAAAATGCCGGAGATGGATGGATTGGAAACCTTAAAAGCGATCCGCAGCAATCTGGGGGAAGACGTACCTGTTATCATTATCTCCGCCTATGATTATTCTGATATTGAAGCAGAATTTCTGAGCGCCGGCGCGGATGCCTTTATTACGAAACCGCTGTTCAAATCCAAAATGCTTCACGTCCTGCAGACATTTTTAAACAGCGGCAGGCTGGAAACGGCTGCTTCCCAGGCAGAGATCGTTCATCCGAAGCTTGCCGGAAAACGGGTGCTGCTTGTGGAGGACAACGCCCTGAACCGTGAAATTGCCACTGAACTGCTAAAGATGCAGGAACTATTGATAGACACTGCTGAAAACGGGCAGAGAGCTCTTGAGATGTTCGAGGCCTCCAAGCCCGGATACTATTCTGCAATCCTGATGGATATCCAGATGCCTGTCATGAACGGTTATGATTCCACAAAAGCAATTCGAGGCCTTGCCCGGGAAGATGCCAAAAATATTCCTATTCTTGCACTGACCGCCAACGCTTTCACCTCTGATATCGGAAAGGCATACAGCGCCGGGATGAATGACCATATTGCAAAACCCATTGACGTAACCCTGTTAATAGAAGCTTTGCAGAGACACCTCTGCCTGTGATTTTATGTGCAAATCCTACCGTGGTATGATATGATAAAAAGAAGATCGTATTATATTCAGGAAAGGGATGACACAATGTCTAATTATAACAGCCAGGAACAAACAATCTACCGCAACCTTGCCGGTAAAATACAACTGGGCTTTTACGATGATGGTGCGCGCTTCCCATCTGCAAAAGAAATTGCCGAAATGTTTCAGGTGTCCTACTGCCCGGCCCAGAGAGCTCTCAAGATGCTGGAGGCTGAAGGACTTATTAAGTTGTGCCGCGGGAAGGCTACAATTGTACTGGCAAAGCCATTCCAAAATTATCTGGAGAGTGATATTTTTAAGCGGCGCAGCAAATCTCTTCTGGATCTTGTCAAAACCATTAAGCTGCTCTCTCCCCCCACATGTTCCCACAGCGCAAGTCATATGGAGAATGGGTTTATTTTCGGAAAGACTTACAGCCAAAGGCTGCCGTATCAAAACACGAATATGTGGATACAGTTTGAACAATCGCTTTATGCTCTGGGCAGCCATACAGCCCTCAGTCTGTACTACGATATCAGCGCGTTTGCCGGAAGTTCTTTTCTGGATATACTCCGGCTGGTTTGCGGAGATCAAAAAGCCGGTACACTTATACATAGCACGGCTGATGAATACCTGCAGTATATTCAAAATGATAAGAAGGACGGATCTGCCGTCACAAGGCAGCATCTTGATACGCTTGCAGAAACATTCTTTGAGATGATAGAAAATTATCTGGAAGATATGCCGCCCCTTCCCGAAGACATGAACCAGGAACCTTTTTACTGGGAACCGCAAAAGGGCCGCACCCGCTATTGTGATATGGTGGCAATTGATTTGATCTGTAAAATCAACCAGGGCATTTACCCGGTGGGCACTTTGCTGCCGTATATTGCTGTTATTGCGGACACCTATCATATTTCAGAGATCACTGCCAGGCGTACAATTATGCTGATGAATAAGCTTGGGGTTGTGAAAACACTCAACGGAATCGGAACGAGGGTAATTTTTGCCGGTGATGCTTCGATTCCCCAAAAGCTCCAGGATCTGACTTTGGATGACAATATGATCATCTTCCTGGAAGCGCTGCAGTTTCTGGCCATTACGGGTGAGGCGGTTATGGCATACACTTTTCCGTATATTTCAGAACCACTTCTGGAAGACATTGTACATGCCGCATCAATACCGGGGCATGAACGCTCCAGAGTCGCCACGGTGGGCGCTATACTGCAGGCCATTGTCCGCAGCTGTCCGCTGGCAGCAATACGCGAAATATACAGCAAGCTCACACACCTGCTGTTAAAGGGCAGTATCCTCCGCCTGGAGACTACCGGAAACGAATCCATTCCCGGATGGCCCCGGACCGTTGACTCTATTTTGAAGGGCTGCCAAACGCCTGATGGCACAGAACTGGCCGCCGCCTGCCGGCAGCTGTTCGAAAATAATTTTGCCTCAACCAAACAGACACTGCTGGATTTGGGAATTCATAAGGCTGAAATAGTAACAGGGTTTTAGAACGATAAATCTAAGGGATATAAGAGAGGCTGAAAGATGATTTTGAAATCACTTTTCAGCCCTTTTTATCCTCTATAATTCACTTATTATAAAATGCTGCTATTCATTCCAGGGCGGTTCTTCCTCCCCGGATTCAGAGTTTCCGACAACGGTAATACTTCCGGGAGCCTTCATCGTGCGTACATTGATTCCATTTACCTCGATGTGGTCATCTACCGCGATAACCAGACACTGTCTGCCATCGATCACTCTTGTTTCCACAAGATCCATCCGCTCCGGATTGACTTTGATAATAACATCCGGTGTTTCAATATTGAACTTTCTGGTCTCTGCAATATTTGCAGCAAGCAGGGAAGCCTTTTCTCCTGCCGTCTCCTCAAAGTTCTTATCGAATTCCTCCATTTTCTCGTTTGGCACTCCGCTCTTCTCAAATAACTTTTTTACATCGGTCTTGTCCAGCGCCAGCGGCTCCGGCTCTTCCTTATGTTCTTCAATCATATCGTTTAAAGTTTCATGGATGCTGCGGACAGTTTCGTAGTCGCCGTCTTCGCCCAGCGTATCTTCAATCAGAAGCTGGAATGTCTCTTTCTGGGTGTCTGCGGACATAGGCATCTGTGCCCCCAGTACGCGGTCAATCATCTCTTCCTGCAGATCTTCTGACTTTTTCGTATAATACAGGACGCCATGAATATCCATATTGCGGTCTGTAAATGCTGGAAACAGAAAGCCCTTATCCGGCATATCCACAATCCAGTCACGTATTCTGTCCTGAATCCGGTTGTCCTCAGCATTATAGCAAAGGCCCGGCTTTGACAGGCTTACAGGACAAATGCTGCACAGGAGATATTCGTATACATGATCGGACGCATCAAACATCTCCATATCATCGGATGATTTGCCCGGAATATCATACATTGCATGGATCAGGACAATATAATAATTCTCTTCATATATGTAACTGTCAATAATCTTATCATAGAATTCTTCCAGCAGCATATCATCTTCCAGTTTGCTGGCTCTGAGCTTCATCAAAAACTCCTGGGTTCCTCCGGGCATCTCTGCATCCAGCGGAAATTCCATGTTCAGCATGTTGCGTCCCATCGCCCCCGATAATGTCTTTTTGAAAATATCAAAATACTTAAATGCTTCCTCCTCCGGCAGAGAGAGAAATGCATCTCTGGACTCCATCTTTTTATTTTTTTCATGGTCTACATAACATCCACAAATGCGTGTAATTGCACAATTTGCAGGTGTAAACTGTTTTCTGATCTCCAGTACTTCTTTTTTATTCATCTATCTTCCCTCTTTCTTCTATAAAAATTTGCATATCCATTGTGATTTGGTTCTGAACAGTAAGTCTATTTTACAACAAAATCTCTTTTCAGAAAAGCATTGATTTCTTTTTTTATCTGTGCTAGAGTATGTTTGTTATTACTGTTCAGACGGTGCCATGCACCTCGCTGAAAGCGACTTTGAGCAGACAGATGCCGGTTCTGCCATAAAACTTAACAATCGGCTGTTTCCTGCCGCCGGGTAGGAACCCTGAAGCATTCGTATGTCATACCATTAGGCCCTGGAAGGTATGAAACACGGATGTTTTTTTAATCTTCCATATAAAATAAAGGATATACAGAAAATGCACGACAATATTTGATTAATTCTACGGAGGTTTATATGAAAACAGATTCTATTTTCCTGACATTTATGAAATATGTCTCTGCCAATATTCTGGGAATGATAGGACTTTCCTGTTATATTCTGGCAGACACCTTTTTTATTGCCCGCGGAGTTGGGGCTGATGGGCTGACTGCTTTGAATCTGGCAATTCCCGCCTACAGCTTCATCAACGGACTGGGGCTGATGATCGGTATGGGAGGCGCCACCCGGTATTCGATAGCCGGAGGCAGCGGTGATACGCATTCACGTAAAACCGTGTTCACTCAGGCTTTATTATTTGTAACGGTACTGGCCGCCCTGTTCTTTTTGGCAGGCCTGCTGTTTCCCTATCAGATTGCAGCCCTTCTGGGTGCGGATGAGTCCATTCTGCCGCTCACGGGGATATATCTGCGCATTCTGCTCATGTTTGCGCCCATGTTCATGCTGAACAATCTGCTGATCTGTTTTGTACGCAATGACAAAAAGCCACAGCTGTCCATGACAGCCATGCTGGTAGGCAGCCTGTCCAATATTGTACTGGATTATGTATTTATCTTTCCGCTCGGGCTGGGTATGGCAGGCGCTGCATTTGCCACAGGGGTTGCCCCTGTCATCAGCATGCTGATCCTGTCCCGCCATTTCCGGCGGAAAGAAAATCAGTTCCATCTCTGCCGCATCAGACCTCGTTTGAAACAGATCCGGGATATATCCGCCCTGGGAGTCTCTGCCTTAATCGTGGAGGTCTCCTCGGGAATTGTAATGATCGTCTTTAACTTTCTGATTTTAAAAGACAGCGGAAATCTTGGGGTGGCGGCATACGGAATACTGGCCAACATAGCCCTGGTGCTGATCTCGATCTTCACCGGGATCTCCCAGGGTATTCAACCCATTCTGAGCAGCTGCTTTGGAAAAAAAGAAACAAAAAATGTCAGGAGCTTACTGCGCTATGCCCTGACTGCGTCCGTCCTTTTTGCTTGTATTTCCTATGGAGTCACCTATTTTTTCTCCGATGGGATCGTAGATCTGTTCAATAAAGAGCGCAGCCCTGCTCTGCACGAAATCGCTGTGAACGGAATGCACATATACTTTACGGCCTTCCTATTCGCCGGTGCCAACATCATTTCGGCAGCATACTTCAGCGCTGTGGATAAACCAGGCTGTGCCTTCCTGATCTCCTGTCTGCGGGGTTTTCTGTTTGTCCTCCCGCTGGCATTTACTCTGTCCGCACTGCTGGGGCTTAACGGTATCTGGCTTACCGTACCTGCGGCTGAATTCATGACTACCGTAGTGGTGCTTTTGCTATTTGGAGCGAAGAAGTGAGGTCTGCCGCCTGTATGAAGCGGAAGTCTGCGGGGCTGGTAAAACATGGTGGGAGGTTTTGGGGTAGGCCGATTAATCGAACATTGACTATTCTAAATAACGGGTAAGTAATCTTCTGTATTCCAATTGGATTCCATAATAGTTTTCCAGAGCGGGACTGCAGTTTTCTGCTACCTCGTCGACGATTTCGTCAAAATTTTCTTGTATGACAGATATAATTGCCGGGTTTAGCTTTCCGCTCTTTGCCATTTCCTGAATGATTGAGAGGGTTCTTTCCTTAGAAAAAGCTTCTTTATAGCTGCGTGTCCCCAGAAGTGCGCTGACTATATCTGAGACAGCGACGATCTCCTCCTCCAGCGTCATATCTTTTCCAGTGATTCCTTTTGGATAACCGCTGCCGTCTAATTTTTCATGATGCCGCAGAGCAATCCGAGTCACGTCGGCGTCAACACTTCCGCCCAGTATACGCTCTGTGATATCTACGTGCGTCTTCATGATATTCATCGCCTGCGTGCTGAGCTTTCCCGGGAATTCGAGTATCTCTACCGGAATCCCGATCTTCCCAAGATCATGAAGCATGGCGCCATATCGGATCCTCTCCGATCGTTCCTGAGTTATATCCATGTGCCTTGCAACAGAACAACTAATACTGGTAGTTGTAATGGTATGTGTTACCGTGTGCTGGCTGCGGAAATCAATTGCATAAATCAACATCCCCAGGTACTGCCCGCACTCCGTATCGGTAAGTTTCATATTCGATAAGATCCCCTTTGCTTCAATATCGCCCTTCTGAAGTTTTGCAAAAAGATTATATTCCTCGTCTGCCTTTAAAAACAAATCTGTTACATGGTCTGTAAACTGGTTGCCGCGATTTTCTGCCAGAAAAGCTGCCGCCCTGGTTCTGACCTCTTCCAGGGTGCTCCCTTGTCTGAAACTTCTGCTGAAAATCTCCATCCTGTCGGCCAGATTGATCATCTGTGCGGTCCCCCGGATTTCCGGTGTAAGGCGCAGAAGCTCCGCAGCCGGTGTATGATGGAACAACACGGCCTCGGCCCAATCTTTTAATGGAGAAAGGTAACGTAAAAAGACATATCCATATATGGAATGCTCCCAGACATCTCCTGTCTCAAATTCAACCATCCTGTCAATCTCTTCCGTCTTATACGCGCCTATGTCGTGCAATACTGAAAGAAGACAGATATCCTGCTTTTCCTGTCTGCTGTAACTGCCTTCGACCTCCATCATATATGATACGAGGAAAGCCACCCGGACTCCGTGGTCCACAAGTCTGGTGTCCACCTCATTCAAAGTACGCTGAATTAACCCAACAATATTATCGCTGTTTATTACAGTATTTACCCCCATCCCAATTCCCTGTCATCCAGTCAGTATATCTGCAAAAGGCCGGTATTATGGTTTTCCCCGGATCTCCTATACATTCTGCTGCCTTCCGATCCCTTTCTATGTAATAATACATTTATTTTGCATGCATCCTCAAAAGATGTCAAGCGGAATCAATTCATCCTATATACGTTGTTACTATTCACGGCCCAGATACCCGGCTCCATCACTTTAATGGCTCGGATGCCGTACAGCGGGGTGCACGGCCCCGTGAATAGTAACTATACATTTCCACATGGCAGCAGTTGGGGCCTGCCTGAACTGTTACCACGCATGAAAATCACATTGCAGGATAAACTACAGAGTAAGTCCAATGTGCATGAAGCATTATACCCATTGGACGTGTTTGCAGCATGGCAGCAAAATAAGATATATTTATTACTATCAAAATTTATGGAGGTATTAGATGGACAATAAAAGTGAAAAATTTACGTTTAACCCCGAAGAAGCGCTGAAGGATTTTCAGGCATATCTATACGAACGTGAGAATGCAAAGGCGACAATCTCAAAGTATGTAACCGATATTCGTACCTTTTATAAATATCTGGAAGGAAATTATGAAATTGATAAAAAATGCATTGTTTCATATAAAGAATGGCTGTATCCCAGATACAAAGCTGCGAGTATCAACTCGATGCTGGTAGCATTGAACCAGTTTTTGGAATTCTGGGGATTGGGAAGATGGAAGGCAAAAAGACTGAAAGTACAAAAGCAGCTATTCATACCCGAGGCAAAGGAAATGACGAAACAGGATTATAAAAATCTGATTGAAGCAGCAAGAAGCCGGCATAATTCCCAACTGGCCATGAGCATAGAGACCCTTGCGGCAACGGGTGCAAGAGTAAGTGAATTGGTGTTTTTCACTGTGGAAAGCATAAAAAAGGGAGCTATCACCATATCAAATAAAGGAAAGCACAGAACCATATTGATTTCAGACAGCCTGAAAAAAAAGTTGCTTTACTATGCCGCTAAAAATGGGATAACTCAGGGATGTATATTTATCACAAGAAACGGAAAGCCCAAGGACAGAAGTAATCTATGGAGGGAAATGAAGGCGCTGGGCATAATATCAAAAGTCCCGGAACAAAAAATATTCCCACACAATCTAAGGCATCTCTTTGCCCGCTCCTATTATAAACTTACAAATGATATAGCCGGACTCGCGGATCTCCTGGGCCACAGCAATCTGGATGTAACAAGGATATATACTGCAAACACAGCGGAAAATTACAGAAAACAGATTCAACGGCTTGGACTTGTAACAGGGTAATAAAAAAGACACCCTCGTGTTTTTAACAACATAATATTAGTTATGTTGTAAAATCAAGGAAGTCTGTAAATCAGCCATACATAGCAACAATTATTTATATCTAATAATTTAACAGTTTTAAAAAGTCATGTCAAGTTTTAGTTTCTAATATGGGTCCCCTTTATTAAGTATATACCATAACAAGGCATAGAGCTACAACATAACTAATATTATGTTGTTTAAAGTTTCAGGATGTCTTTTTTAACTTCTTTGCCTCAACAACATAACTAATATTAAGTTGTTAGTAGTTCATTGAGAAGTCAAAGAGAAGAGAGGATGAGATAAAATTTACAATTCTTGAATACAAACACTGCTACCCTGAATGATTAATTTCGTTCAATTCCGAAAGCAGTGTTAGCTTCATGTGCCTTCAAATATCATTCCCTATCCGAACCGGCCCAGCCAGCCGACTTCAGGGAATAGCCAAACAAACCCAGGTATATAAAAATGATGCCGCCGATAATTCATATAGATATCCCCGCAGCCTTTAATCCCTCCTAAGAATTAATGGCTGCGGGGAAAAACAGATCAAAGGGAGAATACATAAGATGAGCAAAATTAAATACCCATTGCATAAGCTAAAATACTGCAGAAAATGTATGAATGAAACATTTGGTATGAATTTACAAAGAAAAGACCTATACGTCTATTCCTACCCCATGAAATGCAGCCGCTGCGGAGAATCCAAAAATATAATCTACAAGGCCCGCTTCCCCTATAACCTCATCCTCCGTTCCAAAATAAACCACATGCCCGACCTGGAAGCAAAATTCAACGAATAAGAAACATCTCCGCCCTATAACCAAACACTTCCCCAGCCCCCATACGCTGCCCCCTCGGCGCCCTTCCCAAGTGAGCCGCCATACCGGCCTGATGCGCCAGCCGGGTCGGAGCCGGATATGTGGCGTGGCCGGGCATAAAATAAGTGTTACGGCCCCTTAAGGAAATGCAGCCTGTTTGGATGGATGAAATTTATTCACAAAAAAAATTTCAAAGGGAGCTGAGCTGCGCTGTCATCAAGACAGCGCAGTGAATCTCCCTGGTTCCATCCAAACAGGCTGCATTTCCTTTAGGGGCCGTTCACGAATGAGCAGCCCGGCCACGCCACATATCCGGCTCCGACCCGGCGTCCCCCCAGCCACCACATCGCCTCACTTACTAAGCGCATCTATAGCCCGCAATTCCTCGTCTGAAAATGTTCTGTTATGTATGATCTCTATATTCTCCGTAATCTGCTCCGGCCTGGAAGCTCCAATCAATACGCTTGTGATATCGTTATCTTTTAGTATCCAGGACAAAGCCATCTGAGCCAGGGTCTGTCCTCTTTTAGCAGCAAGCTCATTCAACCCCTTTATCTGTTCAATCCTTGTCTCTGTCAGGCTGTCTTTCTTTAAAAAACGTGGGTCCTTAGCGATCCGGCTGTCCTTTGGAATGCCATGCAGATACTTATCGGTCAAAAGTCCCTGTGCCAGCGGGCTAAAACAGATGATTCCCAGACCCGCTGCGGAGGCAGCTTCTTTTACGCCATCCTCCTCGATTGTACGGTCAAAGATGGAATATCTGCGCTGGTTAATAATCAGCGGACACTTCAGATCCTTCATAATTTCCATTGCCTGAACCGTGTGTTCTCTGTCATAATTAGAGATTCCTGCGTACAATGCTTTTCCACTGTGGACCGCCTGCGCAAGCGCCATCATGCTTTCTTCCACAGGGGTATCGGGATCCATGCGGTGATGGTAGAAGATATCCACATATTCCAGATCCATACGCTTCAGGCTCTGGTCCAAACTCGCCAGCAGGTGTTTTTTGCTTCCAAAATTTCCGTAAGGCCCTTCCCACATATCGTAACCGGCCTTTGTACTGATCACCAATTCATCTCTGTACACCCCAAGGTCTTTTACCAGTATCCGGCCAAAATTTTCTTCCGCGCTGCCCGGTACGGGACCATAATTATTAGCAAGGTCAAAATGTGTGATCCCATGGTCAAACGCTGTCCGGCATAAAGCCCTCATATTCTCAAAATCACAATTGCTTCCAAAATTATGCCATAACCCAAGCGACACGGCCGGAAGCTGAAGCCCGCTTTTCCCGCTGTGCAAGTAATGCATTTCCCCGTATCGATTTTCAGACGCTTTGTAGTCTACTGCCATCATATACCTCCTGATCGTTATTAATATGCGGCTGTCTGCAGTTTAAAATAAATCTGCCTAAAGACATCTCTTCACTCATACCTGTCACACGGGTATGCCGCCAGCCCATCATATATCTGTTTATTATAGCTGCGAGCACTTAGTGGCCGTATTTTGGCCCCTTACGTGCGATGCATAAAATATAGTTGGCAAGGTCTTTTCGAGCCTTACTTTTTTATTGTATCATAATTCCTGCTGCCTGTTCAAATCACTTTCTATCTCCGGATATTGTTCATCCAGTGTATAAAACGAAATCAAAATGATAACTGCTGCCGACAGCAGAAAGGGAAGTCCGGCAAAATTCATGCGAATTGCAAACAGCGTCTCTGCGCCCCCGGCATTTCCCGCCTGATAGCCGCCCAGTTTTAGAACAAAAGCACAGATGTAGCCGGAACAGGCAATCCCAAGCTTCTGTACCAGAGCTATCATAGAGGTAAGAAAGCCCTGAGGCCTCACCCCCGTCTTCCATTGGGAATAGTCTATTACCTGCGAAAGCATAACAAAAACCATTCCGGTGGCCATGGCCCAGCCAATGCTGGCTGTTATATGAAATAAAATTGCTGCCGCTACATTTTTTCCTGCTGCCCAAGTTCCCGCCATGGACATACACCATAATATATTTCCGCTTCTCACGCAGAACCGCATTCCCCTTCTCCTTGCGATGGCAGGCAGTATAAAAGCAACTGCAACCGAGGCCAGGGGCATAATCGATAGAAAAAGGGAACTTAACGCTTCCTGCCCCAGATAATATTTTGTATAATACAGGGTTCCCTGATTTCTCACCATCATATAGGTAAGGCTCAGAAACTGTACGCCGCAGAGTACCAGCCAGTGCCTGTTATCCTTTGCAGCCTTCAGGGACCGGAGGATTCCGCTCTTTTCCTGCCCTTTCCCCGGCTTTACCCGCTCCACTACATGCGCGGCGCACACAAGGGAGCTGCACAGGAAGATGATGCCGAACAGGACTGCCGCCAGCATAAAGCCCTGTCGTTTGCTGTTCCCCAGTTCGTTCACAAGCCACAGCGTACAGGCAGTTACGAAGATACCGCCGCAGTTGGCCCCAACATTTTTAAAAAGATTGAACACGATCCGATCTTCCTGTCTTCCGCTCAGCACGGTCAGCATCGTAGAGTAAGGAACATTGATAAATGCGTACAGCAGGCTGAACAGGACATAAATCATTGCCGCATAGAAAACTTTTCCCTGTTCGGAAAAAGAAGCCGGCGAATAAAATAATGCACACATCAGCAGGCATACCGGCAGTATCCCTGCCGCAATAAAGGGCCTGCACTTTCCATAGCGGGTATCCGTACGGTCTACGATAAATCCCATAACAGGACTGAATACTGCATCTACCGTTCTTCCGGCCAGCAAAATCATGCCGATGGCTCCCAGATCCAGCTTTGCTGCGTCTGTATAAAAAAACATCAGATATGTTGATACAAATGTAAAAATACCATTTCCCGAAAAATCGCCCAGCCCGAAACTAATCTTTTCCAACTTCGACGGGCTGCTCATTTTCTGCTCGCTCAAGTCTGTCTTCATCGGTTTTTTGGTATCTGCGGTACGGTATTGTCACCGTTACCCTGGTACCCACTCCTTCCTCACTGACAATCTGAAGACCGTATCCGTCCCCATATATTTCTGCAATTCGTCTGCTGACGTTGGCCACGCCTATCGTCCGCATCTTTCCTTTAATTTCTTCATCCGAAGCCAGTAGCTCCTCTACCTTATCCCGGCTCATCCCTATCCCGTCATCCACCACGCGGATAACCAGGCATTCCTCTTCTCTGCGCGCCTGGATACAAAGCCTTCCGGGCTTAATCTTACCTGCCAGCCCGTGAAAAATCGCATTTTCTACAATTGGCTGTATCAGGACATTGGGCACCTCACAGTCCAGCACATCCTCATCAATCTGATAGTCAGTCTGAAAACGGTCCGGATACCGGTATTCCTGAATCGTCAGGTAATTCCTGATGTTCTTCACTTCCTGTCTCATGCTGATGTATATGCTGTCTTTTTCCACCCGCAGTGTATCCTGAAGCAGAGATATAAACGCATTCGCAAATTTTACGATATCGTTGTCCCCCTTCATCTGTGCCATATACACGATGGAGTTTAGTGTATTGTAGATAAAATGGGGATTAATCTGCAGCATAAGCCTGTTAATTTCCATTTCCCGGATATTTTTCTCATGCTCTACAGATTCTTCCAGCAGATTCTGCAGATCCTGCACCATACTGTTAAAAGAATCTCCCAGGATCTCAAGTTCATCATTTGTATGGATATCCACTTCTACGTCAAAGTCACCGGTACGCACTTTCTCGGCGGCCGCATGCAGCTGTCCCACAGGCCTGGTAATCCGGTTGATAAAGTAATAGATCAGAACAACCAGCAGGGTAATGGCAGCCGCGAATGTCATCAGAAAAAGCTTCTGCATCGTGGAAAGCTTATTCCCGATCTGATCACTGTACACCTCGGAAACCATAATCCAGCCGTCCGAGAAACTTCGGTTGCAGAGTATTACATTGCCGTTGTCCAGCCGGTATTTACCGTTTTCATTTTCAGCGATTGCTTCATAGGGAAGCGTCAGCTTCCCACTGCCTAAGATTTTATTTCCCCATCTGTCATAAAGGGCATACCCTTTCAGCAGATTGTCATCCAGTTCCGCCTTGGCGATCAATTCTTTAAAATCCACATGAATGATCAGATCCCCCATGATATCCCGTCCGTTCTGGATATCCTTAAACGTCATTACATAACTGATCACATCGCTCTGCCACCCGGCCTGTGAAGAAAGATAGGAGTGCAGCGTGGTAAACCCCGACTGCACATTATGCGCCTTAAATTCCTGGTACCATGCCTCCTCTTCCGGCTGAAACGCGCTCTCGTACTGGTTGCTGGAAAAAGTCTTGCCGTCCGGAGTAATGACGATAACACTGCTCAAATATGGCTGCATATTTGTATAGGAAGAAATAAGCCGCCTTACTTTGTCATGGCTGACCAAAGCCGCAAAGCTGTCCTTTGTGCGGCTCTCTTTGATGAGATTCTGGAGTTCGGATAAAATGACGATCTGTTTAGCCACACCCTCCACAGACTCCTGCACATACTCCAGCTGATGGCTGGTCTGCTCCAGTTTCTGCTGCTCATCCAAAATAATCTGTTCTTCCATTGTCCCGAACACATTGTGGTATATTACAAAGCTGCTGATCCCATAGGTAACTGACATAATCAGCAGCACGGACACGATCAGCTTAAATTTTAATGTATACCGCAGTCTCATATGGCTGTCCCCCCTCTCTGATCATCGCAGCCGGCGCGCATATTCGCTGGGGCTGATGCCCTCATATTTCTTGAATACATAGCTGAAGTACTGGCTGGACGTGAATCCGGCCTTCTCATAAACACTGGTAATCCGCTCGCCGTTTTTAATCAGCTCTTTGGCACGATTGATACGGTATTCGGTCAGATAATCCACAACCGTTGTTCCGATCTCCTGCTTGAAACATTTTCTTGTATGCCCCTCTGAAAGCTGAACCGCCTCGGCAATATCCTGCAAGGAGATGTTTTCTGCATAATGCTGCTGTATGTATTCCAGAATTAACAATACGTTTCTGGAGTAGTGTTTCTCATCCTGCTCACGCAGGTGGTGAAATATCCCGGATACCATTTTCTGCATATACTCCCTGGCCTCACCGGCGGAGTAAAATTCATTTTGTACCGGAATGGCATTGATATCCACCTTTTTACGCATGGCATATCTCTTTATCACACCGTGCAGTTCCTGCAGCATTCTGGTAAATTCCTGTATGGTGTAGGCCGCAGCCTCCTCAAATAAGCGATCAATCAGGGCCTTTGCCTCAGTTTCCTTCTCCGCATCCAAAATACCAACGAGGTCTGACATATAAACTTCCGTCTGCCGGTCCGCACGAAGTACGTTTTCCACATCGTTCTGATGATAGATCCTGTCTCTTCCCATACAGAGCATATGCTGGGAAAGCCTGAAAATGCGCCTGTACGCCTGCGGAAGATCTGTAAAATTCCGAAAGACATCTGAAATAATGGCAGATACCGGGATGCCTGCCTTCTTATATAACTGCAGCATTTTCCCTGCTGACTGCTCCAACAGCACCGTACTGTCGGACACGACTTCATGAATAAAGAAAACCGCGGCCCACATTTCCTCCGACAGCCTGACCGCCCCCCGGCAGGTAATGCCCTCAGGGTATTCCAGTTCTTCCAGCTGCATGCTTTCAAAGTTTACATGCTCCTCATACACAGCCTGCATACAGACAGGATGGATCCGCTTTACCGCTGTCAGGGCAAATCTGTTCAGCGTGCTGCCCTTATAAATATTTTCCATGCCTTCAGTCCGGCTGCTTTCGCTTTCCAGGAACTGCTTCAGATTATATTCCTGATAGGTATGGAGCCGCTTTCTTTCCAGTCTGACTTGTTCCATAATACTGCGGATCTCTTTGCCTAAACTTTCGGGAGTCAGTTCATTTTTCAACAGATAATTGCTCACCCCAAGCTCCATTCCTCTCTTCACATAATCAAATTCCCGGTAGGAAGTGAGCAGCACGATGATCTGATTTTTATTCTGCTGCAGAATCCGCTCTGCCAGAACCAGCCCATTCATAACCGGCATGCTGATATCTACAAATACAATATCCGGCTGTACCTTCGGGATTTCCTCCAGTGCAGTCGGACCATGGAGAGCCTCTCCCACCACTTTGCAGGCAGGAGAAAGCCCCTCTATCAATCTCTTAAAATACTCTATCGCCATCTTTTCGTCATCGACGATATAAAGCTTTACATAATTATCCATAAGAATTACCTCATTCCCTGTAATTCCTCTATTGTACCTTATTTTACAGCCTGCTGCAAACCCGGGAAATACTCCCTTAGCCTTTAACGGCGCCCGCGGTGAGGCCTTTGATAAAGCTCTTGGAACCGCAGATGAACATGATAAGCAGCGGAATTGTTGCAAGGAGCAGGCCGGAAAGCTGCGCGCCGTAATCCGTACGGTAGGCATTGGCCAGGCTCTTGATAAAGATCGGTATCGTGTTAAGGCTTTCGTTGTTAACAAATACAAGCGGTACCAGGTAGCTGTTCCAGGACCAGAGGAAAATTAAAAGGCACAGTGTAAGTACACCCGGTCTGATACAGGGGAACACCATTCCAAAGAAGATCTTCAGTTCTCCCGCTCCGTCAATTCTGGCGCTTTCAACGATCTCCATCGGCATGGAACCATTGATAAACTGTATCATCCAGAACGCACCAAATCCATTGGCAAACCACAAAAGGATCATGGGCCATAATGTCCCGGTCAGGTGCAGTGTCCGCATCTCAATCATATATCCGATGATACCGATCTGTGTCGGCACCATCATGGTCAGCATAATAAAATTCATCAAAGCTTTTTTAAACTTAAAATCATAGACAAGCATGGCATACCCAACCATAGCACTTACCAGCACACAGACTGCCATGGAGACTACGGAGATAAAAAGGCTGTTTCCATAGGACTGCAGGAAGTTGGACTGAAACACGGTCGCAATATTCTTCCCAAAATAATCAGATGGCAGAAACGGCATGCTTTGGAATATCTGTTCCGTTTTGTACGTTGACATTGTGATCATCATGTAAAAAGGAAACAGTGAAATAAATGATATAACGGCTAAAATAACATAAGATAATGAACTTGATAACTTTTTCATTTATTTCGCCTCCTTTTTATTCATCAGCTTCATGCCAACCAGTGATGTGATTACGATAATAATAAAGAGTGTTGTCGCAACAGCAGAACCGTATCCCAGTCTTGCAGTGGATCCAAATGCCACGTCATAAAAGTTCCACACCATCGTCAGGCAGGATCTGTCCGGTCCACCGATGACACTCGTTGTAGAGACGTTGAACATCAGGTTTGGCTCGTCAAACAGCTGAAGTGCATAAATCAGGCTGGTGATCACAATGAATATTGTGATTGGTTTTAAAAGCGGCAGCGTAATCTTAAAAAATGTTTTTACCGGACCTGCGCCGTCTACCTTTGCCGCCTCGTATATATCCTCTGAGATAGAAGTAATTCCCGCCAGATAGAGTGCCATATAATATCCGGTCGTTTTCCAGATAATCATAAATCCGATAACCAGCGGGGCGAATTTGGCATTGCCGAGCCAGTTGATCCCCTCCCCTCCGAAAAATGAGAGAATCTTGTTTATAATTCCTGTATTCCAGTCAAAAAGAAACGTGAAGATCAGGCCGATTGCAACCGGTGTGGTGATGTAAGGCAGAAAATTAATTGTCTGAAATACATTACGGAATTTTTTCAGGTTACTCAAGAATGCTGCCAGCACCAGGCCCAGGAAGATGGACAGCGGGAATCCCAGCACCATGATATACAGCGTATTCCCCAGTGATTTCCAGACCGTCTTGTCCTGGGTAAAGATGCGCACATAATTGTCCAGTCCGATAAACACTTTGTCGCCAATTCCGCTCCAGTCATGGAAACTTAAAAATACAGAGTACAGAATAGGGAACAAGTTAAATGCCAGAAAGAAGATGATGAATGGCGCCACAAAAAATAACGGCCATAAGATTGTATATTTTTTATTGCCTTTACTGTTCATAGATATTTCTCCTTACATTTTGCCGACATGTCTCCTGCCGGCGGGCTTAAAAAACGGAAGGGTGTCCGTTTCGGGAAAGCACTCTTCCGTTTCACTTCCATTTTGCTTATTTTACCTTAACGTCACTGTCCGTAATACGGTTTGCACATTCCTCAAGGCCCTTATCAATCAGTGCCTTGGTATCCAGACTTGAATCCGACATCACCGCGTTTGCCAGCAGGTCACGGATATCGATGACTGTCTGGTCGTAGATTGAAGGAGTCGGGATGACGATGCTCTGTGCGATTTCTCCATATAAGAAACCACCTACATCCTGTCCTGCAAAGAACGGATCTGCTCCTGACGCATAGGAAGCGTCTTCATAGAATTCTTTTGTTGGTACATAGTAGTCTGTTGCTTCTTTTGCAGTGTCAACACCGCCCTGCTCCAGGAATGCCCATTTTAAGAATCTCCATGCAGCATCTTTCTGTGCATCTGTGCTTGTGTTTGTAATACCTACGGAACATCCGCCGCAGCTGTAACCGCCTGTAGCAGGCATCATCAGGCCCCAGTTACCTTCGCCGTCAGGGTCATTGGCCTTGATGTAGTAAGAGATAGCCCAGTTCGGACAAGGATAGAACAGGTGCTTGTCATCTGCATATGTAGCGTTTGCCTGTGGAGTACCATTTTCAAATGTATCCACAACCTTGTTGTCTCTCATCTTAACAAGCGTGTCCATAACCGGAGTCATCTTTTCTGTAAAGTTTACGGTATCCCCTGTCTGAAGCTCTGTGCTGTCTGCAAAGTACAGCCACTCAGCAACAGCGCCGCTGGAATGGAACAGGTAAGCATCTCCGCCTGATTTTTCATTAACTTCTTTGCCTTTTGTAATGTAGTCGTCTGTTGACTGGAACAGTGCTGCCAGCTCTTCCGGATCATCTGTTCCAAAATATTCTTTCGCAAGATCTCTCTTGTATGCAATTGCTGACGGAGATACTGACTGCTCAATACCGATCAGCTGTCCGTCGTCTGTCATTGCTCTGTCTTTGATAAAGTCAAAGAAGATATTCGGATCCACATTGTATGGGTCTGAGGTCAGATCCTCGAACACACCCAGTTCTTTGTAGTTTGCAATCAATGTACAGCTCTGCTGAACCATGGTCGGAAGCTCTGATCCTGAAGCAATTGCCTGCTGGATCTTTGTAAAATAATCGCTGTATGCAACATTGGTAGCCTCAATCTTAATATCCGGGTTCTCTTCCATGAACTTTTCGAACATCGGCTCATACCAGTTCGTGTCCCATCCCCAATATGTAATAGTAGTTACATCACCGTCTGCTTCCTGCTTCGTGTCTTTGCTGCCGGAGTCACTCTTTGCAGTATCTTCGGAATCACTCTTTCCGCACCCTGCCAGCATTCCAAGTGCCAGAACAGCTGTCATAGCCATCGCAGTTACTCTTTTCAGTTTCATAAATTTTCCTCCTTGCCCTCATTTAATATGGGATTTCTTTTGTTAAATAAAGATTAACACGTCCGTAAATATTTGTTCATTGCAAATTTCTTTCATTTTGTTAGAAATCCGAACATGTGGTATTTTTTCTGTAAAGGGGTCTGACCCCTTTGCAAAAAGGCCGCTCCTTTTGAATCCGTCGGATTTTCTCACCTGCACAGAATCTCCCGGATCGCTCTGTTTAAAGGCCAGTTGGAATAAGCGCTGACCTGCACCATAAACAAGAATACTGTCTGCTTCTTTCCATCCACGGCCATATACGCGCCTGCCCAGCCGTCCCAGCCGAATTCCCCCTGTTTTCCTCCAATGGGAGAAGCATTTTCATCCAGCAGCACCCGCATTAGATTGCCGTACCCGTATCCCTTCATATGTTCAAAATAAATGGATTCTGTCTGCGTTTCCCCCAGTTGATTCTGCATAAACTGTTCCACGGTTTCCGCTTTCAGGATCCGAACCCCGTCCAAAATCCCCTGATTTGCCAGCATCATACAAAACCGCGCACTGTCATCCGCCGTGGATAACAGCCCCGCCCCTGCAGATTCAAAAGCCGGCTGCTCCAGGCACTTTGTAAGTCCCAGGGTCCGTTCCTCTTCCACCGCCAGCTTCACGCCATTCTCCGTCTCTTCCTGCCGGTACAGCTGGGCAAGCCTGCCCCACTTTTCCCGCGGCACATAGAATCCGGTATCCGCCATACCCAGAGGCTCAAAAATCTCTTTTTTATAGAACGCTCCCAATGTCATCCCCGACACTACTTCTATGACAGCCCCCAGTACATCCGCACAAAGCCCGTACCGCCAAGCACTTCCCGGCACATTGGCCAAAGGTTTTTCCGCGATCTTTTTCACAACCTCCCTCGTACTATACCCCGCACCATCTCTGATATGCGCATGAATATCCTCAAACAGTCCCGTCATTTCCTGTCCGGCCGCATCCTCATCCGGATATACAATCCCAGCAGTCATATTCAAAAGCTGCCTCACCGTAATGGTATACGGAGTCTCATCCCCCAGAACATACATCCGTTCATATTCCGGCAAATACCTGCAGACCGGAGCATCCAGGTCCAGCAGCCCTCTCTCCGCCAGAATCATCACAGCCACAGCAGCCACAGGCTTGCTCATGGAATATAGCCGGAAAATCGTATCCCGCCTCACAGGCCGGGCCTCTTCCCTGTCAGCCATACCATAAGTATCCACAAAAACTTCCCTCCCCTTCTCATAATAACCAATCAGAGCCCCCGCAAAATGCTCCTTCTTTATCTCCTCTTCCATCAGGCTGCGAAGCCTGTACCCGATTTCTTTTTCTTCTTTACAATCCATAAAAAACGCCTCCTTTTCCCCTAAACCTGTTGCGACAATGAATTTCCAAACACGCTTTAGCATAACGCCTTACCGCATTGCCGTAAAGTAAAAAATCCGCGCATAAAGTATAAAATACGGAAATAGTGAACGAACTTTGGGAATGAATGGATGGGGGCGCGAAGTAAAAGGTGAGGCGGGGAAGCTCCGGGGAGGGGGATGCCATTTCCAGATCCTGTCCGTTTGCTAAGAACCCGTAAGAGAAAAAACAGAAAACAGGGAGGGTGCTTGCCGCAGTTGGCCCGAATGCCGATGCATTCGCGCCGCCGGCGGCAACAGAATTTGTTTTGGAAAACAAATTCTGCCCTCCCTGTTTTCTGTTTTTTCTCTAACGGGTTCTAAAGCGCACTCTATGGACTTAGAAATGGCATCTCCCTCCCCGGAGCTTCCCCGCCTCACCTTTTACTTCGCTGGGCGCATCAAGTCGGTTGTGTTGATTCGCTTCCCGGAGGGATACCTAATACGGGGGCAGCGGATTTGGACTGGCTGCAGGTGACTGTATCCTATACTCCACATCCCATACGCCGCCGGTGCCTTCCAATCCGGTGTGGTTTTTATCTAGTGGCAGTAGGCAAACGGACCGCAGCGAAAAAGGGGCATGGAAGTTTCCCGCTGCGGCAGGAGACACGGCCCGCACAGGCGTCCTCCCCTCCTCTAAATCCCCGCCTCCGCTTTAATAATATCAACGTATCGTTTTGCTTTTTGGGGATCGTTATTTATTGTATATACGTCTCTTTGTGTGATTTCCAGTTTACATCCTTCGGATGCTTTCATCGTTTTCCGGATGCTTTCTCTTACTGCTTCCTCGTCCAGCACAGTTCCCACTCCAAGGTAGTTCGGGGACGGCTTCCTGTGGAAAATAGTTTTACTGCCTTTAAGCCGTTCTCCCATGTATTCTTCGTTACACCATGGTGAAATAGACACTTTTCTAAGATTCTCCAGTTTTGAGATGCAGTTTTCCCAGATCGGATCCACCGGTTCACAGCAACCATAGGACAGAAGGCCGTATTGTTCGGATATTTTCTTATAACAGGGGAAGATAAACTCTTCAAACATCTCCGGTGACAGACCTACTGTCTCCTGGGAATCCATGAATCCCCAGACATCCCGCGTTGTAAGCGGACGTATTTTTGCTTCTTCTTCCCCCGGCAGTTCACGGTTGTAGCACCAACTGCCCTGCCCCAGACTCTCGCCTCCGGTTGTCGGCAGAATCAGGCGCTTTTCTTCCAGCATCCGGTAGTAGGCAAGCGTATCGTCTGCAATACGGTTCATCATTTCTTTGAAAAGTTCCGGATAGTCATAGATATTGAACATCATATTTTCCATCTTCATAAAATGAACTATCATCTGTGTTGGCACGCTGTAGAGGCAGTCCATCTGCAACCTAACCGGCAGGATATCTCCAAACACTTCCTCCAGCGCCTGTTTTTTCAACATGGTCGACTCCATATCTACCCCGTAGTCTGTTTCCTGCAGTTTCTCGTAGTCATCTTCCAGATCTTCCACAACCGAAATGAATTCATGTCCGACAGAACCCACACTGTTGTGTTTTTTTATTGGAATATTGAATAAAGTAAAATGGGTATCGTATGGCATCGGATAATAATCCGGGGTTACACGATCGTCGTCAAACAGTTCCTGGTTCAAAAAATTGCAGTACAGTTTTGTCTCTACGTCTCTGGCAAATTCGCCCTTGCACTGCAGGCGCTGGGGAATGATTTCCTGCGCAAACGTCCACATCTCCAGATGAATCATAGGGCGTTTCCCCTGCAGTGAATTGTGATCCGTCCACTCCCTGATTCTATTTTTATTTTTTTCAGTCTGAGAGTATTCATACTGCTTTTTAGCCAGTTCTCTCAGAATTATTCGGTCGTTCTTATCAATCGCATATCTTTGCATACTACCTCTCCTTTTTTGTCCCGCCTGCCGGTATCCCGTACTGCGTAATGTTTTTACGGTTTTCTTTACCGTTTCATCTTACCCTGTTCCCTCGTTTCTGGCATTAGATTTCTTTGCCCATTTATATCAAAAAATTGCTCTGCATAATCTTGACAAGTTTTTACTCAGATCCTATAATTAGCAAAACAAATCCGCTATTGTTACATTGAGATTTAGCAGAATCCAGAAAGGCAGAGCATATGAGCCATTCATTTAATGAAGGGGTTTCCCCTAATTCCACAATTTATTTTCACACGACC
Source organism: Faecalicatena contorta (assembly GCF_001404335.1). Classification (GTDB taxonomy): domain Bacteria; phylum Bacillota; class Clostridia; order Lachnospirales; family Lachnospiraceae; genus Faecalicatena; species Faecalicatena contortus_B. The sequence goes on from NZ_CYZU01000034.1 coordinate 51,684, forward strand.
ATGAATTGTATTCCTGATTTTTTATATTACCCCCTATGTATCGGACATTTTTACTGCAGCGCCGGATATAAAGTTGACAGAACAAGTTATGACAGTTTTCTGCTTCTGTATACAAAGAGGGGGAAAGGTACCATTAACGCAGGCGGAATTACCAGAGAGCTGCATCCGGGCGAAGTATGTCTTCTGGACTGTTACTGCCCCCATCTATACCAGACATCCGAAGTGTGGGAACTGGAGTGGATTCATTTTGACGGCGGAAACAGCCGCGCTTTTTTTGACTATTTAAGAAACGATATGCCATTCTTCTATACACTTCTGGATAGTCCGGCCCAATTAGAAGCCATATGGAACCGTTTATATGAAACGCTTTTAAAAAAGAACAACATCAATGAGCTGCTGATCTCCCAGGACATCTCCCAGATACTCACTCTTCTCGGACTTTCAAAGGAACGCAGGGAAAAGCAGAAAACTGCATCTGATTTTATGGATATTTCATTGAAATACATTCACCGCCACCTGGACGAAGACATCTCGCTGAATGCACTTGCTGCCCGTGTTTCTCTGAGCCCATTCTATTTCACAAGGAAGTTTAAAGAAGAAACAGGATATACCCCTTACAGATATATCCTGATATCACGCATTAACCTTGCAAAATTTTACTTAAAAAGCAGCCGGGATACGGTAAAAAATATAGGATTCAGCTGCGGCTTTCACAGCGAACACAGCTTCTGTACTACCTTTAAAAAAGAGGTTGGCGTAACGCCGACTGAATACCGATACCGTTCAGAATAACTTAATCTTTGCCTTTTTCCCGTGGACTTACGGCAGAGAGCTTTCCGCCATAATACGGGACCAGTTCTCTGCAATTTCCATAATTCCTTCCACTGAAGGATGTACCAGATCCTCTGATATAAACTCTTCTCTGTTTAATAGTTCCAATCCGTCCGTAAAGATCAGCTTATTAGACGCATATTCCCTCACTATTTCCCTGTAAACTTTTATAAGTTTATTGTCAATATAATTGTTTCCAAAGATATTTGTACAGTATATTCTTCTTGAATCCGAAGCCAATACTTCGATGAATTTTTTTACTCTATCCTCAAAAAAATGTGTGGAAAACCTGCCGTCTGTCATGTTAATCCCCAGTTCTACAGAGGCAAAATCCCAGTCTTTTCTGCTGACAATGTACTCTGCCATCTCCTGTTCCAGAAGTGCAGTTCCCGCAAATCCCAGATTCAGATAATCTGTCCCCAGCCTGCGGGCGATCTGAAAGGGATAGGAGCAGGGCGCAGACAATGCCAGGCTTCCATGGGTGATAGAAGAACCATAGGCAAGATATGTCCTTTGCGGCAGTTCCGATTTCTGCGGCGGCTGTATATCCCCAATTATTTCTTTAAAATAGCAGGTGCCGTATGGCAGTACGATCCTTACGATTTCGGGATGGAAGGGCAGCCTTTTTTTCTCTGTAAGTGTCTTCAGCAGCTCTATATTTTCAGCCTTTTTAATTTCAATTGCAGTACCTTCCTCTGTAAGTGCAACGGATGACTTCTGCCATCCCCCCTGAAAGGAACCATAATAAATAAAAGCAGTCTGGGCCTCAATATCTTTCTCCGCGGACAGCGTTATTTTTACAGTATCACTTTGCATCCTGAATCTGATTTCCACTCCTGTGGTAAAACGGCAGGAGCCGTTTCGCGCCCCTTCATTTAGTTTTTCCGATACAAAAGAAGGAATACGCTGCATTGCATACCCCTTCCTGCACTCTATGATTTCCTCCACATTATGAAATTCCATATTTTTGAATATCATTGCTGCTGCCTCCTCTCCCATTGTGTTTTCACTTTAACACTGCCGTATAAGGAAAGGAATTACAAGATCCGAACAAATTTTATAAATAATGCACATAAGCTTTGTACCCCGGTTGTACAGCAGTGCATTAATCTTTCAGTAATAAGTGCCTGATATCTGCGTCAGAGTTGTGCCTGCTTTCACGACGGATATCGCACTTTTACTTGCTTATGTTATTGTCACCGTCCTCTGTTTTTTTACCGTTATGTTTCTCGTCCATACTGCCGGAACGGAATCCTTCCAAATCCAGCGCAGCATACCGAAATCCAAGGGTTCTCATATACTCCGATATCTCTTTATGGTGCTGCAGCGCCTGCCCCAGGGCCGCCTCATCCACCTCAATGCGGGCAACATCTTCATGAACCCGCAGGCGTACATTGTAAAATCCCATGGACCGGATGTACGCTTCCCCCAGTTCCGCTGCTTTCATTTTCTCCCTGTCCAGTCTGGTTCCATAGGGAAAACGTGTCGCCATGCATGGAGATGCCGGACGCTCTGCCACAGAGATTCCGTAAGCAGCTGCCAGTCTGCGTACTTCTTCTTTCGTCAGCCCCGCCTCTGCCAGCGGACTTTCTATACCTAATTCACGAATTGCCCGGATACCCGGGCGGTACATGCCAAGATCATCTGCATTCGTCCCCTCCATTATGCTTCCCACCCCCAGCCGGGAAACTTCTTCACGTATTTTGGTGAAGAGGAGTTTTTTACAGAGATAGCATCTGTTTTCGGGGTTATACTCTATTCCCGCTTCCTCAAGTTCATTTACACAAAGGACTATATGAAACGCACCAGTTTCTTTTGCCACTTTTTCAGCTATTATTAAATCATTTTGTGTGTGAAGTTCTGTTTGTACCGTTACTGCATAAATCTTATTTCCCTGCTTTTTGGCACACTCGCATGCAAGTTTCAGAAGCAGGCTGCTGTCCGCTCCGCCGGAAAATGCAACGGCAGCATCCTCTCCGCAGTATTTTTCCATTGCCGTAAACAGAACTTTTTTCCTTTTATCCAGCAACATGTTCTGCGCATCCTCATACATCTCCATCGCACTCCCTCACAATCAATCGGTAAACATCCTGCCATGAAAGTCCGCTTTTCCTGCTCAGCGCAGCCACGCTGTCATGTTCCGGGTATATCCTTTTTCCTGATGGAAGCTCACAAATCTTTACAGCTGCCCGCCCCAGAGAAGTCACCACCTCTTTTTGCTCTCGTTTCAGAATTGAGCGCTCCATCTTTATCCTCCGGATTCCAATGGTCGTTGTTTCCATAAACATAATCTCTTCCAGCTTTGTGATGTCTTCTTCTGCGCAGATAACATTAATCTGATACGCCGGACGGTTCTTTTTCATATAAATCGGAGTAAAATATACATCTTTTGCTCCCAGCTCCAGGAGTCTCTGCATTACAAAAGATAATGCCTCTCCCGTACAGTCATCTATATTACTTTCAAGTTTATATATACAATCTTTATGGTCCTGCTCCGCCTGAATCAACATCGCCCGCAGCAGACTTGGCCTTTCATATGTCCTTTTCCCAGCTCCCAGGCCGGTCTTCAGAATCGTAAACTTTTCCGGAAGCCGGTCTTTCGTTCTGACCGCTGCTGCAATGGCCGCGCCGGTGGGTGTCACAAATTCACCCTCCATATCATGAATACGAAGCGTCAGGGCATATTTTTCCGCAATGGCCGCAACAGCAGGAACCGGAACAGGTATCATACCGTGCTGACAGCGGACAAATCCGGTTCCTTCATTCAGGACCGGGACAATCACCTCTTTTATATCCAGATTATCCAGACATACCGCCGCTGCAACAATATCCACAATCGAATCCACGGCGCCAACTTCATGGAAATGCACCTGGTCAATAGAAACTCCATGAGCTTTTGCCTCAGCCTCTGCCAGAATCTCAAAAATACGGACGGCTGTGTTTCTGGCATAATCACTGAGGTCTGCCTGTTCTATAACCGCCATGATATCTGCCAGCCCCCGGTGTTCGTGTATATGCTGATGAGAGTGGTGTTGCACATGACTATGTTCGGTTCCATGCACATGATTCCCTGCATCCTTCCCGTGCAGATAGTTCATATCATGATCATGGTTCTCATGTTCTGCATCCAGATGAACTGAAAAGTCACATGCAGCCAGACCACTTTTCATAACCCGGCTGATTTCCACCCTATATCCGGGCAGCCGCAGACTGTTGAGCGCCTTTCTCAGTACTTCCTGGTCAGCGCCCAGATCAAGCATCGCTGCTGTAAACATGTCGCCGCTTATTCCCGAGGCACATTCTAAATACAATTCCCTGCTCATTTTCTCTCCCCCAATCTGTTAATCTGTGTAGCGATATATCCCGCCCCATATCCATTATCAATGTTCACAACCGCAATTCCATTCGCACAAGAATTAATCATAGTAAGCAGAGCCGACAATCCATGAAAATTAGCTCCATAACCTACAGACGTGGGAACCGCTATCACCGGTTTATCCACAAGTCCTCCCATGACACTGGCCAGGGCCCCCTCCATTCCTGCCACGGCAACCACACAATTTGCACGCTGAATCACATCCAGACGGGACATCAGCCGGTGAATGCCGCTGACCCCCACATCATAGATACGTTCCACCCTGCTTCCAAAATACTCTGCGGTCTGTGCCGCCTCCTCAGCCACAGGAATATCTGCCGTACCTGCTGTACAGACAGCAATCCTGCCAACATGATCTTTTACTTTCTTCTCTATTTTCATAATCCGGGAGATCGGGTCATACTCAAGTTCGGGCAGTGTCTCCCGCAGCAACTCAAACTGTTCCGCTGAAGCTCTGGTGCCAAACACCTCCCCCTCTTCCTCATATAATTTCTGATAAATATGAAGCAGATGTTCCGTATCCTTACCACTGCAGAATATTACCTCTGGAAATCCTGAACGCAGCTTCCTGTGCGTATCCAGCTTAGCATATCCCAGTTCCTCAAAAGGCTCACGGCGAAAATACTGCTCGGCTTCCTCCACAGACACTTCCCCACTCTTCACTTTTTCCAACATTTCATGAGCATCCATCAACATCTCCTCCTTAAACCACCCGAGTCGTCCATCGGGTACAGTCCCAGACTTCCTGGACGATATCCTGGTAAAATTCGGGTTCGTGACAGATCAGCAGTATTGTTCCCCTATATTCTTTCAGCGCCTCTTTCAGGGCCTCCTTCGCCTCCGCATCCAGATGGTTGGTAGGCTCATCCAGCATCAGCACATTTGTCTCCCGGTTGATTAGTTTGCACAAACGCACCTTCGCCTGCTCCCCGCCACTCAATACCCGGACCTGGCTCTCTATATGCTTCGTAGTCAATCCACATTTTGCCAGCGCGGATCGCACCTCATACTGGGTAAATGAAGGAAATTCACTCCAGATTTCTTCAATACATGTTGTCTTGTTGTTTCCGTCTCCCTCTTGTTCAAAATATCCGACAGAAAGATTCTCGCCCAGCTCGCAGCCTCCTTTAAGCGGCTTTACAAGTCCCATGATGCTGCGGATGAGGGTGGTCTTTCCAATCCCATTGGCACCGATCAGAGCAATCTTCTGCCCTCTTTCCAGAGAAATATCGAGTGGTTTTGACAGTGGTTCATCGTATCCGATTACAAAATCTCTTGTCTCAAATATATATTTTCCCGGCGTGCGCCCTTGTTTGAAGTGAAATTCCGGTTTCGGACGTTCTGCCGCCAACTCTATGACGTCCATTTTATCCAGCTTTTTCTGACGGGACATGGCCATATTTCTTGTAGAAACCCTAGCTTTGTTACGGGCAACAAAATCTTTCAGCTGGCTGATCTCCTGCTGCTGCCTCTTGTATGCCGCCTCAAGCTGGGACTTTTTCACCTCATAAATCCTCTGGAAATCTTCGTAATTCCCCACATAGCGGTCCAGGCTCTGATTCTCCATATGGTAAATAATATTGACAACCTCATCCAGAAAAGGAATATCATGTGAGATCAAAATAAATGCATTCTCATATTCTGTCAAATACCGTTTCAGCCAGTTAATATGTTCCTCATCCAGATAATTCGTCGGCTCATCGAGCAGCAGGATATCTGGTTTCTCAAGCAGGAGTTTACCCAGCAGAATCCTTGTCCTCTGTCCGCCGCTGAGATCCGTCACATCCCGGTCAAGGCCCAAGTCCAGCAGTCCCAGAGCGCGTGCCACTTCCTCAACTTTGGCATCAATGACATAAAAATCGTGCAGAGTCAGTGTATCCTGAATCGTCCCCAGTTCCTCCATCGAACTCTCCATCTCATCCGCATCTACCTCTCCAAGACTTTCGCAGATACGGTTCATCTTCTCCTCCAACTCAAAGAGATAAGAAAATGCTGATTTCAGGACATCCCGCACCGTCATCCCCTTTTCCAGAACCGTATGCTGATCCAGATAGCCAACACGGATATCCTTTGCCCACTCAACCTTGCCTTCATCCGGCTGTAGTTTTCCAATTACAATATTTAAAAATGTAGACTTTCCTTCCCCGTTGGCACCTATCAGGCCAATATGCTCCCCCCGAAGCAGCCGGAAAGAAACATCCTGAAAAATAGCACGGTCTCCAAATCCATGGGAGAGGTGTTCAACATTTAAGATACTCATACAAAATCTCCTTTACATTCTCTATTTCATGTACTCCTCAGACACCCCGCTACCTTGCGGGCTTAGCAAAACGCTCATAATACCTGCTGGACTCTTCCCTGTTTAATGATAAGCCCCTGATTAACTTATCCATGATTATTTCTTTGCTGTATCCTTCTTCTGAAGTGTACCCTTTGTCAAGGACAAATTTAAGAAGAAGGGATAATATGTTGTTACTATTCACAGTCGATTAGGGCATGACAAATAGAGCGGGTGTCATTTCCGCTTGATTTTTCATATTTGAATCGACTTTCAAAGAG
>NZ_CYZU01000035.1 GCF_001404335.1 Faecalicatena contorta
CCTCCTTCAGTGCGGTACCTACATTGTACCATGAAATATTAGATTAGGAATTCTCATTTTGACTTGTACTATTTATATTCTAGCACCAATATATACTATTATTCTACATGCTTTTTGACCTATGCAGTGTGCTACGAAGCCCTGACCTCATTAGCAATCAGCCTCTTTATCTTGTCCTTCATGCTTTCCTTTGCATCCTCATTGAAATGCACCCTGACTACATAGGTTGTACCGCCTATCTGCTTTCTTAATGCTACCGGTGTGTTTGTTTTTTTATTCTCCATTTGTTTGTTCTCCTTTTTTGTTAATGCCCGATAAGGAAGTGCCTCTATCTCTCGACAACGGGCAACGACAACGGACACCTAAAAACTCCTAAACCTTATCATTTATAGTTACTTTTCTGCTTTTATTCTTTTTTTCAAATATTCCGTTGCTTTCGTTGTCAGAACTGTATCTATCCCTAAAAAATGTAGGAAATATAAGGATTATAGAAATATAGAACCGACAACGAACCCGACAACGGAAGCGACAACAGACCGACAATCTACCGGGCAGTTTTTACTTCATCCACTCTTCCGGCAACGATAACTGTTGCATCTGTTCTTCGGTTAATGGTTGAAATTCACTCTCTTTGTTGTCGGGCTTTTCCCATCCTCTCTGTCTGTTGTATGGGCTTGGGAAATATCTCGGATTAGTAAATGCTATCCAGCCACTACAATTATTCATAATATCGTTAATCTCCCGAATTTCCCACTGTGCCGGACTTCCGTCATTCCCCAGTGCCTCTGCATAAAGCAATCGGGAACACACCATATTGCCCTTGCAATGCTCCAAATAATCAAGAATAAGCTCCTTTTTGGTATCTTCCTGCATAAATCTCTTCTGATACTCACAAAGCTCTTCCTGCGTCTTTTTAGGCAGTTTCAGCATATAATTACCACTTCTGTATATCTCCATTGCCTCTGCCCACATCTGTGCTATATATTCTCTTGATACTTTCTCATCATCAAGGATGTGAACCTCTGCCTCATTCACATTGCACTGAATAGGAAGAAATCTTCTGTTCCCCGACCTATCCATAGGCAGGAAATCAAGAGAATTTGACGAACCGGCAAATACGCACTGCCTCTTATGGTCTTTCGGATGCTTGTCATACGGTGTTTTGTAGGTATCCTTCTGCCTGCTCATAAAGGACTTGGTATCCTCTACATTCTTCGCATTCAGGATTGCTACCATTTCAGGGAACTCCACTATCAGATGCCCCTGCAATTTCCGGTATACATTCTCGTCATCCATTTTCTTTAGGTCATCCGTGAACCAGTCATCTTTCATGGCGAGAAATCTGAAAAAAGTGGATTTACCGGCACCCTGCCCACCGACAAGACACAGCATAACCTCAAACTTAATGCCAGGGCGGAAAACTCTTGCGATTGTTCCCAGCATAAAGAGTTTCAACACTTCATAGGTATAATCACTGATTTCAGCCCCCAAAAAGTAATGCAGGGCATATCTGATACGCTCCACCTTATCCCATTGCAGGGCATTCAGATAGTCCTGCACCGGATGATAACGGTTTTCATTTGCCACTACCTTGATTGCATCATCAATTCTCTTTTCATTTGCCAGACCATAATTCTTTTCAAAGTACAGCACCAAGAATTTCAAATCAACATCTGTCAGATTTTCACTTTCCCGATACCAGCCCAAATCTCTTGTAATGTCGATTTTATCGGTAAACATATTCAAACGGAATGCTCCGCCTAAATGTGGGTCATGGAGCAAAACTGTACGATAATTACCGGCAGTCTGCCTTACATTTCCCTGCTGTGTGCACTCCAGCATCTCTCTCACTTCTTCGATACTCTTCAATTCTTCCGACAATGCTCTTTACCCCCTTTCCTATGTCTGAAATAACAAAAGCCCTGTCAGGAATATCTTTTTCAAGAAGAGTGTCAAGCTGATACTCCACTCTGCTGATATTCTGCAGGGCTTCCACAAAGAGCGGATGCAGTTCTTCATCCATGCTCTTCGGTGCATATTTTATTTTCCATTCCTTTAGCAGATGATAATAGTCGGATAATTCCCTAAAACATTTCTTCTGTTCCTCATCCAATATCTGCTCTTTCGATTTCTGCGGTACTGCCGGTTTTGGTAATGGACGGTTGGTTGCATCATAGTTTAGACCAAAGTCGGAGGCAATCTTCATTGCAGCCTCCTTTGGTGCAAGTCCAAAATATTTTGCCACCAAATCAGTAGCATCTCCGGTTTCTCCACAACCAAAACAGTAGTACCTCTTATCAATCTTCATACTGGGTGTCTTATCCCTATGAAACGGACAACAAGCCAGCCCGCTCCGATTGATTTTTATGCCATATCTCATAGCCACATCTTTTGCGGTAACATTATCCTTTACCACTGCAAAAACATTCATAACAGCCTCCTATCCAAGTTCTTCCGTTTTCTGCTTTTTCACTTTTGGAAGTTCCGCTTTTCTCTGCTTTTCCATTTCCACTTGCTTCTGATGTTCTGCCAGCCTCTCTCTGACAGACACTCTCGCCCTTTCCTTTATTTCTTCTTTTTTCTGTTCCTTTATCTGTGGACTCTGTAAGGCTCCCAGCACTTTCTTTGCAACTGCCTGTGCCATTTTTCTAAAGCGTGCTTCCAAATTGTCAAGGCACTTCCCCACAAAATCTCTCTTGTCTTTTGGAGTTTTCCGCTCATCCGAAGTCAGCCATTTTTTATAACTGCGAAGCTCTGCTATATCTTCTGCTCTGGTATGCTCTGCCACTGTATCAGCTACGACCTCACACGCTTTTTCATAGGCATCATCCGCTATCTGCTCCACCATATTTTCCATATCCAAGACCTTCAAGGTAATGTCATCCAAAGCCGCCTGCATCTTGGCAATTCTCTTCTGCTGATTTTCTATGATATAGTCCTGCTTCTCCAAATAGCTTGCTCCACCATATTCCGGTTCATATTCAAGCTCCACACCGTTCTTCTGCCCAATATCCAAAAACAGCTTCCTGCACTCTGCATCAAAGCACATCTTCCGGTTATTGAATCGACTTCTCTTTTTTGTCGGGTCAGGTAATTCAAACCCCAACTCTTCCAGTGCTTTTTCCTGCTGTGGACAAAGCTCCCCATATTTATTCAGGGCATCATAGACTTGTCTTACATGAACATGAGGAGTGGCTTCATCCAAGTGCAATGCCCAGTCAAGAATGTGAACATGGCTACCATATCTTTTTTCAAATTCCTCAAAGAACTCTGCCACCACTTTTGCCAATACATCGGGTGTCACTGAACAATCAATATTACCAAGTTGCAATATACTCTCTTCCGGACAGGTCTTATTATTTTTCAGAACATCATCTGTCGTTCTGTTCCGTTCTGCGTGACCCGCTTTCTCATTTCTTTCATTTTGTGCATCCACATGGTCTCCGTAATGCTCAAAATAATATGCTTTTTCAATTTCCGTGAAAGTCATTTTCCTTTCCGATGTATCACCGTTCAAACAGTAACCCTGATAGCAGTCCCAGTAAACATTCAGCTTCGTTCTCTCGGCATCAATATGCTCACTGTTGGCTACATCAAAGTTTCTGTCATTGTGCTTTACGTCATAAACACCATGCTTTCCGCTTCTTCCGTTGTGCCTTGAAGCTCTCATTTTCTCTTTGCTCATTTCTTCTTTTTCCTTTCAACTAACTTCCGTGGCGAAGCCAATTACTTGAGATTTTTTCGACAAGTAATACCCAGTACTTATTGTCGAAACGACAATAAACTGGGCAAGGCTTCCGCCCTTGACCTGATGAAGGCTCTGCCTCTCAACTCCGACAAAGGTTGCACCTCTGTACTCTGCTCCGAAGGAGTTGAAAACTGCCACCAAATAGCCGGTAGCACTGTTCAACTTCTTCGGTATGCCCTGCATTTCCTTTTGAAATTTGGGCATGAAAAAAGCACTCAAGATTATCTCTCAAGTGCTTTTTCCGAAATCCTATTCAGGTGTTCCGACTGTCGGTTTTAATGCAAGGCTTCCCACCGTTGCATACACTCCGTTCTCCCTATCCTGCTTACGGATTTCTTCTTTCATGGCTTGCAGTTTCTCACGCTTTTCACTCTTCACACGCTCCTCATATTTTCTCTGCCAGCCACTTTCTTTTCTGCGAAGATACTGCTGATGCCTCTTATCCTTAATCCGGTTAATTCGGTCTATCTCCGCCTGCTCTTCCGGTGTAAGTTCCACTTCCATTGCCGGTGGTACATACCGACCTACGAAATTGAAATAAATCTCAATCTCCTGCGTGGTCTGAATACTCCCTTTTCTGTCTCTCTCATGCACCAGCACCTTATCAACAAATTCATTAACCATTGCCGGTGTAAGTTCTTCAAATTTCTCGTATTTATCAATCAGTGCCATGAACCGGCTTGCTGAATTTCTGTTTCCGTCATACTCTGCAATCCTCTTCTCAAGCTCCATGATTTCCGCATCCAGTTCCGATTTTTCATTTGCGTACTGCTTATCAAGAACCTCATATCTGCTATCCGGCAACTTTCCGAGAATGTTATCCTCATAGATACGGCAGATTAGCTTCTCAAGCTCCTCACAGCGATTTCTAGCCACTTTAATCCTTGCCTTGACCTTTTTTACCTCTGCATCCTCTTGTGAGGACTGTGCGGTTGTTATCGTCTCCAAAAACTCTGCTCTGTCATACTTGGCACTTTCAAAGATTGCTTTCAGCATATCCCCTATCAGTTCCAGCACCACAGACTCGTTAATTCTGTGCTGTGTCTTGCATAGCGTACCGCACGGAACTTTGGTATATGCCGAACAAGTATATTGTGCAATTCTCTTACCATTGCTTGTTCTGTGAACATACATTTTAGCACCACAATCAGCACAATACATAAGACCGGTAAGTACATGATGCTCGCCCCATCCGTCCGGATATCTTCGTACATTCGCCCGAAGCTTCTGCACCGTATCAAAGGTATCTTGGTCTATAATGGCATCCTGCGTATTCTCAAAGATTACCCAGTTATCTTCCGATACATAATGGCTCTTTTTGTCCTTAAAGTGCTTCTGCGTTTTGAAGTTTACGGTATGTCCTAAGTACTCCCTTTTCTTCAAAATGCCGACCACCGTAGATGAACCCCACCCATACGGGTCTTTTACCTGCTTGTGCCTGTTGTTACCCTGCCCGAAGCGTGCCATGTGTACTGCCGGTATTTCCACTTTCTTCTCCTGCAATAAATTAGCTATCTGATAAGGACCCAGACCATCAATAGTCCATTTAAATATCAGACGAACCACCTCGGCAGCTTCTTCATCAATTATCCAGTGATTACCGTCATTTTCATCTTTCAGATAACCGTATGGAGTAACGCTTGCCACATGCTTGCCCGACTTACCTTTTGATTTAAAGGTAGACCGGATTTTCTTGCTGATGTCTTTTGCATACATTTCATTCATAACATCCCTGAACACAAGAAAATCATCATCTCCGTTGGAACTGTCATGGTTATCGTTAATGGCAATCAGCCGTACTCCCTTTTTACGGAAGAACTCTCGAAGCTGACCGACCACAAGATAATCTCGCCCTAATCGGCTCATATCTTTTAACACAATCGTTTCCACTTCTCCATCTTCCACAAGGCTAATCATTTCCTTAAAGGACGGTCTTTCAAAGGTTGTACCGGATATTCCATCATCAGTGAAGTGCCTGAACCTAGTCCACCCTTTTTCTCTACAAAAATCTTCTAGCAACTTCTTCTGGTTTTGAATACTGTACGACTCCCCCAAGTTCTCATCCTCACGACTTAGTCTCTCATACAATGCGATTATTTTTTCGCTACTCATGCTCTGCTCCTTTCCTCTGTATTTGAACCTAAAAGTAATAAGCTCAAAGAGAATTTCTAATATGTACTAAAAAGTCTCTTTCATCTTATTACACCGCTTGCCAGCTTGTACTTCTTATACTGCCTCACAGCGAAGTGCTGGGGACTGCGACGTTCCAACCCGTCAAACATATAGTCCACCGCATTTTTGAAGGTTTCGTCATCCTCCCGGACTTCCATGCTGTTTATCATTTCCACCAGCGTATTCATGTTGCGTTCTTCCTCCGGCCCCTCAAATACGATGTAGGCCACAAGGGCGCAGTACAAAAGGGTTTCGGCTTTAGTCCAGAACTCGTCGCCCTCCTTGCCGTCGCCTTTGGTGTTGGCAATCAGGGCGGTAACGAATTTCAGCACGTCGCTTTCCGTTTTGATGTAGGCCAGCGGATTGTAGTGCATGGATTTGGAGAAGTCGATACTATTGAACACCCGCACCTTATATTTCTCCCGTTGCAGGAACCGTCCGCATTGGTCGAGGGTGCCGCCCTTCGGGTCCACCACCACATACGAGGAATGGGCTTGAAGGAGCTGCGGGGTCAGCCAGAACCTTGTTTTGCCCGAACCGGACGAGCCGATAACGCAGGCGTTCAGGTTGCGGGCGTTGGCGGGTATCTTCGGGCGTGTGTTCATGGTAAGGAACTCCGTCCCGGTCAGAATGACATTGTTCTGAAATTTGGGGTCTACAAACGGCTTTATATCCTCCTTTGTTCCCCAGCGGGCGGTGCCGTACTCCGCATCCCGCCGGAATTTCTTTGCCTGCTTGATTTTGGACTGTATCAGCAGATACACCCCAGCCGCACCGGCGAGGCCCACCAGCAGGTCAATGCCGCCCAGTCCCGGCCAGTAGGTTTCAAAGGCTTTGGGGAAGGTGTCGAGCATCCCCATGAGCTTTGTCCCGAAGTCTGCACCGGACGCGATACGGTAGGCCGTCCCGATTTTGGAGAAAAACCAGAACACAAAGAGGTACGGCAGGTTGGGGAGCACATATTTTCTGATCTTGTCACTCAACGTCCGTCCTTCACCGCCTCTCTGGTCCGCTGCTTCTCCTTCGGCTTTGTCCTGATCTGCTCTGTGAGCTTGCGGAGCTGGCCGAGGATAGAAGCCTTGTCCTGGTCTTTGTTCAGCACCTTTGTACTGTATTTCTGGAAGGCCGCCGTGATGGCGTCCGCCTGATTGGCTTTGAAGAACAGCAGATAATGGCCGGGGCTCACTTTATGGAAAGCGTAGTCCACATGGAACTCCTTCGCTATCCGGTCAAAATCCTTCGGCGCGCCCACATACTGCATGGCGTTTTTACCGCCGTAGTGGTTCATCAGCTTTTTCACGCTCTGGCGGCCCTGTGGGGTCAGCGCCTTCCGGTGGTGCTTTTGCAGCGCCCGAACCACCTTGCCAAGAGCGGCGGCCAGCACTTTTCCCGTCAGCTTTGCCGTCTTGATCGAAAGGGCAACTGTTTTTTGGTTTACTTCTTCCTGCATAAAACCTCCTTTCCGTTAGGGCTCCCGGTAGACGGGAGGCCCCCGTACACTCCGGGGCAACAGAAAACCTCGGGCCAATGTGGCCCGAGGCTTACCGCTCGGCATCCCTGCCGGACGGAGCTTTCTTTTCCGGCTCCGTCTGGACTTTTTCGCCCTGTTCCCGCATGGTCTGCAAGATAGAGGGCTTCTTTTGAAGCTGGGAGGGCTTTTCGCCGGACAGCGGCTTGATACATTCCAGACGGTCAGCCGCCCGGATGGCGTTGTCCGTGAGCTGCCGCTGCCATGCGCCCACGCTGGGAGCCCAGCGAAAGCCGTTGCTTTTCAGCTCGGCTCGGGTGTCCGCGTCAGGCTTTCCGTCAAAGAACACCTGCAAGCGGTTGTCCTCCCGGTTCATTTCCACACGGCCCCCGTCAAACTCCCAGCCGGAAAACTCCCGCTGCGCCTGTTTGGAAAGCTGTTCGATACGGGCCTTTACCCGGCGGATCTCCGCGTTGTTGTTGGTAAGCTGGTAGCTTTCAAATGGCCTCGGGTCGCTCCGCCAGCTTGACGCCATGCTGGCTTTCAGCTTTTCGATCTGGTCAGGCGACAGCAGCGCACAGCCGTCCAGCTTGCCATGCTTGCGGTAATAAGCGTTGACCTCCTTCATAATGAGCTGGGAGCGTTCCAGCCCGTCCAGCTTTTTCTGGAGCTTTTCAATGGCCGCCGGGTCATCGGCGCTGATACCGCCCATGCCGGTGCTGCGTATCTTATCCAGCAGCCCTTGAATATGCCGCCATTCCTCCATGTTGCTGTCCCGGGCCCGGTTCTGTTTTTCCTTCTTTCCCACCGGGAAATTGGCAGGTCCGGCGATCATCACAGAGGGAACCCTTGCGTCAATGGCAAAGCCCTGGTTCATGTTTTCGGCCAGCTTGCGGGCGTAGGTGTCTAACAGATGGTCGATCTTCTCATGGTACATGGGGTCCACCCGGGATTTCTGCTTTTCCGCTATGGCGGCGGCCTTGTCCACCATTGCCCGGTATTCCGCCGTTGCGCTCCCTTCCTTGTAGTCGGAAAAGCTGTTCATTTCTTTTGCCCGGCGGGCGGCTCCTTCATTGATAGGGTAATAGTTGATGGTATGCACCTCCTTCATGCTTCGGGCCATGCTGGCCCGAAGTCCTACCGTTCTTCATGGGAAGGCCCCGCCTTGTCCTTTTTCGGAGCGGGCGGGGCTTCTTGAAACCGTTTGAGTGCAGCGAGAATGGAGTGGACAGGCTCGGCCTTTTCAGGATAGGCAAATATCCGGTGTTCCGGCGGAATGTCCTGCGGCCCGTGGTAATACTCCTTGAAGCCCTCCGGGACTGCCGAGACATACCCACCGGGAGCGAATACGCCGCCCTCGTTGATACGCACATCCCGCCCGTATGCCTCATAATCGAAGTAGTTCTGAATGTGCTCCGGTATGTCGATAGTCCCAAGCTCGTCGGCGTAAAGACGGCCCAGCCCTTCATCATCGGAAATATCCGGGTAAAAGCGGTAAAGGTCAAGGTTCTGCGTCAGGTTTATCAAATCCTTCACGCTCCGTGTGTGGTTTCCCAAGACAAGAGCGGCTTCAAAGGTTTCCAGTCCGCCCTTATCCCGTACTTCCAGCAGGGCGTGGCCCAGCTCGTTCAGCTCGTCGATGTTCTCACATTCGTAGAGATGATCGTAGAGCCCCAGCACATCACTGTCAAAGCTGGTAAAGAACACTTCGCTGTACCGTTTCCCGTCTATCCCGATTTTGGCAAGGGCGGCCTGCAACTCCTGTGTCGTCATGGGGAAATGTACCGTTGTCCCTACCTCAATCCCCATTAAGGGGTATAGGGCTGTATTGGTTATATAGGCTTCAAACATGGGCTTATTCCTCCTTTCCGGCCCGGTCAGCCAGCACCTCATAGATCCCGGCCATAATGTAATCGGCACAAGGGAGGGCAATCGCATTTCCCAGCGCCTTGTAGCGTTGCAGAGGCCGGATCTCCATGCCGTCCGCCCCGTACTTTGTCCAGCCCTCCGGCAGCCCCATCAGCCGTTCACTTTCTGTTTCCGTCAGAAAACGGATACAGCCGCCCTCCGGGTCGCCCTCATACCAGAAGGCAAAGGGCGTTACATCACTGGCTAAAAGAGTGGGAAAAGGGTCAGTTGGTAATCCGAAGCTGTTTCGGAAGGCCGTTTCTTCCTGCCTTTTTGCCGCTCCCCGCATACGGAAGCACTGAAAGGGGTGGATGACTGGTATCTGCCGCCCTGTTTCAAAAGAAGCTGTTCGATCTCCTTCGGCGGCGGCCCGCCCGCCCTCTCCGCAAGGCGGAGGAAGTGGGAGCATTGGACGGGGCTTAAATAGTATGTCTGCGGCACGTCTGCCTCCAAAATCCGCCACGACGAAAATCCGCTGCCTTCGTGCCAGCCTTCGGGAGCCTGCCCAATACTGGGCGTCCATGAGCCGCCAGCACACATCAGGCGTTCCCCCTCGCACCATTCCGGCGTTTCCCCATCTTCCCGAAGGAGGCATTGGAACTTCGGTGTCCGAGAAGGCGGATAGGACGGCTCTAAAGTCCATCCGGTCATTTGTAGAAAACGCTCCCATGACGTTTTCCCAAACAGCGATAGCTGGATATAGGTTATCAGTAGCATCCCTCATTTCCTGTATGATACGAAACGCCTGATAGAAC
This sequence comes from Faecalicatena contorta, assembly GCF_001404335.1. GTDB lineage: Bacteria > Bacillota > Clostridia > Lachnospirales > Lachnospiraceae > Faecalicatena > Faecalicatena contortus_B. The sequence goes on from NZ_CYZU01000035.1 coordinate 10,052, forward strand.
AGGCTTGATTTTGCCCCGGCAAGGCCGGAGCGGTTGCCGATCAGAGAAAGGTTCTGACAGGGGGAACCGAAGGTAATTATATGGACAGGTGGGATTTTCCCGCCGTCCACCTTCGTAATATCTCCCAAATGCGCCATGTCGGGAAAGTGCCTTTTGGTTATGGAGATGGGCGCTTTTTCAATCTCGCTGGCCCATACCGGACGAATACCGCACCGGGAAGCAGCCAGAGGGAACACGCCGATCCCGTCAAAAAGGCTCCCCAGCTTAATGTCCGGCATGGCCCGGGATGCCGTGTCCCTTCACGGCAAGCACCCCTTCCAGCGTTGTCGCCGCAATGCCCAGCCGTCCGGCAACCGCAATATCATTTTTTACATCCTCGTCCACAACGCTGCCGCAGACGATCAGGGTATGGGAACGCCGCAGCATATCCCGGCGCATATCAATCCCGGCTTTGTGTTCCTCGGGAACGCTGTCATTCAAAAACAGCGGCAGATACAAGAGCGGGCAGATCGGGGAAAAGCCCGCCTCATAAGCAAGACGGCAGTAGTGGGCCGCCAGTTCCATATCAACATCCGGCTCGCCGCTCCATGCAGCGGTCAGGTACGCTAAAGGTCGTTTCATTGGTTGAGCCTCCATTTCTGTTTTGGTTTAGGGAAAAGCAAGAGTTCGCCCAACCCCTCCGCCCCTTCCCCCGGGAAGGGGAACGGCTCTGGAGAATTTATATCCCCGTCGCTTGACCGGGAAAAAGCATAACCGGGAGAAATCCGTCAAGGGTGCCTCTGGCACCGCCTGCGGCGGCGCTGCCCTTGACTGATTTTCCCGGCTATGCTACGGAATAACTGGCGACGGGGAATAATTTATATCTCCAGAGCTTCGGGGCGCGGGGCAGAGCCCCGCAATCCTCGGGCCATGCTGACCCGAAGTTTGGGCTTACTTTTCCTGTTCGTTTTTCTTCTCCGGCTTTTCGTGTTCCTTCTGCTGACCCTTCCAGTCGTCCAGCAGCTTGATGATCTGATCCTTCATTTCCCTCGGCGTAGTTTCCTTGCCGAAATACTTGCTCAGTTCCGCACCTGTCAAAATCACTTTGTCTACCTCCTTTTTGTCCTCCATCATAATGCCGTCGATCACATCCCCGTTGAGCAGCTTCTTTTCGTCCAGCTCACGCATACGCTTTGCCTGCGCCTGCGAAGGAGAGGACTGCTGGCTGTCAATGGCAACGGCGATATAGTTCTGGTTCTTTTTGCTGACATAGGAAAGCTCCACCGCCGTAGTAAAGCCCAGCTTTTTTTCATCCATCAGCTTCATCAGGTCGGGAACCAGCTCATTGAGACGGATATACCGCTGCACCTGCTTGACCGCCATCTTATTGCGCTCGGCCACGATCTCGTTGGAGCGTTTGCCAGCGTCCTTCGGGTCAATCTGGCCCGAAGTGCGGGAGCCCTGGTGCTTGATAGCCTCAAGCTGCATTTTCAAGGCTTTGGCCCGCTCACTGGGTAGGATTTCTTCACGCTGGTTGAGATTGTCCTCAACCATCTGTGTGATGGCTTCATCGTCTGTCAGGTTTCGGACGATACAGGGCATATCCGCATACCCGGCAAGCTCGCTGGCTTTCTGGCGGCGGTGGCCGGACACGATCTCATAGCCGCCATCCTCACGGGGACGAACAATAGCGGGCTGGGTCACGCCCTTGTCCTTAACGCTGGACACCATAGCCCGCATTTCTTCATCATCCCGGACTTCAAAGGGATGGTTCTTGAATGCGTAGAGCTCGTTCAGCTTGATATAGACGATCTGCTCCTTGCCCCGGCGTGGTGCATCCTTCGGCTTTTCGGGTTCCTTCGGAGTGGGAGCAGTCTGCACCGTTGGAGCCGTTTTTTTCTCCGGTTCCTTTTTGACCGCCTTTTCCGGTTTCTGTGCGGGAGCTTTGGGCTTCGGGGCTGCGTCCTTGTCCTTATCTGCCTTCGGGGGACGGCCCCGGCGCTTCGGCTGTTCCGGCTCTTTGGGTTTTTCCTCCGCTTTCTTCGGAGCCTCCGGCTGCTTTTCCGGTTTTTCCGTTTTTGCCGGGACAGGCTTTTCCCCGCTGGGAGCTGCCGCCCGTTCCTCGACCTTCTTTTCCTTCATAATTTCAGCGAAGTTATAGACGGAAACCTGCGGGTTCTTTACCTCCGGTTCCGTCTTTTTTTCCGGCTCCGGGGAAACGGAAACCTTCTCCGGCTCTTTTGGGGGAGTAGGCGGTGTTTCTTTGCCCGGTCCGGTATCCGTTACCGGCTGTTCCGGCGTTTTTGTGGTTTTATCATCTGCCATAAGCATTTACCTCCTGTTTTTTGGCATGAAAAAAGGGGCTCAACTTTTCAGTCAAGCCCCCGTGGGAAGTTCCTCCTTTCTCCGCCATGATACAAAAATACCGCCCGTAGTCTCGTTTGGGCGGTACTTTGCGTAAGATTGGCAGTCCATTATTAAGTTTTTTATTATGTTCCCTTTGTACACCGTTGCAAGCTGTACCATAATGAAAGCCGCTACAATAGCTTTTGTGTGAATATTACAGACATTGCAAATTACGGGAAGAAGCCGAATATTCTTGCAGTAGAGATTGACTGCAGTATCTGGGAGGGCTGGTGGTATGAAGGCTCGGGGATATACCGGCATGTCTGGCTGTTGAAGGAGCCTCTGGTACATCCGGTTTACAGCGGTATCTTTGTGCGGCCGGAACGGGTAGATGACGGCTGGAAGACGCATATAGAGGCCGAACTTGAAAATGCATCCGGGGAAGAGCAGCGGTATCAGTGCATCGTAGAACTGTGCGATGAGGATGGGAATGTACTGCCGGATATGCAGTACAGCACAGAGGGAACGGCAAAAGCGTTTGAGAGATTCAAGGTATGCTGTGAAATGAAAATAGAGGATCCCTTTTTGTGGGATATTGACCGCCCATATCTCTACCACTGCAAGGTGCGGCTGAAAGCTGGGGAAACCACAGATGAAACAGTCATCCCCTATGGTTATCGGACAATAAAAGTTGATGCAGACAAGGGCTTTTGGCTGAATGGACAGAGGGTGAAGCTTCTGGGGACATGTAATCATCAGGATCATGCCGGAATCGGGGCCGCACTGCCCGATGAGGTTCAGAGATACCGTCTGAAAATTCTGAAGGATATGGGCTGTAATGCCTATCGGTGCGTTCACCATAATCCCACGCCGGAACTGCTTGACCTATGTGACCGGATGGGCATTCTGGTGATGGATGAAAACCGGACATTCAGTACGGCGGAGGACGCAATGCGGCGGCTTAGGGGGATGGTGCGGCGGGACAGGAACCATCCGTGCGTTGTCATATATTCCGTATTTAATGAAGAGCCGCTGCAGGGCACCGCAAAGGGAAGAAAGATAGCAGAAAGGATGACGGCCCAAATAAAAGCGCTCGATCCGGACCGCCCTGTTCTGGGTGCATTTAACGGCGGTTATATGGAGGAAGAAGGAGCTGCCACAGTATTTGACATCACAGGTATCAATTATTATACGGACAGTTACGATGCTTTTCATAAAAAATATCCGCATCAGCCGGTTGCAGCCTCTGAATTAGTGTCCGCATTTTCTACAAGAGATACTTACAGAGATAATGAAGAAGAACAGGTATTCAGCAATTATGATGAAAAAACGGCACCCTGGGGAGAAACAGTGCGGGCAGCCAATGAGTCCGTTTTATCCAGAGACTTTATTATGGGGATGTTTGTATGGACCGGATTTGATTACCGGGGGGAACCCTCTCCTTATGAATGGCCGAGTGTAAGTTCTCATTTCGGAATAATAGATACCTGTGGATTTCCCAAGGATACTTATTATCTATATCAGGCCTGCTGGAAAAATGAGACAGTACTCCATCTTCTGCCGCATTGGAACCACAAAAGAGGGGAGACAGTACGGGTAATGACTTTCAGCAATTGTGAGGAAGTGGAACTCTTCTTGAATGGGCGGTCTATGGGCAGAAAGAAAAATGAGATATATGAACAGTGCGCCTGGGATATTGAATTTGAGCCGGGAACGCTGCGCGCGGCAGGCTATATCTCAGAAAAGCAGGTTATAGAGGCAGCACGTAAAACTGCAGGGGAAGCTGTTTCAATCCGGGTAGAATCCAATCGCAATTATGTGAATTACAGTACAAAGGATGCGCTGATACTAAACATATCGGTGGTTGATGCGAAAGGGGAAGTCCAGCCTTTGGAGGAGGGATATATAAAGGCTGCCGTTTCGGGGGCGAAGCTGCTCGGGGCAGGTAACGGCGATCCGAACAATCATGACCGTGAGGAAGACGGGCGGGTCAGGTTATTCCGCGGACGCTGTCAGATCATACTGCAGGCCGAGGATCAGGAGTACCTGCAGGTAACATTAGTTTCTGAGAAATTGGGGGAGTACACCGGAAAGTGGGAGATCCGCAGAGCGGAAGACGAAAAAGAAATATTGAGTGTGGATGCGGTGTTTGTGGGCGGCTGGAGGATGTCTCATAAAGCAGTGAGGGAAAAACCGGATCTGCACCTGAGTATGGATAAGTCTGATATGAACACGCTGGAACCTGTTGAATTCGAGGGAAAGGCACAGTCACAGTTATCCGGAAAAGACGGTTGGCACTGCCTATACCGGTCGACAGAGATTTCGCAAAAGGACGCTGGAAAAACCCTATGCTTTCACAAGGTGGCAGGCGATGTTGAAGTGTATCTGGGAGAGGAATGCCTGGCCCGAAATTCCTTTGTAATGCCCGGTGAATTGACGGTAACAATTCCAAGTCGAGCCGGGGAAGACTGTGTGCTGTCCGTGATTGTAAGAAATACGGCGGCGGACCGGAAAGCGGGAATCTTCGAACCGGTGTTATTGATTCCATGACTGATATACAGAAGCTCCAAAAAACTGCAAAATTCCATCTGACTGTGTTAGAATAGAAAAAGATAAAAGTTACTATGCACGGCCCATGGTGCGTGTATAGTAACAGATAAAATCAGATGGGAGATGGAAAAATGTTTAAATTGAGTACATTATGTTATATTGAAAAAGATAACCGTTACCTGATGCTGCACCGGACCGTGAAAGAGAATGATGTGAATAAGGATAAATGGATCGGTGTGGGCGGGCATTTCGAGGACAGGGAGTGCCCGGAGGAATGCCTGCTCAGAGAGGTTTGGGAAGAGACCGGCTTTATCCTGACCTCCTACAAATACCGTGGACTTGTTACCTTTGTGTATGGTGAAGACACGGTTGAATATATGTCGTTGTATACTGCGGACGGCTTTACAGGCGAGCAGACTGCCTGCGATGAAGGGGAGCTGGAGTGGGTAGATAAGAAAGAAGTCCTGGGCCTGAATCTATGGGAAGGGGACAAGATTTTCTTCCGCCTTCTGGACGAGGGCAGAGAATTCTTTTCTCTTAAGCTAGTATATGATGAGACGGATACGCTCCAATATGCGGCGCTGGACGGAAAAGAGATGGAATTATTCGATATACTGAATCCCGACGGCAGTAAGACAGGGATTGTCAGGGAGCGGGGCGTTGCCCACAGAGAGGGCAGCCTTCATGCTGCCTCACATATATGGGTAGTGCGGAAAAAGGAAAAGGGCGGTTATGATGTTCTTCTGCAAAAACGCAGCGCTGTCAAAGATTCGAATGCCGGATGCTACGATATTTCATCTGCAGGACATGTGGCGGCAGGGGATGAATATTTGACTACTGCGGTAAGAGAGCTTAAGGAGGAGCTTGGACTCCGGGCAGCGCCTAAAGATCTGAAGTTTATAGGTATTCACCATGGCGGGTTCGAGGACGTATTCTATGGCATGCCCTTCAAAGATGACGAGCTCAGCGCCGTGTATGTGTACAGTGAACCTGTGGACGTCGAGGGACTGAGGCTGCAGGAGGAAGAGGTGGAAGAAGTGATATGGATGGATTATGGCGATTGCCGCAGGGGGATTCTGGACGGAACACTTGACAACTGTATTTATATAGAAGAGTTTGAGATGGTAGGAAAATATCTTGGGGTGCTGTAGCTGCCGGGGACTCCGGCCTCTGTCAGACCGTACCGTGCAGCGGCCTGACGGGGGATGATACCCGCATGATCCGTTTCGTTCTAACAGAGAATCAATCCCGGATTGATCTTTTCTAATTTTTCTTTTTTATCTGGATCCAATTCATTATCAGTCAGAATGTAGTCAAAATCTGAAAGCTCCGCGTATTTTACAAAGCTGTTTCCGGCAAATTTTGTGTGATCCGCCATAAGAAAGGAGCAGCTGCTCTGCTCACGGAAGGTTCTTTTTAGCGCAGCATCCAGTTCATCTGTAGTGGTGATGCCAAAATCCAGTGAACAGAACATCGTGCCTACAAAGCTCTTATCCACATGATAATGCCTGCAGAATTCTATGGTCGAAAGGTCGAGAGTACCGCCGATCTGCTCCTGATAAGTTCCAGGCGCAACAAGGAGCCTGATTTTCCGGTTGGTGCTGAGCTGTTGGATGGCAGAGAGGGAATTCGTAATCAGCGTGGCGTGGATGTCGGGAAAGTATTTTATAAGCTGAATGGTGGTGGTGCCTGAATCCAGGAAAATGGTGTCGCCTTCTTTTATAAAGCTGGCGGCTTTTTTTCCGATTGACTGTTTGTACTGCCTCATTTTTTCATTGCGGGACGAAAAATTCGGAACCACTGCTCTGTTTTTACTTAGATGGGCGCCGCCGTAATGGGTCTCTAGGATTCCCTGCCTGGCAAAGAAGTGAAGGTCCCGACGGATTGTCATGGGAGAAACGGAAAATGCCTGTGCCAGTTCATTGACAGACACCTCCCCATTTTCCTCCAGGATCTGCAGAATTTTCTGGCGTCGTCCGATTCCGTCAAGATTTGTTTGATCTGGTTCGTTTTGATGATTCATGGCACATAATCTCCTTTGAAAATGGGTAAATAAAACATAAATAAACATTAATAAATGTTCCTACATGTGTTATTATAAACCTGTAACAAACAGAATGCAAGGCAGGGGGAATAGGAGATTTGAAATATGACGCAGTGATTTTTGATGTAGATGGAACTTTAATTGATACGGAGAATACGATTTTGCTGTCTTTACAGCACATGCTGCTGCGGATGACGGGGAAAATGTACCGGCCTGAGGAACTCTATTTTGCTTTGGGAATTCCAGGCGCCAGGGCCCTGGAGCTGCTTGAGCTAGAGGAGGCGGACAAAGCGATGAAGATGTGGCTGGACTACAGCGCCAGATATGAATTTCTCCAAAAACCTTTCCAGGGAATTCCTGAAACACTGCAGCGCCTGAAAGACGCAGGCCTCAGATTAGGGATCGTAACTTCCAGAACCAGGGAAGAGTTTAAGAAGAGCGTGGAAAGATATGATTTTGTCCGGAAACTTGAAGTCATCATCTGTGCGGATGACACGAAAAAACATAAACCGGATGCGGGGCCACTTCTTGCGGCGCTGGAAAAGCTTGATCTTGCACCCTCCCGTGCGCTGTACGTGGGAGATTCCACGTACGACATGGCTTGTGCCAAGGCAGCAGGGGTCCACGGGGCACTGGCGCTTTGGGGGGCTCACGAGACGGAAAAGATCCCTTCTGTATACCGTCTGGCGGATCCGGTGGACATTACAAGGATTTTGCTGCAGATGAAGGAAGTTTCCTAATACACCTACCTGGATGGAGGCGTCTGCCGGAATGTGTTGCAAGAAGTGTCTGTTCTGTAGGAAATACGATCCATTGTGCGGAGAAGCAGTGAGAGGAGATCTGTAAAATCAGCCGGAGCCGAACACATTCACCCCTTAATCAGATGATTAAGATCCTCAAGTGTTTTGATAAGCTGCCCTGGCAGTACTATTATTCCGGCTGATTTTGCAGATTTCCTCTTACTGCTTTTTCGCACAGCGGATTGTATTCAGAAAAAATTTATGGATAAAATTTATCAAAAAATATGTTGCATTTTATTCGACTTTGTGTTTATACTGAAAGTACGACATAAGTATTCAGGCTTCGTGGAAAACTGAAATGTTCTATGTGACTGACGGAAAAGTGGAGTATACCACATGGGAGCATAGGATAGAACGCCGACCGTCTGGGCAGCTCAATGATTTGGGCTGTCTTTTTTGTTTTTAACTTAGTGTGCATTGGAATTGTCTCCATGGCATCAGAGGGAGGAACGAGAAAGGCAGCGGGATGATTGGGAGAAATTTAATGACCTTGATAAATGGAGGATAATGTCATGGAACAGAAAAATTTTGAGCAATGGAATGGATTTGCAGCAGGAGATTGGCAGAAAGAGATTAATGTCAGGGATTTTATTCAGAAGAATGTAACCCCATATGAAGGCACGGACGAGTTCCTGGAAACGAAAACGGAGAGGACGGAGCGCTTGATGGAGCGTCTTAATAGTCTTTTAAAGCTGGAACAGGATTTTGGCGGCGTGCTGGATATCGACACGCAGTCAGTATCGTCTCTGACTGCATACCAGCCAGGTTATCTGGATAAAGCGGAGGAACTGATTGTAGGTCTGCAGACGAACCGGCCATTAAAGAGGGGGGTGAATCCCTTCGGTGGAATCAACATGGCCAGAAAGGCCTGCAAGGCTTACGGCTATGAGCTTTCTGATAAGATCGAACAGGAATTCCAGTACAGGACAACCCACAATGACGGTGTATTCCGCGTGTATACGGAAGAGATGCGCAAAGTCCGGCACGCAGGCATACTGACGGGGCTTCCGGATGCTTATGGGAGAGGACGAATTATCGGCGACTACCGCAGGGTGGCCCTGTACGGAGTGGATATTCTGATAGAGGAGAAGCAGAATGACAAGAGAATCATCGGCGAGGGGGATTTTGATGTCGAGTCCATCCGTTTATCGGAAGAAGTGTTCCAGCAAATCAATTTCCTTAATAAGATGAAGGAAATGGCACAGATGTACGGTTACGATATTTCAGAACCTGCACATAATGCCAGGGAAGCTGTCCAATGGACTTATTTTGCGTATCTCGCAGCCATCAAGGAGCAGAACGGCGCCGCCATGTCACTGGGGCGGACCAGCAGTTTTCTGGATATTTATATTCAGAGAGACATCGATGCGGGACTGCTGGACGAGGTGCATGCCCAGGAGCTGATTGATGATTTTGTGATGAAGCTGCGCATGGCAAGGCATCTGCGCACGCCGGAATATAATGAATTGTTTGGCGGGGACCCCATGTGGATTACAGAGTCCATTGGCGGGATGGACGAACAGGGCCGCACGCTGGTGACAAAGAACAGCTTTCGTTTCCTGAATACGCTTTACAACCTGGGACCGGCTCCGGAGCCGAACCTGACGGTGCTGTGGTCCGAAAAGCTGCCCCGGGGCTTTAAGGATTTCTGCGCAAAGGCTTCCATTGATACAGATGCGATCCAATATGAGAACGATGATCTGATGAGACCGGTATATGGGGATGATTATGGAATTGCCTGCTGTGTATCTGCGATGAAGATCGGGAAGCAGATGCAGTTCTTTGGGGCAAGGTGTAACCTGCCGAAGCTGCTTCTGCTGGCGCTTAACGGCGGATATGATACCTATACCAAGTCTCCGGCTGGACCGGAGATGCCGGTATATGAAGGAGATATACTGGACTTTGATACTGTAATGCAGCGGTTTGAAAAGTACAGGGAATGGATCTGCCGTCTCTATATAAATACCCTGAATGTGATCCACTATATGCATGATAAGTACGCCTATGAGAAGACACAGATGGCGCTTCATGATACCGAAGTGGAACGTTTTATGGCATGCGGGGTTGCGGGGCTGTCTGTACTGACAGATTCCCTGAGCGCCATCAAATACGCAAGGGTAAAGGTTATCAGAGATGAGAACGGATACATAGTGGATTTTGAAACACAGGGAGAATTTCCAACCTATGGAAATGATGACGACAGAGCCGATGAAATTGCAAGGAACATTCTGGCCGATATGTCTGCGGAGCTGAAGAAGACGAAGACATACCGTGATGCAGTACACACGCTGTCTGTCCTGACCATTACCTCCAATGTCATGTATGGGAAGAAGACCGGCGCAACCCCGGATGGGCGCAAGGCGAAAGAGCCGTTCGCACCCGGAGCAAATCCGATGCATAACCGGGAGAAGAACGGAGCGCTGGCATCCCTGAATTCTGTAGCCAAGCTCTCCTATGAAGACTGCCGTGACGGGATATCCAATACCTTTTCCATTACTCCGGATACGCTGGGCAGGACAGAAGAGGAACGGCTTGAGAATCTGGTGAATATCCTGGATGGATATTTCCGGCAGATGGCGCACCACGTGAATGTAAATGTAATAAACCGTGCAATGCTGATGGAGGCTTATGAGAATCCGGCAAAATACCCGAATCTGACAATCCGGGTTTCCGGATATGCGGTAAACTTCCACAAGCTGTCCAGGGAGCAGCAGAAGGAAGTAATTATGCGTACTTTCCACGAAAAGATGTAGAATAAAAAGAGAGCACTCAAAGAAAAGAAGGGACAACTATGACATATGAGATCGTATTTGACAGTGCAACCGGCAATACAAAGCTGCTGGCGGAGAAGATAAAAGAGAGCATGGAGCGGGGGGAATGTGCCTATTTCGGCGGCCCAACGGAGGCTCCTGCACAGTCTGAACTGATATTTGCAGGATTCTGGACGGATCGCGGAAACTGCAGTGAGGGAATGAGGAACTTTCTGGAGAGGCTGAATGAGAAAGAGGTATTTCTGTTTGGTACAGCGGGCTTCGGCGTCATGCGGGAATACTTTGACAGTATTCTGGAAAGAGTAGAATCATATCTACCGGATAGTTGTACTGTGAAGGGGACATTCATGTGTCAGGGCCGGATGCAGGAGAACGTAAAGAAGCGTTACGAGGCCATGCTGGAGAACGACCCGGCGGATGCACGGATAAAGGCAATGCTGGATAACTATGAAAAGGCGCTGCTGCATCCCAACAGTGAAGATTTGCAGGAATTAGAAGAAAGACTGAAGAAGCTATGAATATGACAGAACAGGTAAGCCACGAGTTTGAACCCGTATTTGACAAGAATTCCAGGGTGTTGGTCCTGGGCACATTCCCATCCGTAAAATCCAGGGAAAACCAGTTTTATTACGGTCACCCACAGAACCGTTTTTGGAAGATTATCGCACGTTTAACTGAAAGCGAAGTGCCGGAGACGATTGCAGATAAGAAAAAGATACTGCTGGATCATGGCATTGCAGTCTGGGATGTCATCGCCAGCTGTGAGATCCGGGGATCTAGTGACAGCAGTATCCGAAATGTGGTGCCCGCAGACTTATCCAGGATACTGGACAACTGCAGCATCAAACAGATCTATGCCAATGGGGGAACTGCCAAAAAACTATATGAAAAATACAGCAGGCCGAAGACCGGCAGGCCAATAACCGGCCTGCCCTCCACAAGTCCGGCGAATGCCGCTTACTCAGCAGACCGTCTGATGGAAAGCTGGGGAGAAATAAAAAAGTTTATTTTTTAGCTCAAAGGGGTCAGACCCCTTTGAGTTCTTTTCTGTTTACAGGAGTTTAATACAATATTAACATCCGCATGCTGGAGGTATGTTCCGCAGGCTGCTAACATATATTAGTAAAAGACTCGTTATTATTCACGGCCCATAGGCCGTAGATAGTACAAAGCCCCTATTATGAGGTCTTATATGAAATATAAACAGAGAGAAGCATCGTTTGAATGAAAAAGAAAAATAATAAGTTGAAAGCGAATTTGGTTAACAGTGATTTTAGTATTAAGGGCGAGTGTGCGATCAGCCTGCTTCTGACAAAACTGGATATCATTAATATCGAGCTGTCGATGGAGCTGGACCGCAATGTGATTCAGATGAAGACAGGGCGTATGAAATCCTACGAGAGCACCTGCAAGAAAATGGACAGAAAGGGGATTGAGAAAACCTTTTCGAATGCGCTGGAAAAAGTAAATGACCTGATCGGGGTGCGTGCGGTCTGCTCTTATATGGATGATATTTACCGAATCGCAGAGATTTTTTCGGAGCAGAAGGACGTTAAGATTGTAAAAGTAAAGGATTATATAAAAAATCCGAAGACATCCGGATACCGGAGCCTTCACTTGATTATGGAAATCCCCATTGGATTCCAGGGCGGCACCCAGTGGATGAAGGCAGAGCTTCAGCTGCGCACTGCGGCCATGGACTACTGGGCGAATCTGGATCATCAGCTGAGATACAAAAAGGGCAGGCGCGAAGCGGAACTAATCGACAATGAGCTGCAGAAATGTTCGGAAACTATTGGAAAACTGGATCAGACTATGTTGGAAATCCGAAAAAAAATAGATAAAATATAAAGCCCAGGCCTAAATAATAACAGGACAGTCATATTTGCTTTCTTAGAAAAACTGTATTATACTGATACTATGCGGGATATGAGCCAAGAAAAAGCGGATGTGCCATACCCCCAGAATACGGGAGAGGAGCCGGGAAAATGGTCGAGACAGGGGTTATACATGGAAGATTTCAGATCTTTCATTTAAAACATATGGAGTATTTGCTGGCAGCAAAAATGAGATGCAAAAAGCTTTTTATAGGGATTACACATCCTGATATCTCATCATTCGCAGCTACATCGGATTTGGATCAGCACGGAACAACGAGAAGAGATAACCCGCTCACATATTTTGAGCGTCTGGAAATGATAGAAGGAGCGCTGGCTGACTTTGGAGTAGGTCGGGAAGAATACGAGATCATCCCGTTCCCCATCAGCCATCCAGAACTCATTCTCCAGTATGCACCGAAAGATGCAACCTACTATATGAGTATCTGCAGTGACTGGGACGAAGAGCGCTGCCAAACACTCCAGGGCCTGGGGCTGGAGGTCGAGGTACTGTGGAGAAAAAGCAGAGAAGAAAAAGGAATCACAGGAGACGAAATCAGAAGACTAATTGCTGCTGATAAAGAATGGCAGCAGTATGTACCAAAGACCGTGGGTGAATACCTCACCAGCCATTCTATCACCGAGAGGATACGTGGGGTGCAGTATTTGTATGAGTAGGGGGGCCGCTGCCGGAGCCGGACATAGGGATGGTTGGAAACGGGATGGGGGCTGTAAGCTGGAGTAGAGGAAAAAAGACGGCAGACAGGGGGAACCTGGACACATCACCCAAAGCCTTGATGGCTTTGCGCGCTGGGTCCAGGGAATATTGTAATTCGGAATTACAATATTCCCCCCTGTCTGCCGTCTTTTTTCCTCAACTCCACCTAACAGCCCCCAAGACGCTTCCAGCCATCCCTATGTCCGGCTCCGGCAGCTGGGTACATCAAATCGGAAATAATGCACATGTGGGACGTATACGGTAGAGGCGGATCTGCGCGGCGGAAGCGGTTAATTGCTACTCCTAAAAACTGTATACACAACCCCGTATATTAAGCTCCCGCTTATCCAACTCCATCCGCTGCTACCGAATTGCCCCCCACCATAAGGCATGCCTTCAAATCCGGAAGAAGCCCAGCCTGTCTGGAATGGGGAACGGGAGGGCGGCGGGAAAGAAGGGATGGTTCCTGGAAGTATAGAGTGCGCGGTTTAGAAGTACTTACACAAAAGAAACTGCCCACGAGGGATGGCAAGTGATTTACCAAATCACTTGCCAGTACAACCTAAGACGAGAAAGCATCAAGCTTTCTCGTTGCATGTTGTACGTGCCCTCGTGGGCAGTTTCTTTTGTGTTAGTACTTCTCCGCAAACGGGTGACTTCCAGGAACCATCCCTTCTTTCCCGCCGCCCTCCCGTTCCCCATTCCAGACAGGCGGACTATTTCCCATGAATCCTGCCTTAAGGAAGCAAAAAAGCATACATCAATACGAAGTGGCAGGCGCTTCCCCCCATTACGAACAAATGGAAGATTTCGTGGCTTCCGAAATTTTTATGTTTGTTATCGAAGATGGGCACTTTCAGTGCATAGATGATTCCTCCGATTGTATAGATAATCCCTCCTGCAAGGAGCCAGAAGAATCCGGCTCTGGACATGTTATTCAAGATCTGCGTGAATGCCAGTACGCAGGTCCATCCCATTCCGATGTACAGAACGGAAGATACCCATTTTGGACAGAAGACCCAGAATGCCTTGATGAGGATTCCTACAATTGCTATGCCCCAGACAAGTGTCAGAAGGATCCGGCCGGTTTTACCGGGCAGAACAAGGAGACAGATCGGGGTATAACTTCCTGCGATCAGAATAAAAATCATCATATGGTCAATCTTTTTCAATATGGTATTGACCTTTTCTGATAAATCAAATGTATGATAAGTCGTGCTTGCTGCATATAATAAAATCAGGCTGGCTGCGTATATTGCCAGGGAAACCACATAGACACTGCGTGGTTCATGTGCCGCCTTTATCAACAACGGAATAGCGGCAAAGATTGCCATTAACATTCCTATAAAATGTGTAATTGCACTGCCCGGGTCTTTAATATGCTGCGTCTTAGTCATAATATCATGCCTCCTAAAAATGAAAACTTTTACATGTAGTTTTTAAAACTATGTTTAGTATATGCTTATATTACAACTATTATTACAAAATTGCAAGCGTTTCAGAGATTTTATTTTTTTAGAAACGGACATATTCCGGACGATTTTCAGGCTGCATGGGAAGCCGATCGTAACAATTCCGGCCTTCCTGAACTGTAACAGCCGATTACTGGCGGAAAATACAGGCAGCCTGTACTCAAAATTGACAATTGGCGCCAAGTCTGCTATGATAGCAACTGAGACTATGTGTATATCCTTTACTTGGTGTCCGGTAAAGGGTATTTTTTTGAGATTTTAAAGGTCTGTAAAAATGACACAGAATTAAGAATAAGAATAAAGGAGATTTATGGAAGAAGTAAAATTTGAAGATTTGGGGCTCTGCTCCGAGATAGTTAAGGCAGTTAAAAAAATGGGCTTTGAGGAAGCGTCACCAATTCAGGCCAAAGCAATTCCCATCATGCGGTCGGGAAAGGATATCATCGGCCAGGCACAGACAGGAACCGGTAAGACGGCTGCTTTTGGAATTCCTCTTCTGGAGAAGCTAGAGCCTAAGAATAAGAAACTGCAGGCAGTTGTTTTATGCCCCACAAGGGAATTGGCTATTCAGGTGGCGGAAGAGATCCGCAATCTTGCAAAATATATGCACGGCATTAAAGTGCTGCCCATTTATGGAGGACAGGAAATTGTCACACAGATCCGTTCTTTAAAGAGCGGCACACAGCTGATTATCGGGACTCCGGGGCGTGTGATGGACCACATGCGAAGGAAAACAATTAAGATGGATGAGGTCAGCACCATCGTACTGGACGAAGCGGACGAAATGCTGAATATGGGATTCCGCGAAGACATCGAGACTATTCTGGAAGGGGTTCCCGAAGACAGGCAGACGGTTCTCTTTTCTGCGACGATGCCACAGGCAATTCTGGATATCACGAAAAAGTTCCAAAAAAATGCGGAGATCGTTAAAGTTACAAAAAAGGAACTGACGGTACCGAATATTGAGCAGTATTATTATGAAGTAAAACCAAAGAGCAAAGAAGAAGTTCTTGCCCGTCTGCTGGATATCTATTCACCAAAGTTATCGGTGGTATTCTGTAATACGAAAAAACAGGTAGATATCCTAGTCAATGGACTGCTGGGCAGAGGTTATTTTGCCGCGGGACTGCACGGCGACATGAAACAGCAGCAGCGTGACAGGGTAATGCAGGGATTTCGTTCCGGTAAGACAGACATTCTTGTGGCGACAGACGTGGCCGCGAGAGGGATCGATGTGGATGAGGTAGAAGCCGTGTTCAATTATGACCTACCGCAGGACGATGAATATTATGTACACCGTATCGGAAGAACTGGAAGGGCAGGGCGCGAGGGACGTTCTTTCTCATTCGTTTCAGGAAAAGAAGTCTATAAGTTAAAAGAGATCCAGCGCTACTGCAAGACCAAGATCTATGCGCAGAAGGTTCCTTCCTTAAATGATGTGGAAAGTACAAAGATCGAAAATATACTCGGAGAGATCGACAACATCATCGAGACAGAGGATCTGACAAAGTATCTTCAGGCCATTGAAAATAAGGTAAACGAATCCGACTATACGGCGATGGACATGGCGGCAGCCTTCCTGAAGCTCAGCTCCGGACAAAATGAAGCTGGACCGGAGGATATAGAATTCGGAGATACCGGGGCAGAGGAGGCAGGCATGGTTCGCCTTTTCATTAATATAGGCAAGAAAAACAAGGCAAAACCGGGAGATATCGTCGGGGCAATTGCCGGAGAGAGCGGAATTCCGGGTAAACTAATCGGATCTATCGATATGTACGATAAGTACACTTTTGTAGAAGTGCCGAAAGAATATGCAAGAGAAGTGCTCGGTGCGATGGATCATGCAAAGATAAAAGGCAAAAATGTGGCTGTTGAGCCGGCTAACCAGAAATAAAGCGGGCAGCCCCGCGGTTAATAAAGTGTGTCATACAGCGCCAAATGAGCAGGCGCTGCCGAATTGCAGACAGAGAGAGCAGGAAAAAGGGGCAGGAGTGATTGTATTTTATCACACCTGTCCCTTTAGATTTACAGGAAAGAAAAAAGACGGCTGACGACAGCCGTCTTTTTTCTGTTAAAATATATTATCTTTTTATGAAGCTATAAGCATCCTACTTATCACAGAAAATGTCAGCAGATAATCGTTCCTGCTTTTCTTTTCATTCCCTCGCTGACTTTATCAAATGAAGTGATAAGGGCGCTGCGTCCTTCACGCTTTTCGATAAACTCCACTGCGGCCTGGAACTTAGGAAGCATATTATAGATGCCAAAATGGCCCTGCTCCATATATTCCCGGGCCTGGGCTGCAGTAATCTTTCCAAGCTTTTCTTCATCCGGCCTGCCCAGGTTGATGCATACCTGTTCCACACTGGTAAGGATGATCAGTTCGTCCGCATCGATCCCTTCGGCCAGCTTGCCGGCTGTCAGGTCTTTTTCAATTACCGCGCTGGCTCCTTTTAGATGATTGTCCTGTTCCAGGACGGGGATTCCGCCTCCCCCACAGGCGATGACAACCTGTCCCGCATCCAGCAGGGCAGTTACTGCATCCAGTTCTACAATCTTAACCGGATGAGGAGCGGAGACTACACGACGGAAGCCCTTTCCGGGTTCCTCGATGACATAATTTCCTTTTTTGCGTTCTTCATTGGCCTCCTCGGCTGTCATGTAACGTCCCAGTACTTTTGTGGGAGTATAGAATGCTTCATCGTAAGGGTCAACGATCACCTGGGTCAGTACCGTACTGACTGTCCGGTAGATCCCACGGTTCAGAAGCTCTTCTCGGATGCCGTTCTGCAGGTCATAGCCAATATAGCCCTGGCTCATGGCGGAACACACAGACATGGGGGCAGCGGTATAATCATCATGGGTTTTGCCGAATTCATTCATGGCAGTGTGGATCATGCCGACCTGCGGCGCATTGCTGTGCGTAACGGCAACCTGGTATCCTTCTTCGATTAAATCAGCAATAGATTTGGCTGTATTTTTTACGGCGACCTTCTGCTCCGGAAGCGTAGTTCCTAAAGCACGGTGTCCTAATGCGACAACAACTCTTTTTTTCATAATCTGGTCCCTCTGTTTCGTAATTAGATTAGTATCTGGCACATCGCCTAATCATTAACGGCACTTCAACTGGCTTACATGTTCGATAGCGCTGTGCCCAAGTCTCAGTGCAAGCATCATATCTGCGTTTGTAAAGCAGCATTCTCCGAAATTGAACTGAGCTTAAGGGTCAGCCGCCTTTTTTACGATGTACTAGTGAATATATAAGATTATATTATTTTTTCTGTAAAAAAGCAACGGTGAACTGCCTGAAAAAAGACGGCCATTCATTTCGCGCCCCTCATCAGAGCGATACAACACGGTAGCGATGGCCGGTATATTTTAAAAACTTCTTCAATATGTCCCCGGTTTTAATTTTCAGGCTTGTGGTATTCATACAAGGATGGCATCCCATATACTCCTGATCCAGGAGTTCCTTATCAACCAGCAGATCAACATACCAGTCTTTGTCATTCATAAGTCCGAGCACACTGACTGAACCGGGTGTAAGTCCCAGATACTGCTCCATAAATTCCGGCTCCGCAAAGGAAAGGCGTGAGATGCCCAGTTGCGCAGACAGGTCTTTTGTGAAAAACTTTTTTTCTCCGGGCATGAGAAGAAGAAAAAATGTGGTCTTTTGTCGGTTGCGCAAAAACAGATTCTTGCAGGGGAGAATACCGAGTTCCTCCTCCACGGCCCTGCAGGCTTCAATCGTAGGTGCAACATCATGGTCAACGCCCTCGTAGGTAATATGCAGCTGATCCAACAGGTCATAAACGCGGGCTTCTTTGTCAGTCCGGCCGGAGCAGTCGGGTTTCCCCGTAAAATGCTCCTTGCTTACATAGATTTCACTCATAATCATAGTCCTTTCTTAATTCAAGTATGTAACACATCCCGTGTATAAAGCAGAGGATCTTAAAATCACTCACACACTCATAAAAATCGTCCCCGGATTCAAAAGCCGGGAAATCAGCTCCGGATGCAGCGCGGCATAGATGAGATCGGTGACAAAAAGTATGCACAGTACGATGCACAGAGCTATGCGGAGATATAAAGGCAGCCTTAAAAACATTTCTTCCCATCTGGGAGCCAGATAATACAAAAATGCACAGCCCATCATCGCGAAGAACACGGCTCCGCCTAAAAATGTGCGGCCATTTAGGTTTATAAAATAACCGGTGTAATCCGATTGTATGATATCCAATTCGTATTCCAGCAGCCAGCTCATCAGGTATTCAATGGCCATGTAAGCCGCCATCATCATTGTAAAAGATAAGATCGGCCTGTGTGCAAACTTCTTAATAAAGATCAGCAGTATCAGTGCGCAGACGCCATAGAGCGGAATCCACGGGCCGAATAAGAATCCCCGGTTTAGAAAGACTCCGTCGCGTATGAGGTGAATTGCGCTCTCCACAATCCAGCCTAAGATGGAAAAAGCGAAGAACAGGAATACGCAGGACACAAAGCTATATTTTTTGTCGGCCTGTATGGGGGCTTTGACAGCCCTTTCAGGCGGCTGGATAGAATACAGGAACACCGGATACTGGTCCGGTGCAAAATATGAAATCTTGGTATAGGGACCCTCTGAGTCATCGTAAAGCGCCTTGCTGATCAGAAGCTCATCCTCGGAGGGAACACGTTCCAGCATGGGATCATTGAATGCCTCGTAGTGCGGAGCCCTTGACAGCACATAGCTGCGTCTCAATTCCATATATAGTTCAGTATCTGTTCCGGTCATATAGGGATTCACATAGAGAAAATCCAGTACTCCCAAAGTCAGGAGCGAAAGAATCTCCCAGCCTAAAAACGAAAAGTGCAGCAGGAACATTCTCCATTTATTTCCGTGCATCAGCTGCCGGGACAGCTGAAACGCATCTTTACGTGAAATGGCCGGATTCTCTGCGAGAATAAAGGGAATCATGCTGTATTCGTAGTGCTTGATGATACCGCCTATGACGGTAAGGTTCCAGAGCCACTGGAACACATTACGGCAGAACATAATCCAGGCCGGATTGCGTATGTATCTCAGTTTATATAGGAAGAAGATTTTACTGATTCTGGTCTGATGATAGTTCCGTGCCTCCAGGAAAAATCTTCGTTCGCCAACCAGGATCAGGTTTGCAATAAAAAACTGAAAGAGTATGGCTGTAACAGCGCCGGCGGCCAGAAAGAGCGAGGAGAGATAGGAGTGATCGGTAAAAATACTGTTCACGGTCTTTAATATGGAAAAGAGTACGGACTTTCCGCTGGTATACATGTCGATAAGCAGCTGTGCAGCAGTCCTGACAGGGGGCGTAAGAATCGTTTCCTCCTGATCCGTATCGGCAATCTGCTCTACGGTATCCGTTATGACTGCAGAGTTAGACTGGCCGCCGGTGACGGCTGGTTCGGTATCCGCATGTACTTCAGTTTCCGGATCATACTGGTTGAGAAACGTAGTAGAGGAAGTGTAGGCAGTCGTCAGCATTGCAGCCAGAAAACAGACTGCAATCATACGCCAGTAGTTAATTTTCACAGAAAACCGTGCCTTTTGCTTCAGTACTTTTCTCTTCCACATAAAATGGAACCTCCATAGAAAGTGATTATTATCTCCATTATAGTAAAGAAGTAAAAATAACGCAATCGTAAAAGGGAAGAAACCCCAGATTGTATTTTATATAAAACCATTTAGATTTTCCATGTTTATTCAGCCGCAGATCCTGTACTATTTTTATAAACTAGTACATCGTAAAATCAGTTACTTATTTTACAATGTACAAGGAAGGAGGAGACAGCATGGGGCAGACAATATTGGAGCTGCATGATATTGTAAAAACATTTCCTGGAGTTCTGGCGTTGAACGGCATTAATTTTAATCTGCAGAGCGGCGAGATACATGCAATCTGCGGCGAGAACGGGGCCGGGAAGTCCACCCTGATGAAAGTGGTTTGCGGCGTACACAAGGCCGACAGCGGAACAATGGTGGTAAACGGCAAAACAGAAGACTTTGCCAATCCGATGGAAGCCTATGGGAAAGGCGTATCCATTATTTTTCAGGAAACAAGTCTGTTTGAAGAAATGACAGTGCTCGATAACCTGTTTCTTGGACATGAGATGACTAAGAAAGCAGGAATCATAAAGGTGCTGGATTACAGTGCAATGAGGAAAGAGGCGGAGAGGATCTTCCAGCGTCTGAATACAAAGATAAGCCTGGATGCACAGATAAAAACACTTGGCATGGCACAGAAACAGATGGTTGAAATCGCAAAGGCGCTGACCTTTGATGCGAACATTATCATCTTCGACGAGCCTACTGCATCCTTGACACAGCGGGAAGTAACGGCACTGTTTAAGATCATCAATGACCTCAAATCAAGCGGGCTTGGAATCGTATATATCAGCCATCGTATGGAAGAAATTTTTGAACTGTGCGACAGAGTGACGGTTGTCCGGGACGGACAGTACATTTCTACAAAAAATATTGCAGAGACAAATAAAGACGAATTAGTGGCCGATATGGTCGGACGAAAGATGGGGAGCTATTATCCCAAGTCAGAGACTGTCATCGGCGGGGAAATATTCCGGGTAGAGGGATACTATGATGAGGGTTTTCTGGAGAATATCAACTTCCATGTAAATAGAGGCGAGATTCTGGGATTTGCCGGCCTTGCAGGGGCAGGACGCACAGAGCTGATGGAATCAATCTGCGGGTTCACCGGCAGGGCGGCCGGCAGTGTCTGGCTGGAAGGAAAAAAGCTGAACATCCACAGTTATAAGGATGCCATGGCAGACGGAATCGTGTATGTGTCGGAGGACAGAGGAAAGTACGGCCTGATTGTGGATATGAGCATTCAACAGAACATTTCACTCCCCCAGCTGGAAAACTTCAGCAAAGGTCCTGGCTTTCTGGATGAAAAAAAGGAGAGAGCGAAAGGGGAAGCGTACATCAAGGAGGTTGGAATCAAAGCTCCGGCCCCGGATTTCCTGGTTGCGAACCTGTCCGGGGGCAACCAGCAGAAGGTATCCGTATCCAAAGCGCTGGCAATGGGGCCGAAGCTTTTGATTCTGGATGAACCAACCCGGGGGGTTGATGTCAACGCAAAAGCAGAGATACATAAGATCATCAGTGAACTGACGCAAAAGGGCCTTACGATCATTATGATTTCATCCGAGCTGCCCGAACTGATCGGCATGTGTGACCGGATCTATGTTATGAAGGACGGCTATATTGCAGGATGCTTTGACCGGGAAAATGTAACACAGGAAAAGATCCTGACGGTTGCATTGGAATCTAAGAAAGACAGGCAGGAGGGCTAACAGATGACTGAGAAGAAAAAGAAAGCATCCTTTCTGACAACAGAATTTTATCTTGCGGTATTTTTGGCAGCGGTACTGCTGCTTCTGGGCGTGCTGGCAAGAGATTTTTACTCGATTAATAATATGATGAGCCTGCTGAATACATTCAGCTACATCCTGATTTCAGCCATAGGCATGAATATGATCATCATCACCTCCAATATCGATGTTTCCACGGGCGCGCTGATCTCGGTGGTCTGCCTGTTTACCGCCGCTCTGGGGAAAGCAGGAGTTCCCTTTGCAGGGCTCCTTCCGGCGGCGATGCTGATGGGAGCAGGCTTAAGCACCCTGAATGGCCTGTTCATAACCAAGATGAAGATACCGGCCATCGTGGCAACGCTTGCGACAACTCAGATCTTCCAGGGAGTGCTTCCGCTGCTGGTGGAGGGCTCGATTTACGATCTGCCCGCAAGCTTTACCTGGCTGGCGTTTGATGCCAAGATCTTTGGAATCATACCTGCAAGCGTACTGATCTGTCTGATCGTGACAGTGTGCGCGCTGCTGTTTATGAAGTATTCCAAGTTTTCCAAGAAGATTTACGCGATTGGGAATAATGCCAACGGCGCAAGGCTCGCCGGGGTAAATGTAAACCGGACAGTGGTAATTACCTATGCCATTGCAGGCGCGCTGTTTGGAATCTCGGCCATCATCATTGCCACGGCAGGACAGCGCGTGACAAACACAATGGGAACCGGGCTGGAGATGACCTTTATCGCCGCTGTCGTACTCGGAGGAACCAGTACGGCCGGCGGATCCGGAAAGATCATTGGTACGGTAATCGGGGCCTTTATCCTGGCTCTGATTGCACCGGCGATTAACTATTTGGGAATCAGCCCCAACTGGTCAGATGCGGTAAAAGGCGCAATCATCATTATTTCCGTCGTTGTGAGCGGAGCTAAATATCTGAAGAAAAAACGGGTGATTCCGGCAGAAAAGCTGATAAAAACAGGAGGTGAGAGAGCCTAATGAAAAAAGTACTGAAGTTTTCATTTAATAAAGCCCTGTTTTTGATCTGGCTGGTCATATTCAGCGGAATCGCGGTCAAGAGCCCGTCGTTTCTGACCGCGCCATATATTATCAACGTAATGCTCAGAAACATTGTGGAGATCGGTATGGTTGCGCTGCCTATGACGCTTATCATCATCACAGGGGGAATCGACCTGTCTGTAGGCAATACGATGATCCTTTCCGCCATGCTGGGAGGAATCGCCTATACAAAATGGGGGACCGTGGCAGCGGTTGCGGCAACCCTGCTGACAGGAGCGGCCTGCGGGCTGCTGAATGGGGTGATCATCGCAAAGGCGAAGATTTCCGCCATGGTCACCACGCTGGCAACCATGTACCTGTTTCTGGGGCTCGCGAGAGGAATTTCAAAGGGAGACAGTGTTTACTCCTACGGTTTTGCAGAGTTTATGGGTAATATATCGATCTCCGGTCTCCCGATACAGATCTGGTTGTTTATCATACTGGCGGTTGTGTTCACGCTGCTGCTGGGGAAAAGCATTTTCGGAAGAAAACTCTATGGGATTGGGCTGAATATCAATGCCACAAAATACTCCGGCGTCAATACAGACCGTATGCTGATTGTTATCTATACATTATGCGGAATTGTCTGCGCCATTGCTGCATTCATTTTCCTGGGAAGATTTACAAGCGTGAAATACGATGCGGGAACCAGTTTCAATCTGAAGGTCATTACAATCGTAGTTCTCGGAGGCACAAGCATCATGGGGGGCGTCGGCGATATGAAAGGAACGATTCTCGGCACACTTATTATTGCAACTCTGAACAGCGGCCTCACGGTCATGAATATACCGATCGATGTACAGACCATCGTACAGGGGGCGGTACTGATTATTGCCCTGATCGCATGTGCAATTGTAACAGAACGTACGAAGAAAAAGCGGATTATTAAAGTGGATTCACACGGATAAAGTTCAGGCCGTGCCATGGCTGCACGGCATCGGAGCCAATAAAGTGACGGCTTCGGGGCATCTGCCCCGCCGAAGGCTGCTTTAAATGGGCCGATGCCATTACTGTGCACGCCCGGAGGGAGTGCACAGTAACTTCTCACGAGAGGGCCAAGTCGGACCCGTTATAAAAAGATTGTAATACGCAAGTATTATATATACAATAAAAAGGAAAGGAAAGAGGATGTATGAAAGCAAAAGAGTTAATGAAAAAGGTAACTGGCGGAGCGCTGATTGCAGTTATGGCAGTCACGATGCTGGCGGGGTGCGTATCTAAGACGGAGACGCCGCCGGCGGACACCAAGACGGAGGATTCGGACAGTAAGGATGCGGAGGGAGATATGACGGTCGCAATGCTGCCGAAGTTCAAGGGAGAGAATTACTTCGATGCATGTAAGACAGGCGCACAGGAGGCTGCAGACGAACTGGGGATTACGCTTCTGTATGACGGGCCTTCCCAGGACCAGGCGACGAACCAGAAACAGGTAGATATTCTGGAGGGATGGATTGCACAGGGGGTTAATGTCATCGTTGTATCACCGAACGATCCCACCGCGATTGCTCCGACTCTGAAGAAAGCGCAGGATGCGGGAATCAAGGTGGTTACCTTCGATGCAGATGCCCAGGAAGATTCCAGGGACATATTTGTAAATCAGATCACGGCGGAGAGCGCAGCCAAAGGACTTCTGGACGGCGCTGCAAACGACCTGAAAGATAAGGGCTACGGAGACAGCAAAACTGCCAATATCGCACTCGTATCAAGTTCAGGAACGGATGCAAACCAGAAGGCATGGGAAGATGCAATCAATAAACTTCTTGAGACAGACGATTACAAGTTCATGAAGATTAAAAACAAAGAGACCGACGTATATTATCCAGGAACCGATGAGACAAAGGTGAACAGCGAATGTGCAACTTTGATCGGACGTATGGGCGAAGGCGAGGATAAGATCCAGGCGGCAATCGGACTATCATCCATGGCCACACCTGCACTTGGGGCACAGTACCAGTCTGCATCCAGTAAACCGGACGCAAAAGTCGTTTCCATGACAGGGCTGGCAACACCGAACGCACTCAAGACTTACATCAAAGACGACGAGAATCCGTTGAATTCCGGTGTACTCTGGAACTGTATGGATCTTGGATATCTTGCAGTACAGACGGCATACCAGCTTTCAGAAGGAACAATTACACCTGATTCAACATCCATCGACGCAGGAAGGCTTGGCGCAAAGGATATTGTTGATTCACAGTGTGTACTGGGAGATGCTCTTGTATTTGATGCATCCAATGTAGATGAATTTGATTACTAAAATATAGGATAGATAAGGAGGGGGCTGCGGACGGCGGCGGCCCTCCTTAAGTGCTAGGGACGGGAGATGGGCGAAGGACATGAGAAAACAGAAGGCGGGGACGAAACTGTCTATTACATATGCCGTATTTGTCATTCTGATGATTACCGCGGCGGCTGTTATATTTTTCCGGTACAGCAGAGACACCGTCCACAACGACGGTGTCAGCAACCTGATACAGACAACGGCTGCTACAATGGAACAGATTGATAACAGGCTGACAAATATGGAACAGGCTTCGGTAGACGTCCTGACAAACGCCCATTTTCTGGAGCTGTGGGTGGAATTTACGGAGAGCTGGAACCAGGAGACCGGGCGGAACGTAAAGCGGATTCTGGTTAATGCCTATAAAAATAAGTCCGATATCCGCCGTGTTGCCGTGTATGACAAGACGGGCAGCTTTATCTGCACTGGAAACACAGAGGCAGAACGGGAAGAGGTGGCTTCAAGGGTTGCCTATATTGAGGACAAATACAGCTTTAATGTGGCTGACAGCCGTGTATTTCTGGGTCCGGCGGCGGATTTCTGGGAACCATCCACAAAGGGAACAGTCATAACGGAGATTAAACCCATTAAAACCCCATCCAAAGAAATCGTAGGATATATTGAGGTTCAGCAGAACTATTTTTACCTCAGGAATATATGCGATGTAAAATGGAGCGGTTATGATCTGAATACGATGGTTTTCATTGGAGATCAGGCGGATCTCTTTTATGCGGATGTGACATGGAAGCAGCCGAAAGAGAAGATCAGATATTTTGCCGAGCTTACGGAGCAGTATGTGAAGGCCCAGGATACGGGGGAAGAGATCGTGACCATGGCCAGTTCCAACTATTATCCCTGCCGGACAGTGATCGTGCTGCCCGAGAGCATTTTGTATAAATCACTGCGGAATACCATTCAGGGAATCAGTCTTGTGGCGTTGCTGCTGATTGCATTTACCATCTTGTATATTCTGTTTGTGACGAAGAAAATCATGCGGCCCATTGATACCTTTGTAAAAAGGATGCAGGGGACAAAACTGGAAAACTTTACAGAACATCAGGCCACCCGGGACATGGACTGGGAGACTATGATTCTGGTTACGGCCTTTGAGGATATGGCGGCCCGTCTGCGGGAATCCATGGAGCGGGAGAAGCAGATGGCAGATGTGCAGACCAAGACGCTGTTCGGCATACTGCAGTCCGAGATCAGCCCCCACTTTATGTATAACACACTGGGCAGTATCGCAAACATGTGCGAGAACGGAGAGCGGGAGGAGGCGGCGAATGCTTGCTATTGTCTGTCCGAGATCATGCGGTATGCGTCCGATTATACAACGGTGGAAGTGACCTGGCAGGAAGAACTGGAGAACCTGAAGGCATATATGGCGATCATGAAAAGCAGATACCGCCAGAGGCTGGATTATGAGATCACAGTGGACGGGAATCTGGACTATTTTATGCTGCCGAAAGTGACATTCCAGCCCATTGTGGAAAATGCAATCAAGTACAGTCTTCTGGAATCCGAACACGTATTTATCCAGATCTATGTCGTCGAATTTGACGGATATGCGATTGTGGAGATCAAAGATAATGGCTGCGGGGTAACCAAGGAGGCTGTGGAACTGGTAAGAAGCAGAATTGAGACCTTTTACCGGGATCACGGCTCCCAAGAAATCACAGACAATCTCCAGTTCGGCGGCATGGGGCTGAGCGGGACGCTGATCAGGCTTTCTATTTTCTTCGGAGAAGGCTTTTCCTATGAAATACTGGGGCAGAATGATACCGGAGGTACAACGATTGTACTGAAAATGAAACTCGAGTAGTTTAGGGAGGTTAACATGTATAAAGTGCTTTTAGTAGATGACGAGCCGGCGATTCTGGAAGCAGAAAAACGGGCGATTTCGCAGCGCATAAGGGATTTTGAAGTAATCGCAGAAGCTTATTCCGTGGACCGGGCAATTGAGATCTTCGAAGAGATCCACCCGGAAGTCGTGCTTACGGATATGAAAATGCCAAGAAAAAGCGGGATTGAACTGATAAAATACATTGGGCAGCAGGAAGAGAAACCTGCGGTCTGCATCGCAGTCAGCGGCTATTCGGACTTTCACTATGTTCACGATGCATTTCTGTACGGAGGCTTTGACTATCTGCTCAAACCAATAGAACCGGCCAAGATCGAGGAATTATTTGACCGGATTCAAAAACTCCTGGCATCAATGAAAAAGGAGCAGAGCAGAGTGTACCTGTCTTCTGAAAAGCCCTCAGGCCGGGAGCTGGTGTCCATGATCGAGCACTATGTTAAGCACCATTTATCGGAGGACAACAGCATCATCAGAATCTGTAGCAGATTCATGATAAGCCAGCCGTATCTGAGTAAAATTTTTAAGAAATATGAGGGCTGTACTTATAACGAATACATTATAAATCTGAAGATCACGGAAGCGAAAAAGCTGCTGGAATGCCATGACTGCCTCATTGGAGAGGTGGCAGAAGCGCTGGGGTTTACAGATCAGTTTTACTTCAGCAAAGTATTCAAAAACGCGGTGGGATGCACGCCCCGTGAGTACAGAAAGCAATTCCTGGTTTAGTATATGAATGCGGCGAGGGGAAGTCCCTTTACAGTGCATCTTCACATCATGTATCTTTCCTGGTCCTGAGGCTTTAGAGAGAAAGGTTTGGTTTTGGATTTTACAAAAGAATGTTTTACATTTCCATGTTTTTATTACAGGCTGCCTTTTATAATAAAACTATCATAATGACAGTGGAGGAATGAAAGATGACGAATAGAGAACGGGAACAGGCTACACTTAATTTTCAGAAACCCGAAGGAAGAGGCACAGTCGCGGAGACATTCTATCCATGGGTATTGACCACGAACCGGTTTAAAGAAGAGGGAATGCCCGCCGAGATTGCAGACGGAGCCAAGGATATTACAAACAATATTGTCGGAAATAAAGCAAATCAGACCGAAAAGTATCTTGCAGCAGAGTGGGGCCAGGGAGTTATGGAATATGAGCAGTATCTGGGCTTTGACCCAGTCAGAAGAATCCATTTTGTACTTCCTTTCCGCCGCTTTGAAGAGAAGATCATAGAAGAGACACCGGAACATATCATCAAGCAGGATATCTACGGCCGGCAGGTGCTCAAAAATACCGGTTCAGACCTGGAGCTAGACTATAAGCCGGTCATAGAAACCATGGAAGACTGGGAAAATCTGAAATCGCACGCAGAGAAAGAGCTGGAAGCATATTTCTCAGATAAGCAGATCGAAGCCGCTTACGGCCATCTGGCAGAGGGGCACGACAGAGGGGACTATTCTATCCGCCTTAACATAGAGGGCTTTTTCTGGGTACCCCGGGAACTGCTTGGAATAGAAGCCCATATGTATGCATTCTATGATGAACCGGAACTGCTGCACGCCATCAATGATTACATACTGGAGATTTACCGTACAAAGTTATTAAAAGTAATAGACCTCGTACAGCCGGATGTCATCTATTTTATGGAGGACTTAAGCGGAAAGAACGGCCCAATGGTATCCCCGGACTGTTTCGAGGAATTCGTGGCAGACTATTACAGAGCGCTGATTCCGCTGTTCAAGGAGCATGGCGTTGGAAATGTTTTCGTAGACACCGACGGAGACTTTGCCCGTCTGATCCCCAACTTTATGGATGCCGGAGTTGACGGATTCCTGCCAATGGATGTTAATGCGGGAATGGACATCGTAGAGGTAAGAAAACAATTTCCAAAGCTAAAATTTATCGGAAGCTTCAACAAACTGGAGATCGCAAAGGGCCCCGCGGCCATTGACAAAGAATTCGACCGTATCCTGCCTGTCATCAGGGGCGGCGGCTATATCCCGGGATCCGACCACCAGGTGGCGCCATCCACCTCACTGGAGAACTATAAATACTACATAAAAAAACTCAGAAAAATAATGGAACAGGCGGGGGCGGATTTATAAGGGGACGCTTGTCTGTGCTGATGACTGCGGGGCCGGAGGGGATGCCTCCGTAGACATCCCCTCCAGTGCCGCAGTCATCGGCACAGACCGCTGGTGCATCCGACGGGAGACAGGCGCCCCCCCCCCAGTCAAATCACATCAAAAACCGCAAAAAATCCTCCTCTGCGAGAGGTTTTGAGTAGTAGAAACCCTGTATCTGATCTATGCCAAAGTCTATGACGAGCTGCTTCTGTTCTTCGGTTTCTACTCCTTCTGCGACTACTTTCATTCCAAGCTCCTGGAACGTGCGCACCATATTTTTGACGGCCAGGGCGGAGGTGCTGTTTTCCATGGATGCGCAGATAAGACTGCGGTCCAGCTTTACGGTACCGAAGGGGAGGCTGATGACGGTGGCGATGTTGGAATAGCCGGTGCCAAAATCATCCAGGCCCATCATGATGCCGTGTTTTTCCACTTCCAGCGCGAATTCTCTTACGATCTCCGGATTCTCTGCCAGGGTGCTTTCTGTAAACTCGATCTTGAGTGTATGTGCCGGAGTGTGGCAGCAGTGAATGATATCCAAGACCTTTTCCGCCAGGTTTGGCTGGGAAAACTGAATTGCTGAAAAATTCACATGTATACATTCGATGGGTATCTTCATATCCAGAAGCCGATTGATGAAGCAGCACACTTTCTTTATTATGACGTATGTAATATCAATGAGAAGCCCTGTCTCTTCGGCGATTGGTATAAACTCGGACGGATAAACAGGTCCGATGGGAGTGTCATTCATCCGCATCAGAGATTCGGCATAGAGAAATTTACCTGTTTTGACTTCATATATGGGCTGATAGAACATCTCAAAACTCTCGTCGGCCAGTTTGTCTTTTAGAATCTGTATGATACGGCGTCTTCGCTTCAGCTTGGACAGCATCTCTCTGTCACAATAGCAGATCTGTCCATATCTGCCGGTTTTAGCCTGCACAACGGCGTACTCTATGGAGGTTATGACCTCCTCCAGCGTCTGTGCGGCCTCTGTATGGCGGATCACCCCCATGACTGCCGACAGATTGAATTGATAGTCATTGACCTCCCATGGGTGGGTCATGTGGTCTTGTATTTTCACGATGCAGCTTCGTATCCTGCTGTCCTCTTCTTTGGGAAACAAAAGCGCAAATTCATCCCCGCTGAAACGGTAGACATTCTGGGACGGACCAACGGAATTCAGAAATTGAGAAAGTGATTTCAGTAAAGCATCTCCGTTATGCTGCCCCCAAGCGTTGTTAATCAGCCGGAAATCGCGCAGCGACACGACTACAAGTGTAAAGGGCCTGTCAGGATAGCGGGTGAGCAGCAGGGTAAGCATATTCAAAAGTTCCTGCCGGTTTGGAAGATTAGTCAGGTAATCCAGAGAGATCTGTTTATTCTGCAGGTGAAGGTAAATGATAAGAAGAGCACATGTGGCGGCGGTACCTGAAAGAATAATTTGAGGATATGCCTGTTGAAATATAATTACCAGAAACGCAAGCACAGGAAATGAAGCTAAAATCCGTGAAATCTCCTTGTCTATCTTTTTGTAATTTACTAGAGTAATAACAAGACATGCGAGGCAGTAAAGATAGAAAATCAGATAAGTTGTGATAATCAGGTTTCCACGTGTATAACCTTCCACTGCGGTCAGATCGAAAATATTCCTGGTAAACGGATTCAGCAGAATCAGTACAGCATACCCAAACCCGGGAATGGAACAAAATAGAAAAGACTTCTTTAACCCCGGGCTTTCGACATAAATAATGGCCATAGTATAAAGAAAATAAGCCAGGCCCATAAGAGGGGTAAGAAGAAAATAAAGAGTCGTGATGATCCAGATGCTCCATAGAGGAACAATCTGATCAAAATAAATCATAACTGTGGAAAGGATATTAGTAAGCATGGCACAAAAAGTAACCATCAGACATCCCTGAAACATTCTGTTCTTCAGAGTTGGAAGACGGCTGCCTTTTCGTGAATAAATTAAAATAATCCCAAGCATAACCAAAGAAATGCTTTCGGGTGCAATATTCCAGGTCATAATCGCATACTCCTCACAGGAAAATCCTCATCTGTCATCATCGTAACATAATACCGTTTCCCCACCGGAACCAGAATAACTACAGACGTTTTCACCACACACAGAACCCACGTATTTATTATTATAAGTACAAACCCTCAATAATACAACAATCTTGTAAAAAATAACCAAGCAATAAATAAAAATTCCAATTCTATGCCTGTTTAAACGTCCCTTCCCTATCTCCTGACTAGTCAACTGATCACCTATACCAACTCCATCCCCATTCCCCCGTAAGAGTCCCTCCACCAGTAACACAGTCCCATCAGCCTGGATGCACCAGCTGAGTGGAAGTGGAATAGGCCTCTTTCCGATGGGGCCGTGAAGTAATGGAACAGCCGTAAGCCTGACAAATGCACATATGCCGTTTCGGGGTGCTAAAGCGGACCTTAGAAATTCTTGGAAGCCGACAGCCCCAAAAGTGGAGAGATTTTGTGATTACCAAATCACAAAATCAGGGGACCCAGCGCAAGAAATCATCAGATTTCTTGTGATGTGTCCCCTGTACTCCACTTTTGGGGCTGTCGGCTTCCTAGAATTTCTTAGGTTCGCGTCCACACCCCAAAACGGCATATGTGCATTTGTCAGGCTTACGGCTGTTCCATTACTTCGCGCCCCCATCGGAAAGAGGCCTATTCCACTTCCACTCAGCGTCCCCTCCTATCGTTACTCAGAAAGATACCACCCCCAGAGGTACAGCAGAGGCCAGATCAGCCCCACCAGGCTGAATGCGGAGAATCCCGTAGTCATAGCAGCGTAAATAATATTAAACACATAGTATGCTGCCAGTATAATTCCTATAATCAGCACTATTTTTCTGGATTTATAGGCTACACCTATGATACCGGCTGCCAGTATGATCAG
This sequence comes from Faecalicatena contorta, assembly GCF_001404335.1. GTDB lineage: Bacteria > Bacillota > Clostridia > Lachnospirales > Lachnospiraceae > Faecalicatena > Faecalicatena contortus_B. Next base: position 42,203 of record NZ_CYZU01000035.1, read on the forward strand.
CCCGCCAATAATCGAATATACATAAGAGAACGTCGTCGGCGGTACGATACCCATTGCCTCATAGGTCGCATCCATTGTTGATTTCATAGCGATAGCAAACACACCTGACAAGAGGGAAATTGCCCCAATGACAATCAGGATGATAGAGAATACTTTTAAAAGCTTACTTTGTTTTTTCATGTGAAAACCCTCCTCGTTTTATGAGATTAGTGAATAAGTTGTATAGAATCATGTGCTGTCTTTGCAAGAGCGCACAGGATTTTCTGTTAAATCTATTAATAAATATTATTACATCCGTCTAAGCGCCTCAATTGGGCTGAGTTTGGCCGCCTTCTTTGCCGGATAGATGCCGAATACGATTCCCACACTGCAGGAGAATATGGTTGCAATCAGAATCGCCGGGAAGGAAAGTTGAGCCTTGATGCCGCCGATTCCAAGGGCGCTGATCAGGGCCGTTAGCGCGGCGCCGAGTATGATTCCGATGATTCCTCCCATGCCCGAGATGATCGCGGATTCACAGAGGAACTGTGCGATGATGGATCCTGTCTTGGCCCCCAGGGCCTTGCGGATTCCGATCTCGCGGGTACGTTCTGTGACGGATACAAGCATGATATTCATAACCCCGATACCGCCGACAATCAGTGATATGCCTGCAACCAGAGCTACGAAGGCGGTTACTCCGTCCATGATGGAACCGAACATATCGGAGAAATCCATTGGCTTCTGCTGGATGAATGGCGTTTCGCCCAGATTCTGGTGTCTGGAATTCAGGATCTGTACCGCGTTTTTTGCGATCCTGGATGCCTGGTCTTTGTCAGCAGCAGTGATGGAGACGGAAGCAAAAGCTTCTACCGGAGTTCCCAGGTCTGCAGAGACAGTATAAGGCATCTCGATGGAAATACTTTTATCCATTCCCATTGCCAGGTACTGTTTTTCTGCTTCCATCATTTCCGGAGCAGTCTCACGTATGCCGATGATGTTAAAATTTTGTATATTGCTGTCTATCTGCAGTTCGATGGTCATGCCAATGACATCTGTATTACCGAATAAGTATAGTGCTGTCAGTTCGTCTATGACGCACACTTTGTTGGCATTTGCAACATCATTATCCGTGAAGTAACTTCCCTTTACCAGAGGATTTTGGTATTGTGCGTTTTCATAATCAGGAGTTGTCAGCCCTACGTAGGCATCAAATTTCCCTTTTCGGGTTGTAATGGATCCTAATGTACCCGAATAGGCGGATACGCTCTGTATGGAATCTCCCAGGGTTGTTTTCAGATAAGAAATATCTTCGCCCGTAATGCAGTTGGGGTCCGATACCTCGTCGGAATTAGCCTGGACCGTGACGGTGTTGTTCTGTTCGTTTGAAGCATCGACCACATCTTTTTTCAGACCGTTTCCGATGGAAACGATGGTGACGACAGATGTGATGCCTATGATGATACCCAGCATCGTAAGGAAGGAACGGCCTTTATTGGAACGGATATTATCAAGAGCCATTTTTACGTATTCTAAAAATTGTCCCATATTAAGTCCTCTTTTCTCAATCAGTCCGTTTATTCTTTCGCTGCTTCTGCACCGGCATCGGAGCCCGTGCCCTTTGCAGGCGCCGCAGTAGCCTTCATGCCGTCCTCAATATCTACGTTCAGATCATTTACCACTTTATCCCCCTTTTTCAGGCCGCTCTTAACTTCGATCTGTGTGGTGGATGCGGTACCCAGTTCGACCGGTTTTTTCTTTACAACACCGTTCTCAATTACATAGACAAAATCGCCCTCAGAGGAGGTGTTGATGACTTCCGTCGGAACAACCAGTACATTGTCGGCTTCCGCAACGGTCATTGTGATTTTGGCTGTAGCGCCGATGCAGAGGTTTTCATCCGGATTGTCGATATGGATCTCTGCACCGATGACCGGGTTCCCTTTTTCATTATTAACGGCTATTTTATTGACCTTTGTCAGTTTCCCTTCGTATTTATAGTCTCCAACGGTGACGGTGGCTTTATTGCCAACCTTCATCTTTTCATAGTCATCGGGAGATACTTCGATTTTTACACGAACCTTCTCGGTACTGGCGATGGTGAACATGGCCATTCCCTGGGTGGCTGTGTTGGTCTGCAGCGCATCTACGGCTGCGATTACACCGTCCATGTCGGCCTTCATGCCTTCCCGGCCCTTTTCCACAAGCTCGGCGGGGGTCAGCGCCGTGAGTTCGGCAAGGTTGTCGCTGATATCCAGGTTAGCCAGCTCTGCGGAGGACATTCCGGGGTCTGTGGCCGGTGCGTTGGCCGCATTGTAAGCTGCTTCCCATTCTGCGTAGGCTGCATCATACTGCGCCTTGAGCTGTGCATAACCGGCATCATTCACGGGATCATTATTGATGCCAGGTGCCGTCTCGTCGATTATCTGCTGGGCATCATTGATTGCTTGTGCTGCATCATCGTATTTTTTGAAAATCGGCTGAAGTGCTTTAATCACAGCAGTGTCATCAGCAGTCCTCTGATCGTCTGGTTTTGCAAGTGCAGCCTCAAGATCAGCGCGGCGTCCCGCGTAGTTAGTATTTATTTCATCGATCACTGCCTGGTTGGTATTGATAATTTCCTGCTGTTCCGCGACGATTTTCTTCAGGCGTTCCTGTTCCGGGGCAGCGGCGTCTGCCTCTGCCTGGTTGGCCTGATATTGTGCATAAGCGGCGTCAACCTGAGCAGCAAGGTCGTTTACTTTATCAGCCAGCCGGTTGGCCTGGTCTGCAGCCTGTGCAGATGCCGCATTTGCCGCGTCAATGGCTTTGGCATTTTGTGCCTTTGTAGCCTGGGATGCGTTGAGGCTGGACTGCAGGCTCAGTTGTGCCTGCTGGTTGTCTCGCTCCAAATTTGTTGTGTCAAAGCTCACCAGGAGATCGCCGGCCTTTACGGAATTGCCCACAACAGCGTTGCAGATGGCAACGGGTGCGGTGACGGGAGAATAATAGGTCTTCGTGTTTTCACTTTCTATCTTTCCGCTTGCATTGTAAACTTCTTTAATATCGCCTGTTGTGACTTCAGCAACCTGCAGTGTTGTCGCCTGGTTGCTGCCGCTGCCAGTGGTTAGCTTTGAGGCCGCGAAGATTACTATGCCCAGAACTGCAATTACCGGGATGATGATCCAGGCAGGAAGCTTCTTCTTAGGGGGCTTCGCCGCTTCGGCATCTTCCAGTTCGTAGGAATCATCCCCGGAAAGTAAATCTTCATCGGTCAAATCGTTATCAATGGTGTCTAAAATTTCTTCCTGTTCTTTTTTCTTTTTGGAAAACATATTATGCCCCTTCCCTTTCTTCATTCAGATAATCATTTTCGATACGCCCGTCAATGATGCGGACGACTCTGTTGACCTGTTGTGCGATCTCATCATCGTGAGTGATGATAATAACGGTGCGGCCTCCCTTATGGAGGCCTTTCAGAATCTCCATGATTTCCTTCGTGGATTTGGTGTCCAGGTTACCGGTCGGCTCATCGGCCAATACGATCGGAGGCTGTGCGGCAATGGCGCGCGCCACAGCTACCCTTTGCTGCTGACCGCCGGATAGCTCATTTGGCTTGTGCTTCATCCGCGTGCCCAATCCGACCTTTTTCAAGGCTTCGACCGCAATCTTGCGGCGTCTCTGCTTCCCAAGTCCGCGGTAAATCAGCGGCAGCTCAACATTTTCGACAGCATCGAGATTGGCAATCAGGTTAAATCCCTGGAAAATAAATCCGATCTCTTTATTGCGTATATCTGACAATTGGTTGTCTGTCAGTTTAGAGACATCGTGTCCGTTCAGAAAGTAATTTCCCGAAGAGGGGACGTCAAGACAGCCCAGCATGTTCATCAGTGTAGACTTTCCGGAACCGGAGTGCCCGATGATTGCGACAAACTCGCCTTTTCCGATTTCCAGATCGATACCGTCCAATGCACGCACTTCGTTTTCGCCGGGATTGTAGATTTTATGCAGGTTCTCAACTTTGATGAGTGGTTCCATGAAACATCCCTCCATGATTTAGTGTAATGGTAGTTGTATTACTTAACTAATACAATATTCTTTTAAGATTAAAAAGTCAATACTTTTATGGAGAAAACGTGCTCAAAAAATAAAAAATTGATAATAGTTCAGGTTACTATTCACGGGGCCGTGCACCCCGCTGCACGGCATCCGAACAATTAAAGTGATGGAGCCGGGCATCTGGGCCCTCGCCCCAGGCGACTTTAAATGGCCCAGATGCCGTTACTATGCGCGGCCCCCGGGCCGTGAATAGTAACCAGTTCAGACTTGTCTGAACTGTTACAATAATGGGAAACATTTACAGTAGAGGTATTGTCTGTTACAATACAGTCGTGCAATATAACGGACTTGGAGGAAAAAAGCGTGAGAAGATTACTGCCGTTTTTAAACGGGTATAAAAAGGAAAGCATTATCGGGCCGCTGTTTAAACTGCTGGAGGCAACATTTGAGCTGATTGTACCGCTGATTATGGCACAGATTATTGATGTGGGAATCCGGCACCGGAATGTACCATATATATGGAAGATGGGCGCTGTCCTTGGTGTTTTCGGCGTGCTGGGGCTGAGCTGTTCGCTTCTGGCACAGTATTTTGCGGCGAGGGCGGCCGTTGGGTTTGGCACCGGGCTAAGGCACGAATTGTTCCGCCATATCGGTGATCTGTCCTATGCGGAGATAGACAAAGCAGGGAGCTCTACATTGGTTGTGCGCATGACGAGCGATATTAATCAGGTGCAGTCTGGGGTGAATCTGGTGCTCAGGCTGTTTCTGCGTTCCCCGTTTATTGTGGTTGGCGCAATGATTATGGCATTTACGATCGACGTGAAGGTAGCGGTTATATTTTTGATCACCGTGCCGGTTTTGTCCCTTGTAATATATGGCATTATGATGCTGACGATTCCTCTGTATAAAAAAGTACAGAAGAGCCTGGATCAGGTTCTTCTTTCTACACAGGAGAATCTGGCCGGGATTCGTGTGATCAGGGCGTTTCGAACACAGAATCAGGAGAAAGCAGAGTTTGAGGATAAAAGCGGTACACTGATGCGGTTTCAGCAGCGAGTCGGAAAGATATCGGCTCTGCTGAATCCCCTGACCTATGTGCTGGTGAACCTGGGCATCATCGCCGTTGTCTGGTACGGCGGGGGCGCGGTGCAGGCAGGACGGATCACCCAGGGGGAAGTCATTGCGCTTGTGAACTATATGACGCAGATACTGCTGGCGCTGGTGGCGCTTGCCAATCTCATCGTTTCTTTTACAAAGGCGATGGCATCCGCGGGCAGAATCAATGAGGTATTTGACCTGAAGCCGGGGATTACGGATGGCGCGGGATCGATACAGAACGGAACCAAAACGGCATCTGCCGCAGATCCTCTGCCGCGTGTGGAGATGCGGGATGTTACCTTTTACTATGAAGGCAGCCAGGAGCCTGCGCTGTCGCACATTTCATTTTGTGCAGGCGCGGGTGAGACGATTGGAATCATCGGAGGAACCGGCTGCGGTAAGTCTACGCTTGTAAATCTGATCCCTCGTTTTTATGATGTCAGTGAAGGCGCAGTGTGTGTGAACGGAACGGACGTGAGGGAATGGAGGCTGGATGATCTGAGGGGGACAACCGGCGTTGTTCCGCAGAAGGCGGTCCTTTTCCATGGAACGATCCGGGAAAACATGAAAATGGGAAAAGAGAATGCCTCGGATGACGAGATCAGAACGGCACTGAAGACGGCCCAGGCGCTGGAAATCGTGGAGGGAAAACCGAAAGGGCTGGATACCATGGTCAGCGAGGGCGGTAAAAATCTGTCCGGCGGGCAGAAACAGCGCCTTACGATTGCAAGGGCTTTGGTGCGGCGGCCCCAGGTATTGATTTTGGATGACAGCGCATCGGCGCTTGATTTTGCTACAGATTCCCGGCTGCGAAAGGCGCTCAAAGAAGACACATCGGGAATGACCGTGTTTATCGTATCCCAGCGGGCGGCCTCTATTATGTATGCGGACCGGATTCTCGTGCTGGATGACGGGGAGATTGCAGGCTGCGGAACGCACGGGGAACTGCTGGAGAACTGCCAGGTCTACAGGGAGATCTGCTACTCGCAGCTTTCCAGAGAGAAGGTGGGCTAAGATGGCACGAAATCATGACGGTACTATTAAGAAAATCCTGCGCCTGATTAAGCCATACCTGCATTATCTGGCGCTCTCGCTGGTCTTTGCGGTGATATCCGTTGCGCTGACTCTGTATGCACCGATCCTGACCGGAAATGCAATTGATTATATAATAGGAACAAATCAGGTGGATTTTGACTCTATTTTCTATATTCTGAAGATTCTGGCCGCTGTCATATTCATTACGAGTGCAGCGCAGTGGCTGATGAACCTGTGCAACAATACGATTACCTTCCGTGTTGTAAAGGATGTAAGGACCCGCGCCTTTGCGCAGCTGGAAATCCTTCCTTTAAAATACATTGACAGCCATCAGTACGGCGAGACGATCAGCAGGATTATCACGGATGTGGAGCAGTTCTCAGACGGACTGCTGATGGGATTTACACAACTGTTCACGGGGATTGTGACAATCGCCGGGACGCTGATCTTTATGCTTTCTATCAATGTGAGGATTTCCCTAGTGGTCATTTTGATCACGCCGCTGTCTCTTTTTGCAGCCAGCTTTATAGCAAAAAGAACGTACACCATGTTCAGGGCACAGTCTGAAGCGCGGGCGGAGATGACTTCCCTGGTGGATGAAATGGTGGGAAACCAGAAGGTCGTCCAGGCCTTTGGTTACGGGGACTGTGCGCTGGAACGTTTTGATGAGATCAACCGCAGGCTGCAGGAAGTAAGCCTGAAAGCCATATTCTTCTCTTCCATTACCAATCCCAGTACGAGGTTTGTAAACGGGCTTGTATATGCGGGAGTCGGGATTGTGGGCGCATTCACGGCGATAGGCGGGGTGATTTCCGTTGGACAGCTGTCCTGTTTCCTGAGTTATGCGAACCAGTATACAAAGCCCTTTAATGAGATTTCCAGCGTGGTGACGGAGCTGCAGAATGCATTTGCATGTGCAAAACGGGTCTTTGATTTTATCGAGGAGACGCCCGAGATCCCGGATTCCGGGGACGCCATAGTTATGGGGCAGGCGGACGGCAGCCTGAAGCTGGAGAATGTCTCTTTTTCGTATAGAAAGGATGTACCGCTGCTGGAGCATCTGAAGCTGGATGTGAAACCCGGGCAGAAGATCGCCATTGTGGGGCCAACGGGCTGTGGGAAGACAACGCTTATTAACCTTCTGATGCGGTTCTATGACGTGGATGCGGGACAGATTATCCTGAGCGGTCATGATATCCGGGAGGTGACCAGGGACAGCCTGCGGGCAAACTATGGGATGGTGCTGCAGGAAACCTGGCTGAAGTCGGGCACGGTTGCGGAAAATATTGCCTATGGTCGCCCGGACACCCCGCGGGAGGAAATCGTAGCTGCAGCCAAAGCCGCTCACGCCCATGGATTTATTAAGCGGATGAAGGACGGGTATGATACACTGATCCAGGAGGAGGGCGGGAATCTTTCCCAGGGACAGAAGCAGCTGCTCTGTATTGCGAGAGTTATGCTGAATCTGCCCCCTATGCTGATTCTGGATGAGGCAACCTCTTCGATCGATACAAGGACGGAAATTAAGATACAGGAAGCATTTCAGAAGATGATGGAGGGGAGAACCAGCTTTATCGTGGCACACCGCCTGTCTACCATACGGGAAGCGGATGTGATTCTTGTGATGAAAGACGGGAACATTATTGAACAGGGGAACCATGAAGAACTGCTCAGAGTGGGCGGGTTCTATAAGAATCTTTATGAGAGCCAGTTTGCCCATTAGTGCAAACACGTTGGCTTAAAATACAGTCATTTCCAGTTCACAGAAAAAACACAATTCTACTACATGGTATTCAAATTTTCTTCATACAATGGTGAGGTAATAAGGGGCAGAAAGGATGGTTGGATGAAGAAAAGGGTGATACAGTTACTTCTGGGGACCGCGGTTTTATTATATGTCTTTACCGGATGCAGCCATCAGGGGAGCACAGACGATAAAGATACGGATTCAGTAAATTCAGGGGAAGTAATTGTTGAAGAGCAGGAACAAGATTTTATAGATGAGGAATCACAGGGGAGCATTGAGTTAAACGGCATGCTGCAGGTGGACGGGAAGAGTGAGAACTCAGAATCGGAATCCATTAGTACCAGCAGCGAAAACCAGAATGCCGTGCTGGTAAAGAACGGAGGGACGCTTACCATGACAGACGGGAAGCTGACAAAATCGGGGAACACGTCCAGCGCGGATGAGAGCAATTATTATGGCGTAAATGCGGTATTTGCTACAACTGCAGGAAGCGAGTCCAGTATCAGCAAAAGTGAGATCACGTCGGCGGCCGAGGGGGCGACCGCAGTTTTTGCAACCGGGACGGATGCACTCATACATGCGAACCATGTGAAGATCAATACGTCGGGTAATTCTTCCAGGGGATTGAAGGCTACCTATGGAGGCAGAATTAAGGCAGAGAATATAGAAGTAACCACCAGCGGCACCCGCTGTGCGCCCGTGGCGGCAGAGAAGAGCGGCAGTGTGTTCGTACAGGGAGGCACTGTGCTGTCGTCCGGTACCGGCAGCCCATGCATCTTTGCGGCCGGGACAGTAACAGCAGAAAAGCTGGAGGGCAGTGCGGATGACAGCCAGATACTGATGATAGAAGGCGGCAGCACAGCAGTCTTAAACGGCTGTGACCTATCCGGTTCCGGTGAGAACGGTGTGCTGCTGTACCGGAGCAGCTCCGAAAACCAAGGGGAAGGGGCCTCAAACCTGAAAGCAGCTGATACAAAGCTGACATTCAGGACAGAAGGGCCGCTGTTCTATGTGACAAATACAAAGGCGGATGTAATTCTTAAAAGTTCGGAATTAAAGTACGAAGGCAATGTGCTGGCCAAAGTATCCGGCAACAACATAAACAACTGGGGAACCCCGGGCAGCAACGGAGGAAACCTGACATTGACTGCCATAGATCAAAAACTGAAGGGCAGAATAATCTGTGACGAGATCAGTACCGTGAATCTGAAGCTGAAAGAAAGTTCCAGCTTCAGCGGCAGCATCAACAGCGATAATAAAGGAAAATACATAAAAGTGTCCCTGGCGGAAGATGCAGACTGGAAACTGTCGGGTGACGCCTACGTAAATGTTTTGACGAATGCAGATCAATCCTGCAGCAATATAGATTCGGGAGGATACAGCATTTACTATGACACTGCGGACAGTGCGAACAGCTGGCTCGCAGGAAGAACAATCAGCCTGGCAGGCGGAGGGAAGATTGCGCCAAGGGGATAGGCGGCGGGGAGGGGGACGCTCTATAAAGGGATAGCCGAAAGACGCCGTAAGAACATACCTGTCATTATAAATCGCGGACACGACCTAAGTAATTCTAGGCGGAAACCAGCCATGAAAATGGAGCACAGCTGACACATCGTAAGAAATCTGATGATTTCTCGCGCTGGGCCAGCTGATTTTTTGATTCGGGATCAAAAAATCTCTCTATTTTCACGGCTGGTTTCCGCCTGGAATTACTAAGATCCGCTTTAGCGATTTATAATGACAGGTATGTTCTTACGGCGGCTTTCGGCTATCCCTTTATGGAGCTGGTGCATCCAGTAGGGAGATATGATCCGTTCCTAGGCGAGGGGATTGAAACGGGGGCCGTGTATGGAGATTGAATTGGTGGTGCTTTCGTGTCCACGGCATCTCTGTTAGTGAGCGTTACGTCTCCCATCAGCGCCGAGACGAAAGTTCGTCACTGGAAAATGTAAAATGTGCTTGACATTTATTGTAAAGCGTACTATACTTTAAATGTAAAACAAACTATACATTTTCTTTAGAGGCAAAGGAGAGCGGTGATTATGAAAAAAGGTGATATGAGGAGAGAATTAACGTTGGGTCTTGCATTTCATGCGCTGGCTTTGCTGCTTCAACAGTCTGCGGATACACCGGAGCTGATTAAGGGATTCCTTTTTGGGATGGCGATCTGCCTGATGTTGACCGGGATTCTTCCGGAAAAGTCCTACCGCAGAATAAAAGCGTTTAAGGAGTCTTTGTTTTATGGAGGAAAGCAACGCTGAACACGACGGTCAGAAATGGGGGATGTTTTTGGAAAATAAAATTCAGCAGTTGAGGAAGGAACGCAAGATTACGCAGAGTGAACTTGCAGATGCAGTTGAGGTGACAAGGCAGACCATCATATCGTTGGAGAACGGCAGGTATAATGCGTCATTGATACTGGCACATAAGATTGCCCAGTATTTTGGAGTCAATATTGAGGATATTTTTATTTTTAATCTGGAGGAGGAAAATATATGTTTATAAAAGCATTGCAACAGGGGGCTAAGACAGACGAGGAGTACAGGGAGAAACTAAAAGCCAGGATCAGAATAGACTTTTTTATGTGCGGTGTGGGGCTGCTTACCATCGCAGCGGCGATTGTGATGATGCTGAGAGGCGGGGAATATGAGGAGGGATTTTTATGCGGGGTCTTTACGGGAACCGGTGCAGCCGTTCTTTTCTTCGCGGTCAAAGAGATCTTAAAGGCAAAAAAACTTCTTAAGAATGAAAAACTTCTGCGAGAGGAACGTCTCAAAGTATCTGACGAGAGAAATAAAATGATTAATGAAAAAACCTCATATTGGGCAGGCATGATTGTTATGGGAGCCTGTTATGCAGTTCTTTTGATCTCAGGATTTTTTAACTTTGCTGTATTCTGGACGGCATGGGGAGTACTAATGCTGTATTTCCTTGTTACCGTTATCGTGAAAAAATATTATGAAAAAAAGCTATGATTCCTGCTAGTACAGCAGTGCATTAATCTTTCAGTAATAAGTGCCTGATATCTGCGTCAGAGTTGTGCCTGCTTTCGCGACGGCGTAGTGGTTCCTACGTCTAGCGAAAGCAGGTACAGCTATGACGTAGAGAGCAGGTGATTATTGCTGAATTATTAGTGCACTGCTGTACTAGGGAGTCATAGCCTCATGTTCACGTTTCAGTTCTGCCAAGCATTCGTGGGCAGTCCAGAACTGGTTGGTCGGAGTAAGGACCGCCTTGTAGGGCAGAGGGCCGGCGCCGCTTTTCTTCAGCGCTGCCAGTGCCTGGTTGAGACGGTTGTCATCAAAGAATGCAAAAACGATCATGGTATCGGCCAGGGCGCTGCCGGTATAATTTCCTTCGGCGGGTACCGCGTCTTTTATACCCGCCAGTACGCCGAGCGGCTGGTGATACTCTTCCTCTTTCACATGTTTCAAGCGAACATGCAGGGGAAAAAGTGCCATTTCGATTTTTAACAGCTTTTCTTTATCGGGAACGTGAAAAAGTAAGATAGTTTCTTTCATGGATAGTCCTCCTTATTTTTTTAATATTGTAATCTATTTGGTAAAAGATTGAAAGGGCTGAGGAAGGAAAAAATTGTTATTGACAAATCAATAACAAGGATATATAGTTGTATTAACACAATAGTACAGAATGAGGAGGGAGATCATGATAGAGATCAAAAACCTGACCAAGATTTATAAACTGAATAAAAAGCAGATGAAGGAATCCAAGACGACAAACCCCGTAAAGACTGCTGTTAATGACCTGAGCCTTACGGCAAAACCGGGCGAGATATACGGCCTTTTGGGACCAAACGGCGCGGGGAAGACAACGACGCTGCGGTGTATCTCTACCATCATCAAGCCGACAAAAGGCGAGATCTATGTTTCCGGCCATGAAGTGCAGAAGGAGCCGGAAATGGTGCGGGAGAAGCTCGGCTTTCTGACAGGGGATATAAAGCTGGATCCTCAGTTTTCTGTGGATTATATGTTTGATTTCTTCGGAAGATTACATAACATTCCGGAGGATAGGCTCAAAGCGAGAAAAGAGGAGCTTTTTGAATACTTTGGGATTAAAGACTTTTCCCAGAAAAAAATCAAAGAACTTTCTACAGGTATGGCACAGAAAGCTGCAATCGCGGTGTGTCTGGTTCATGATCCTGATATCGTAATCTTTGACGAACCGACCAATGGGCTGGATGTAGTGACGGCACGCGGCGTTACTGATTATTTAAGAAAATTAAGAGACGAAGGCAAACTGGTGATTATCTCCACGCATGTCATGTCAGAAGCCGAAAAAATCTGTGACAGGATCGGAATTATCATTGATGGTTGCAAGGTGGCTGAGGGAAGCCTGGATCAGATACTTCATGATACAAACACAGAGGATCTGGAAGATGCCTTTTTCGAACTTTACAGAATTCAGAAAGGAGGAAAGTAAGATGAGCGGGATTAAACAGATATGCGGGAAAGAGCTGGCAAGGGTTTTCAAAGACAAGAAGATGATCTTCTCAGTATTTTTCCTTCCGGTGATTATTATGGTTGGTATTATGACTCTGGTCAGCAGTCTGAGCAGCAGCGCTCAGGAAGACGTCGAATCGCATAAGGCGATCGTATATCTCCAGAATGCGCCGGCAGGTTTTGAAGAATTTTTAAAGGCTGCGGACAAAGAATGCGATGTATATACGGTCAGCGACAGGGCCGAGACCGAAGATATGATAAAAAACGGAGGGGCCGATCTGCTGATCGAATTTCCGGAAGGCTTTTTGGATGAGGTTTCCAGTTATCAGACAGGAGCGCCAACCCCTCAGGTTAAGACGTATTACAATCCGTCGGAAGACTATTCACGCGCGGCATATGACACAATATCAAATGGCGTCCTGGAGTCATACAGACAGCTGCTCTTATCCGACCGTGTGGAGGACATGGAAGGTCTTACCGTATTTACAGTAAATTCGGATAATCCCGAAATGGTAATTCAGGACGAGGAGAAAGCCAGCGGCAAGGTTCTGGGAATGATGCTTCCTTATTTTGTAACCATCCTGTTATTTGCGGGGGCTATGGGAATCGGAACTGATATGGTGGCCGGGGAGAAGGAAAGGGGCACGATGGCAAGCCTTCTGGTTTCCCCGATCAAGAGAAGCTCCATTGTACTTGGAAAAGTATTTTCACTGATGATTATCTCCGGAGTATCCTCTGTCGTATATGTGGGTGCAATGGTTGCCTTTATGCCGCAGATGATGAGCGGCATGGGCGGAGATATGGGACTGGATCTGTCGTTGAATCCAAAGCAGATCGGAATGATGGCCGCTTTGCTTGTGGCAATTGCATTTCTGTATTCGGCAATTATCGTCCTGGTATCCGTATTTGCCAAGACCGTGAAGGAGGCCAATTCTTACGTGATGCCGGTTTACATGCTGGTTCTGGTGCTTGGGATCACGACAATGTTTACAACAAAGACCCCGCACGAATGGTTCTACGCCGTGCCGATCTATAACACATCGCTTACGCTGCAGGGCATTCTGACGCAGGAAGTGACTATGATGCAGTATGGGATGACACTGGGCGTAACACTAGTTCTGGGAGCCGTATTAATCGGTGTGATTGCAAAAGCATTTGAAAGTGAAAAGGTAATGGCAATTTAACACGCATTTCAGAGTGCCCGCATATAGTAACAGTGAGAGAAGCTGCTGCTGTATGCGGGCATTTTTGGTGTGGTGAGATTATGAGATTATGTGAATTGCGGGAAAAGGAAGTTATTAATGTATGCGACTGTAAAAGGCTTGGATGCGTTGTGGATGTGGATATCGACATCAAAGAGGGACGGGTGGAGGCCATCATCATTCCGGGGCCGGGGAAAATCTGCGGATTCCTTGGAACAGACTGTGAATATGTCATTCCGTGGCACTGCATCAAGAAGATCGGTCCCGATATTATTTTGGTGGAAATAAGGGAGGAAAAGTTTTTGCAAAAGTTCTAGTTATTGTGTATAATGGGGGAAGAAATGGGAGGAAAGGCGGAATATATTATGAAATGTCCTTATTGTGGAAACCCCGACACAAGAGTAATTGATTCTAGGCCTGCAGAAGATAATAATTCTATACGCAGAAGACGTTCCTGTGACGAGTGTGGAAAACGTTTCACAACCTATGAAAAGGTTGAAACTATTCCGCTGATCGTTATCAAAAAAGACAATAACAGAGAACAGTATGACCGCGCGAAGATTGAGCAGGGCATTTTAAGTGCCTGCTATAAAAGACCGGTTCCGGCATCGGAGATTCAGCGGACGATAGATGCCGTGGAACTGGAGATATTCAACCGCGAGGAAAAAGAGATACCGAGCAGTATGATCGGTGAGATTGTGATGGACAAGCTCAGGGCTCTGGATCCGGTGGCTTATGTGCGGTTCGCTTCCGTATATCGGGAGTTTAAAGATGTAAACACCTTTATGGCGGAACTGAAGGAATTTTTAGAGTAGGGGGGCGCCTTCCCGGGATGGTGAATGAGACGCCGGAGGGGATTTGTGCAGGTGTTTTTGGATACCGGGCGTTTAGCCTAGTTTCCGTAAGGATAAAATAGAAAAATCTGATGGAACCAGCAACATGCGGTGCCAAATCTGATGATTTGGCGCCTTAGTTGCTTCAAACTTTGCTTGGGAAAGCAAAGTTTGTCCATCAGATTTTTCTATTTTATCCTAACGGAAACACGGCACACTTTAGGCATCCAAAAACACCTGCACAAATCCCCTCCGACGTCTCATTCACCATCCCGGGAAGGCGGCGCTCATCCGGGCGGGTGGCCGGAGATGGCGGACGGAGGCGGCGGCGCGAGGGGATGCTGGGGGGAGAATGTTATAGCGCCTTAAGTTGGAAACTGTGGGCCAGGGGGCAGGTATATGCAGAATAATGTGTGTTCAAAGGGCACGCCGTAACTCATGCCCTGCGGGCGGATCCGCAGTAGACTGCGGAATAAGGTATGTCCAAAGGGCGCGCCGTAATGTATACCCTGGCGGGCGGGACGGCAGTATGGGGGCAGAATAATGTTCTGCTTTTGTTAGATTATGTCTACCAGTTTGGCGGCGGCGTCCTGGAGCATTTGGTAGAAGGCGGGCTCGTCGGAGGTGCATTTGTGTTTGCCTTCTTCTATTATGGATATGAGGTCTTTTAGGTCCTGATTATCGGGGTCATCCTCCAGGCGGAGTTGGCACAGGCGCTGGGAGGCCTCTATTAAGCGGAGGGGGCCATAGATGTGAGGCTCGTTTTCCAGGCCGGCGGCGCTGGTTATCATGTAGATTAAGAGTTCGAGACTGGCTTCTTTATTTTTCATTTGTTTTCCTCCCATTGATTGAAGTATAGGATTTCTTCCAGGGGTTTTCTTCTGGGGTCTCTTGGGTCTCCTTCGGGGTAGCCTATGGACATTAGCATTTCTATACGGTATGTATCGGGGAGACAGAGGAGTTTGCGTACGGCGGCATCGGTTTAGGACTTGATGGCGCAGGTGCCGAGGCCCTCTTCGAGTGCCGCCAGCATGATGTTTTCGGCCGCCATAGAGGCGTCCATCATGCAGCCGTAGATTTCAGCATTGCGGGAGTGGCTCAGGGCATATTCCATATCGGAACAGATTACCAGGATGACGGGCGGATGGCCGCTGAGTCCGGGACTGAACATGTCCACTTTAGCGACGAGGTCCGGTTCGGTCACAAAGAAAAATTTCCATGCCTGTAGATTGCTGGCACTGGGCGCGAGCCTGCCGGCATCGGCCAGCCTGCGCAGAATGTCTTCCGGGACCGGGGTGTCCTTGAAGTTCCGGATACTTCTGCGTGATTCAATTGCTTCTGTAATGTTCATTGCAATACCTCACTTTTCATAATTATTTGATTCATTTTATAATGAATCCGCTATATAAACCATAAAAAAATTATATCATAAAATGGGGATTTAGCAACGGGCTTTAGTCCCGGGGCGGATGGGGACGCTCCATAAAGGGATACCCGAAAACCTCCCGGAGAACATCCATGTCCTTTCAAAAACGCGGCCGCGGACCTAAGAAATTCTAGGCGGGAAA
>NZ_CYZU01000036.1 GCF_001404335.1 Faecalicatena contorta
TTTCTCGCGCTGGGTCAGCTGATTTTTGGATTCGGAATCCAAAAATCTCTCCATTTTCAGGGCTGTTTCCCACCAAGAATTTCTAAGGCCCGCTTAGAGCGTTTTTGAAAGGACATGGATGTTCTCCGGGAGGCTTTCGGCTATCCCTTTATGGAGCGTCCCCATCCGTGCCGAGAGTAAAGCTCGTCGCTAACTTTCTTTCTGGATTAGTGACAAAAACGTAGACGTTTGCTTGTGTGCAGGCACAACGCATGATAAAATATAACAAGTAAAAGAATATGAAAAGTTGGACTTATATCCCCGCAAACTGGGACAACATCTTGCAACAAGCAATTTTCAGACGCGCTCCAGTGGGATGTGGATTTCCGGCGGAGAGGGAAGGAATGAATAAAATGCGGGAATTTTATGAGATCGTCGAGGAAAATCCGGTGATCGCGGCAGTGAAGGATGAAGAGGGTGTGGAAACATGCTGCGCCATGGAAGAAATGAAGGTGATTTTTGTACTTTACGGGGATATCTGTTCTATACCCGGTATTGTGAAGCGGATCAAAGAGGCCGGGAAGACGGCTCTGGTACATATCGACCTGATTACCGGGCTGAGTGCCAAAGAGGCGGCAGTTGATTATATCAAGAACAGTACCGCCGCCGACGGGATTTTGTCCACAAAATCGCTGATGATCCAGCGGGCTAAGGAATTGTCAATGTATGCAGTGCTGCGTTATTTCGTCATAGATTCCATGGCCATTAAGAGCATAGAGAATCTGGACAGACAGCGGGGCAAAAAACCGGATTTTATCGAGGTCATGCCGGGAGTGATGCCCAAAGTGATCCGGAAGATCTGCAGAAGCAGCCGGATTCCGGTCATTGCAGGCGGATTGATCGCGGATAAAGAGGATGTGATGGGAGCCCTGGAGGCGGGGGCTGTGGCGGTATCGTCAACCAACCCCGGCGTATGGGAATTATAAGGCGTACAAGAATTATGGCGTGTATGGGAATAGAAGCAAATGCAGAAATCATAAAAGGAGGGTTTTACTATGGCAAGGTATGTGATGGCGCTGGACTCGGGGACGACCAGCAACCGGTGTATTCTTTTTAATGAAAAGGGGGATATGTGCAGTGTGGCACAGAAAGAGTTCACACAATATTTTCCGAAGCCGGGCTGGGTAGAGCACAATGCGGAAGAGATCTGGTCCAGCCAGCTTGAGGTGGCGCAGCAGGCAATGGCAAATATCAATGCGACGGCTGCGGATATAGCAGCCATTGGCATTACTAACCAGAGGGAGACGACGATCGTCTGGGATAAGGAATCCGGCGAGCCGGTCTATCAGGCGATTGTATGGCAGTGCAGGCGGACATCTGAGTATTGTGACAGCCTGAAAGAAAAAGGGCTGACAGACAAATTCAGGAAAAAAACAGGCTTGGTGATCGACGCCTATTTCTCCGGGACTAAGGTAAAGTGGATTCTGGACAATGTGGAAGGGGCCAGGGAACGTGCCGGGCGAGGGGAGCTTTTATTCGGGACGGTAGAGACATGGCTGATCTGGAAGCTGACAAAAGGGGCGGTTCATGTAACGGACTATTCCAATGCCTCCAGAACCATGCTGTTTAATATCAATACACTTCAGTGGGACGCAGAGATACTGGCGGAGCTTGGAATACCGGCCTCCATGCTTCCGGAGGCGAAGCCGTCCAGCTGCATATACGGTGAGGCGGACGCCGGGTTTTTCGGGGCGCCCATCCCGATTGCGGGGGCAGCAGGAGATCAGCAGGCGGCGCTTTTCGGCCAGACCTGCTTTCAGAAAGGCGAGGCCAAGAATACATATGGAACAGGCTGTTTTTTATTGATGAATACCGGGGAGAAGCCGGTATATTCCGAAAATGGTCTTGTGACGACGATTGCCTGGGGCATGGACGGGAAAGTCAATTATGCACTGGAAGGTTCCATCTTTGTAGCAGGTGCGGCGATCCAGTGGCTGCGGGACGAGATGCAGTTGATTGATTCGTCACAGGTGTCCGAATATATGGCCCAGAAGGTGGAGGACACAAACGGATGTTATGTAGTTCCCGCATTTACCGGTCTTGGAGCGCCGCGCTGGGATCAGTACGCCAGGGGAACCATCGTGGGCCTGACCCGCGGTGTAAACAAGTATCATATCATACGCGCCACCCTGGAGTCTTTGGCATATCAGGTAAATGACGTGCTGCGCGCCATGGAGGCGGATTCCGGGATAAAGCTTTCTGCACTCAAGGTAGACGGCGGCGCCAGCGCAAACAATTTCCTCATGCAGACGCAGGCAAATTTGAGCAATGCCCCTGTAAAACGTCCGCAGTGCGTGGAAACAACCGCCATGGGCGCAGCTTACCTGGCCGGGGTTGCTGTAGGATACTGGAAAAGTAAGGAAGAGGTATTAACAAACTGGGCGATCGACCGGGTATTTGAGCCGGATATCGAGGCCGATACACGGGAAAAGATGCTCCGGGGCTGGAACAAAGCGGTGAGGTACTCATACGGCTGGGCAAAAGAAGAATAAAGACAGCACAGTGAATCAGCAGCATCAGATCATTTTCAAAAATAGGGATATGTGAATACATATAGAAATGTGAGGCAGGACATGGGCAGGGTTAAAAATGAACCAAAGATTAAAAATGCATTAATAACGGCCATCCGGGAACAACTGGAGCACAGAGCAACCTGGCTTTATCTGCTGTGTGATGAGGCAGAAAAAAGAGGCCTGGACAAAAAAGATTTCGGCAGCGCCGCAATCAAACGCTGCGGGCTTACCCAGGGAGCGGCACTGGTGAAAAAGGGCGGCACAAAAGATTTCACAGGACTCAGGAAAACCTTATTCACAAAACCAGCCCAGTGGGTATTTGAAATGAAAATCCGAAAAAACACGCCAGAAGTATTGGCAATAGATTTCCATTACTGCCCGCTGGTAAAAGCGTGGCAGAAGGCGGGATGTTCCGATGAGGAAATCTCTGATCTGTGCGATATAGCCATGTGCGGAGACCGGGGAATCGGAGAAGCTTATGGCGGAAAACTAAAGCTATTAAAGAGCATTGCCAAGGGAGATGAGGTATGCAGATTATATTACCATAAACCAGATATTAGCTGACGAGCTTAAGTCTCGGCAGCGGATGGGGCCTCCGAAACGGTGGCAGCGTATTAATTAGAACGGTGGAACACGCTCTAGGCCAACTCAGTACAACCAAACGAATTAATCCGCTGCCACCGTTTCGGAACCCCACCCAGAGGGGAAACTTTCCCTCCTTAAATTCCGGTTGTAATTTGGGGGAGGGAGGCGTATAATATATATAGAAATAAATAATTTGTGCCGATGAGAACAGAGCCTGGCAGATGACATATCAGCAGATATGTTTGTTTGCGGGCTCTGTTTTTTGTCTTTAAAGACAAAATATTTTTCGGAATCCAGGAGGGATGAAATATGTATGATGTAATTATAATTGGAGCCGGTGTTTCCGGTGCGGCGGCAGCAAGGGAGCTGTCCAGATATAAGGTGAAGGTATGCGTTCTGGAAAAATCAGTGGATGTATGCTGCGGGACATCCAAAGCTAACAGCGGGATCGTCCATGCCGGATATGACGCACGGCCAGGTTCTCTAATGGCCAAGCTGAATGTGGAGGGAAACCGCATGATGGGGATGCTGTCAGAAGAGCTGGATTTTCCGTTTCAGAGAAAGGGGTCGCTGGTTATATGCAGGAATCAGGAGGAGCTTCCGGTTCTAATGAGGCTGCAGGCTCAGGGAAAAGAGAACGGTGTGGAAGGCCTGGAGATTCTGAACAGGGAACAAGCGCTTGCACTGGAACCCAATATTACGGAACAGGTGGAGGCCGTCTTGTATGCACCCACGGCCGGAATCGTTTGTCCTTTTGGCCTGAATATCGCAATGGCTGAAAATGCCTGTGCCAACGGCGTGGAATTTCGGTTTGATACGGAAGTGGATGCGATTGAGAAGGTGGAGGGCGGTTACCTTCTCAAGACAGATTCCGGTGATTACAAAGCCCGGTATGTGGTAAATGCTGCGGGTGTGTATGCGGACCGTTTCCATAATATGGTGAGCAGCAGAAAGCTCCATATCACTCCAAGGAAGGGAGAATATTTCCTGCTGGATAAAGGGGCAGGAAATCACGTTTCCAGAACTATATTCGCCCTTCCGGGGAAATTAGGAAAGGGAGTTCTGGTCACTCCGACTGTGCATGGAAATCTGCTGGTTGGACCTACGGCGGCAGATATCGAGAATAAAGAAGGCACAAATACTACAGCAGCAGGGCTTGCTGCGATTTCAGAGAAGGCCGGGCAGAATGTAAGGGATCTGCCTCTCAAAAAGGTGATCACCAGTTTTGCCGGTCTGCGTGCCCATGAGGACGGAAATGACTTTATCATAGAGGAGGCTTCAGATGCCCCGGGATTTATCGACTGTGCGGGAATAGAATCTCCCGGCCTTACCAGCGCACCGGCTGTGGGGCTTATGGTGGCGGAGATTCTGCGGGATAAGATGAAGCTGCAGAAAAATCCTGATTTTCAGGGGAGGAGAAAAGGGATACTGAATCCTGCGCTGCTCTCCATAGAAGATAGAAATAAACTGATTCTGGAACAGCCGGCCTATGGACACATTATCTGCCGGTGCGAAATGATTTCCGAAGGGGAGATATTGGATGCCATACACCGGCCGCTGGGGGCGCGTTCACTGGACGGCGTGAAGCGCAGGACGAGAGCAGGTATGGGACGGTGCCAGGCCGGATTCTGTTCGCCGAGGACGATGGAGATTCTGGCAAGGGAACTGGGCGTGTCCATGGAAGCGATTACAAAGGCCGGCGGAAACTCCGGACTGATCGTAGGGACGAATAAAGATGTGCTGTAGATGGATTGCATCAGATGTAACAGTTCAGGCAGGCATGAACTGTTATCATCAGATCAGCAGCATGGAGAAGATGAACTGGAAGTCTGCGGACAGTAGGAGGATATAAAAATGGAGAAATATAAGATCGTGATCATCGGAGGAGGGCCTGCGGGACTGGCAGCCGCAGTTTCAGCTAGAAATGCAGGAATAGAGAGCATTCTGATCCTGGAGCGGGATAAGGAGCTGGGGGGAATTTTGAACCAGTGCATCCATAATGGGTTTGGTCTGCATACCTTTCAAGAGGAGCTGACCGGTCCGGAATATGCGGCGCGTTTTGAGGCGCGCGTTTTGGAACTGGGGATTGAATACAGACTGGAAACCATGGTCATGGACATCAGCCGGGAGAAGCTGATTACTGCCATGAACCGGGAAAGAGGCATGTTTCAGATTCAGGCGGAGGCCATTGTCCTTGCCATGGGATGCAGAGAGCGTTCCAGGGGTGCGCTGAACATACCGGGCTACCGCCCGGCGGGGATCTATTCGGCCGGCACGGCGCAGCGGCTTGTAAATATGGAGGGCTTTCTGCCCGGCAGAAAGGTTGTGATACTGGGATCCGGGGACATTGGTCTGATTATGGCGAGAAGAATGACGCTGGAAGGCGCAGAGGTAAAAGTGGTGGCGGAGCTGATGCCTTACTCCGGCGGGCTGAAGCGGAATATCGTACAGTGTCTGGACGACTACGGCATACCACTGAAGTTGAGCCACACCGTAACAAATATTAAGGGAAAAGAGCGCGTGGAAGGGATAACGCTTGCGGCGGTTGATGAAAAAGGAAGACCCATTTCCGGGACAGAGGAGGACTATGAATGTGATACGCTTCTCTTGTCTGTCGGCCTGATTCCGGAAAATGAATTATCCGGGCAGATGGGAGCAGAGTTAAACCCCGTCACCTCCGGGCCGGTGGTGAATGAAAGCCTGGAGACCAGCGTGGCCGGAGTCTTTGCCTGTGGGAATGTTCTGCATGTCCACGATCTGGTAGATTTCGTTTCGGAGGAAGCGGAAATGGCAGGGCAGAATGCCGCACTTTATGTTAAGAAGCATGTGGATAAGTCCACAGAAAACGGCGGAGGATATGGAAAAGTGCTTCCAATACAGCCGTCAGGCGGGGTGCGCTATACAGTCCCTTCATTTATAAGACCGGATCATATGGAGGATAAGCTGACGGTAAGATTCCGGGTCGGCAGTGTGTACCGGAAGTGTTATGTCAGCGTATATCTCGGGGAAGAAAGAATCATTCACAAAAAACGTCCTGTAATGGCTCCGGGAGAGATGGAAGAGATCAGGCTGGAGAAGTCCCTTTTGCTGGGCTGCAATGAAGATGAAACAATCAGAATTCGGATAGAGGAGGCATAGAAATGGAGAAAAAAGAACTGATCTGTATCGGCTGTCCCATGGGATGTGCCTTAACGGTGGAGACAGAGGATCATGAGGTGCTGTCTGTGGCCGGAAATACCTGCCCCCGCGGGGAAAGCTATGCCAGAAAGGAAGTGACGAACCCGACCAGAATTGTGACCACAACAGTCAGAATGAGTGACAGCCGGGAGAAGACGGTCTCTGTAAAGACGGAGACGGATATTCCGAAAGGAAAGATATTTGAGTGTGTAAGGCAGCTGAAGGATGTGGAAATGAAACCTCCTGTGCATATAGGGGATATCGTTCTGGGGAATGCGGCGGGAACCGGAGTAAACGTGGTGGCTACCAGGGAAGTGCTTTGCTAAAGACCGTGACTAGTACAGCATTGCACTAATCATTCAGCAATAAATCCCTGCTCTCTACGCCATAGCTGTACCTGCTTTCGCTAGACGTAGGAACCACTAACTCTGACGCAGATATCAGGCGCTTATTACTGAAAGATTAATGCACTGCTGTACTAATTAAACAAATATGAACTTGTCACTGCGGTATATGGTCCTGGCAACCTCTACAACGGTTCCGGAGGGAAGCGTGACGCAGCGGCAGGTGAGAACAAGACAGGGAGCGTACCCTTTTATCTGCAGAAGGGAGCGCTCCTTTTTGCTGAGAGAAGAGACCGTAAGCTGCCGGTTCTCCGTATGCAGATTGGAATAGCCGCAATTATGGATATAGTCATAGACCGAAGTAATCGAGGCACCGTCCTCCTGAATGCAGGGGAACAGATCCTCCGCCATATAGCTGATATGTATGGCAGCAGGCTCACCATCCAGTATGCGCAGGCGGGTGATCTTATAAATAGGCTCCTCGAATTCCACACCCAGCATGCTGTGAATCAGAGAATCTCCCCGCAGTTTCTGGCATCCCATATTCCGGGTCTCAAAGGAAAGATTGAGATCCGCCATCTTGCTGGAAAAACTCCGGTCCTCCATAGAAAGCAGAATCTTATCCCGCCTGCCGGAAAAGAAACTGCCATAGCCCTGCATGGCATAGATATAACCCAGTTCCTTCAGCCGTTCATAAGCCTTCCGGATCTCGGAGCGGGGGACGCCAAATCGGACGGCCATCTTATTTTCACTTGGCATCTTATCGCCCTTCTTGTATATATTTTTCTGAAATTCCTGTATAAGAACATCAACAATGGACTCCCATGTCCAATTTTTCTTCATATAAGTACACCTCCGTGTATATTCAGACAATGAAGCTCAAGGGGGTCAGACCCCTTTGACCTCCCCTTCAAATTCTGCCTGTTTTCCCCACGATTATAACAACAGAATCTCTCAAGCACAACAATATTCAGACAACTTTACGAAGAGTTTACGCAACGCAGTTGGCAACTTTACATTCCTCACATAAGATGCTCAGAGAAGTAAAATATTTGAATTTAAACAAAGGCAGATCAGGAGGAATAGTTATGACGAAGCGGGAGATATCCGTAATTCTGGCAGGAGCTTCCCAGAAGGAAGTAATAGAAATTGCTGGTCCTATGAAAGAAAACTGTGAGATTCAAATTATGAAGCCGCCGCAGAAAACACTCGTGATGGTAAAAGCCAGGGAAACTGTTAAAAGATCCCTGTTCTATCTCGGCGAAGTGCTTGCAACAGAATGTATGGTGCTGGTGGATGGCGTGAAAGGCGCGGCAGTACTTGCGGGAGATGATTTTGATAAAGTGACGGCGGCAGCTGTTATTGACGGATTTCTGAATCTGCCGGATAAAAAGGCAGAGAAGCAGCAGGTACTCGGGCAGATTCAAGAGCTTGGCAGGCAGCAGGCAGCGGCGCGTGCAGAGTTAAATCGCGCGCTTAGAAAATCGAAGGTTAATTTTAATGTAATGGGAGAATAGAAAATGGTGAAGGAATTAAAACTTGCATATGAGTTTGATTTTGTGTTTGACGGACAGAAGGTATTCAGAAAACTGCTCCATGCCCTGGCTAATCCGGGAACAATCGGCAGTATCGGTCATCAGGCCGGTAAATTTGCAGGCAGCCACCAGGCTTTGATGGCACTGGGATGCACATTGCTGGATAATGAAGAAACAATGTATGTAGAAAAGAATCCGGTACTTTCTGCGGATTTACACAGTCTGACACTGTGCCATGAGGCGGATCTGGACAAGGCAGATTATATCTTCCTTTCCTCCGAGATGAATTATGGCTCCATGGAACAGATTTTGAAAAATATTAAGCATGGGACGTATGCCGATCCTCAGCAGTCGGCCACGGTTTTTCTGCAGTGCACGGAGCTGGCAGGCAGAGAATCCATGACACTGGAGGGACCCGGCATCAAAGACAGGCTTACTGTCGAGGTCTATCCTTATATAAAAAAGGTCACCGCTCTGCGTCAAAGTCTGCAGATTGAGTATCCGCTTGGGGTGGATTTGGTATTTGCGGATGTTACCGGGAACATTATGGGACTCCCGAGGTTGTGCAGGATGATATAAAAGCAGAGTATTCAAGAAAACAATAGGAGGCAGACATATGGCTTATGTAGCAGTTACCGGCGGCAAAGAGGCAATTGAACAGTCCTTGAAACTGCTGGAAATATTCAGAGAGAGCAAAGAAGATATCAGTGTGACATGCATGAAAGAAAATATGGCGCTGTTAGTAGATAAGATCATGAGCGAAGCAGGGTTTTACTCAGAAGAGTATGCTGCGCTGGCGCTGAAGCAGTGCGAGGGCAGTGTGGAGGAAGCGGTATTTTTACTGCGGGCCTACCGTTCCACCCTGCCTAGAAACTATTATTCACTGCCGATTGATACGGGGAAAATGCGGATTCTGCGGAGGATTTCCGCTGCCTTTAAAGATATCCCGGGAGGGCAGATATTGGGACCTACATACGATTATTCACATCGTCTTCTGGACTTTTCGCTGATGGAAGATATCATGGAAGACAATATAAAAGGCAGTAGAGAAGACAATACGAAAGGCGGAACAGAAGACCGTGTAAATCACGATAAACCACGGGAAGTGCAGGAACAAATAGAAAGAACTGTGGCAGAAGACGGCGCCGACATTCGCTGCAGCCGCGTGACAGATCTTTTAAAAGCCGAGAATCTACTGGAGGATACAGCGGAAGATAATACCCCTCCCTTTGATGTGACCAGCAGTCTGCTCACATTTCCCGCTCCGCGCAGTGCAAGGCTGCAGACGTTTGCAAGAAGTGATGCCGGATTCCTGGGGGGAGTTGCTTACAGCTCCATGCGCGGGTACGGGGCTGTACATCCGACCGTATCCGAGCTGCGGAGCGGATATGTGGAAGTATGCATTCCCTATGCACTGAATGAGGAAGAAGAGATCTGTATCGGAGAAATCCTTGTGACCGAAGTGGAAGCACTGGTGCCTTCCCACACAGAAACAGATGAGGAATTCGATAAGATGACGCTTTCCGGAGGATACGGCCTGATATTCGGCAGAAATGAGAACAAGGCCATTGCCATGTCTATTGCCGATGCGGGACTGGAAACCGAGGGGAGCACCCCGTCCCAGGATGAGGAATTTGTTCTCACCCACGGCGACTGTCTGGAAATGAGCGGCTTTATATCCCATCTAAAGCTGCCGCACTATGTCACCTTCCAATCGAAACTGGACAGAGTCAGAGAGACAGACACCAATGGCAAAGAGGGCAGACCCCTCTGCAGAGAAACGGAGGATGAATAAATGATTGATGCAAAGCACTATAATTTTGCCTTTCTGGATGAGGGCTCCAAGCGTGAAATCAGAAGAAGCATATTAAAGGCAGTGGCCATCCCCGGCTACCAGGTCCCTTTTGGTTCCAGAGAGCTGCCCATCGGCAGGGGCTGGGGAACAGGCGGCATTCAGATCACCCTGTCCATTATCGGAAAAGAGGATGTACTGAAAGTCATTGATCAGGGCAGCGATGACAGTGTCAATGCCGTAAATATAAAAAAACTGGTGGAAGAATGCACCGGGGTGGAACTCACCACAGATTCGGAAGAAGCAAGTATCATTCAGAGCCGTCACAGAATACCGGAGATTCCCATGAGAAATGACCAGATACTGGTCCTTCAGGTGCCGACGCCGGAACCTCTGCGTATTGTAGAGCCGAGGGAATCTGTGACAAAACAGATGCATGCAGAAGCAGAGTACAGCGGCATGTGGCTTTCTCTCTTTGAGGATCTGACCCAGTTCGGGGATATCAGCATCAGCTCAGAATACCCGGTCATGGTGGAGGAACGCTATGTCATGAACCCCAGCCCCATCCCGAGGTATGACAACCAGAAGCTGAATGACAGCGATACCCTGTATCTGTTTGGGGCAGGACGGGAAAAGAAGATCTATGCGATCCCGCCGCATACGGATGTGGAATCCATGTGTTTTGAGGATGTTCCGTTTAAAACAGAAGACTTTGAAGGAAAAAGATGCAGGCTGTGCGGTGCACAGGGGGTATATCTGGATGAAATCATAGATGAGAGCACAGGAGAAAAGGTATACGAATGCAGTGATACCGGATTCTGCCGTGGCAGAAGGGAGCGTGGAGCGTAATGGAAAAGCCCGTACTGGATATTCAGCACCTGACCGTGCGTTATGGAAAAACCTGTGATCACTGCAGGAATGGCGGAGCACTGGTCAAAAACACCTGCCCCCATTGTAAAACCGTCTGGGCATGCAGCGATATTAATGTAACTCTGTACGAGGGCGAGATACTGGGAATCGTGGGAGAGTCAGGTTCCGGAAAATCAACACTGATGAAGAGTCTGTACTTTGATTTTGATATAACGGAGGGACAAGGGTATCTCCGGGATTTTGAGAATGGGGAGGCAGATATCTTCGGACAGAGCCTGCAAAAGAAAAAATATATAAAAAACCATATCATGGGAATGGTTTACCAGAATCCCCTGCTGGGCCTTCGGATGGACTACTCAGGCGCCGGCAATATCGCCGAGAAGCTGATAGCCGCAGGCCAGCGGAATTTTGCAGGGATGAACGAGCGCGTAGAGGAACTGCTGGATGCGGTGGAAATCCTGCAGTCCAGAAAGAAAGAACCACCGAAAAACTTCAGCGGGGGCATGCAGCAGCGAGTACAGATCTCCAAGGCACTGGCAAATAATCCGGCGATTCTCCTGCTGGATGAAGTCACCACGGGGCTGGACCTGTCCGTGCAGGCAAAAGTGCTGGAACTGATCCGCAGAATCCGGCAGGAATTCCACATTTCCATCATGCTGGTTTCCCATGATCTGGCGGTGATACGCATGCTGGCAGACAGAACAATCGTCATGCTGGACGGAAAGATCATCGAGCAGGGGCTGACCGATCAGATTCTGGATGACCCGCAGCAGCCATATACCCAGCAGCTGGTCCATTCCCTTTTGTAAAAGGCAGAATGGGGGTTATACAACAACTGGAATGGGAATGATGCAACAGCCGGAATGGGAATGATGCAATAGCTGAAATGGGAATGATGCAACAGCTGAAATGAAATTTGTGTAACAAAGGATATAAAAATGATGCAACAGCTGAATTGGAAAATGTGAGGAAGATTACATGCAGAAAATAATAACAAACGGAATTATTGTCCTGGAGGAGCAGATGCTGCAGGCCCATGATGTGGTGATAGAAAACGGCAGGATCACCGGCATCCGGAGGACTGGGGATGCGGATAAAACCGGTTCCCGCGAAATCTATGATGCCGGTGGAGCCTATATTATGCCTGGGATCATAGATATTCACTCCGACATGATTGAGACATATATACAGCCGCGCAGTACTGCGGTTATGGATTTTGAAATGGCTTTGGGGGAAGCGGAGCGGGTGCTGGCCACCTGCGGTATTACCACAATGTTCCACTCGATATCCATGTTCCGGGACGGCTCCTGGGATGTAAAAGAAATCAGGCAGTCCTCCCAGGTTAAGAAACTGGCCGGTCTGATTGGAGAATACCGGCACAAGAAGAGACTGATCCGCCACAGATATCATCTGCGCTATGAAATTGATAATCTGGACTGCTATGAAGAGGTAGCGGACATGCTTGAAAGCGGCCTGGTGGATCTGCTGTCCTTTATGGATCATTCGCCGGGACAGGGGCAGTATAAAAATCTGGATATTTACCGGAAACATCAGCCAGACGAGGGCAGAGGCCTTTCGGAGAAGGAATTTGAGGAACTGGTAGAGCGGGAAATGCGGAAAAAAACAGTATCATTTCCTCAATTGAGAAAATTGGCAGAGACAGCAGCAAAATGTGGGATCTCCGTGGCGAGCCATGATGATGATACCGTAGAAAAGCTGGATATGAACCGGGAACTGGGCGTGTCCATCAGTGAATTCCCGATTACGCTGGAAGTGGCAGAGGCCGCGGTGAAAAAAGGCTTTCAGACCGTCTTAGGGGCGCCGAATATACTGCTGGGCGGATCGCATTCCGGTAATCTGTCCGCTCTGGAGGCGGTTCGTGCAGGTGCAGCCAATGTTCTTGTATCTGATTATTATCCCCAGGCCCTGCTGCAGGCGGTATTCTGCCTGAACCGGGAATACGGCATCCCTCTTTGTAAGGCAGTACAGTATGTGACGGCCAATCCCGCCAGAGCTGTGGGGCTTGATCAGGAATTGGGGTCTGTGGAAATTGGAAAGAGAGCGGATCTGCTTCTCGTAGATGCAGCAGAGGGAAAACCTGCAGTGAAGCAGGTATTTGTGAATGGAGAATGTATTATGGAATGCCGTTACCGTGTGGCGGATTAGGAGGAATTATGGAGCATATACTGGAAATAAAGGGCCTGTCAAAACAATTCTATCTGCATGAGCAGGGCAGGGAGATCAAGAGCTGCAGGGATATCAGCTTTACGCTGGACAAAGGCGGTTTTATTGGAATCGTGGGGACATCGGGGGCAGGAAAATCTACGGTCCTGCGCTGCATTTACCGCACCTATTCCGTCTCCACCGGAAGCGTGATGTACGATTCACTTTCATACGGAAGACTGGATCTGGCAAGCGCGGAAGAAAGAAAAATCATTCATCTGCGGAAAGTAGAGATCGGATATGTATCGCAGTTTCTGACGATACTTCCCCGTACCACAGCCAGGGAGCATGTGATCAACGGCGCCCTGGACGCTGGATTTTCCTATGAAGAGTCCAGAGAAAAAGCGGAAGAAATGCTGCGTTACTTTAAGCTGAGCGAGACGCTCTGGGATATTTATCCCAATACTTTTTCGGGCGGGGAAAAGCTGAGGCTGAACCTGGCTCATGCCATGGTAAAGGCGCCAAGGCTATTATTACTGGATGAACCGACGGCATCACTGGACAACGGCACAAAGCTTCTGGTAAAAGAATTACTGATGAAGCTGAAAGCAGAAGGAACATCTATGATAGGAATTTTCCACGATCTTGAGTTCATGGAAGGGCTTTGTGACCGCGTGTACAATATTTCAAAGGGCAGCTTTCAGACAGAGGAGGCGGTGTGATGTACCGGGCGGATTTACATATACATACGGCGGTATCTGACTGCAGCCTGCAGACAGAGGCCATCCTTGCCGGGGCCAAAGCGGAGGGGATTACGCACCTGTCTTTTACGGATCACGATACAACGATTGATGCCGAAAAGCACAAGGCGTTGGCGGAGGAACAGGGGATTCAGGCTATTCCGGGAATTGAAATGTCTGCATTTGATTTCAAAAGAAATAAAAAAGTTCACATACTTGGATATAAATATCAGACTAACCGACAGATAGAGGCCATTGGAAGAGAAACACTGAAAAAAAGAAATGAAAACTGCCTGAAGCAGATCGGGATTCTTAAGAACCTCGGGTACCGAATATCCGAGGAGGAGATCAGGAGGGCGGCAGGGTCCTGCATTTATAAGCAGCATATTCTGGATTATCTGGTAAAGACCGGGCAGAGTGAAACGCTGTTCGGGAGAGTTTACCAAAATATATTTAAAAATCAGGGCCCCTGTGACTTTGATATTGAGTACCCTGCTGCAGAGGATGTGGTGCAGGCAATCAAGGCCGATAAAGGATATGCGGTACTGGCGCATCCGGGGCAGCAGGGAAACTACGGGGTGATACACCGGTTGGCGGAGGCAGGGCTGGACGGAATCGAGTGGAACCACCCCTCCCACGGGAAGTCCGACCGAAGAAGGGTTGAGGAGTACTGCCGCAGCTACCGGCTGTTCATGACAGGGGGAAGTGATTTCCATGGCAGGTATGAAAATGGGAAGACAATGCTGGGAGCCTGTCCAGCTCATGAAAGCAGCGAGATCCTGTTTCTTCCCTGAATATGGTTACCGGGGATGAGTCGGCAAGCTTCAGTTTTGTCGACGGATGGGGGCGCGAAAGGAAGGGATAGCCGAAAGCCTCCCGGTGAACATCCATGTCCTTTCAAAAATGCGGCCACGAACCTAAGAAATTCTAGGCGGGAAACAGCCGCGAAAATGGAGCACAGCTGACACATCACGAGAAATCGGATGATTTCTCGCGCTGGGTCAGCTGAATTTTTGATTCGGTATCAAAAATTCTCTCCATTTTCACGGCTGTTTCCCACCAAGAATTTCTAAGGCCCGCTTTGAGCATTTTTGAAAGGACATGGATGTTCTCCGGGAGGTTTTCGGCTATCCCGTCCTTTCGCTGGGTTCATCCAATCGGCAGTAAAGCTCGTCTACTGGGGAGGGTCCGTAACGGGGGCAGTGTATTGATTCGACCGGTGGAACATGAAGTCCCCATTCATTTATCAACGATACGGTTGTAACTTTATAGAAATATAAATTGTTGTGCTGAAAGCGCATGAAAATTATTTTTGGAATGGGTCCTGCATTTAGTATTCAACATTTTCTAACACCCTGTATAGTAAAAGTATACCCAAGGGTACCCTGTAATTCATACCTGGGGAAGAGTCAGCAGCAGAATAAAGCTCAATTTACTCTTTCTATGTACCGGGGCTATGCTGTGTCATCAAACGACTCAATACGCTGCCCCCGTTACGGACCTCCCTAGTTGACAAGTTTATCTACCGATTGGATGAACCCAGCGAAATAAAGGGAACGCCGCCAGCCTTCCAAATATACATATGCCGTTGGAAAGCGCTAAAGCGGACCTTAGAAATTCTTGGAAGCCGACAGCCGAAAAAGTGGGGAAATTTTGTGATCACCGAATCACAAAATTAGGCGACCCAGCGCGAGAAATCATCTGATTTCTCGTGATGTGTCGCCTGTGCCCCACTTTTTTGGCTGTCGGCTTCCTAGAATTTCTTAGGTTCGTGTCCGCACTTTCCAACGGCATATGTATATTTGGAAGGCTGGCGGCGTTCCCTTTATTTCGCGTCCCCATCCGTCGACAAGTCTAAAGCTTGCCGACTATACTCCAGGTAACTGAAAATGTAAAATAATTTAACATTTCCAGGAAAATATTTTACAGAATTCCAACCAACAGATGATAAGAATTCAATAATCAGCCGATATAATTGCCTTGTGAAATGAAGATAAATAATAAATCTGGAGGTAATTATGAAGAAGATTATAGTAATGGGAATGATAGCGCTCATGACCCTGGGCACACTGACAGGATGCGTGACTAAGGCAAATGCAGAGGAAGGCAGCAGCACATCGGCAAGTGCAGGAGACGAGAATGTAATCAATGTATATACCGCTCTCGAGGACGAGCAGGTGACGGATTATCTGGAAGAATTTAAGGAACAGAACCCGGATGTCACAGTAAATGTCACAAGAGAATCCACGGGTATCATCACATCTAAACTGCTTGCGGAAAAGGATAATCCGGTTGCGGATGTGGTATGGGGCCTGTCGGCTACCAGTCTGCTTGTACTGGCACAGGATGATATGCTGGAACCATACGAACCGGAAGGGGCGGACAGAATCCTCCCGGAATTCAAAGATAGCGCGGATGTACCTTCCTGGGTGGGAATCGATGCATGGGAAACTGCGTTTATTGTAAATAAGGAAGTCCTGAAGTCAAAGGGAATTGATACCGTACCAAAATCTTATGAAGATCTGCTGGATCCGAAGTATAAGGGACTAATCGCAATGTCCAATCCCGCGTCTTCCGGCACCGGACTCTTAACTGTTAATGGAATTCTCAGCCTCTACGGAGATGAGGAAGGCTGGAACTATCTGGATAAGCTTCATGAAAACGTAGCGGTTTATATGCATTCTGGTTCTCAGCCTGCTAAGGCGACAGCAGCAGGGGAATATGGAATCGGCATCTCTTTCGGCTACCGCTGCATTCAGTCAGCAGAAGAAGTGGGAAGCGAGATCTGTGAGGCAGTGTTCCCGTCAGAGGGTTCCGGATGGGATATGGAAGCAAATGCTCTGATTAAAAAGGACAATGAAAAAGAGATATCCAAAAAGTTCCTGGACTGGGCGATATCTGATAATGTTATGAAAAAATATGCAACCAATTATCCGATCGTTGCAACGGGCGCCAGCGATAATATTCCGGAAGGATATTCACAGAATCCGCTGGATCAGCTGATCCCGGATATGGACTTTAACAAAGCGGCAAAGAACAGAGAATCCATTTTGGAAAGCTGGACTGACCGTTACGATTCCAAGAGTGCTCCGGAAGAATAGAGGTAGATCCTATGAGCGTAAGTTTAAAAATCAGTGATGTTTCAAAGGTTTTTGAGAAGAATGTGGCATTGAATCATGTGAATTTACAGATCCAAGCAGGCGAATTCGTCTGCCTGCTTGGCCCTTCCGGGTGCGGCAAATCTACATTGCTGCGCTTAATAGCCGGCCTGGACCGGCCAAGTGACGGGAGGATATACATCAATGACAGAGATGTGACCAATCTTCCGCCGGCCAGAAGAAACTTTGGGATCATGTTCCAGTCTTATGCGCTCTTTCCGAACCTTTCGGCATACGAAAATGTGGCATACGGGCTGCGCAACAAAAAGATAAAAAATAAAGACATCGAAGAGCGGGTTGGGCGCCTTTTTGAGATGATTAAACTGACCAATGCAAAGGACCGCCTGCCGTCACAGATGTCGGGGGGAGAACAGCAGCGTGTTGCACTGGCAAGGGCACTGGCGACAGAGCCCGATTTTTTGCTGCTGGATGAACCGTTGTCCGCGCTGGATGCAAAGGTCAGGATATCTCTGAGGAAAGAGATCTGCAGTATTCAAAAAGAACTGGGTCTAACAACGATCATGGTAACCCATGACCAGGATGAGGCCCTGACCATGGCAGACAGAATCATTGTAATGAATAAGGCTGTTGTGATGCAGGAGGGAACCCCGGAAGAAATCTATGAGCACCCGGAAAATCCTTTTGTAGCGGATTTCATCGGCTCCATCAATTTTATTGACCGTGAAAAGAGCCAGGTATACAATCTGGGCAATTATGAGCGCGTTGCCATACGCCCTGAAAAGATAGAAATAGAAAGAACGGCAGGCAGGGAAAGCCTGCGCGGAAAGATCGCAGACATTGAATTCAGAGGATTTTATAACCGTGTTTCCGTACAGGTAAGCCATGTGGTCTACGGCGATATGGTGCTGTATGTGGATGTGCCTTTTCAGGCGGCAAAAGAAAAGAAATTCAGAGTGGGCGAGATCGTGTTTGTTAATATGCCGCGCGAAGAACTGCTGGGATTTGAATCCGCATAATAAAGCGGGCGGGGCAGAAAATCAGCAGATATATCCCGGGCCCTGCAACGGTTCAGACAAGTATGAACTATTACCCGGGCCCCGTCAATTCCAGAACATCATTTGAAGGAGAAAATAACATAACATGAACCGTATAAAAAAATTAGTAAGGAGTGGAGAGAAGGAAGACATTGTCAGAGGAGCCGCGATTTACCTGGTTATGATTTTTCTGGTACTCTTCCTGGTTCTCCCCCTGTGCACCCTGTTCCTGAAGGCATTTCAGGATAAGAGCGGTGCATTTGCAGGCTTGTCCCAGTTTGCAAAATATTTTCAGAGCAAATCCATGGTTTATTCCATATCACATACTTTTTTTATTGCAGCCGTATCAACACTTATATCAGTGACACTGGCATTTTTCTTCTCCTATTCCCTGTCGAGAAAAAATGTACCGTGGAAAGGCTTTTTCAGATACATCGGAATGATCCCGATCTTTGCCCCTACCATGCTTCTTGGTATCGCATTGATCTACCTGTTTGGAAATAAAGGCATCTTCACCGCACTTGGCTGGCAGGTGCCTTTATACGGCAAGGTGGGGATTATCATCGCCGAAAGCATCTACTGCTTTCCAGTGGCGACAACGATCCTGATGGTGGCATTTTCTGCTGCAGACAACCGTCTGTATGAGGCGGCGGAAACAATGGGCACTTCGGCGATCCGGAAAATGTTTACGATCACCATACCGAACGTCAAGTACGGGCTGATCAGCGCCATATTTGTAGCGTTTACATACAGTTTTACCGATTTTGGAGCCCCCTCGGTTGTGGGCGGCAACTACAACGTACTGGCCACAGACGTCTATAAACAGGTGGTCGGGCAGCAGAACTTTAACATGGGTGCGGTAGTGGGAATCATCCTGCTGTTTCCGGCCGTACTGTCCTTCGCAGTGGACCGGATTACAAATAAAAAGCAGAATGCGGCGATCAGCGCAAAATCGATACCATACCAGATTAAACCCCACAGGCCAAGCGACATGGCGGCAACGATATTCTGTCTCGTGATCACACTGGCTATGCTGTTGTTTTTCGCAGTCGCTCTGTTTGCCTCCCTGATCAAATTCTGGCCCTATAACCTGACATTTACACTTTCCAACTATGATCTGGGGCAAATCTCATCAGGCAGCGGAACCACTGCATTCAAAAATTCCATAATCATAGCGCTCATATCGGCTTTTCTGGGAACTTTCATCACATTCCTGGGAGCATACCTGATTGAGAAAAACCAGAAATTCAAGGTCAGCAGAAGAATTACTTACCTGCTCTCCATCACCCCCCTGGCGATACCGGGAACCGTAGTAGGCCTGAGTTTCATTATGTTCTTCAACGCACCAAACTTCAAGATCCCATTTGCAGACGGCTACGTATTACAAAACCCTTTCCACTTTATATACGGAACCATCTGGATCATCGTACTGGCGAACATGATACACTTCTACTCCGTACCTTTTAGCACCGCCACAACCGCTCTGAAAAGGCTTGACAAAGAATTCGAAACGGTATCCGAATCCCTCGCAGTCCCATTCTACAAGACCCTGCGCCGCGTCACCCTCCCCCTGTGCACGCCCGCAATCTGCGAAATGTGGGTATACTTTTTCGTAAATTCCCTGGTTACCGTATCCGCGGTCGTATTCCTGTTTACCCCCACCGCCCCCATAGCCTCCGTAGCCATAGTAAGCCTCGAAGGCGCCGGTCAGACCGCTCCTGCCGTAGCTATGTGCATGCTCCTCCTCTTCATAAACCTGATAGTAAGGGGCCTTTACGAAGCCAGCAGGCATAAAGGGCAAAAGGCAGGTTTATCATCCTGATGTTTCCGCAAAGCCCAGTCAGAATGTAACAGTTCAGGCAGGCCCGAACTGTTACGTCAGAATACCTGTCCCGCAGCATGTGTATCTGCAACGGGGCGGGTATTCGCGTTATTACGAAAAATATAAGAACTATTTGTAATTTTTTATCAGATCCCCGTTCTTTTATTGACAATTTTCTTATTTCAGGGTATGTTTGTCTGGAAAAACTGAATCATACTATTCATCAAATGCTCGTAAGAGGTAAAAGGGAATCAGGTGAAAAGCCTGAACGGTCCGGCCACTGTATCCAGGGAGTGAAAGCTGT
Source organism: Faecalicatena contorta (assembly GCF_001404335.1). Lineage (GTDB taxonomy): Bacteria > Bacillota > Clostridia > Lachnospirales > Lachnospiraceae > Faecalicatena > Faecalicatena contortus_B. The sequence continues at coordinate 20,038 of NZ_CYZU01000036.1, forward strand.
AAGATGTCATTGCAGAATCTTTATTTTGTGAGAAGGCACAGCATGAGCGATAATCTGGAAGTCAGGAAACCTGTTTGACGAATAAGAGAGGAAACTTCCGGTTAAAAGCGTCCTGTCTGAATATTTAAAGTTGTTATGTACATTTTTGAAAACAACTTTATTTGTGTATACCTAATGGATACACATGTATTAGACATTTGCTAATTTCGGGCAGATGTCTTTTTTGTGATATAGGAAATTCCAGAGGAATTTCCTATATCACAAAGATGCACACGCCGCGATAAGGTATATAGCCGCAAAGCGGCATCGCGGCGGCGCGCAAAGTGGGCAAGCCCGTTCTATTCTTATGCAGTTATAAGCAAAATGGAGAAAATGAAGATGGATATCTATGAGGATAGTTTTAAACTATTATTGAAAAGAGGAGAAAAAGTATGAAATTGAGAAACAAACTGATTAGCATAATGCTGGTGCTTGCATTAGGAATGAGTATTACAGCATGTGGAAAAGATGCTTCCGATGCGGATGCAGCAGCCGCGGAAAAGGCAAAGCCGGCACAGGAAGAAGAATCTAAATCTGAGGGGGAATTTCCTTTCACATTAAAAACGCAGGATGATATTGAAGTTACATTTACACACGTGCCTGAAAGAGTAATTGCAGCAAATGCATGCACGGGTGACGAATTAATGGCAATGGGACTGGGAGACAAAATTATAGGCAGGGCATATACAAATTCTAAAATCAACCCGAAGTGGAATGATGAGTATTTGAAGATTCCGGAACTTGCAGAGTCAGCCCCCTCATTGGAGGCAATTCTGGCTGAGGAGCCGGATTTTATTTATGGGCGGTCCAGTGCATTTTCTGAAAAAAATAATACAGAACACGAGACATTAAACGGCTATGGTATCATGTCACTAGCGTCTATTGAAGGGTATACCATCGGTGCAGATGTTGATGTTGTATATGAAGATTTTTATAACCTTGGACGCATCTTTGATCTGGAAGATAAAGCAGAAGAAATAGTAGATGCAATGAAAGCTCAGATCGAGTCGGCAGAAAATGCGGTGAAGGGTCAGGAAACCGTAAAAGTATTTGTTTATGATATGGCGCAAGATGGCGGAGCATATACCTGCGGAAATAATTTTACTGCAAAACTGATTGAGCACGCAGGAGGGAAAAATATCTTTTCCGATATGGATAAGACCTGGGCAAATGTAAGCTGGGAAGAAGTAGTGGAGCGTGCCCCGGAAGTTATTGTAATAGACGATTACGGCGATACTTCCTTAGAACAGAAAATATCCGAATTAAAAGAGAATCCGGCATTGGCAGCCGTACCGGCAATTGCAAATGACAGAATTATTTCTGTAAATCTTTGCGAGGTATTCGCAAGCTCTATGACGGGGGATACAATTGAAAAATTTGCAAAGGCATTCCATCCGGACTGTTTTGAATGAAAGTGATGCACAGGTATGAAGAATATTTGTATGACTATAAAGAAACATAGCGTTTTAAGCTCGATTATTCTTTGTATACTGCTGATCATTTCTATTATTTTGGCCGTCGGAATCGGGCCGGTTACCATAGACTTTTTTTCCGTCTGGAAAATTGTACTGTATAACATATCCCAGTACATTGGCCTGGAGCATCTGATTTCTATAGAAGAAATGAAAAGCAGTACACAGAATATCGTCTGGTTTTTAAGGGTGCCCAGGGTTCTGCTGGGCGGCCTTGTAGGAGCGGGTCTAACACTTTCCGGGATCTGTATGCAGGCATTTACCAAGAATCCGCTTGCAGAACCGTATGTGCTGGGAATCTCATCCGGCGCATCTCTGGGAGCCGTACTGGCAATGCTTGCCGGGGTCTGGCTTCCATGGGGCGGGAGGTTAACTGTCTCCACAGGAGCTTTTGCCGGAGCGCTTGTATCAATGCTTTTTGTGTACACTCTGGCAAGAACAGGAAATACAGTGACTCCAATCCGTTTAATACTAGTGGGAGTCGCTGTTTCATCTTTATTCAGCGCTTTGACGAATTACATCGTATATACAGCTCCGAATGATGCGGCAGTAAGAGAGGCAACCTTCTGGATGCTGGGTGGACTGGGAAGCGCAGCATGGAGCGATATCCCTTTATTGGGGATACTCATAATCCCGGCATTTTTGTGCCTGATGTACCTGTCCAGGGCCTTAAACGCACTACTGATGGGAGAACATTCAGCCATTACACTTGGAGTAAACGTAAATATTGTGAGGCGGATTCTCATCATTGTGTCTGCCTTATTGACAGCCTCTGCAGTTGCAGTAAGCGGATGTATTGGTTTTATCGGGCTGGTAGTTCCCCATATGGTCCGCTCCATCGTAGGAGCAGATCACAAAAAACTAATCCCGCTTTCAGTTCTTACAGGCGCCCTATTCATGATCTGGGTAGATGTGGGAGCCAGAATGCTTCATCCGCCGACGGAAATCCCCATAGGAATCCTGACAGCATTTATCGGGGCGCCATTATTCCTATGGATGATAAAGGTGCGTCAATACGAATTTAAATAGGGGGATCAGTATGAAATGATAGAAATCAAAGAACTTTCTTATCAAGTCCGGGACAGACAAATACTATCCCAGATTGAGATGCACATAAAAAAGCAAGAATTTGTAGGCATAATCGGCCCGAACGGCAGCGGAAAGTCTACACTTCTAAAAAACATATACAAAGTCCTCAAACCACAGGAAGGCAGCATCTTCCTCATGGGGGAAGATCTAACAGCCATAAGCAACCGTGAAATGGCAGAAAAATTATCGGTCCTCATCCAGGAGCAGGAATCAAGCTTTGACTTTACCGTAGAAGAAGTCGTAATGATGGGCCGCCACGCCAGAAAAAAGATGCTGGAATCAGAAGACAAAACCGACAAAAAAACAGTACAAGAAATCTTAAAAAAGATCGGACTCCATTCCATAAGCAATCAGAGTTTTCTCACCCTCTCAGGAGGCGAAAAACAAAGAGTCCTGATAGCCCGCGCATTCGTCCAGGACACACCCTGCCTGATCCTGGACGAGCCCACAAACCACCTGGACATCAAATACCAGCTAGAACTAATGAATCTGGTAAAAGCCCAAAACAAAACCATAATAGCCGCAATCCACGACCTAAACATAGCCGCACTCTACTGCACCTACATATACGTCCTAAAAAACGGCCAAATAGCAGCCCAAGGCCCGCCCCAGGAAGTCCTGACAGAAAAAACAATCCACGAAGTATACGGAGTACACGCAACCCTATACACAGACCAAACCAACCAAAAACACATCCTATTCCACCCCCAGTAGATGTTAAACACCTGTCCGCCAATTCACTCCAATCCGCCACCCCCACAGCGGTTCCCCCTCCCCGGGAGTCAAGCTTTCCGCCCGGATGAGCCCAGCGAAGCGTGCGTCAGAATGTCCGGCCGGGTGCAGATAAACATGCTGTGTGAAAAATGCTCCCAGCGAGCTTAGCGGCAGTTAGGAGGAAACGGACAGAAACGTATGGCTGAAAACTGATCTCCGAATCAGTTTTCAAGAAAGCCTGAGCCGTTCAGGCATCAGCCTGGACGGTGAATGCTTTCGGTGCCATACGTTTCTGTCCGTTTCCTCCTTACTGCCGCTTAGCGCAGCGCCCGCATTTCTCACACAGCATGTTTATCTGCACCCGGCCGGACATTCTGACGCACACTTCGCGAACCACCCAGCCAAAAAACTTCCCTCCCCCCAAACCGCCCCCTTTTATTGTAACGATTTAGATGCTATAATGTTCACATCGAATAAAAAGAGAGGTGTACTATGAGTATTTATGATTTGGATGCATACGAACTGATATTAAAAGAAGACTTATCAGATTTAAAATCGAAGGGCAGCCTTTTGCGACATAAAAAGACCGGGGCGAGAGTTCTGTTAATGGAAAACGATGACGAGAACAAGGTATTTTCCATTGGATTCCGCACCCCGCCTTCCGACAGCACGGGTGTTCCGCACATCATGGAACATTCTGTACTGTGCGGTTCCAGGGACTTCCCGGTTAAGGACCCTTTCGTAGAACTGGTGAAAGGTTCCCTGAACACTTTTTTGAATGCCATGACCTATCCGGACAAGACGGTTTATCCGGTTGCGAGCTGCAATGACAAGGATTTCCAGAATCTGATGCATGTATATATGGATGCGGTATTCTATCCAAATATCTACGAGCACGAAGAAATCTTCCGCCAGGAGGGCTGGAGTTATAAACTGGACAGCCCGGATGCGGACCTGGAATACAATGGTGTTGTTTACAACGAGATGAAGGGGGCGTTTTCCTCTCCTGAGGGAGTGCTGGACCGGGTAGTCTTGAATTCCCTTTTCCCGGATACGTCCTATGCAAATGAGTCGGGCGGAGATCCGGAGTTTATCCCCGAATTGACATATGAGCAATTTCTGAATTTCCATAGAAAGTATTATCATCCTTCTAATAGCTATATCTATCTGTATGGTGATATGGATATGGAAGAGAAGCTTCAGTGGCTGGACCGGGAATACCTGAGCCGGTTCGATCAGATTTCGTTGGATTCCGAGATTAAATACCAGGAGCCTTTCGAAAAAGTGAAGGAACTTGAAATCGAGTATTCTATTTCAAGCGAGGAGGGTGAGGAGGATAATACGTATCTGTCCTACAACAAAGTCATTGGTACGAGCCTGGATGAAAAGCTGTATTTGGCATTCCAGATTCTCGACTATGCGCTGCTTTCCGCACCGGGAGCCCCGCTGAAGAAAGCGCTGGTGGATGCCGGAATTGGCAAGGATATTATGGGGTCCTATGACAATGGGATCTACCAGCCTATATTCTCGGTGATTGCAAAGAATGCCAATGTGGAGCAAAAAGAAGCGTTCCTTTCAATTATTGAAGGTACACTGAAAGACATTGTAGAGAAGGGAATCGATAAAAAGGCACTGGAAGCCGGAATCAATTACCACGAATTCCGCTTCCGCGAAGCTGATTTTGGAAACTATCCAAAGGGGCTCATGTACGGCCTTCAGATGTTTGACAGCTGGCTTTACGACGAAGAAAAACCATTCATCCATATGCAGGCAATTCCGACTTTTGACTTTTTGAAAGAGCAGATGGACACCGGGTATTTTGAGTCACTGATTCAGACCTATCTTCTGGACAATACACACGCCTCTGTCGTAGTGGTGAAGCCGGAGAAGGGCAGGACAGCGCGGCAGGACAAAGAGCTGGCTGATAAACTGCAGGCTTATAAGAGAAATTTAAGTCAGGAAGAAATTAATAAATTAGTAGAAGACACTAAATCCTTGCTCGCATACCAGGAGGAAGAATCTCCGAAAGAGGATCAGGAGAAGATACCGGTATTGAGCCCGGAGGATATTTCCAGAGAAATCGCGCCGATCTGCAATGAAGAAAAAGAGCTGGACGGCATTAAAATGATCCATCACAATGTGGAGACAAATGGCATCGGGTATATCACACTGATGTTTGATTTATCCGGCGTGCCGGAGGAAAAACTGGTATATGCCGGACTGCTGCAGGCGGTGCTCGGAATGATCGATACGAATCATTACGGTTATGGAGAATTATTTAATGAGATCAATGTCCACACCGGGGGAATCGGAACTTCCCTGGAACTGTATGCAGATGTAACGAAAGTAAAGGAAAAGGAATTCCGCGCCACTTTGGAGATGAAAGGAAAGGCCCTTTATCCGAAGATGGACATCCTGCTTGCCATGATGCGTGAGATTCTGATGGAATCCAAACTGGATGATGAAAAGCGTCTGAAAGAGATCCTGGCTATGCTGAAATCCAGGATGCAGATGAGCTTCCAGTCCTCCGGCCATACAACGTCGGCTCTGCGTGCGCTGTCCTATGACTCACCGCTTGCTAAGTTCAAGGATGATACGGAGGGCATTGGATTTTATCAGGCCGTAAAGGAAATCGAAGAAAACTTTGAAGAAAAGAAAGCAGAACTGATCTGGAACCTCAAAGCGATTGCCATGGATATCTTCCGCGCAGATAATATGATGATAAGCTATACTTCCGCAGAGGAAGGACTGGAATCTATCAAACCGGGGGTCGGAAAAATAAAATCAGGTCTTCACGAGGAACCAAAGTCTGAGGAAACACCTTGTATCATTCACTGCAAAAAGAGAAATGAAGGCTTTAAGACATCATCCAAAGTGCAGTATGTTGCAAGGGTGGGCAACTTTATTGACCACGGAGCGGATTACAACGGAGCACTCCAGATCCTGAAAGTCATTTTAAGCTATGACTACCTGTGGCAGAATGTACGCGTTAAAGGCGGGGCATACGGCTGCATGAGCAGTTTCAACCGGATTGGGGAGGGATACTTTATCTCCTACCGCGATCCGAATCTGAGGAAAACCATGGAGACTTACGAAGGGGTTGTGGATTATCTCAGAAAGTTTACTGTAGATGAAAGAGACATGAATAAGTATATCATCGGCACCATCAGCAATATTGACCGTCCGATGACTCCGGCCACAAAAGGAGACCGTTCGATGAATCTCTATATGAATCATGTGTCGGCGGACATGATCCGGAAAGAGCGCATGGAAATACTTGGGGCGCAACAGGAGGATATCCGTGCACTCGCAGGCGTTGTGGAGGCGGTACTTGCTGCAGACCAGCTGTGCGTAATCGGAAGCGAAGAAAAAATAGAAGAACAGAAAGATATGTTTGGCGAAGTAAAGACATTGTTTTAGCGTGTATTTGGCAGATCATGCCTCCGGCACAGGCCGTTTTGCGCTGCAGATTGTTACTATTCACGGCTAAGGGCTGTGTATAGTAACTGCAGATCCGCCGTGGTGCAGTTTATGCACGGGGCGGTCCGCACAGCAGCGGATGCCCGCCGGGGGCGGTGAATGCCCATGTACACTCTGACTCAGGCCAAAATGAAAGGTGAAAGAATGAAAGAAAATTATAAGTCAGGATTTGTTACTTTGATCGGACGTCCAAATGTGGGAAAGTCTACTTTAATGAACTATCTGATCGGCCAGAAGATTGCGATTACATCCAATAAACCGCAGACTACCCGAAACCGGATTCAGACGGTTCTGACGACGGAGGAAGGCCAGATTGTATTCGTAGATACTCCGGGGATCCACAAGGCCAAAAATAAGCTGGGCGAATACATGGTAAATGTTGCAGAAAGGACGCTGAACGAGGTGGATGTAGTCTTGTGGCTCGTGGAGCCGTCCACCTTTATAGGCGCCGGAGAGCAGCATATCATCGAACAACTGAAGCATGTTAAGACACCGGTTATCCTTGTGATCAATAAGACAGATATGGTAAAAAAAGAAGAAGTTCTGACTTTTATAGATGCATATAGTAAGGCGTATGATTTTGCCGCGATCGTGCCGGTGTCTGCAAGAAATGGTGATAATACAGATGAGCTGGTCAAGGTAATTATGCAGCATCTCCCTTACGGGCCGCAATTTTATGATGAAGACACGATTACGGATCAGCCCGAGCGCCAGATCGTAGCAGAACTCATCCGTGAGAAGGCCCTGCACTGCCTGCAGGAAGAAATTCCCCACGGAATCGCCGTGGCGATTGACAGTATGAAGATGGAAAAACGGGTCATGCATATCGACGCCACGATCATCTGTGAGAGAGATTCACACAAAGGAATTATCATAGGAAAGCAGGGAAGTATGCTGAAAAAAATCGGCAGCACCGCGAGGTATGAGATCGAGCGTCTGCTCGACTGCAGGGTAAATCTAAAACTCTGGGTAAAAGTGCAGAAAAACTGGCGTGACAGTGATTTTATGATGAAAAACTTTGGCTACCAGGACGAGCAAAGATAGAGCAAAGCCAGAAAAAATAAGGGTGTCAAGGCATTTTGTCCAAAATGTGCTGGTAGATTTTACGAGGTATAGTGCTGTTTGAATCGGAGAACCTAATAGTATAACCCAAGGGTATTATATAACAAGTACCCGGCAGGCGGGGCTGCGGCAAAGCCGCAGTATTATGTATACCCAAGGGCATCCCGTAACTCATGCCCTTCGGGCGGATCTGCGGCAAAGCCGCAGAATTATGTACCACATAAGAAGAGGTGATCTGATGGAAGAAGAATACTGGAATAAGTTTTTTGCAACCGGAAGTGTGAAGGATTATCTGTCCTATAAGATGCAGGAATCTGCAGACGAGAAAGGGCAGATGAAGGAAAAAAGTGTGGGAGTAAGCAATTGTGAATCAGATTGTACTGACAGGTATGGTTCTGTCTACAGCGCCAATTGGGGAATATGACAGAAGAGTAGTAATTTTAACAAAAGAACAGGGAAAGTTAGCTGCGTTTGCCAAGGGCTCAAGGCGTCCAAACAGCCCTCTGGTAGGCGCAGTTAATCCGTTTACATTTGGGGAGTTCACCATGTATGAGGGTCGCTCTTCCCATACGATACAGTCTGTCAATGTTCTGAACTATTTTGCAGAACTCCGGGAAGATATCATGGGCGCATATTACGGTTTTTATTTTCTCGAGTTTGCAAATTATTATACAAAAGAATCAAATGATGAGAGAGAAATGCTGAAACTTTTATATCAGACCATGAGAGCGCTGACCAATCCGCATATTCCCAACAGGCTCATCCGATACATATTTGAACTAAAGGCCTACTGCATCAACGGAGAGGGTCCGGAAGTTTTCCAGTGCGTGTCGTGCGGAGATAAGGAACGCCCAGCTGTATTCAGCGTCCGAAAAGGAGGCCTGGTATGCACAGAATGTGACAGAGATCTCATAGACGGCATCCATCTGGATAATTCGACATTATATAGCATGCAATATATAGAAAGCAGTAAAATAGAGAAGTTGTATACATTTAATGTGACAGATAAAGTGCTGGATCAACTGTCCCGGGTACTGGATCGATACAGGGAAGTCTACGTAGATAAACGGTTTAAGGCACTGGAGATACTTGAGACTCTCCTATAAAACGGGAGTTAGCGACGAGCTTTAGCCTCGGCGCGGATGGGGTGAGGACGCCAAGCGGACTGTAAGCGGCAAGCCCTCCGGCCTGTAGGGTCGGTTTCAAATCCTGACCGCTTAACGAAGAAGCTCTAAGAGAGCCGGAGGCACCCGGAAGGGCACAACCGGCATGCGCTGAAAAATTGATATTTTTTCAGCACAGGCCGGATTGAAAATTGATTTTGGAGAATCAATTTTCATCCCTTCCGGGTGTCTCCGGCTCTCTAAGAGCTTCTAGTCGTCCGCTATAAGGCGTTTGAAACCGACCCTACAGGCCGGAGGGCTTGCCGCTTACAGTCCGCTTGGCTGGTTCATCCGATCGGTAGGAAAGAAGTCGTTGCCAGGGTGGCGACCTAGACGGGGGAGGCGGATGGAATGGGCTATGCGTATCAGGCATCCTGCTTAAATGAATTTTAGAGCTTTTATGCATGGAATCTTTTGAACTGTTTTTGGTTAGATAGCATTAACTAATGCCGACATAACAGAACCACCAATTCTATCCCATCCGCTGCAACCGCACGGGACCCCTCCGGGGAATGAGCTTTTACCTGCCGTCTGGATGCAACAGCGAATGACGAGGTGAGTCCGGGCGCTGGCGGGGCAATGTCTGCTGGTGAAAAGTCCATAAAGCGAGCGATTAGAAGCTGTTGAAGAAAACGGAACGGGAAGGGAGGGCAGAATTTGCCTTACCAGGCAAATTCTGAAACCGCCTGCGGCGCGAATGCATCGGCATTCGGGCCAAATGCGGTGGTACCTCCCTTCCCGTTCCGTTTTCTTCTACAGCTTCTTCGCGCAGTGTCAGGACATTTCACCAGCAGACATTGCCCCGCCAGCGCCCGGACTCACCTCGTCATTCGCGTCCGCCATCCGTCAACGAGTCTAAAGCTCGTTAACTATATCCCGATTTTTGGGCAAACGGCTTGAAAATCTCCCCCATAGCCGTTATAATAGTTACCAATTGAGATGAAATAGAATGTGAGGAGCAGTATTATGGTAGAAAAAACGATGGATAAAATTGTGGCTCTTGCCAAAACAAGAGGATTTGTTTACCCGGGGTCCGAGATATACGGTGGACTTGCTAATACATGGGATTACGGAAACCTCGGTGTAGAGCTAAAGAATAACGTGAAAAGAGCCTGGTGGCAGAAGTTCATTCAGGAGTCCCCTTATAATGTGGGCGTGGACTGTGCGATTCTTATGAACCCACAGACATGGATTGCATCCGGACATCTGGGCGGATTTTCAGATCCTTTGATGGACTGCCGGGAATGCCATGAGCGTTTCAGGGCAGATAAGATTATTGAGGACTACTGTGCGGAACATGATATTGCAATCGAAGGCGCGGTTGACGCATGGTCACAGGAACAGATGTCCGCGTTTATAGAAGAGCACCAGATTCCGTGCCCTTCCTGCGGAAAGCATAATTTTACGGATATCCGTCAGTTTAACCTGATGTTTAAGACCTTCCAGGGAGTTACGGAAGATGCGAAAAACACAGTTTACCTCAGACCAGAGACTGCCCAGGGTATTTTTGTGAATTTTAAAAATGTCCAGAGAACATCCAGAAAGAAGATCCCGTTTGGTATCGGACAGATCGGAAAATCTTTCAGAAATGAGATCACACCCGGTAACTTTACCTTCCGTACAAGAGAATTCGAGCAGATGGAGCTGGAATTCTTCTGTGAGCCAGGCACCGATCTGGACTGGTTTGCATACTGGAAGCAGTTCTGCCTTGACTGGCTGAGTTCACTGGGGCTCAAAGAGGATGAGGTCAGATACCGTGATCACGACAAAGAAGAACTTTCCTTCTACAGCAAGGCAACTACAGACGTGGAATTCCTTTTCCCGTTTGGTTGGGGCGAGCTGTGGGGAATCGCGGACAGAACCGACTATGACCTGACACAGCATCAGGAAGTATCGAAGCAGGATATGTCCTATTTTGATGATGAGAAGAAAGAAAAATACATCCCGTATGTAATCGAACCGTCACTGGGAGCGGACCGTATGGTACTGGCATTCCTCTGCAGCGCATATGACGAGGAAGAGCTGGAGGGCGGAGACATGCGTACTGTTCTGCATTTTCATCCTGCGCTTGCGCCGGTGAAGATTGGTGTTCTGCCGTTGTCCAAGAAGCTGAACGAGGGTGCGGAAAAGGTATTTGCAGAATTGTCCAAACTTTATAACTGTGAATTCGACGACCGTGGAAATATTGGAAAACGTTACCGCCGTCAGGATGAGATCGGAACACCGTTCTGTGTGACCTACGACTTTGATTCAGAGGAAGACGGTGCTGTGACGGTACGAGACAGAGACACCATGGAACAGGAAAGAATCAAAATCGAAGATCTGAAAGCATACTTCGAGGAAAAGTTAAGATTTTAACAATTTTAGGGCGTACTCTTTAGAAAAAGAGCTGCGTCCTAATCTGCTATCAGCAGCATCTGGTACAAAACGTGTGGGGCATTTTCTCCAGACGGTAAATATAAAATTAAAAGAAAGGATAACGCAGGCACGCATTTTGCATACAGTGTCTGCGCCCTTCGGATACTGGAGCATCCGTAGACTGCAAGTATCTGCAGGGGGCGGTAAAGGATATGGAAAAAAATTTGTGGGAAGTTTATACAGAAGATCAGTTAAAAGAACTGGAATCGCTGACAGGTGACTACAAAAAGTTTCTGGATACAGGGAAAACAGAACGCGAGTGTGTTACAGAAGTCATCAGACAGGCTGAGGCTGCCGGTTACATAGAACTCTCCAAGGCAAATGAAGTGAAACCCGGAGATAAGGTGTATGCTGCATGGATGGGCAAATCAATTGCGCTTTTTAACATTGGAGAGGAACCGGTTGAGAATGGTATGAACATTCTCGGTGCACACATCGATTCCCCGCGCATGGATCTGAAACAGAATCCATTGTATGAGGAAAGTGGATTCGCGTATTTTGATACACATTATTATGGCGGCATTAAAAAATATCAGTGGGTGACGATTCCGCTGGCAATCCATGGAGTAGTAGTACGCAAAGACGGAACTACGGTAGAGGTTTCAATTGGAGAAAAAGACGAAGATCCGGTTTTTGTAGTAACGGATCTGCTGATACATCTTTCAGGCAAGCAGCTGGAAAAGAAAGCAAACACAGTGGTGGAGGGGGAAAACCTGGATATCCTGATTGGAAGCAGGCCGCTGGCAGGCGAGGAAAAGGACGCGGCTGCCGCACAGATTCTGAAGCTTCTGAAAGAGACTTATGATATTGAAAAAGAAGACCTGATGTCTGCCGAGCTGGAAGTTGTACCGGCAGGAAAGGCCAGGGACTGCGGACTGGACAGAAGTATGATCATGGCTTATGGTCAGGATGACCGCGTATGTGCTTATACCTCACTCGCTGCTATGCTGGATGTACAGGATGTGAAACGCACTTCCTGCTGTATCCTGGTAGATAAAGAGGAAATCGGAAGCGTCGGTGCTACCGGAATGCATTCCCGTTTCTTTGAAAATGCAGTTGCAGATCTGCTGGATAAGATGAGCGTTTTCTCTGAATTGAAGCTCCGCCATGCACTTGCGAATTCAACAATGATTTCCTCCGATGTAGGGGCCGCGTATGATCCAATGTATGCAGATGTGTATGATAAGAAATCTTCTTCTTTCTTTGGAAACGGACTTGTGATCAAGAAGCACACGGGCTCCAGGGGAAAGAGCGGTTCCAACGATGCGAATGCGGAGTATATCGCAAAGCTGCGCAGAGTATTTGATAAAAATCAGGTTGCCTTCCAGATGACAGAGATGGGCAAGATCGATGTCGGAGGAGGCGGCACTATAGCATACATACTGGCTCAGTTCGGAATGGAAGTGATAGACGGCGGAGTCGCAGTGCTCTGCATGCATGCACCATGGGAGGTGTCAAGCAAGGCGGATGTCTATGAGGCTTACAGAGCATACTGCGCATTTTTAAAAGATATGAATTAATCTGGCTGCGCAAATGGCAGTGCCAATCGTTTTTGACAAAATCAATGCCGCAATACAGGCAGTAAGACTGCCCGGCAGGTAAGTAACAGGAAGACGGGATGAAGGAACAGCCGCCGCCGCGGCAGGACTGAAATCCCGTCTTTTCCTATGCAGAAAGAATAGATTCTGGCAGAATCATCCATACTATCTTTTAGTAAAAGCAATGATGCAGAATATAAAAGTAGAAAGAGGAAGTAGTTATGGAGAGAAAAAATGCCTGGAACTATTACGGTGCGGAGGAGAGAAAACGTGTGGAGGATATCTGCCATGCATACTGTCATTTTTTGGACTGCAGTAAAACGGAACGGGAGTGTGCAGCGTCGGCGATCAAACTCGCCAGGGCCCAGGGGTACCGGGATCTGGATCAGATCCGGGAGGCAAAGGAGCCGCTGAAGCCCGGGGATAAAGTATATGCCTGCCAGATGGATAAAACCGTGGTGCTCTTTCAGATCGGCACAGAGCCTTTTGAAAAGGGTATGAACATACTGGGTGCACATATCGATTCCCCGCGGATCGACGTGAAGCAGGTTCCGCTTTATGAGGAAAAGGGGAATGTGTATCTGGACACGCATTATTACGGAGGCATCAAAAAGTATCAGTGGCTGGCGCTGCCTCTGGCACTTCATGGCGTAGTTGTCAGAAAGGACGGCACCAAAACGGAGATCAAAATCGGAGAAAAGGAGAAGGATCCGGTATTTGTCATTACAGACCTCCTGCCCCATCTTGGGAGAGAGCAGAATGAAAAGAAAGTAAAGGAACTGATTGACGCCGAAAAACTGGATCTTCTTATTGGCAATCTGCCATGTGCAAAGACGGAGCTCAAAAAGAGTAATACGAAGAAACATCTGGAATTTATAAACAGCGATGATGATAAAAAAGAAACGGAAATGGTAAAACAGACAATTTTAAAGTTGCTTCAGGAGCAGTATCAGATCAAAGAAGAAGACTTTATTTCTGCAGAACTGGAGATCGTACCTGCCGGCAGGGCCAGAGACTGCGGCCTGGACCGGAGTATGATATTGGCATATGGGCAAGATGACAGAAGCTGTGCCTTTACCTCTTTGCTTGCACTTCTGGAACTGAAGATGTCCAGGCGGACCTCGTGTTGTCTTCTGGTAGACAAAGAGGAGATCGGCAGCACAGGCGCCACAGGTATGCGCTCTCATTTTTTTGAAAATACAGTGGCAGAGATTATGGATCTGTGCGGTGACTTTTCCGAATTGAAGCTGCGCCGGGCTCTGAGCCATTCCCAGATGCTTTCCTCGGATGTCAGCGCAGCCTATGACCCTATGTTTGAAGAGTATTATGAGAAAAAGAATTCCGCATATCTCGGAAACGGCCTGGTCTTTAACAAATATTCCGGCAGCGGAGGAAAATCCGGCGGAAACGACGCAAATCCTGAATATATGGCCCAGCTGCGGCAGATTATGGACAAATATAAGGTCGTTATCCAAACGGCGGAACTGGGAGCGGTAGACAAAGGGGGAGGCGGTACCATAGCCTATCTGATGGCCGACTATGGGATGAATGTGATTGACTGCGGGATACCTGTACTGAACATGCATGCGCCCTGGGAAGTCTCCAGTAAAGCCGATATTTATGAAGCGCTGAAAGGATATCTTGCATTTTTAAAAGACGCATAATAATAGGTACAAAAAGAAATCGTTAAAACCGGGGAAACTACTGTGTACAGTGAGATTTGCCCGGTTTTAACCTGATACCAAAAAGAAAATTGTGAATAATTCCGAAGAAAAGTTGAAAAGAAATCGAAAAAAGGAATATTACACAAAAAAAACTTGCAAATCTTGTGCAAATTTACGGACAAAATGCTTGACGAGCATAACCAAAACCATTAGAATATTATATGCGACTTAGTGCAGTTTTATTTGAAAAAATTATTTAGGAGGTCATTAAAAAATGGCAAAATGGGTTTATATGTTTACGGAAGGTAATGCAACCATGAGAAACCTGCTTGGTGGTAAAGGTGCTAACCTTGCTGAGATGACAAACCTGGGTCTTCCTGTACCACAGGGATTTACAATCACGACAGAAGCTTGTACCCAGTATTATGAAGATGGCAGAAAGATCAATGACGAGATTATGGATCAGATTATGGATGCCATCACAAAGATGGAAGAAGTAACCGGAAAGAAATTTGGTGATAAAGAGAACCCGCTTCTTGTTTCCGTTCGTTCAGGAGCAAGAGCTTCTATGCCAGGTATGATGGACACTATCCTGAACCTTGGTTTAAATGAAGAAGTAGTTGACGTACTGGCTGCTAAGTCCGGCAATCCGCGCTGGGCATGGGACTGCTACAGAAGATTCATCCAGATGTACTCTGACGTAGTTATGGAAGTTGGTAAGAAATACTTTGAAGAGCTCATCGATAAGATGAAAGAAGAAAAAGGCGTAACACAGGACGTTGACCTGACGGCAGAAGATCTGAAGGTTCTGGCCGGACAGTTCAAAGATGAATATAAAGCTATGATCGGCGAAGAGTTCCCAACTGATCCGAAGGAACAGCTGATGGGCGCTATTAAAGCTGTATTCCGTTCATGGGACAACCCGAGAGCTAACGTATACCGTCGTGACAATGATATCCCGTATTCATGGGGAACCGCTGTTAACGTACAGATGATGGCATTCGGTAACATGGGCGACACATCAGGTACAGGTGTTGCATTTACACGTGATCCTGCTACAGGCGAGAAGAAGCTCATGGGAGAATTCCTGATGAACGCACAGGGCGAGGACGTTGTTGCCGGTGTTCGTACACCTCAGAAGATTTCTCAGCTGCATGAAGTTATGCCTGAAGTTTATGATCAGTTTGTAGCAATCTGTGATAAACTGGAAGACCACTACAGAGATATGCAGGACATGGAGTTCACGATCGAAGACAGAAAACTCTACATGCTGCAGACACGTAATGGTAAGAGAACAGCTCAGGCTGCTCTGCAGATTGCATGCGATTTAGTAGACGAAGGAATGATCACAGAAGAAAAAGCTGTTGTAATGATCGATCCTAGAAACTTAGATACACTGCTTCACCCACAGTTTGATGCTGCTGCGCTGAAAGCTGCCGTACCGGTTGGCAAAGCACTCGGAGCTTCACCAGGAGCTGCTTGCGGTAAAGTTGTATTTACAGCTGACGATGCAAAAGAGTGGGCTGCAAGAGGCGAAAAAGTCGTACTTGTACGTCTTGAAACTTCACCGGAAGATATCGAAGGTATGAAAGCTGCTCAGGGTATCCTGACAGTACGCGGCGGTATGACATCTCACGCTGCCGTTGTTGCACGTGGAATGGGTACATGCTGTGTATCAGGATGCGGCGACATCGTTATGGACGAAGCAAACAAGAAGTTTACACTTGGCGGAAAAGAATACCACGAAGGAGATGCAATCTCACTGGATGGTTCTACAGGTAACATCTATGACGGATTAATCCCGACTGTAGACGCTACAATCGCTGGTGAGTTCGGAAGAATCATGGGATGGGCTGACAAGTACAGAACCATGAAAGTTCGTACAAACGCAGATACACCGGAAGATGCTAAGAAAGCTCGCGAACTCGGGGCAGAAGGTATCGGACTCTGCCGTACAGAGCACATGTTCTTCGAGGGCGACAGAATCGACGCATTCCGTGAAATGATCTGCTCAGATACATTAGAAGAAAGAGAAGCAGCACTCGAAAAGATCCTTCCTGTACAGCAGGGTGACTTTGAAGGTCTGTTTGAAGCACTGGAAGGAAACCCGGTTACCATCCGTTTCTTAGACCCACCGCTTCATGAATTCGTTCCTACAGAAGAAGAGGATATCAAGAAACTTGCAGATGCTCAGGGCAAGACTGTAGAGCAGATCAAGACAATCATTGATTCCCTTCATGAATTCAACCCAATGATGGGACACCGTGGATGCCGTCTTGCAGTAACTTACCCAGAGATCGCAAAGATGCAGACAAAGGCTATCATCCGTGCAGCTATCAACGTACAGAAAGCACACGCTGACTGGAGCGTTTGCCCGGAAATCATGATTCCGCTGGTTGGAGATATCAAAGAATTTAAGTTTGTAAAGAATATCGTTGTTGAGACAGCTGATGCTGAGATCGCAGCAGCTGGAATCGAGCTTAAGTATGAAGTTGGTACTATGATCGAGATTCCAAGAGCCTGCCTGACAGCTGATGATATTGCGAAAGAAGCTGACTTCTTCTGCTTCGGAACCAATGACTTAACACAGATGACATACGGATTCTCACGTGATGATGCTGGTAAGTTCTTAGATGCTTACTATGACACCAAGATCTTCGAGAATGACCCATTTGCAAAACTTGACCAGACAGGTGTTGGTAAGTTAATGGAAATGTCACTGAAGTTAGGAAAACCGGTTAATCCAAGTCTGCACGTAGGTATCTGCGGCGAGCACGGCGGAGACCCAAGTTCAGTTGAATTCTGCAACACAATTGGTCTGGATTATGTATCCTGCTCACCATTCCGTGTTCCGATTGCAAGACTGGCTGCTGCTCAGGCTGCAATTGCTAAGAAGAATGCATAGTCAAGTTTCGTTGATAATTTAAATAGAGATTTTTATCAATTAGTCTATTCGTTGAAGAAAAATAAAAAGCCCCTATATTGACCGATTGCAGGTTAATATAGGGCTTTTTTTATTTTACCATCAACTTTATGAGCAGAATAGGTGAGTTTCATAAATTCATTTGTGGATAACTTTGCCTATGGAAATCGATCACTGTGAATTTCCAGGCGAGGGACACATTTGTTTTTGCAGCAACATGATGACACAATCTGTGCCTATTGATGCACATATTGAGTTTAAAGTGAGTGATGACCGGTTCTACGATGGTCTGGTTCTTAGAAAATAATTCATTTATTGGGACAGCTGGGATATCCTATTCCAAAATGTTATAGCTGACTTTGGAAACGTACCTTTGTTGCATACGGTATAGAGGCTTAGTGATTTGAGAAGATGACTTCTTTTTTCAGGAGTTTATAGGAAACGATGCGTTTAAGGCGGAGTTTTCAAGAAAAGTATCCAGTGAGAATTGGGGTGGAGCTTAGAAGAACACCTGATACCCTATCTTCTAAGAGGTAACGTCAGGAGGATTTTGAAGTAAACCTGTCATCATTTCGTGAGCGGATAGAGAAGTTTGGTATTGCTTTCTGTAATATAAGGTTCAATACCACAAGTTTCAAAGGGCAGGCTATTGATGTTGGTAGGGTTAATTAAGTGCTAGATCGGCTCCGTAGGGCTGCCTATCTTCTAGAACATGACATTAATATAGGGTATGAAAATAGTCTTGAAGCGGGAAAAGCGGGGCCACATGAGAAATTTGAAAGAGCTGCAGAAATCGCGTAGTTTCTGATAGAGGGCAAGGGAAATGAGGCACAGGGAGTTAAGGGGATGGAAAAGACTTTCTGAAGGATGAGTATAGAATGGAATTCCTTAAGAAGATAGTGTGGTTTCCCGCTAAAAGTCAGATAAAACGTGGTAGAAACCCGCAGGTGATTTCGGAAATGTCAACCGTATCACCTGGAAAAAAAGAAGAAGGATATTCCTGGAATATAACAGGACAGTTTAAAAAGGGTATTAGGTTAATCTGATATCTAGCGGCTGCAAATCATCTTCTTTGTGAGTTGTGGATTTGTTGGTGAGGTTATTACGTTTTTATATTTGTAGAGAGAAAATTATATAAAAGAAGCAAAAAAACAGTATAATTAATGAGGTCGCGATTTAACAATTGTCTGCGAGTAAAATGGTAATCATTAATCTTATGAAGTAAAAGTATAAGGTGCGAATGTGAAGTGAACATAAATTTCCTGGGAGATTCGCACCAATTAAAAGAGTAAGATATAGTATATAGATAAAAAAAATTAGAAATTTATGCGGAATGAATTGTAATATGTACGAGAATAGTATGTAAATGTCAATATAAAAATGATCAAAAAGTGGAAAATAAAAATGTACATTTTCCAAGATCTATTCCTCAGTTTGTGTTTCCATAAAGGCTCGTTTTTCTTTTAAACGGTATGACGGTCCTTTGATGGAAATAACCTGTGAATGATGCAACAGTCGATCTAGCACCGCATTTGCCAGAGTAGGAGAGCCAAAAATTTCTCCCCATTTAGAGAAGGGCATATTGGTTGTTATAAGTGTGCAATGCTTTTCGTACCTCTTGGCTATCAGTTGAAAAAATAAGTTGGCTGAATCTGTATCGATTGGCATATAGCCAATCTCGTCAATGATCAGTACTTTGTATTTTGCAAAAAATTTCATCCTTGCTTCCAAGCGGTTTTCCAAAAGTGCTTTTTTCAATTGAGTCATAAGCGACTCAAATGAAATAAAATACGTAGAATAGCGTGCTCTGGCGCAGGCGATTCCAATGGCTGTAGCTAAATGGGTTTTGCCAACACCACTACTGCCGACAAATAAAATATTTTCTTTTCGGTCGATGAAACCTAAGTTTCCTAACTCCAGCATTTCTTTTCGATTGATACCTGGCTGGAAATCAAATTCAAAATCATCCAGAGTCTTGATGAATGGAAAGTTTGCTGTTTTCACGCAGGCGTTCTCTGCCCGGAGTTGATTATTTTTCTTTTCAATATCAATCAATTCCTCCAGGGCATCACTGAACGATTTTTGCCCTTTGTTAACAAGGTCTATGTAATAATCCAGATGCTCCTGCATCTTGTGGATTCCAAGGTCTGTAAGACCGTTGAGTAGTTTTGCATAAGTTGCCATCGTATTCCTCCTTACAGGAAGGCATCCATCTGCTTTAGATTTACTTCAGCCAGTTCTGCGACCATATCAGCTTCTTTCATTGTTTGAGTCAGAAGCTGCTGGTAATGATCCTTTTGATAATTCATCCTTTTTGTACTTAATGCATGCACTGCAATAAGATCCGTGCTAGAATAGATACGCAGGGTATTGTCGGAAACCAGTAATCTTACAGGTTTTCCTATGTACTCTGGTGGTACGGAATACTTGCAGTTGTGATAGGTGACCAGAGAATCTGATCTTACCGTGGTTTGGCGATCGTGGGGAAGATAAGATTCAATAACATCATCTGATGGAAGCGGCTGTAAGTATTCCTTTTCTTTTTGGAAGAGTACCAGCGGCGGCATGTTCGTTTCCTGGCATGGATAGGTATTTACCTTTTGGTTGATCTTATTGAGGATTGCAATGAATTCATCCTCCGTTTCAAACTCTCCCTCATAAGGGAGTAACCATGCAAGGAACTTGTTTACCGCCTCAACCTTTCCTTTGGTAAAAGGATGTCTTGGCTTACACAGTTTAATTTTAAAATTGAAATCTTTCGCAAACGCCCGCACCTGATTAGAGATGTTTTTACGCTCACCATCACGATCGACAATTGAGGACATGTTATCAAAAAGGATTTCTCTGGGAACTCCACCGGTTGCTTGGAACGAAGCAATCAGGCAGTCAAATACATCCTGTCTTGTCTTATAAAGTTTGTAAGTGAAATGGGTGTATCTAGAATTCCCAAGTTTATAATCAAACACCTGAAAGGTGAAGATTTCGCCAAATCTATTTGCGATTGATACATCTTCTTTCCAATCGACCTGAGCCTGAATACCGGGTGCGGTTTCAAATCTTGGATGTCCTGCAACAGTTCTTACTGGCTTAAGCCCTTTGGATTTGATGTATTTATTAAAGTTTGAGTAGGTACCGATATCTGGATCCCTCTCTGAAAGAATGAACTCATACACAGCGCGGATATTCGCACCTCTGATAGAAAGTTTCTGTTTGATGAGATCATAATGTTTATCCAGTTTGCTTGGTTTATCTCGGTGTGCAGCTTTGCCTTCGTATCCGTCATAATACTTTTTGACAGTTCTGCGATCCAGATCATAAAACCGTGCGAGTTCTGAAAAGTTTGGTTTTATATCACTCAATTTGAGGATTTTGAGCTGAGTCTTTAATGCTTCGTTCATGGATAACACCTCCATGAATACGATAGCATGATGACTTGGATTGTACATTTTTATTTTCCATTAAATGTACATTTTTATTTTACCATTTACAATAGTATAAAATTTTAGAAGAATAGCATAATTATTTTACATCTAAATTGTGCAATTTTGCCGTCACTCCCTGCGTGGGAGTGTGGATTGAAATCAAGTATATCCTGGACTTTGTAAAAATCAGAAAGGTCACTCCCTGCGTGGGAGTGTGGATTGAAATTTTTATTCGGACTTTGCCGATCCTGCACCAACTATGTCACTCCCTGCGTGGGAGTGTGGATTGAAATAGCCTGGGCGGTGGGTGTAGATTATGGTGGGAACCGTCACTCCCTGCGTGGGAGTGTGGATTGAAATCACTTTAATGTTATACCATTGATTCCGTTTGCGATGTCACTCCCTGCGTGGGAGTGTGGATTGAAATTATTTTTTTCAATGCTCAATCTATCAGCAATAAGTCACTCCCTGCGTGGGAGTGTGGATTGAAATATCACAAACGATCATAAGCGGGGTTTTTTGAGCGTCACTCCCTGCGTGGGAGTGTGGATTGAAATTTCTTTTCCACCTGGATAAAATATCTGCGCACCTGGTCACTCCCTGCGTGGGAGTGTGGATTGAAATCTCCTTAAAAAGCAGGGGCGGTTTTCAGGGAGGAGTCACTCCCTGCGTGGGAGTGTGGATTGAAATCACAGAAGACCAAAGAAGAAACATTTGACAAGGATGTCACTCCCTGCGTGGGAGTGTGGATTGAAATAGGTGATATGCCGGGAAGGAAAAATAATGGAAGAGTCACTCCCTGCGTGGGAGTGTGGATTGAAATGATTTTTAGCGGATTTGCTTTGACGAATTTGGGGATGTCACTCCCTGCGTGGGAGTGTGGATTGAAATTTTAACAAAACCAAAATTTAGGAGGGATAGATTGAGTCACTCCCTGCGTGGGAGTGTGGATTGAAATCGTCACGAAGAACTTTTGAAGCCGCAGAAGCTGCGTCACTCCCTGCGTGGGAGTGTGGATTGAAATCGAATTTGTACGAATTAGGAATTGATGAAAAGTATGGTCACTCCCTGCGTGGGAGTGTGGATTGAAATGCAAGTCTTGATACTGATAATGGATACATAGCACGTCACTCCCTGCGTGGGAGTGTGGATTGAAATAATATCTGCGCAGGGAGGGAACGATCGCCGTTCCGTCACTCCCTGCGTGGGAGTGTGGATTGAAATCTTTGACAGATTACTTGATACCCTGTCTGCTTCTGTCACTCCCTGCGTGGGAGTGTGGATTGAAATTGCCGCCTGAGCGGAAACCTTATTAGCCTGCATCCGTCACTCCCTGCGTGGGAGTGTGGATTGAAATCACACGATGAATTATCAGAAATATTATCCGACAACGTCACTCCCTGCGTGGGAGTGTGGATTGAAATCACACGATGAATTATCAGAAATATTATCCGACAACGAGTCACTCCCTGCGTGGGAGTGTGGATTGAAATTATGTCAAGGCAAATCGGGCTGAACGCAAGAAGGTCACTCCCTGCGTGGGAGTGTGGATTGAAATTTAAAGAGCTTGCTATAAATATGTACAAATGGGGTCACTCCCTGCGTGGGAGTGTGGATTGAAATCTTACAGAACAAAATATTGGAGGTAATCATATGAGTCACTCCCTGCGTGGGAGTGTGGATTGAAATAAAGCGGGGGCAGAAACAGAAGCCCCTGTCTTAGTCACTCCCTGCGTGGGAGTGTGGATTGAAATTACCGCCTAAGCGGTTTTCTCCAACGTATATTCAGTCACTCCCTGCGTGGGAGTGTGGATTGAAATGTAGTTTGGTGTTTTGTTTGTATGTGACATATTTTAGTCACTCCCTGCGTGGGAGTGTGGATTGAAATTCAGCTCAGGAATCCGCAGAAGCCTTCGAATATAGTCACTCCCTGCGTGGGAGTGTGGATTGAAATGCCACCCTGATGCTTGCCAGGTGGTTCCCCGCGGTGTCACTCCCTGCGTGGGAGTGTGGATTGAAATCATTTGAATTCTATGCTCATACTAACCACCCAAGTCACTCCCTGCGTGGGAGTGTGGATTGAAATAGCCTTACTGTCAGGAGCATCTTCTGCCATATGCGTCACTCCCTGCGTGGGAGTGTGGATTGAAATAACTTTATCTGCGGCGGGAGTCCGTGCCAGGATTTCGTCACTCCCTGTGTGGGAGTGTGGATTGAAATGCGCTTACAAAACCATAACCAGCTATCCTTAAGTAAGCGTCAAATATATGGTGTATTTCTTTTCCACTAAAAATTAGTGCTAGAGCTTTTAGACTTTTTGAAGTCTATTCTTAAAAATCTAAAATACGGAAGTCTGATATGGAAGAACGTAAGCGATTGTGTCAATATGCATGTCCTTGCCAGTGCGGGAAGAATGGAAGATTGTGTCGTTAAAGAGATGATGGATTTGTTATTGTAAAAATTTATGTGTTGTAATTGACTTTGTAGTATGAAATGGATATAATATGATTAGAATATTACTACCATTACAAAATCAAGGAGGTGCCGTTATGAATATCCGTCCATCTGCAGCAATACGTCAGAATTACAATGAGATTGCGGAGATGTGTAGAAAAACCGCAGAACCGGTTTTCCTTACTAAAAATGGCGAGGGTGATTTGGTTGTTATGGATATTGAAACCTATAATAGACGGGAAAAAATGCTGAAGCTTCGTGAGGAATTGCTTGCCGTCGAGGAGGACAGGATGCATGGTAGCAAAGGATACTCTGTCAGTGAAGTTACTACGATGATGCGTAGTGCAGTCAAGGAGGCATCAGGTCGTGGAACAGCAGAATAAATACCGTGTCATTATATCGGAAAGGGCAGCGCAGATGCTTATTTCTCATGCTGCATTTTTGACACAGGTTAGCCCTGAAGCGGCAGAACGGTTGACAGTTGAATTTGAAAAGACCGCAAATTCGTTGGAGATGATGCCGCAGAGATGTCCGTGGCTTACAGGTGAATATATTCCCAGAAATGCTTACCGTTTTATTCTGTTTGAAAAACGCTATGTGATAATCTTTCAGATAGTGGATGATATAGTCTATGCCGATTATGTGGTAGATTGCAGACAGGATTACAGTTGGCTTATCAGATAAGAATAGAATAAACAGAACAGGATATTGTCACTCTATGGCAGGTGACGTTTTTTCGTCAAACAGAAGTTCCCTATATTGACTGATTACAGCTTGATATAGGGACCTTTTTAAATTTTCATATGGTTTATGAATTAAAAGGTTGTTTTGATGAATAAAAACAGATGGACAGAGCTGTGTGCAAATTATAGGTATTTATAGGTGTATTTTTCGGCGTAACGGCTACGGGGCTGAAGGCTCTGTCATAAAGTTTGTTTATATTTTTCGGCTCCATCAACATTATCTTATTTTGTCAAGGCACTGAGGTTTACCTACTTGGGATGTGAGTAAATGGTAAAATTATTATACGAATTATAAAGTGCGAATGCTAAGTGGACATGAATCTACTGGGAGATTCGCACCAAATAAAAGTATAAATTGTAATATAAAATACAAAAAAATGGGGATTTGTGCGAAAAGAATTGTAATATTTAAGAGAATGGTATAAAATTTTAGGGGAAAAGCATAATTCTCTTATGCATAAATTGTGTGATTTTGCTGTCACTCCCTGCGTGGGAGTGTGGATTGAAATGTTAGAAACTATATCTCGAAGATTAGGCCATGAGTCACTCCCTGCGTGGGAGTGTGGATTGAAATTCGAAAATATCAGGCTTGCATGGGTAAACTTCTCGTCACTCCCTGCGTGGGAGTGTGGATTGAAATGCCTTGAAATCGGAATCTTACGCTCTTTGCATAGTCACTCCCTGCGTGGGAGTGTGGATTGAAATCACGACCGTTGCCGGAAGGGGATTTAAGGTAATGACCGTCACTCCCTGCGTGGGAGTGTGGATTGAAATCCCGGAATTACACAACTACCGGAAGTACCGGATACGTCACTCCCTGCGTGGGAGTGTGGATTGAAATCCTTATTAATAAAATGGATACGCTTGGGGCAAAGTGTCACTCCCTGCGTGGGAGTGTGGATTGAAATCAACTTATAACCTCTGTGTGAGTCACAACATAATCGTCACTCCCTGCGTGGGAGTGTGGATTGAAATTGCACAAAAATGAAAGAGTTTTGACGGCAGAAGAGGTCACTCCCTGCGTGGGAGTGTGGATTGAAATCAAGATAATCCCTTTTTATCAGCATCAATATAGGTCACTCCCTGCGTGGGAGTGTGGATTGAAATTTCGGCATACAAAAAAGACCGCAGCCACTCGTTGTCACTCCCTGCGTGGGAGTGTGGATTGAAATAAAAACTTTTCTCAAATACTGCATTACAAATGTTGTCACTCCCTGCGTGGGAGTGTGGATTGAAATAGAATAAAATCGAAACCCCATCGCTTACGGGAAAGTCACTCCCTGCGTGGGAGTGTGGATTGAAATAAAACAAAATCGAAACCCCATCACTTACGGGAAATAGTCACTCCCTGCGTGGGAGTGTGGATTGAAATAGAAAGCTGGCCGATGAAACAAGCCTGACAGAAAGTCACTCCCTGCGTGGGAGTGTGGATTGAAATCTTTGATGCCAATAGCTAAGCCTTGCCCAAAAAAGTCACTCCCTGCGTGGGAGTGTGGATTGAAATAACTCTAAATCAATTATATATCAGTCATTAATTGGTCACTCCCTGCGTAGGAGTGTGGATTGAAATTGACCTTTATACTGCAAAGCACAATACTGGACCACGCCACTCCCTGCTCAGCAATAAGGTACAAGATGCCGATATGAAGGCACAAGTTGAGCCATGATAAGAAAAGGAGATCTTCTTTACAGTACTAGCTTTGGATTTATTATGTTCACTATGTTAGAAAAAAGGAGGAACTCAATGAGATATTTAGCGCATATTGCAGAAGATTCAGGAGAACAAACGTTAAAGGAGCACTTGACAAATGTAGCCGATTTATCAGCAGAATTTGCAAAGGCCTTTGGCTGCTATGATTGGGGCTATTGTTGTGGCATGCTGCATGATATTGGAAAATATTCCAAGGAATTTCAGCAACGTTTGGCAGGAAGCGATATACGTGTTGACCATTCTACCGCTGGGGCAAAATTATGCTATGAAATAGGCGGCATGTATGGCTTTCTTAGTTACTGTATAGCGGGGCATCATGCAGGCTTGCCAGATACGGGAGAGGACTCGAATACAAGTACGGCGTCTACCTTAAAGGGAAGGCTGAAGAAAAACGTGAAAGACTATCAGGCATATAAAAAAGAAATTAGTGTTCCACCTTTGTCAAATCCTCCGTTTAATCCAAATGGCGCCCCAAATATAGATTTTACGCTAAGTACTTTTATCAGAATGCTCTATTCTTGTCTGGTGGATGCTGATTTTTTAGATACTGAAAATTTTATGAAACTAGGGGAAACAGCCAGAGATTCAGGTGATTCCGTTGAAATATTGCTTGGCAGACTAAAAAAACATATTTTAGGCTGGCTGGCTAATACGGATATTGATACGGTAAACGGCAGAAGGACGGAAATACTTAAAAACTGTCTGGATATGGGAAATTCAGACAGAGGACTTTTTAGCCTTACAGTACCAACTGGAGGCGGAAAAACAGTGGCCTCACTGGCCTTTGCCCTCCAACATGCCGTTAAGAATAATATGGAACGAATTATTTATGTGATTCCTTATACAAGCATTATTGAACAGAATGCCAAAGTTTTCAGTGAGATTCTGGGCAAGAATAATGTCCTGGAAAATCATTGCAATGTAGATTATGAAAGTGATGAAGAATTAAAGCCAATGCAATTGGCAGCAGAAAACTGGGATAAGCCGGTGATTGTTACGACAAATGTCCAGTTTTTTGAGTCGCTATTTGCAAATAAATCATCTAAATGCAGGAAGCTCCATAATATTGCGAACAGTGTGATTATTTTTGATGAGGCGCAGATGCTGCCAAATGATTATTTAAAACCATGTATAGCCATGATGGAAGAACTTTTAAAACGTTATCGGTCAAGCATTGTTCTGTGTACAGCAACACAGCCGGCATTATCACAATTTTTTCAGGAAGATATAACACCAAAAGAATTGTGTCCCAGATGCAAGGAACAGTTCCAGTTTTTTAAACGTGTATCCTTTCAAAATTTGGAAACGATATCGGAGGACGATTTAGTTGCCAGACTGGAAACAGAAAGCCAGGCACTATGTATAGTGAATACGAAAAAGAGGGCACAAATCATCTATAAAAGACTGGGAAAAGAAGGAGTATATCATCTCTCCACGTGCATGTACCCCTGCCACAGAAAACGCGTGTTGGCTGAGATCAGGAAGCGCTTGCAGGATGGAGAAAGATGTATCGTGATATCAACCAGCCTTGTAGAAGCCGGAGTGGATTTAGATTTTCAATCAGTTTACAGACAGTTAGCCGGAGTGGATTCCATCATTCAGGCAGCGGGAAGATGCAATAGAGAGGGGAAAAGAGGCGTCGGGGAGAGCAAGACTTATATATTCCAATTTGTTGAAAAAGAATATGTTCCGGGACAGAAACAACAGATTGCGGTTACGAAAGATTTACTGGAGGATGAAGTTGACATATCTTCGTTGGACTCCGTGTCTAAATATTTTAGAATGCTGTATCATTTCCGGGGAGAAAGTCTGGACAAAAAAGATATTTTAGGAGAATTTAGAAAAGGAAGATTCCCCTTCGCTAAAGTAAGCCGAGAGTTTAAAATCATAGAAGAGAATACAAAGACTATTTTTATAAACAGAGAACAAGCGGCGGATGAGATACTGACAAGATTAAAATATGAAGGTTTTACAAAAAGACTAATGAGACAGGCAGGGCAGTTTTGCATCAATGTATATGACAACGAATTTCAGAAACTCTTTGCAG
This sequence comes from Faecalicatena contorta, assembly GCF_001404335.1. GTDB lineage: Bacteria > Bacillota > Clostridia > Lachnospirales > Lachnospiraceae > Faecalicatena > Faecalicatena contortus_B. The sequence goes on from NZ_CYZU01000036.1 coordinate 47,977, forward strand.
CGGGCATGCTTCAGGAAATTACGGAAGACATGAAAGAAGATTTTTTCTTGCTGCGTACGGAAGAGCAGTATACAGAAGAAATGGGGCTGGTTTTGGATGTTGAGTTTGGAAGGGCAGTCATGTTATAAAAAGTAAGGGGTACTATTAGGATGTTATTATCGCTTGCGGAAACGGAGAGTCTCACAGTTATGAGATTGTAGAAGGCCCTATGGCTGATGATTCAATATTTAACTATGTTCAGAACTTTATGGATGGGAAGAGATCAAGGGCAGCATTTTGGGAACTTGTAAAGTTTAATCATCCAACTCATCAAATTAGTTTCCATACTATTTCTGCTCTTGATACTCTAGACTTTATTGGAAGCGAGGTAGTGTATGGGAACAAAAAATAATAATAAACTATTCTTTACATGCAGCTTAATTGAATATATTGGAAGAGGGATGAAAAGGACAAGAAAAGAAATTACAGATGAGCTTGGGAAAGAGGCTATTGAAAGAATTTACGAGTACGCAGATGTTTTTCATTGTGAACCAATAGAAACGGTAGCAGTTGAGTTTATAGAAGAATATGGAATAACGCAAGGTGATTTTGATAATGAAAAGGAGTGCAGATATAGAGTTCCTGATTATTGGATCATGGGGGAGGTGTATGAACGTCTGATAGAAGATTCGTATTCAAATGAAGCGATAACAGATTGGATTTGGGAGGTTTATCATTCCTGGATTGATGATCATCTGTCAGATTATAATACGGATTTCTATTATCAGCCAAGGGATTATATAGCTGCATGCTATCGTTCGGGTGAAATTTTATCTTGAAAGCAGATAAGACTCCCACCGCTGTAAGCGGCAGGTAAGTAATAAGTTCGTTCTGGCGGGAGTCTAATCTCCTTTCAAGGTAAAGCCGCCGGTGGATGGCAGAGGCATGTAGAGGTATTATGTCATGCGGAGCATGCGCGTGCCTCGCCGCAAGGACGCCAAGGCGTACTTGAAAAAATACGGGAAGGAGGAAGAAGTATGGGGATAGGCGTGAAAGTAAGGGTCTGGGGGGAGTATGCACTCTTCGGCAGACCTGAGATGAAAGTGGAAAGATGCTCCTACGATGTCATGACGCCTTCAGCAGCCAGAGGGATTTTGGAGGCTGTATACTGGCATCCCGGCATGCGCTGGGTGATTGACCGGATCTATGTGGTAAACCCCATACAGTTTACCAGCATACGCAGGAATGAGGTGAAAAGCAAAATATCCGCCAGCAATGCACTGGCGGCATATAATGGCGGGAAAAAACCGCTTTTTATCAGCACCAAGGAAGACATTGTACAAAGGGCATCTCTGCTTTTGTGCGATGTGGAATATGTGATCGAAGCGCATTTCGATATGACGGAAAAAGCCAATGCAACTGATAATCCTGGGAAGTTTAAAGACATTATCATGAGGCGGCTTAGAAGGGGGGAGTGTTTTCACAACCCCTATTTTGGATGCAGAGAATTTCCGGCTAATTTCAAGCTCTGTGAGGAAGAAGAAATATCAACGGCTTATGAGGATGTGGAAGAGCAAGATTTAGGGTTTATGCTGTATGATATGGAATATTTAGCCGATGGGGAGATCAGACCCATGTTTTTCCGGGCTGTTATGAAAAAAGGTGTATTAGATTTAAGGGACTGTGAGGTGATCCGATGATTTTACAGGCTTTGGTGAAGCATTATGAGACGCTTGCGGATGCAGATAAAGTTACAAGGCAGGGCTGGTGCCATGCGAAAGTGTCATTTGGAATTAACCTCTCAAAAGACGGAGATATAAAAGGGATTATATCACTAAAACGTGAAGCGGAGCGAGGAAAGAAAACAGTGTGGCTTCCTTCTTTAATTATAGTTCCGGAGATGGTTGCAAGGTCATCAGGAGTGTCTGCCAATTTTTTGTGCGACAATTCTAAATATCTGCTGGGTATTGATGCGGAGGGGACAAATCAAAGGGTATTGGACTGTTTTCAGGCGGCAAAGGAAAAACACCTGTCATTATTAGCCAATGTCCACAGTGAAATGGCGGAAGCGGTCAAAAAGTATTTCGAAAAATGGGAACCTGAACATGCGGCTGACAATCCAAAACTGCTGGAAGACTGGGATGAAATAACGGAAGGCGGTAACTTAATATTCTGTATGGGCTTAGACTATGCGCAAGACGACAGTGAAATAAAGAGCGCATGGGAGCAGGTGTTGGCAGCAGGCTCAGAACAGGTTACAGGGACATGCCTGGTAACAGGTGAGAAAGCGGAAATTACGAGAATACATAACACAATTAAAGGCGTGCCAGGAGCGCAGTCCAGCGGGGCGGCGCTGGTATCTTTTAATGCTCCGGCATTTGAATCATATGGGAAGGAGCAGAGTTACAACGCCCCGGTTGGTAAATATGCTGCATTTGCATATACAACAGCATTGAATTATCTGCTGGCCCAGAGGAATTACACCTTTCAGTTTGGCGACACGATGGTTGTATTTTGGGCAGAAGATGGGAATGAAGTTTATCAGGATATATTTTCCTGGTCAGTGGATCCGAAACTGGATAATCAGGAGACGGTACGCGGGGTATTTGATGCATTAAAAAAACAGGAAGCAATAGATATTGACGGAATTCAGATAAATACGGAGCAGGAATTCTATATTTTAGGCTTAGCTCCCAATGCTGCCCGGCTGGCTGTCCGGTTTTTCTATCAGAACTCTTTTGGGAATATTTTAAATAATATTTCCAGGCATTATGAAAGAATGAAAATTGTAAAGCCTTCCTGGGAGGAACGTGAATACTTGGGAATAGGCCAGATGCTCCAGGAGACGGTGAATCAAAAATCAAAAGAGAAGAAACCTGTACCGAATATGGCGGCGATGGTATTGCAGGCTGTCTTATCCGGCGGCAGATACCCGGCCAATCTATACAGTAATACCATGATCCGAATCCGGGCAGAACAGGGAAAGATAACATGGGGAAGGGCAGGGATTATAAAGGCTTATTTAATAAGGAATTGTACATGGGGTAAAGGAGATGATTTTATGGGATTAAATGAAGAATGTAATGATGCGGCATATGTATTGGGACGAATTTTTTCTGTGTTGGAAGCGGTTCAGGAAGAAGCGAACCCGGGAATAAATGCAACCATTCGGGACAGATACTTCAATGCGGCATGTACTACACCGGAATCTATTTTTCCTATCCTGATTAAATTAAAGAATAGTCATATCAAAAAAATAGATAGAACAAAAGAAGCTGCAAAAGTGTACTATGAAAAACTTCTTACGAATCTTATGGGAAAGCTGGACCAGTATCCAAAGCGTCTGACATTGGAAGAGCAGGGAAGATTTATGTTAGGTTACTATCATCAGGTACAGAAAAGGTATGAGAAAAAGGAGGATAAGTAAATGAGCGAAGTGATAAAAAACAGGTATGAGTTCGTCGTATTATTTGATGTAGAAAATGGTAACCCGAACGGAGATCCGGATGCAGGTAATATGCCGAGAATCGACCCGGAGAGCGGATATGGTATAGTTACAGATGTATGTCTGAAAAGAAAAATCAGGAATTATGTAGAGACTGTAAAAGAGGATGCGGAAGGCTACAGGATATATATCAAAGAAGATGTTCCATTAAACAGGAGCGATAACAAGGCTTATATACATCTGGGCGTGAATGATAAAACAATAAAAGAACTGAAAAGGAAAGATCCTGATGCAGATGTGAAAATCAGGGATTTTATGTGTGAGAAGTTTTATGACATCAGAACTTTTGGAGCTGTGATGACTACCTTTGTGAAAGCGGCACTGAACTGTGGTCAAGTCAGAGGCCCGGTACAGCTTGGTTTTGCAAGAAGTATTGACCCTATTATCAGTCAGGAAGTAACAATTACCAGAGTTGCTATTACAACGGAAAAAGATGCTGAAAATAAGAGCACAGAAATGGGAAGAAAAAATATTGTTCCATATGCACTGTATCGTGTGGAGGGGTATATTTCTGCCAACCTGGCCAGAAAGGTAACTGGATTTTCCGAGGAAGATCTTGAACTTTTGTGGGAGGCAGTCATTAATATGTTTGAGCATGACCGCTCTGCCGCCAGAGGGAAGATGGCAGTCCGGGAACTGATTGTATTTAAGCACAGCAAAGAATTGGGCGACTGCCCGGCTTACAAATTATTTGATGCAGTGGAAGTGAAGAGAAAGGCGGATGTACAGTATCCTAGAAAGTATCAGGATTATACAGTAGAGATACATGAGGACATGATACCGGATTCTATTGAGGTGAAATGGAAGATATAATGGAATATTCAGAAGATGATTATTTGATGATATCGGGAATACAGCATTTTAAATATTGCCGTCGGCAGTGGGCTTTGATTCATATTGAACATCAATGGGATGAAAATGTTCATACGGTGGTAGGTGAATTAATGCACAAAAAAGTCCATGACCCATATTTAACGGAGAAAAGGAAAGATGTATTGATCACGAGGGCGCTTCCAGTGTCTTCCAGGATCATGGGAGTCAGCGGAGAGTGTGATGTGGTAGAGTTCCAAAAAAGTGAAGATGGAATCAAATTGCACGGACATCGCGGACTTTATAAAGTCTATCCGATTGAATATAAAAAAGGAAAACCGAAAGTAACCGGGGAAGATCGGCTTCAACTTACTGCACAGGCGCTTTGTCTGGAAGAAATGTTTTCCATCCCTGTCCCCGAGGGAGCAATATTCTACGGTGAGACGAGAAGACGGGAAATCATTCAAATAACCGAGGAGCTTCGAAAAGAAGTGAAGGATATGTTTCTAGAGATGCACCAATACTACAACAGACAATACACCCCAAAAGTGAAGTATAGCAAAGCATGTAATGCATGCTCTCTTAAAGATATCTGTCTTCCTAAATTGGGAAAGGCTGTTTCCGTGAAGGAATACATGGATCAGATGCTGAAGGAGGGGGAAGAATGAAAAAACTACTAAACACACTTTACGTTACATCTGAAAACAGCTATTTATCTTTGGATGGAGAAAATATTGTAGTGCTGGATTCAGAGAAAGAAGTTGGCAGACTTCCTCTGCATAATTTGGAAGGAATTGTTTCCTTTGGTTACCGTGGTACAAGCCCTGCTCTGATGGGAGCCTGCGCAGACCGGAATATTTCGTTATGTTACCTGACGCCGCAGGGAAAATTTCTGGCAAGAGTTTCGGGAAAAGTAAAAGGAAACGTCATCTTAAGAGAGCAGCAGTATGCAAGCAGCCAGAGCGAAGAGAAAAGTCTGGAAATCGCAAAGAATTGTATTATAGGAAAAGTACATAATGCCCGCTGGGTACTTGAGCGGGCCACAAGAGACCATAGCATGCAGATCGATGTTGAAAAGGTTAAAAGTGCGTCCGATAAATTAAGGAAATCCTTAGAACTTATTAAGTCATGCCATTCAAAAGAGCAGCTGAGAGGCTTTGAAGGAGAAGCAGCAAGCGTTTATTTCAGCGTGCTTGACGAATTGATCTTGCAGCAGAAAAAGGAGTTTACTTTTCAGGGGAGGAATAAAAGACCGCCATTGGATAATGTAAATGCATTGCTTTCTTTTGTTTATACATTACTAACGAATACAATAACCTCTGCGCTGGAAACCGTAGGATTAGATCCGTGTATCGGATATCTGCACACTGAACGTCCGGGACGGGCATCATTATCATTAGACCTTATAGAAGAACTTCGTGCTGTGTTAGCGGATCGCTTTGTACTGTCTTTGATCAATAAAAAGATTATTAGCGGAAAGAATTTTGATAAAAAAGAAAATGGCGCGGTCCTTATGGATGATGAGCTACGTAGAACTGTTTTGACGGAATGGCAGAATAAAAAGAAGGAAACTTTAACGCATCCATACTTGAAAGAAAAGGTTGAATGGGGTATGGTTCCCTATGTACAGGCGATGTTGCTTGCCAGGTACCTTAGAGGTGACTTAGACGGATATCCCGTGTTCATGTGGAAGTGAGGTGGGGCAATGCTGGTACTGATTACATATGATGTGAATACGGAAACGGCTGCCGGAAAAACCAGATTGAGAAAAGTGGCGAAACAATGTGTCAATTATGGAAGACGGGTGCAGAATTCAGTATTTGAGTGTATACTAGATCATGCACAGTGTGTCAGGCTGAAGGCAATATTATCGGAAATCATTGATGAGAACGTGGATAGTCTTAGATTTTATTATTTGGGCAATAATTATAAGACCAAGGTTGAACATTTTGGGGTCGAAAGGGGAACTTCTGCTGATCAGACGTTGATTATGTAGCATCCTATAGGCTCTCACTAAACAAGGAAGAAAGGCGTAGACTGATGGCAGAGTTTACTATGGAATTACAACTAAATAATGGGATTCATATGCCCCGCCTTGGCATGGGCGCGTGGCTTTTGGGTGAAAGTAAAAAAACGGAAACGGAAGAACTTGAGGCACTGCAGGCCGGACTGGATGCAGGCGTGCGTCTGATTGATACTGCCGAGATGTACGGGAATGGCCGCTCAGAAGGGCTCATTGGTGAAGCGATAAAAGGATACAATCGGGATCATTTATTTCTGGTATCAAAGGTCTTGCCGCAGAATGCCGGGAAACGGCATATTTTTAGAAGCGTTGAGAAGACATTAAAGAATCTGGAAACAGATTATCTGGATCTCTATCTGCTTCACTGGCGCGGGTCAATTCCTCTGGAGGAAACGGTATCCTGTATGGAACAACTGGTGAAAGAAGGGAAAATACGAAGCTGGGGCGTTTCTAATTTCGACACAGATGACATGGAGGAACTGTTCAGTATTCCGGCTGGCAGAAACTGTGTTGTGAATCAAGTTTTGTATCATCTCGGCTCCCGGGGAGTGGAATATGATTTGCTTCCATGGCTGACAAAACATAAAATCCCGTTGATGGCATACTGCCCTCTGGCACAGGCGGGAGATCTTAGAGGAGAACTGTTGTCTGATGAGAGCGTCCGCAAGGTCGCAGAAACACATGGAATTACAAAAATGCAGGTTCTGCTGGCATTTGTGCTGTATAAGAAAAATGTAATAGCGATTCCGCGCAGTGGAAAAAAGGAACATGTTCTGCAAAACTGGGATGTGCGGAGAATTGAATTGACGGAGGAAGAGTATCATATGCTGGATGACGCATTTCCGGCTCCGCAGCGTAAGACTTACCTGGATATTGTTTGAGATACAGATGTTTCTTTGTAAAAGTTTAGACAGCTCTGTGCATTTATTGCACAGACCGTAGTGAAACATGATGGTTTCAGGCATTCTGTCTCCACTTCGTTTCATGTTATCCGTGCGCTACTGGCGCACGGAACCTTTATCATAGATGAATTTCAATGAGCTAGATACGTAACAGTAATGCTTAAATTATTACCTTACGATAACGGTATAATTATATTACTGTAGGAGAGTGTAGTTCACTTAGGGGCTGCACCATGTAGCCCTTGGGGAATATAATTATCAGTAAACTGTAAAAATATAGAAAATATCAAAAGAAAATTGCTTATGGGAATGTTCTGATAGTATTTATGGTGTTTTAGGTGCGAATGTGAAGTGAACATAAATTCCCCGGGAGATTCGCACCATATAAATCTGTAAAATATTATATTGAGACGAGAAAAAAACGAGTTTGAGCTAAAACAATTGTAATTTCTAGGAAAATGCTATAGAATTTTAGGGGAAATGTATAATTTTCATGTGTAAAAATTGTGCAATTCTGCTGTCACTCCCTGCGTGGGAGTGTGGATTGAAATACCCACAACTGCTACTGTTGCAAAAGGGAGTGTGTCACTCCCTGCGTGGGAGTGTGGATTGAAATTGAGGACGAGAACAGCACTTTAAACGAACGTTTGGTCACTCCCTGCGTGGGAGTGTGGATTGAAATTCTGAAGTGTAGTTGATCCGAATAAGTTCCCTAGAGTCACTCCCTGCGTGGGAGTGTGGATTGAAATACAAATGACATGGATCACTGCATGTATACAAAGGTCACTCCCTGCGTGGGAGTGTGGATTGAAATATCTATTTTTGTGTACTATTGCATATTGAATTATCGTCACTCCCTGCGTGGGAGTGTGGATTGAAATCGGTTTGCCTGTATGATGCAAGCAAAAGGAGTAAGGTCACTCCCTGCGTGGGAGTGTGGATTGAAATAAGCAAAGTACTTTACTTACCCAATTGAGGTTAGTCACTCCCTGCGTGGGAGTGTGGATTGAAATACAGAATTTATTGATAGCGTGAAAGAAGATTATGTGTCACTCCCTGCGTGGGAGTGTGGATTGAAATTAGCAAATTCTACTTTTACAGATTTTACTACATAGTCACTCCCTGCGTGGGAGTGTGGATTGAAATGTTTTGTGTAAAAATTTTGTTACCCCATGCGTCGTCACTCCCTGCGTGGGAGTGTGGATTGAAATTGACCGGACAATCGATAATGCGGTAAGTCTGACAAAGTCACTCCCTGCGTGGGAGTGTGGATTGAAATCCGAGCAACAATGTCGGGACAGATAGGTATAGCGTCACTCCCTGCGTGGGAGTGTGGATTGAAATTGCGCTTTACGATAAGCCGTTTATAGAGATTACGTCACTCCCTGCGTGGGAGTGTGGATTGAAATATGAAATTATTAAACTCCATTCTAACGCTATCCCGTCACTCCCTGCGTGGGAGTGTGGATTGAAATCTGAAAATTACGATAATCTATATAACTGCGATTAGTCACTCCCTGCGTGGGAGTGTGGATTGAAATAATATCTTCGCAGGGATGGGACGATTGCTGTTCCGTCACTCCCTGCGTGGGAGTGTGGATTGAAATGCCATGAACTTACTTATAGCAGATGATGATATTGTCACTCCCTGCGTGGGAGTGTGGATTGAAATTTTTTTGTCAGTTGCTGCATTTTCTCCGTCTGTCGTCACTCCCTGCGTGGGAGTGTGGATTGAAATACCGGTGAGGAGCCAATAACAAAAGCGAACAGCGTCACTCCCTGCGTGGGAGTGTGGATTGAAATTATTTATTACAGAGGAGCATCCTGTTCCACACAGTCACTCCCTGCGTGGGAGTGTGGATTGAAATTCATACACTTGTATCGCAAAGGTTTCAAGGCCACGTCACTCCCTGCGTGGGAGTGTGGATTGAAATTTCGCTGGTATCTGCTATTCTGTCTGTCAGCTCATCGTCACTCCCTGCGTGGGAGTGTGGATTGAAATTACGACGGTTAAAGAAGCGAATGACGCTGATTACGTCACTCCCTGCGTGGGAGTGTGGATTGAAATCGATGATGGTTTTTATCACGATAAAGTTGCCCGTGTCACTCCCTGCGTGGGAGTGTGGATTGAAATCCAGTGTTTCTGTAGACATAAATATATGGGATACAGTCACTCCCTGCGTGGGAGTGTGGATTGAAATTATGCACAGCTTAAGAAGGGATCACTGGTTGGCCACGTCACTCCCGTATACGGTAAATCACTAGTACCGTGCTAGTTTTATCTATCTATGAGATAATAACTCCAGAAAACTACAAGTTTTTTAAAG